>JANNOO010000057.1:0-85756 GCA_031399165.1 Alphaproteobacteria bacterium | reverse complement strand
ACAGACCAATTCCGCCGCGTCACGCTCGACAGCAACATCCCGCTGTCCGACAAGCTGGCGGTGCGCGGAAATTTCCTTCACGCTTATGAGGAAGTGCCCGATCGCGGCCCCGCGGATCGCGAGCGCAATGGCGCGGCGCTGTCGCTGTCCTACGACATCATGCCGAACTGGAACGTCACGGCGGATTATTATTACCTCAAGGCCGAAGATAAGCCCGATATGGGCACGTACATTCCGAACGGCGGCAATGTCGTGAAGAACGCGCCGGTTTACTTGCAGGACAGCGACTTCCTGAACTCCGAAGTCGATGTGTTCACCCTGCGCACGACCTACAATTTCTCGCCGAGCCTTAAGCTGTCAAATTCGGCGCGGTATGGCGCGACCGACAACGCCTATGTGCTCACTGGTGGGCGCACCGCGCTGCGCGGCTTGAACGATACTGCGCCGGGCGTGACCACATGGACACCGAGCGCGCACCAGGGCTGGCAAGAGGTCGAGTATTTCGTCAACAACCTCAACCTCTACTGGGATGTGCCCACGGGCCCGCTCTATCACGAGATCGTTGCGGGCGTGGAATACAGCGATGTGAAGGTGCTGAACGGCATCTACAGTGTCACGAATACCGCGCCGTTCAATTGCCGGACTGGAACCGCGGCCGCAAACAACCAGTTTTGCCTCACCGATCCGTCAGGCGCGGCTTACGCGAACGTCGGCACGCTGCTCGGCCGCAACATCGTTAAGGGCACGTTCGACAGCGATTACCAGATCGAAACGGTGTCGGTGTATCTGATGGACACGATCGACATCACCGAGAAGTTTTCGATATTCGCGGGCGCCCGCTACGACGAATTCGATTATTCGAACCTCGTCGGCGCGAACCCGGCGACGCGCGTGCTCTACGACTATTCGGACGGCTTCTGGAGCGGTCATATTGGCGCGGTATTCAAGCCGAACGACAACACCAATGTCTACCTGACCTATTCGTCGTCGAATGAGATCAATGGCGGCGAGTCCGATGTCGGCGGCACCTGTGGCTATGGCGGCATCTGCAACGGCGCGCTGATTGATCTCAGCAAGCCAGAGCGATCTGACAACATTGAGCTGGGTTTAAAGCAGCAATTCTTCGACGACCGGCTGATGCTTACCGCCGCCATTTTCGAGACGACGAAAAACGACGTGATGGAAGGGGCCGATTATACCAATTTCGGCACGCTCAATACCGGACAAAATCGCGTCAAAGGCTATGAGCTTAGCCTGGTGGGGAATGTCACGGAACAGCTGGCGGTGCAGATCGGATATTCTTCGATGGATTCCGAGGTGCTTAAATCGGCGGTTCCGGCGAATATCGGCGCGGCGCTGAGCAATTTCGCCGATCAATCAGCCTTTGCCCATGTCAGTTATCAGCTGACGCCAGAATTCTCTTTTGGCGGGGCCATGCGCTACGCCAGTGAGCGATATGGCGGGCAGCCGGACACGGGCGCGGCTTATAACACCACGCTGAATCGGTACGCGATCACCGTGCCGGACTACACCGTCTACGATCTGTTCGCAGACTATGACTTCAGCGAAAAAACCAGCCTCCGGCTGAACGTGGGCAATGTCGGCGATACGGATTACTACCTTGCGGCCTATCGCAGCGGTTCATTCACCTATATCGGCGACAAACGCAGCGTGCAGGTTACGTTGAGCCACGCTTTCTGACCTTATTGCCGCCTCTGAAAGAGCGCGCCGGATGCTGCTAGTCATCGAAGATGTGCTGAGTAAAGCCGTCGTGGCGCAGATGCGCGCGCGCCTCGACGCGGCGACATGGATCGACGGAAGGGCTAACGCCGGGACGTTGTCGCGCGAGGTCAAGCAGAACACGCAATTGGCGGAAAACGATGATCTTGCCATCGCGTTCGGCAATGACATATTGCGCGTGCTCGGCGATCACCCGCTGTTCATATCGGCGGCGCTGCCGGAGAAAATCTATCCGCCAAGGTTCAATCGCTACGCCGAGGGCGGTGATTATTTTGGGACGCATATCGACAGCGCCGTGATGCGCATAGCGCGGGCGGGCATGACGATGCGCGCGGACATCTCGGCCACCTTGTTTCTTTCCGAGCCCGATGAGTATGAGGGCGGGGTGCTGACCATCGAGGGCGCGTTTGGCGCGCAGGAAGTGAAGCTGCCGGCAGGTCAGCTCGTGCTTTATCCAGCGTCCAGCCTGCACCAGGTCTCGCCGGTGACGCGCGGCGTCCGAGTCGCGTCGTTTTTCTGGGTCCAGAGCATGGTCCCGGATGGGGAAAAGCGCGCCGTGCTGTTCGATCTCGACCAGGCTATTCAGGCGCTGCGCAGGGCCGGCGCCGGCGATCAGCACGCTTTGCTTAGGCTGACTGGCGTCTACAACAACCTTCTACGTCTCAGCGCGGTGGTTTGACGCCCCTGATCCGCGCAGGCGCTTGTTATTAAGAAGCATTGTCAGGTAGAGTCGGGCATTGGCGCGGTCACGCGCGATCGATGGATTGTGGTTGGATGGAAGCGGGCGCTGACCTCTCGCCTTTGGGCATGTTCCTGAGCGCTGACATTGTCGTGCAGGCTGTGATGGCCGGTCTGCTGGTCGCGTCTTTAGTCGTTTGGGGCGTGCTGGTCGCCAAGAGCATTGAATTGGGTCAGGCCCGGCGCTCAATTGAGCGGGCCCTCGACCAATTGCGCCAGGCTCCGAATTTGAGCGCCGCAAAAGCTGAAGACGGAATAACCGCATTGTTCCTGCGCGAAGCGCGCGCCGAGTTGGACTATTACGCCGGGGGCGACAAGACGGGCGTGAAGGAGCGTGTTGCGTCTCATCTAGAGCGGCTGGTCGCGGCGGAAAATCGCCGCGTGGCGCGCGCCGTCGGCGCCATCGCCACGATTGCATCGACTGCGCCGTTCGCGGGCCTGTTCGGCACCGTGTGGGGCATCATGAACAGCTTCATCGGGATTTCGCGGTCGGGCACGACAAACCTCGCCGTGGTCGCGCCGGGCATCGCCGAGGCGTTGCTCGCGACCGCGTGCGGCCTGATCGTCGCGATCCCGGCCGTGGTGATCTACAATCATTTCACGCGCGCGATCGGCGGGTATCGCGCGCGCGTTGGCGATGCGGCGGCGGCGGTTGAGAGATTGACATCGCGCGAACTCGATCTGCCGCTCGCATCAGCGCGTCCTGCGCGCGTAGGGTAGCGCACGATGGCGATGCGGTTTGGCAGCGATTCCGACGATTTGACGGAGACGCACGAGATCAACGTCACGCCGTTTATCGACGTGATGCTGGTGCTGCTGATCATTTTCATGGTCGCCGCGCCGCTTTCGACAATTGATCTGCCCGTCGACCTGCCAACGGCCGCCGCCGAGCCGCAAGCGCGCACGGACGAGCCGATCTACCTCACGCTTTCGGCCGATCTGGCCGTTCACGTTGGCGAAACCCGCGCCGATCCAGCGCAATTGGGCGCCGCGCTCGCCGCCGCCACGGCGGGCGATAAAACGGCGCGGATTTTCCTGCGCGCCGATCGCCGCGTGCCTTATGGCGATCTGATGGGCGTGCTCGATCAGGTGCGCAAGGCAGGGTACCGGCATGTTTCGCTAGTGGCGCTGGAAGGCGCGCGGTGAAATCCTCGCGAGCGCCGTTGTTGCTATGGATTGCGCTGGCGCTGCCGGCGGCGGGACTGATTTACGGCTATGCTGCCGGCGCGTTGAGCTATGGCGAGTTCATCCATTACAGCGGCGATCTGTCTGTCCAGATTCTTATCGTCACCTTGGCGGCCACGCCCCTCCGCCTGCTGGCGCCCGGCGGGTTTTCGCTTTGGCTGATGCGGCGCCGGCGTGATTTTGGCGTCGCTTCCTTTTGCTACGCTGCGCTGCACCTCGCCGTGTACGTGCTGCGCAAGGCGGATGCGGCGCTGATCCTTGAAGAAGGAATAGAGCCGGGCCTGCTCACGGGCTGGATTGCGCTGGCGATCATGACGCCGCTCGCGCTCACCAGCAACGATGCGTCTGTACGTGCGCTGAAGCGGGCATGGAAGAGGCTGCATCTGCTGGTCTATCCGGCCGCGGTTCTGGCGCTGGCGCACTGGGTGCTGACCGCGTTCGATCCGTTGAACGCTTACATCCATGCCGGCGTGCTGGCGGCGATCGCCAGCTTGCGGCTTATCCTGCAGGCCCGCCGCCGCGTCAGTTCAAAGTCACGTAGCTCCTGAGCCGCGCGACTTCCTTCGGCGGGACGTATTTGCCGATTTCCTTGTTGAATTGTTGAAGCGACGCGTAGGGCCGGTATTCCTCGAATTCGTGGACCATCTTGCGCGACATGCCGGGGATCAGCGCGATCTCCTTGGACGTGGCGCGGTTCAGATCGATTGGCACGAACAGGAGCGGATAAACCTGTTCGATTTGCTTGGGCTGCAGGCGCGCGCTGAGCAGGGTATGAAAATCGGCAGTCGTGCGGAACGGACGTTTGCTTTCGATTTCGGCGATCAGCGTGGGCGTCATGTTCGGAACGGTCGCGAGTTGCGCGGCGGTGGCGGTGTTCGGATTGAGGCGGGCTTGCGCCGCAGCTTCTGTGGCTTGCGCGAAAGCGGGCGTGACGGCGCTGGCGCTGAACAGTGCGCTTGCGAAAAACGCGGCGGCAACGAACTTCTGCAGGATCGACAAGGACGCCTCCAATCAACTCTTCCAACACTATAGCGCGGCGCGCGGCGGGTTAAGCTGATTTTGCTGTAAGCGCGCCATCACGAAATGGTGCGCGCCAAGGGCGGTATGGCAGGGCCGAAATTCTCGGAGGCTGACGAGGGCGCTGGGATAAACCCTGCGCCCTCGTTGTTTCTTCGATCAGTGCGAGACGCGCAGATTGGTGATCTGCTGGGTGATCGCGTCGAGTGCGTTGCCGATTGCGCCGGTAGAACTCACCGCGTGATATCGGCCGCCGAATTCACCGCCAGTGGCGCATTGCTTCATGGAGCTGGCATTACCTGCGGTGCCGGCGATATTGATGAATAGAGTATAGATAATAACGTCGTCCGCCTTAGCCGCGTCGCAAACCGCTGTCATGCGATTGTCTACTGAAGAGCTGTGGCTCGATCCGTTGCCGTACCAGCGGTTCTGTGTGTTTTCACCGTCAGAGACGATGATGATGAAGCGCGCGGTATTGGTGGGCAACGCTCCGGAGTTCATCGGCGCGCTGTTTGTCAGGCTGTGCCAGGCCCAGACGAGGCCGATAGGCTGGTTTGTCGCGCCGTTGGTCGTCAGATTATTCACGCGTGTTTTGAGATCAGCCCAGTCATAACCAAGAGCCTTGATGGGGGCAGGGCAGCTGCTTGAGGCGTCGATCCTAAATTTGCTTTGCAGCAAGTTGGAAGGTGGATCGACATTGGTATCGTAGCCAGCGCCCGTGGAAGAAACTTGACCCAACCCATTGGCAGGTCCGCCGCTGGAAGCATTGCCCAGTCCGCGGTCAGTGACGCAGCCGTTCCAGCCGGAATGATTTGCGGTCCAAACACCGCTGTGGCTGGTCCAAGTGGCCGGCGTGGAAGTCCAGACGCCTGTGGTCCAGGTTCCCGGCGTCGGAGTCCACACGCCGTATTGGTTCGACCACACCCCAGGCGTCCATACGCCCGCGCCGCCGACGCCTGTCCAAGTGCCTGTATGCCACACGCCCTTTGGATTCTTTGAAGCCTCGCACGTGCTCTTGGTCGTAAATTGAGGTTTCGAGCAAACGCCATTTACGGAGGCGGTGCATCCGGACTGCGTATTGCGGGGCGCATTGGGGTAGCTGACGCCATTTATCTTGCAAACATAACCATTGTAAGCGTTCTGGCATGTCGACTTGGTCGTGTAGCCCGCTACGCTGCAGGTGCCTGCGTTCTGACAGGCGTTTTGGGTATTGTATCCGCTGAGGCTGCACACACCTGTATAGGCGCTTTCGCAGGCATTTTCGGACGTGTTGCCTGAGATCGTGCAGGTGCCGGCGTTCTGGCAGGCTGATTGAGTGCTGTAGCCGCTGATGCTGCAGGCGCCAGCGCTTTGACATGAGCTTTGGGTAGTGTTGCCACTGATCGAACACGTCCCCGCGTTCTGGCATTCGTTCTGCGAGCCGTTGAAGGCGGCGTTGCTGCAACTCCCGATGGATGCTGCTTCACACTCGGTTTTTGTGTCGTAGGCGGATCCCGTGTAAGAGGTTCCATTGATGGTGCACGATCCGTGGGTTTCATCCCAGACGGTCCAATCCAGCCACGTCGCACCGCCGCTGCCGCTGATGTCGTTGACATTCACGAAGCGGGCAAATGGGATCAGGGACAATTGGACATCGCCGGCAGTCGCGGCCGTAGTGCTCAGCTTATCGAGCAGCCCATTTGTACCCGCAACAGCGGTTTTTAGCGCGCTGATCTTGGTGCCGGACCCGTCGCCCTGAGCCATCGATCCCGTCGTATCCAGCGCCAGGCCAACCCATATTTTAGTTTGCCCCCACACCACGTCCGACGACGCGGTCAGGTTAACATTATGGATACCGGCGACGTTCATCAGCGTCGTCGGCATGGCGATGTCGCTGGTCACGGTTACCCGCTGGCCGCTGATCGTAACGTCTACAGCTTCCGGCGCACCGAAGGAGCTGTCGAGGTTATAGTTCGCGTCGAAATATTGCTGTGCGAGGATTTGCGCCTGCGCTTGCGTGATGCCCGTCTTGGAAGCGACGGCAAGCGCCGCGGCGTCAACGGCGGCGTACAATTTTCCGCGCACGGCGAGCGCGCGCGCAAGGTCTATGCCTGATCCGCCGGCGACCAAAAGCGGGACCACCGAAAGCGCGAAGATTAGCGCCACGTTGCCCTTGCGGGCCATGCGCAGCGCGCGCATCTGACGCTTCAGAAAGGAGCCGGTTTTGCTGAGAAAATTGCTGGTCATCGCGCCCACCTCGTGAGTCCGCACTCACGCAAAAATCGAGCCCAGCATGCACGAACAGCCTTAATATCCCTTTGACGGGAGAAAATTTATTTTCGCTGCAATGGCGAGCGCTGCTCGTAACGGTTTCTTAGCGCTGGCGTGGCATGCTGCTTGCTCGAAAATTTACCCTTTAGGCGGTGCGCGTGTGCGGGTGCAGGGGCTGATCAAACGGCGCAGCGGAAACAAATCGGGCGCGACTGCGCTCGAGTTCGCGCTGATTGCGCCCATCTTCTTTACGCTGATCTTCGCGATCGTGGAGGCGAGCGCCGTGTACATCGGCGAGGCCTGGCTGCAATACGCGACGAGCGACATGGGCCGGCGCGTGCGCACGGGCGAGGTTCAGATCGCGAATACCACCGAAACCCAGTTTCGCAACCTGATATGCGCGCGCCTAAGCCCTTTTTTGGCGTGCGATCAAAACCTGGAAATCGATGTCAACGCGTACAACGATTTCAGCGCTGCGGATATGTCGCCGCCGTTGGACGCCAATGGAAACTTCGACGCGACGAAGCTCCGCTACGATCCGGGCGATCCCTGCGAAGTCGTGATTGTGCGCGCTTTCTACAAGTGGACTGTACACACGCCGGTGATGTCGGCGTTTCTGGTTAACAGCGGCAACGATAAGCGCATCCTGGCTTCGGCGGCTGCGATGCGCAACGAGCCTTACACCGCGGCGGTTGTAGGATGCTGAACCGCTGTAGCTTCGTTCGCGACAAAAGGGGCGTTGCGGCGGTCGAGTTTGCGCTCATCGCGCCGCTGGTCGTTCTGTTGTTTTTTGGCCTGATCGAATTGTGTCAGGGCATGAACGCCAAGCAGCGCATTGAATACGTCTCGTCGACGATGTCCGATCTAGTGGCGCAATCAACCAACATGACGCCGACGGCCGTAAACAACGTGTTCGAGGCCGCCGATGCGATCATGTTTCCGTATCCCACCGGGACCGATATCTCGATCGTGATATCGAGTCTCGTCGAAGACACTTCGGCGCCGAACACGGCCAAGGTGGCGTGGAGCCAGACAAGGAACGGAACAGCGCGGCCTGTAGATTCGACATTCACCGTCCCGGCTGGCGTCATCACGCCGGGCGGCAGCGTCATTTATGCCGAGGTGACATATTCGTTCACATCCGTGACCAGCTATGTGATTGGCAACACGATCACGATGACCTCGGATTTTTATTCGCGCCCGCGCCGTTCGGTGCAGGTTACGTGGTCGACTTCCTAGCGCCGCGGCCCATCCACACGAATAGAGGCCGCAGCGGAAACGGCCAGGCAAGGCCCGCCACGGCGTAAAACGCCAATTGCGCGAACCACGGCGCGCCCGAAAGCCAGCCGCCCGCACTCACCGCCAGAAACACGTAAAGCGGCAGGTAGATCAGGATCGCCGCGCATCCAATGGCGCGGCGCAGCGCCGGGTTCATCTGCGTTTCTCTGCGGGTGCGACGGCGTGGCATGCTGGCATGAACCGGCCTCATGCCCCACAATGGCGCCGCTGCGAAGGGGGATCCAAATGAGCGCAGAAGGCAGAGCTGCGCCGCGCGATCCCTGGGTCGGCGCATGGCTGATCGCGGTTTGCGTGTTGCTGATCATTATGATCCTGATCGGCGGCGCCACGCGGCTGACCGGCAGCGGCCTTTCGATCACGGAATGGAAGCCGGTTACGGGCGCGATTCCGCCGCTCAGCGCGCAGGACTGGAACGAGGCGTTCGAAAAATACCGCCAGACCACGCAGTTCAGGTTGAAAAACCCCGACATCTCGCTCGCGGATTTCGAGGTTTTGTATTGGTGGGAATGGAGCCACCGGCTGCTTGGCCGTGTGATTGGCGTGGTGTTCGCGGTTCCGTTTGTGCTGTTCTGGATGCTGGGCAAATTGCGCGGCCGCTTCTGGTCCTGCCTCGCGCTCTTCGCCATGGGCGGGCTGCAGGGATTTATCGGCTGGTGGATGGTGCAATCAGGCTTTGAGGGCGCGGGACGCATCGCCGTCAGTCCGGTCAGGCTCGCGATCCATTTGGGTCTGGCCTTTATCATTCTCGCACTGGCCTGGCGTCTCGCGCTCGGCGCTTATGCATGGCCGCAAAAGGCCGGGCGGCTGGGCGGCCGGCCGCTCGACTGGCTGCTGATCGTTGTCCTTTTTGTCCAGATTATCCTTGGCGCGCTCATGGCCGGATCGGGCGCCAGCTTGGCGTATGGCGATTGGCCCACGATCGGCGGCGAATACTTCCCGAAAAACTATGCGCGGATGACGCCCTTTATCGACAATCTGATCGCCAACCACGCCACGATTCAATTCAACCACCGCACGGCGGGCTATGTTTTCGTGGCGCTGGCCGGCGTGACGGCGTTCGTCTCTTCCATCCGCGGGGTGGGACCGCCGCAGGTTATGGCGTTCATCGTGCTGGTTCTGGCGCTTCTGCAGGCCGGGCTTGGGATCGGGGCGGTGGTGATGGGCGCGCCGCTCAGCATGAACCTCATCCACCAGGGCGGGGCGATCCTGTTATGGCTGGCGGTGCATGCACTATCACGCGCCGCTGCTTGGCGGTAATATAATACCGCTGCGCAGTGATCTGATCTTAATAGGTTTTATAGCGCAAGTTGACACAGAATTGGATCAGCTGTAGCAGCCGCGCTCCTTAATTCAGAGCGTTCCATGCCCACTCTTCAGACTAAGGCGGCCCAGCCGGCGTCCGTCACCAATAAATGGATCGTCGTCGACGCCGAAGGCGCCGTCGTCGGCCGGCTTGCTTCGTTCATCGCCATGCGCCTGCGAGGCAAGCATCGCGCCGATTTCACGCCGCATGTCGATACCGGCGATTTTGTTGTCGTGGTCAACGCCGACAAGGTCGCGTTCACCGGCAAGAAGCTCCAGAAGAAGGTGTACTACTGGCACACCGGCTACCCGGGCGGGATCAAGGAACGCACGGCCGGCAAAATCCTCGGCGGCAAGCATCCTGAGCGCATCCTCGAAAAAGCCGTTGAGCGGATGATGCCCAAGGAAAGCCCGCTGGCCCGCAAGCAGATGAGCAAGCTGCGCGTCTACGCCAGCGCCGAGCATCCGCACGAGGCGCAGACGCCCGAAACGATCGATTTCAAATCCCGTAACCGCAAAAACTCCAGGATCGGGTAAGCCATATGTCCGACGTCCACTCAGGTTTCGAAGATCTAGGCGCGATGACCGGCGCTGCGCCGGTCAATCCGCAATCCACCGCGCCCGTGCTGCGCGAGCGCAAGGTCGATGCGCAGGGCCGCGCCTACGGCACCGGCAAGCGCAAGAACGCCGTCGCCCGCGTCTGGCTGAAGCCGGGCAAGGGCACCATCACGATCAACGGCCGCGACCAGAGCGTTTACTTCGCGCGCCCGGTTCTGCGCATGATGATCCAGCAGCCCTTCGCGGTCACCAACCGCGCAGGCGAATTCGATGTGATCGCCACGGTCGTTGGTTCGGGGCTTTCGGGTCAGGCCGGCGCGGTGCGCCACGGCATCTCCAAGGCGCTTTCGGATTTCGAGCCGCCGCTGCGTCCGGCGCTGAAAACCAAAGGCTTCCTCACGCGCGATCCGCGCGTCGTAGAGCGTAAGAAGTACGGCCGCGCCAAAGCCCGCCGCAGCTTCCAGTTCTCGAAGCGCTAAACCGACTTATCCTGTGTGGATCGAGCGGGCGCTTCGCAAGGAGCGCCCGTTTTGTTTTTGGGGATGGCTCATGGCGGCGAAAGTATTCATCGACGGTGAAGCCGGCACGACCGGCCTGCAAATCCGCGAGCGGCTGGAAGGCCGGCGCGATATCGAACTCATGTCGATCGATCCGGCCAGGCGCAAGGATGCGGCGGCCCGTGCTGAATTGCTGAACGGCGTCGATGTCGTGATACTTTGCCTGCCGGACGATGCGGCGCGCGAAGCCGTGGCGCTGATCGAAAATCCAAATGTGAAGGTTATTGACGCCTCCACGGCGCACCGCGTCGCGCCGGGCTGGACTTTCGGCTTTCCCGAGATTGGTCTGCGCGAGCAGATCGCGGCGGCCAAGCGCGTATCCAATCCTGGCTGCTATTCCACCGGCGCGATCGCGCTGCTCGCGCCGCTGACGGGCGCCGGGCTCGTGCCCGCTGACTTTCCTATCACCATCAACGCCATCTCCGGCTATTCCGGCGGCGGGCGCCAATTGATCGAGGAATTTGCGGGGCCCGCGCCGCAAGGCGCCAGCGATGCGTTTCGCGCATACGGGCTGCCGCTGACCCACAAGCATGTGCCCGAGATGATGAAATATGCCGGCCTTGCGCACGCGCCGCTGTTTGCCCCCGCCGTCGGCCGCTACGCGCAAGGCATGATTGTCGAGATACCGCTCCAGCTCTGGGCGCTGCCAAAGACGCCGGCGAGCGGTGCGCTGCGTGACGCGCTTGCGTCAGCTTATGCTGGCGAGCGCTTCGTAAAAGTGGCCAGCGAGCCCGAAACCGCGGCGCTCCAGAAGGCGCGGGGGCCTGCTGGCGGCTACGTCGCTGAACTCGATCCAGAGGCCCTCAACGGCACGAACAGCCTGCGTCTGTTCGTGTTCGGCAATGACGACGCCCAGCAGGCGCGGCTGCTCGCGCTGCTCGATAATCTGGGCAAGGGCGCGTCAGGCGCAGCAGTGCAAAACCTCAATCTCATGCTCGGTCTGGATGAGGGGGCGGGTCTCAAAGTCGAGTCCCGACCATTGACATTCCGCGATGATATCATAAAATGATAGCATGAACAACAAGCAGAGGGCGACGCTCGCTGCGGTTTTCAGAAAACCGACGACCAACTCCATCAGGTGGTCGGACATAGAGAGCATGCTGAAAGCGGTAGGCTGCTCGCTTGTTGAGGGCAGCGGCTCCAGAGTTACGTTTGCAAAAGATGGGGTAGTCGCCAGCTTTCATCGGCCGCATCCCGCGAAAGAAGCCAAAAGATACCAGGTTCGCGACGCTGCCAAATATCTGGAGAAACTGGGTCTGGGCCCAACGGGCGCGGCCGGAAAGGAGATCGATGACGAACGTACTTAAATGGAAGGGGTTTGCTGCGCGCGTCGAGTATGACGCGGACGACAAGCTCTTCGTCGGTCATCTCGCCGGCATCAACGACGTGGTCGGTTTTCATGCCGATACAGTGGATAGTCTTGAGCAGGGCTTTCACGAGGCCGTCGAAGGATATCTCGACGCTTGCCGCAAGCTTAAGAAGGCGCCGGAAAAACCTTTCCGAGGCGAGTTGATGTTGCGCATTGATCCCGAAGTGCATGCAAGCGCGGCGTTAGAAGCGCAATTGTCCGGCAAGAGCTTGAACAAATGGGCCGAAGACGCGCTGCGCGCCGCTGTGTCGAAGGCCAACACCGCCGCTTAGGGTTAACGCCTGGCAATGCATGGGGCAAAGGGTGGGCTGAAACACCTCGTTTGCGTCGCAAAAGCGCCGGGTTCGGCCAGCACCATTGTCCCATGTTCAACCCGGCCGATGATTGTTCGACCAGCGCGGCGGCTACTGTCGCGTTGAGTGTCACGGCCCTCGCGGCGATCCTGGCGGCTGCAACCCAATCGGCGGCTGAACCGCTTTCTCCCTTGACGGCAGGCCTGCTAGGATCGCCGGCCTCTTCTCCGGCTCCGCGCGCCGAGCGTTTCGCAACGCCCGATGGCGCGGTTCGCTTCACGCTCGATCGCTCCAGCGGCACGCCGCTGATGAAGATTGACGGCAAAACCGAAGTTCTCGCGCTGCGCTCCTCGCCGGGCCCGCGCGGCGACGAATTCCTCAAGACCGACACTGGCAGGCTGGTCCTGCGCGTCACATCGATCGGCGGCATGACCATATATCCGGACGCGATGAGCGGCGGCGCGCCGGTTTCCCTGGCGGGCGCAGGCCGTCCCGTGGCGCTGCCAGCGCCGCCTCAGGCGGGCCTGGCTGCCCGGCTCGGCGAATTGTCCCGAGACACGAGCGAAAAGCTCGGCCGCAGCATGTATTTTGAAACCGCCGGTCTCGACGTGCGCGCCAGCGCGCTGGCGGCGGAGGCAGCGGCCCGCGCAGCGGAAGCGCTGGTGAGGCGCCAGGCCGCCGTCAGCAAGGTCGTGATCGTTCCGGGCATTGCGCCCAGCGCACGCCTTGACGGCAATGTGCTGCGGATAACGGTCGTGCCTGGCCTCGGTTATGGCGGCCGGCCGTCGGCCGATGCCGTCGCCGCGGCGCTGCCCTGAGACTTACTCACAGAAGCCCCACAGTATCGCGCCGGCTGGGCGCCGTAACCCTGCCGTATTTGCGCGTTTCCTGCGGCTCTTAGTTTGCGGGAACGTAACGTTCGCGCACCATGATGCGCGAGTGAGTCGCGCGCAGGCGATTCGTCAGAACCGGCAGGGATATGTTCAATTTCTTCGGGCTCGTGGCGCCGGATCTGGCGATCGACCTCGGCACCGCGAACACGCTGATCTACGTCAAGGGCAAGGGCATCGAGCTGAACGAGCCCTCGGTCGTGGCGTACGTGAACGAGGGCGGCCGCAAGGTTGTCCATGCTGTGGGCCGTGAGGCCAAGCAGATGCTGGGCAAAACCCCCCGCAACATGGAGGTCATCCGTCCGATGAGGGACGGCGTGATCGCCGATTTCGACGTTGCCGAGGAGATGATCAAGCATTTCATCAAAAAGGTGCAGCCGCGCCCTTCGATGATTTCGCCCCAGATCGTGATTTGCGTGCCGACCGGCGCGACCGCGGTGGAGAAGCGCACCATTCTGGAAAGCGCGCAATCGGCTGGCGCCCGGCGCGTCTATTTGATCGAGGAGCCGGTCGCCGCTGCGGTCGGCGCCAATCTGCAGATCGAAGATCCCGCCGGCGCCATGGTCGTGGACATTGGCGGCGGCACCACGGAAATCGCCGTGCTCTCGCTCGGCGGCGTCGTCTGGTCGTACTCGTTACGTGTGGCCGGCGACAAGATGGACGAAGCGATCATGCAATATCTACGTCGCGCGGAAAATCTGTTGATCAGCGACGCCGCCGCTGAGCGGATCAAAAAAGAAGTCGGCACCGCCAAGCCGCCGGATGAAGGCCTTGGCATGTCGATGTCGGTAAAAGGACAAGACAATCTCAACGGCGTGCCGAAGGAAGTTTCGGTCAACGAAGCGATGGTGGCAGAGGCTCTGCGCGAGCCGGTGTCTGATATCGTGGATACAGTGAAGCTGGCGTTCGAGCGGATGGCGCCGGATCTGGCATCAGATATTCTCGACAATGGCATTATGCTGACGGGCGGGGGCGCGCTGCTGCGCAATCTCGATACTGTTTTGCAGGAACGCATCTCGATCCGCGTGTCGGTGGCGGACGATCCGCTTACCTGTGTTGTCATGGGCTGCGGCAAGGCGCTTGAACATTTGAACACGCCTCAAGGCAAACGCCTGCTGATGGCGGACGGCTGAAGCAAGGAGCGGCGCGGTGGCGCGACGAAGGCTTGGCGCACGACGCACCGGCCGCTCCCGGTTAACTAGCGGCGCGATCGCGGCTGTGCTGTTGGCGCTGGGCGCTGGGGCTATCCTCTGGCTGCAGCAACCGCGCGAAGCCGCGCAGGGGGTGCAATCAGCCGACGACGATGCGCTCGCCGCCGGAAAGCGCGCGGGCGGCGGCTTGTTCGAAAGCATTGGCGATATTGGCGGGCGCATCGGCGCCGCGTTCTCAAGCGCTGATCGCATTCGCGCGCTTGAAAAAGAAAATCAGCTATTGCGCGAGTGGAAGCAAACGGCGCTGGCGTTGGCTGAACGCCAGGAGCGTTACGAAAGACTGCTCAACATTCCGCGCGAAAATCTGGGTCAGAGCCAGGGCGGCGGAGACTCTATCACAGCGCGGCTGATCCTAGATCCCGGTGGGCCGTTCAAGCGCACGCTGCTGGCCAATGCCGGGGCCGATCATGGCGTCAAGGTCGGGTTCGTGGCGCTCAATGAAAACGGACTGATCGGCCGGGTCGTATCCGTGGGCGGGCGCTCGTCACGGGTGCTGCTGCTGGACGATTACAATTCGCGCGTGCCAGTCATGGGCGAAACCTCGCGCGCGCGGGCGTTGATGATCGGTCAGGCGGGACAGAAACCGCGGCTGGATCAGGGGCCAATGCGCCTGGCTGATCCCCGCTTGCAATATGTGGTCGGCCAGGGCGGTTTCCTGCGCGACGAACGCATCGTCACCTCCGGGGACGGAGGTATTTACCCACGCGGCGTTTTCATAGGAATGGCGGCGCAGGACGGCGCAGGCTGGGCGGTCAATCTGGGCGTTGGCCGCCAGTCGGTCGATTACATCCGGCTGATCCCGTATTTCGCGCCCGATCTGCCGCCCGAAGATGGCGTGAGCGAACAGAGCCTGCCGCGCCCGCCACAGACCTTGTTCACCGGCGCGCCGATGCAGCCGCCGCCGCCAGCGCCGCCGCCGCGTCCGCCGGCGAAGCCCTCTGTCGCCACTGCGGCGGCCGAGCAGGTTGCCGGGCCGCAGGAATAATGCAGCCGCTTTCATTCTTCGCCGCGCCGTTTCTGCGCTCTTCGTTCCGCTTCGCCGGATTGATCCTGGCGTGCGCGTGCGTAGTGTTGCCGTCCTTGCCGTGGTTCGCGCAGCCGCCGGTGCCGCTGGCCCCGCTCTGGTGCGCGTATGGCTGGGCGGCCGAGGGCGACGACCGTTGGCCCGCGCCAGTCGCGTTGGCGTTAATGGGGCTGGTGCAGGATCAGCTTGCGGGCGGGCCGCTGGGCTTTTACGCGCTGATCTTCGTTTCCGCCTATGGCGTAGGAAAGCTCGCGGCCAGCACCATGCGCAGCGCCAATCTGATTTCACCCTGGGTGGGATTTGCCGCCACCGCTGCCGGCGCGTGCGTTATCGCGGCGGGACTGGCGACGGCTGTGCTTGGAACCGGCATGGAATCGGCGCGCCCGTTTGTCGTTACGGCTTTCATAACGGCGCTGCTGTTCCCGCTTGTGCGGCCACTCTATGTTGGTCGCGGCTCGGCGTCGGCGGGAGTATAGCCATGAGCGCTAAACGCGACCTGATGACGATCTTTACGCGGCGCGGCCTGCTGATGATGGGCGCCGGCGGTGTGGGACTGGGCGCCATCGCCTCGCGGCTGGTGTGGCTGCAGGGCGAAGACGTCTTCAACAAGGCTTATACCAACGCGGCCGAAAGCAATCGGTTTGACCTCGTGCCGATCGTGCCGCCGCGCGGCGTGATCTACGATCGCTTTGGCGATCCGCTGGCATTGGCCAGCAAGGATTATCGCGTCTCTATCGTTCCCGAAGAAGCCGAAAATCTGGAGGAGACGATCCGCGCGCTGGGCGATCTGCTCGGCATGACGCCGGAAGCCGTCGCGCGGCGGATTCGCGATGCCAAAAATCGGCGCGCGTTTGACGAAGTGCAGATCAAGAACGGACTCGAATGGCCGCAATTCGCCGCCGTCAACGTTCGTCTGCCGGAATTGAAGGGGGTCCGCGCCGTCGTCGGCGAGCAGCGCTATTACCCCTACAAATCAGCCTTCGCGCATCCGGTCGGTTATGTGCAGAAGCCCAATCAGGCCGAGATAGACCGCGTCGAACGCTCTGATCGCGAAGCGGCGGGCCTGCCCCCCAAACCGCTGCCGGGCGATACATTCGATAGCGCCCACGTTCGCTATCTGCGCACGCCTGACGTGCGCATCGGCAAGGCCGGCCTGGAAGCGTCTTTGGAAAGCACGCTCCAGGGCGAGCCGGGATGGAAGCAGGTGGAAGTCAACGCGCGCGGACGCGTGGTCAACGAACTCGCCGGCATCGCCAAGCAGCCGAAACAGGGCGGCGCCGTCGTGCTATCGATCGATGCTGAATTGCAGCGCACAGCGATGGAAAGCCTCGCTACCGAATCCGGCGCCGTGGTGGTGATGGATATCGTCACGGGCGAAATCATCGTCATGGCCTCGGCGCCCGCCTTCGATCCGAACGATTTTGTCAACGGCATCCCATCGGCGAAGTTCAAGCAACTGAACGAGTGGGATCACAAGCCGCTATTCCATAAGGCGGTTACAGGCACGTACAGCCCTGGCTCGACGTTCAAGGTTTCAAGCGCGCTCGCCGTGCTCGAAGCGGGCATTGATCCGAAGCGGAAAGTGAACTGCCCCGGCTACCTTTATTACGGCGGGCGGAATTTCCACTGCTGGCAGAAAAAGGGCCATGGGCCGGTCGATCTGCACGACGCGGTGAAGAAATCCTGCGATGTGTATTTTTACCAGATGTCGATCCGCATGGGCCAGCAGCACATGGCGGACGTCGCCCGCCAGCTTGGCTTCGGTCAGAAATTCGATGTCAGCCTGCCATCGGTTTCGCCCGGCGTCGTTCCCGATCAGGCGTGGTGGGCATCGCGGCGCGGCAAGGAGCCGTGGCCCCCGGGCATGGCGCTCAATACTGTAATTGGCCAGGGCGATGTGCTGGCTTCGCCGCTTCAGCTCTGTGTGATGGCGGCGCGCATCGCCTCACACGGAAAAACAGTGATGCCGCGCATGGTGATCGAGGGGGCAAATGTGCAATTGCCGCCCGTCGGCCAATTGCCAGTTCCGAAAGCCTCGTTCGATCATTTGCACGCGGCGATGTTTGGCGTTTGCAACGAGCCGGGCGGCACCGCCTTGCGCTGGGGCGAACTCCACCTTGCGCGCAACATGAGCACGGGGCGCGTGGTTGACGTGAAAGACGCGCCGCCCGGTTCACCGCGCGTGCGCATGTCCGGAAAAACCGGAACCGCCCAGGTGCGGAGCTTCTCAGCAGCCGAGCGGGCGGGGGGTCTTAGAACCGGAAAAGCGCTTCCCTGGCATCTACGCGACAACGCGCTGTTCGTGTGCTTCGCGCCGTCGGATGCGCCGCGCTATGCCTGCGCCGTTGTGGTCGAGCATGGCGAGCACGGCTCTTCCGCCGCCGCACCCGTCGCGCACGATGTGATGCGCGCCACGCTGATGCGCGATCCCTCCAGCCGCCCGGCGATGAAGCTGGCGCGCGCCGATTCGCCGGAGAAGCCGGGATGACCTTCGCCAGTACGTCCTCCGGCACACGCAGGATCGGCGACAAGTGGAAGCGTCTGCATTGGGGCATCATCACGTTGCTCTGTGCGATCGCGGCCTTCGGCGTCGTCATGCACCTTTCCGTCGCGGGGGATGCCTGGAACGGCCAGCCGCTTAGTCACGCCACGCGCTTCGTATCGGTGCTGATCGTCGTGCTGGCGCTGGCGATGATAGACCTCAGGTTCTGGTTGGCGCTGGCCTATCCCCTCTACGCCATATCGCTGCTTTTGCTGGTCGGCGTGGAACTCTTCGGCGCAGTAAAGATGGGCGCGCAGCGATGGCTGGAATTTGGACCAGTCCAGATCCAGCCCTCGGAATTCATGAAAGTGGCCGTAGTGCTGGCGTTGGCGCGCTACTACCACCAGCTAGACGCGCGCCACGCGTCTAAGGCTTTGGCGCTGGTTCCGCCGCTGCTGATGATCGCCGCGCCGACCGCCTTGGTGATGAAACAACCGGACCTTGGCACGTCATTGCTGCTCGCGGGCGCGGGCATCGGCGTGATGTTCCTGGCGGGCATACGCTGGCGATACATCGTGATCGGTGCGCTGATCGCCGGGGTGGCCGGGTTCTGGGCCTACGAATTCAAGCTGCACGACTACCAGCGCGACCGGATCGCCACGTTCCTCGATCCAGCGGCCGATCCCCTGGGTGCGGGATATCACGTTGCGCAGTCGAAAATCGCGATTGGCTCGGCGGGGGTGTTCGGGCAGGGCTATCAGAAGGGCTCGCAAAGCCAGCTCGACTTTCTTCCGGAAAAACACACCGACTTCATCTTCACGATGATCACCGAGGAGTTTGGGTTGATCGGTGCGTTTGCTGTGCTCGGGCTTTTCGCGGCTCTGCTTGTTTTAACGATGATGGTGGCGATGCGCGCGCGCACGCTGTTTGGGCGACTTGCCTCCGGCGGTGTGGCGATAACCCTGGCGCTCTATGTGTTTATCAACACGGCGATGGTAGTTGGCTTGGTGCCTGTAGTGGGTATTCCGCTGCCGTTGCTTTCGTTCGGGGGCACGGCGATGCTGACGGTCATGGTCGGGATGGCGCTGGTGCTAAGCGTGCATGTGCACCGCGACTATTCGCCCGGATCGAGCGGCTTTATCTGGTAATCAGCGCTGCGCGAATTGATCCGTTGCGCGGATCAGCGCGTCGACGATCCCCGGTTCTAGGCTGGAATGACCTGCATCGCCGATGATTTCCAGTTCGGCGCTTGGCCAGGCTTTCTTCAGCGCCCAAGCGGAGGATAGCGGCGTACATACGTCGTAGCGGCCATGCACGATCTTGCACGGAATGCGCCGGAACTGGTCAACCTGCGTTAGCAGCCAACCATTGGAGGGGAAGAACCCCTTGTTCACGAAATAATGGCTCTCGATGCGCGCGAACGCCTCTACGAAGCGGTCCTCGTGAAACCGTGAGGGCAGGGCTTGCGGGCCGGCGATCGAAATCGTTTCGCCTTCCCAGCGCGACCACGCCCGCGCCGCGTCAATCCTGACGGCCCGGTCACCGGACATCAGCCGGCGGTGAAACGCGCCAACCAAATCACCGCGCTCGGCTGGCGGGATCGGCGACACATAGCGCTCCCACGCATCAGGAAATAACCGCCCCGCGCCGTCCTGGTAGAACCAGCGGATTTCCTCATCCAGCAGCAAGAACACGCCGCGAAGCACCAGTGCGATGACGCGCTCGGGATGTTTGGCGGCATATGCCAGCGCCAGCGTCGATCCCCACGAGCCGCCGAACACCAGCCATTTCTGCACGCCCACCCGCTCGCGCAGCTTTTCCATGTCTGCGACCAGATCCCAGGTCGTGTTTTCTTCCACGCTCGCAAACGGCGTGGAGCGGCCGCAGCCGCGCTGATCGGACAAGATTATGCGGTAACGCCGCGGATCGAAGAACCGGCGCATTTCGGCGCTGGCGCCTCCGCCAGGCCCGCCATGCAGGGCGATTGCCGGAATGCCTTCCGGTTTTCCGCATTGCTCAAAATAGATCGTATGCCGCGGCGACACGCGCAGCATATCAGCCTGATAGGGGTCAATCGGATCGTAAAGGTCGCGGCGGGCCGGTACGGGGGTCACGCCGCCACGCTCGGCTAGAAAAGGAGATTCACGACCCATGAAAAAAGGGGTAGTGGGCCGGTTTGCGCGATGCAAGCGCGATAGCCCTATTCAGCGCATCGAGGCGGCAACCGTGCCCCGCCTGGGCGTTATGAAGCCGGTTCAGTCAGCGACAGCGTAGACCATGCCAGCACGGCCCAGCCCGCGATGAAGCACAACCCTCCCAAAGGCGTGATCGCTCCGGTCCATGGCGGCGCGCCAAGCGCCAGCGCGTACAGCGAGCCGCTGAATAGGCCTGTGCCGAGCGGCGCCGCGAACCGCGCTGTCCGCGCGCCCCAGCGCCAGAAGGTTAGGGCCGCAAACGCCGCGAGCGCATGCGCTAGGTGGTAATGCGCGCCGGTCTCGATCAAACCGTGGGCGCGCGGATCGGTCACGCCATGTGCGCCGAAAGCGCCAATGATGATGGAGAGCAGCCCCAGGAGCGCGGCGATGAAGGCGTAAAGGCGAAACATGCGCCGCTTTTAGCGCGCGCCGCCTGCTAAGGGCGCCCTCAGGCGGCGCTTTTACCCCGGCTAGGCGCGCATTTCTCGCACCGGCAGCCCTTTGGCTTGATCAGGTCGTTGAAATATTCCTTGCCGTAATCGTAGTTCAGCTCTTCGCTGGCTTTGATCTTGCGGCGCGAGACGATGAACACCCGTCCGCGTGTGATCTCCACCTCGCAATTGGGGCGGCAGGAATGATTGATGTAGCGCGCCAGATTCCAACGGGGTGAGCCGTCGATGGTTTTGCGGGCGCCGACCTCAAACAGGTAGACGCTGTTGGAGTTCAGATATTCCTGCCACGTCAGCTTTTTACCGACATATTCGGCCACGCGTTCGCCTTTGGGAATGTCAACCTTGGTGAACAGGCCGAGGCCAGCGGTGGAGCGGCGGACTTGCAGGGCGGATGGGTCGATCACTCTGGGCTCTTCGATCATGTCGGGGCGCCCCCGTACCGAGAAAGCTAAACCCGCTCAACTGAAAAATGGTCCAGGCCGCGCGCGCGGCGCCATACGCCATTGGCGGCGGCTATGTGGGCGCCGGTTGGGCATGCTAGAGCTTGCCCGTGGCCTTCGACCTAACCCCCGAACAGCGGCAGATCGTCGATACCGCCCGCGCCTTCGCGCTGGAGCAATTGCGGCCGAACGCGGCCCAATGGGAAGCCCAGGGCAGCCTCGATCGGGGCGTGCTGCAGGTCATGGCCGCGATCGGCTTTGCCGGCATTTATGTGAAGCCCGACGTCGGCGGATCGGGTCTCACCCGCACCGATGCGGTGCTGGTGTTCGAGCAATTGTCGCGCGGTTGCGTCTCCACCGCGGCGTTCATGTCGATCCACAACATGGCGACATGGATGATCGATGCGTTTGGCCACGATCAGCAGCGTCATCACTGGGTGCCGCGGCTTTGCAACATGGAGCTCATCGCTTCCTATTGCCTGACGGAGCCGGGCGCGGGTTCGGACGCCGCGGCGCTGCGTACAACCGCCGTCCGTGATGGCGGCGAATACATTCTCAACGGTGCGAAATCCTTTATTTCCGGCGCCACCTTCTCCGATCTCTACGTCGTCATCGCCCGCACCGGCGATGAAGGTCCGCGGGGGATATCGTGCTTCCTCGTGCCGAAGGATTCTCCTGGGCTTCGATTTGGCCGGCTTGAGCGCAAGATGGGGTGGCGCGCGCAACCAACGGCGCAGGTCATTTTCGAAGATTGCCGTATACCGGCGGTAAATCTGGTCGGTAAGGAGGGGGCTGGCTTTCTCTATGCCATGCAGGGTCTGGACGGGGGGCGGCTCAACATTGCCGCGTGCTCCCTTGGCGGCGCCACGGAAGCGCTGGAGCGGGCGCTGGAATATGCGCGCGAACGCGAGCAATTCGGCCAGCCGATCATCAATTTCCAGGTCACGCAATTCAAGCTCGCGGACATGGCCACCAAGCTCGAAGCCTCGCGCCTGCTCGTACACGAGGCGGCCGGGCGGCTTGACGCAGGCAGGCCGGACGCCACGAAATATTGCGCCATGGCCAAACGCTTCGCCACGGATTGCGGCTTTGAGATTGCCAACGAGGCGCTGCAGATCCATGGCGGCTACGGCTATCTCGCCGATTTTGAGGTCGAGCGGATCGTCCGCGATTTGCGCGTTCACCAGATTCTTGAGGGCACAAACGAGATCATGCGCCTGATCATCGCCCGTCATATGATAGGCCGATAAGCCAGAGTTGATCATCGGGACGAGCGGCGTTTCTGCCGGTAACAGAAAAAGTCGGCTACAAGGCCGGCAGATGAGGGTGGAGAAGCACATGCGAGATTTCATTTTTGGCCTTTCGGCGTTGGGGCTCTGCGCCTTGACCGCCTGCGCGACAACGGGGTCGCCGGATGGCGCCAACAAAGCCGCGACCGTGCTCGCGCTGGCGGATTCGGCGCGCCCACAAGCGGACAAGGATCGCGATGCGGCGCGTAAGCCTGGCGAGATGCTGGAATTTGCCGGCATTGGTCCGGGCACGAAGGTTGCCGAGTACGCGCCGGGCGCCGGCTACTTCACGCGCGTGTTCGCCAAGGCGGTTGCGCCGAACGGCAAGGTTTATGCCATGACCCCGCCCATGCGCCGCGGCGGCCCGCCACCCGGCGGCCCACCCGGCGGCGGCGGCCCGCCCCCCGGCGGCCCACCAGGCGGCGGCCCGCCCCCCGGTCCGCCCGCCGTGGTTGGGATCGCAGCTGAGCCGACTTATGGCGGCGCTGTTGTCGTTGTAATGCTTGGCGAGGATCGCACGCTGAACACGCCAGAAAAAGTTGATGTGGTCTGGACGTCGCGGAATTATCACGATCTGCGCGAGCGCACTGATGCGTTCAACAAGAGCGTGTTCGACGTGCTAAAGCCGGGCGGCGTGTATATCGTACTCGATCACTCGGCTGGAACTGATGGCGCCGAGAACGCACCGAGCACGCTGCACCGGATCAATCCTGAATTTGTCAAACAGCAAGTAACCGCTGCCGGTTTTCAGTTGATCGGCGAAAGCAACACGCTGAGAAATCCGGCTGACAACCTCAAGCAGCCGGTGATCGAGCAAGGCGTCCGGGATCACACGGATCAGTTCATCCTGAAGTTCCGCAAGCCTTGATTTGAACGCCGAGGCCAGAACCATAGCGGCGGCGATCCGGCGGGTGCTCAATGAAGATTGGGCCCCGCTCGGAGCCGGCTGTCCGGAGGATGAGTACGACGATTACGTCTGGCCGCTTTATCGCCTCGTAATCTCGCAGGATCGAGCGGGCGTGAAGGATTATCTCCAGCAGGGCGGCGAAGCGCTGCTGGCATGCGGCATCGTGGACGACCGGCTCAATACAATCGCCGGCAAATTGCTTGCCCTGGCGCCCGCCAACGACCGGCAGACATGACCGCCGTCGCTTTCCTCGGGTTGGGCAATATGGGCGAGGGGATGGCGGCCAATCTCGTCCGCGCAGGGCTTTGCGTGCGCGGTTTCGATCCTGTCCCTGCCGCACGCGCTGCTTCCAACGCGCTCGGTGTTGAAGTCACCCGGGACCCCGCTTCAGCGATTGAGGGCGCAGGAATGGTGCTGACCATGCTGCCGAGCGCCGCGTCTGTGCGCGATGTCTATGAAACATCAATCTTCGGAAAGCTGCGCGGCGCCCTGCTCATCGATTGCTCCACGATCGGCGTGACGGCGGCGCGCGCGCTCGCCGCCGCAGCAGAATCCCAAAACCTGACCATGATAGACGCGCCGGTTTCCGGCGGCGCGGCTGGGGCCCGCGATGGTACGTTGACGTTCATGGTTGGCGGCGAGGCAGCCGCCGTCGAACGCGCACGCCCGGTGCTGGAGAAAATGGGCAAGGCGGTTATCCACGCAGGCGCTTCGGGCGCTGGTCAGGCGGCGAAGCTCTGCAACAATCTCATGCTGGCGATCGACATGGTCGGCGTTAGCGAAGCGTGCATCCTCGCGCAGCGGCTTGGTCTCGACACGCAAGTGTTCTTCGACATTGCGGCGCGTTCGTCTGGCCAATCCTGGGCGTTGACCTCCTACTGCCCCGTTCCCGGACCAGTCCCGGCCGCCCCATCCAATCGAGACTTTGCTGGCGGCTTCTCGACGGACCTGATGCTGAAGGATTTACGGCTTGCGCTGGAAGAAGCCGATCGCTTAGCCGCCGCCACGCCACTATCGGCGGCGGCGGCGGCGCTTTATGCAGCGCTCGCCGCGCGCGGCGATGGCGGCAAGGATTTTTCGGCGATTATCGAATTTTTACAGCAGCGAAGCTGATCCCCGATCAAAGGCTCTCGGTCGCCAGCCACTCAATCGCGTCGGAGGCCAAAACGAACGCCGCCAGTTGTTCTTCCTTCGCGCCGATGGCGGCGTAGAAGCGGTGGGCGACCGAATTGGTCTGGCCGGTGGTGATATGGATGCGCCGGCAGCCACGTTCCCGCGCCCGCTGGGCCACAGCGCTCATCATCACCCGCGCCACGCCGCGGCGGCGCGCTTCCGGCACCACGTAAAGCGCGGCCAGAACCAGATTGGCCTGTCCCGCGTCCAGGTCGTAGCCGCGATAGGTGATGGAATGGGCGACGATCCTGTTCCCGTCCTCGCCGACGAAAATCTCGATCACCGGGCTTGATCCGAACGCGTGCTGGCGGATTTGCTCTGGCCCAAAACCTGACCTGGCCGCGCCATCCTCGCGCGCAGCTTCCATGCTCTGGCGCGCGATGGCTTCGGCATCGCGGATCATCGCCTTTCGGACTCGCAGACTCACCGCTCTCTCCCTGTGGCCCTAGCCGGCCTTATTCTCCGCGTTCTCCGCGCCGCCGTTTCTTGCCGACGATCGCACCGCCCAGGATTGCCATGGCGATGATGAATCCCATGAACATCGCAATCCCGATCCAGAAGGCCATTTTGCCCTTTCCAGCGGCGCGTGACGCGCCGTGAGCCATTGCCCCCGCCACAGACTGCGCCCGCCCGGCGTCGGCCGCAACAGGTTTGCCTTGACGGCGCGCGTGGGCGGGCCACTTTCCCAAAAAACGCGCTGCCGTGTAGCGCCGGGAGCTTGCCCATGTCCGCCTTGATCGATCAGTTGACCGCCCGCCTGCCGCCCAAAAGCTGGACCGCCGATCCGGAAATCATGGCGTCGCATCTGGTTGAATGGCGCGGGCGCTACCGCGGCAACGCGCCGTTCCTCGCCATGCCGTCGAGCACCGGAGAAGTCTCACAGATCGTCAGTTTGTGTGCTGAAGCTGGTCTCGCTATCACGCCGCAAGGGGGCAATACCGGCCTTGTTGCCGGCCAAATTCCTGAAGGCGAGGTGCTGATCTCGCTCAAGCGGATGAACAAAATTCGCAGCGTCTCGACCGACGACGATGCGATGGTGGCGGAAGCGGGCGTCGTGCTCAAATCAGTGCAGGAGGCGGCGGAGTCAGCGGGGCGTCTGTTCCCGATCAGCCTGGGCAGCGAAGGCAGCGCGACGATCGGCGGCTTGATCTCCACCAATGCCGGCGGCGTACACGTCATTCGCTTTGGCATGATGCGCGAGCAGGTGCTTGGCCTTGAAGTGGTTCTGCCGGACGGGCGCATCCTGAATGCGCTCAAGGCGCTGCGCAAAGATAATACCGGCTACGACCTCAAGCAATTGTTCATCGGCGCCGAAGGCACGCTGGGCATCATCACCGCCGCCACGCTGAAGCTGCAGCCACGGCCCGCCGAACATATCGTCGCTGTGGTGGGACTGGACTCTCCATATGCGGCGCTGAAGCTGCTGCATCATATGAAGCTCGAAACCGGCGCGGTGGTGGCGTTCGAATTGATGAACGCCTTCGCCACCGGAATGACGCTCGTCGCCTACCCTCAACTCCGTAACGCGTTGCCGGGCTGGAACGGCTGGCGCGTGCTGATCGAGATGGAAAGCGTGCGCGCAATTGGCTTACGAGACGTGGCGGAGCAGGCGCTTTCCAGCGCGATGGAAAAGGGCCTGATTCAGGATGCGGTCGTGGCTGAAAATCACGCGCAGGCGAAAGAGTTCTGGAGGGTGCGCGAAGAAATTCCCGCAGCGCAACGCACGCAGGGCGCCCAGGCGCCGATGGATATTTCCGTCCCTGTTTCGCGCGTGCCGGATTTCCTGCGTGACGCTGAAATCGCTGCCCGTAACGTGTGGGCAGACCTGCGCGTCCTCGCCTTCGGTCACGCGGGTGATGGCAACATCCACTACACCGTGATGCAGCCGCCCGGGCCTGTGAACGAAGACTTCTGGAAGGCATGCCCGGCGCTGATCGAGGCGGTGCAGGACGTTGCAGTGGGCATGGGCGGCTCGATCTCCGCCGAACACGGCATCGGCGTCTCCCGCCGCGAAGAATTACCGCGCTACAAGGATCACGTAACGCTGGACGTCATGGCGAAGGTAAAAGCCGCGCTCGATCCGAAGCGCGTGATGAATCCGCGCGCGCTTACTTAGCCTTGGCGCTGCGCGGTCCAAACAGCAACCACGCTACGAAGCCGAACACGGGCAGAAACAGAACGGCTGCGATCCAGAGCGCCTTCGCAAGCGGCGATGAATTGCTCTGCACGACATGAATGATCGACCAGATCGCCAGGATCCAGCCAACGATCACAAAAAATCCCAGGCCGTTCCAGTGCTCAGCCAGCATCGCAGATCCCCTAAACCGTCTCTCTTGCGTCCGGCATGATCAGCCATGAGGGCGGGTCGAGAATCAAGGCCTTGCCATCGGCGTGCAGCGCTTCTCCTTTGGCCAAAGCGTCCTGCGCACGATCCAGCCGCAGCAGCGCGATCGCCCGGCTGTCCCCGCTTGTGCGGACAGCGCCAATCTCCGCCGCACCGGCGGTGATCACCGCGCCATAAGCGGGGGGCGCGCCATCAAACGAAACCGCGCAGAATTTCTTGCGCGTCGTGGCGCGGCGCTTCATGCGGCTGACGTTTTCCTGGCCAACGAAGCAGCCTTTCTGGAAATCCACGCCGTCGAACTCCTCAAACAGCGCTTCCAGCGCGAACACCTCATCGCGCGCCGCATCGTGGGCAAGATCAGGCACGCCAAAGCCGATGCGTCGCGCGCGGTACGCCGCCGGCTCCTCCATCGCGGCGGCGGGCGTTTCAGCAAACCCAATGGCGCGCAAACCCAGTTCACCCCGGCGCGGATCAGGCGCGCTCAACGCCGTCCCGCCAGCCGGCGCGCCGGCGAATACGCCCAGCCCTTGCTCGATCGGGCCGATTTCGACGTTGGCGCGTAATTTGTAGAGCCCCAGCCTTGCGCGCAGCGTTTCGGCCCAGCCGGCGTGTACGTCCACCATCACGCCATCCTCGGCGCGCCACAGCAGGAAATCGGCCGAAACCTTGCCCTGCGGGGTGAGGAGGCCGGCGTAAATCACGGGCTGGCGCGCCAGGCGTGCGGCGTCGTTGGTGATCAATTGCTGCAGGAAAACGATCGTGTCCGGACCGCGTATGGCGAACAGGGATCGGTCAAGGCGCAAAGGCTCCGTCATGGCGACAAGGTGGGGCGCCCGCGCCGCCTTTGCCACCCCCAAAGCCGCCCCATTGCCTCCCTTGGCCCCCGCCGGTATCAGGCCCCATCGCCTACGCGCACTATGCGCCGGGCTTTTCCGCCGGAGCCGCCGTGCAGACCGCCATTTGCATGAAATGGGGAACACGCTACGGGCCCGACTACGTCAATCGCCTGCACAGCGCGTTGATGCGCAACGTCAAGCGGCCCACAAAGCTGGTCTGCTACACCGATGATGCGAACGGACTCGATCCGGCCGTCGAGGCGCAGCCTCTGCTCGATGTCGACATGCCCGAGCCGTATCGCTCGCGCGGCTGGAAGAAACTCACCGTCTGGCGGAAGGATTATCCCGGCGTATCGGGAGACGTTCTGTTCCTTGACCTGGATATCGTCATCACCGGGCCGATGGATGATTTCTGGGACTATAAGCCCGGCGAACTCTGCATCATCGAGAATTACACCTCGCGCGGCAGCGGCGTGGGCAATTCGTCCGTGTTTCGTTTTCCCGTGGGCGCCAACGCCAACATCTGGGAGCGCTTCGCCGCCGATCCGATGGCGATCGTGGGCGCCTACGATAACGAGCAGATTTATCTGTCGCGCGAGGCAAAGAAGATCGAGTTCTGGCCGCGCCTCTGGTGCCGCAGCTTCAAGCACGAACTGGTGCCTGCCTGGCCGATGCGTCTGTTTCAGCCCGCGCCGCTGCCGCTGGAAACAAAGATCGTCATTTTCACCGGCAAGCCTGATCCCGACGAAGCGCGTGACGGCAAATGGCCCGCCGCATGGCACAAGCGTTTTTATCGCACGCTTAAACCTACCGGCTGGATCCGGGAGCATTGGCGATGAACAGGTTTGGCGCCGCCGAAACAATCGGCTTCGGCGTGCTCTCCTGGCGCGACCGCGAGACATTGCGCCATTCCCTGCAATCTTATGCCCGCGAAAACTTCGCGGCGCTGTTCGATCGGGCGCTGATTTATTTTCAGGAAATCGAGCCGGAAGATCGCGCCATCGCCGCCGAATTTGGTTTCGACGTTGCCGGCGATGAAACAAATCGCGGCATTCTCGGCGGCTTCAAGGCGATGGCCGAAGCGCTCGACACAGACTACGTGCTTCTGGTCGAGAATGATGCGCTGCTGGTGGAGAGCGCGGACATCGCGGTCCGTCAGATCAAGCAGGCGCTGTCGAACATGCGCTCCGGCGCCGCGCAGGTTTTTCGCATGCGCCACCGGCTCTATCCCGGCCAGCAATTCGCGATCGGCAAGCGCCAGCGTTTCTGGCCGCCCGAGGGCGCTTCGCAGGGTCAGCAGGCGATAGCCTCGCTGCGGCGCCTGTTGCGTCCGGTGGCCGCGCGCCGCGCGGCCGGTTGGACCGTGTATTACCGTGACGACGCTGCGGTTCGATTTCCCGATCTCGTTCGCCGCACGCCCGATGGCGAATATCTCGTGTCTGCGGCCACACTCGAATGGTCGAACAACACGTTCCTGATCAACCGGCGCTTCTTCCTTGATCGCATTATCCCTGAATGCGAGCGGCGTTATTCCGGGCGCGGCGTGGGCGGCATGCCGACGATCGAGGTCGAAGCCAATGCGCCGTGGTGGCGCAAATCAGGCGTGCGCGTCGGCGTGGGTAAGGGCTTGTTCGAGCATTACCGTCCGGCGCACGAAGAGTTGCATGGCCCCCGCCAGAGCCCGCCGCCGCAGGAGAAGCAAACGTCGTGAATTTTGATTTGGTCATTCGCGGCGGCGAAATCGCCAACCATTCCGGGCGCGGGCCGGGTGATATCGGCGTTAGCGGCGGTCGTATAACCGCCATCGGTGATCTGGCGCAGGCAAGCGCGGGCGCGGTGTTCGACGCCAAGGGCCTCATCATCTTGCCCGGCGTGATCGACACGCAGGTGCATTTCCGTGAGCCGGGACTGGAGCACAAGGAAGACCTCGAAAGCGGTTCCCGCGGCGCGGCGCTGGGCGGCGTCACCGCCGTGTTCGAAATGCCGAACACTACGCCATCAACCACCACCGAGGCGGCGATCAACGACAAGCTCGCACGCGCGAAAAACCGCATGCATGTCGATCATGCGTTTTATGTTGGCGCTTCGCCGGACAATTTCGAACAGCTCGGCGCGCTTGAACGCCTGCCGGGCGTCTGCGGCGTTAAAACCTTCATGGGTTCATCCACCGGCTCGCTGCTGGTGAAGGATGAAACCGGGCTTGACCTCGTGCTTGCGAACATTAACCGCCGCGGCGCATTTCATGCCGAAGACGATGACCGGCTGACTGAGCGCAAATCGCTGGCGCGTGAAGGCGATTGGACCAGCCATCCTGAAGTGCGCGATTCACAAACCGCATTGTTGGCGGTGAAGCGCCTCGTCGCCGCTGCGCGCAAGCATGGTAAGCGCGTCCACGTTCTGCACGTTTCGTCGAAAGAAGAAATGGCGTTCCTCGCTACCGCCAAGGATGTCGCTACGGTCGAGACGCTGCCTCAGTTCCTCACTTTTGAGGCGCCGGAAGCGTACCAGCGCCTCAAGGGTTTCGCGCAGATGAACCCGCCGATCCGCTATGCCGATGATCGCGCAGCGCTGTGGTCGTTCGGCATCGCGCAGGGCGTGGTCGATGTGATCGGCACTGATCACGCGCCGCACACGAAAGAGGAAAAAGCCCAGCCCTATCCCAAATCGCCGTCAGGCATGCCGGGCGTGCAGACGGCGGTTGCGGTAATGCTGACGCACGTCGCTGAAGGGCGCCTTTCGCTGGCGCGCTATATCGATCTCACCAGCGCCGGCCCGGCGCGTATCTTCAACATCGCGGGCAAGGGCCGTATTGCGCTGGGTTACGACGCGGATTTTACCATCGTCGATCTGGCAGCCCGCCGCAAAATCACCGCCGCCGAACAAGCCAACAAAAGCGGCTGGACGCCGTTCGATGGCTTCGAAGCCAAGGCCTGGCCGATGGCCACCATTATCCGCGGCCAGATCGTCATGCGCGACGGCGCGCTGGTGGAAGCGGGAAAGGGTGAGCCGATCCGGTTTTTGGAAACTCTGAAGTGAGCAGGTTATCTGATCGTCTCCTTGCTCGGTTTGGCCGCGAGCAATTCAACGAACACGTCAAACTCGTTGTGAATGCCTTGAATGGCGTTAGCCTTGCGAGCGTAGTTGGCGGCTTGATCGCGCCTGTGGTCAACGGACGGGGCGATCTGGCAATGTCTGTCTGGCTGGTGACGTTTGGCCTGACTCTTCATATGGCGGCGCACGCTTTCTTGCTTTACTATAGGAGCAAGGAGTGAACATGGACCCGGTTTTGCAATGGATTGCTCTGGCAGGAGCCTATTGCGCAGCCATCGTGACGTTCTTTCGGTTCGGCTTGCAATTTCTTCCCGGCGATGGGCGTGAGGCTGAACGGCTGGCGAAGATGGCCGAGGAAGATGCGCGCCGTCATCCTGCTGAATGAGCACCCAGCACATCGCGATATAGCGCCGCGTCCTCTTCACTGAAGCAGCAGAAAATTACCCGTTTCACCGGCGCGGGGTGCGCGCGCACGACGCCCACCGCCGTCTCGCATGCCAGCTTCTTTGGCCAGCCGTAGATACCGGTTCCGATAGCGGGAAACGCAATCTCATCGATGGCGATATCGGCGCCTGCCGCCAGGCACGACGAGTAGCACGCACGCAAAGTCGCCACCTTGCCGGCGGCCGCGCCGGGCGCTTCCCAGATCGGCGCCACGGTATGGATCACCCAGCGGGCGGGCAGCTGAAAACCTGGTGTGGTCAGCGCCGCGCCCTCGTCCAGGCGGCCGGCAGTGCTGAGCATGCGGTTGAGTTCGGGCCCCGCCGCGCGCCGGATCGCCCCGTCCGCGCCGCCGCCCGGGATAAGCGCGCTGTTGGCCGGATTGACGATGGCGTCTACGGCGAGCGTCTCGATTCGCGCCACGGTGACGTCCATGCGTTCTGCCATGGCCGCGTTATGGCTCTTGTCAGCGCCGCGCGCGACGGATTTCCTGTCCAACATGGACCAGCCCAAACTAACCGGCGCCGACGCCATCGTAAGAACGCTGGCCGATTGCGGCGTCACCGCCTGCTTCGCCAATCCCGGCACGAGCGAGATGCACCTCGTCGCGGCGTTGGACCGCGAACCGCGCATCCGCTCGGTCCTGTGCCTGTTCGAGGGGGTGGCCACTGGCGCGGCGGACGGCTTCGCCCGCATTACCGGCAAGCCGGCGATGACGCTGCTGCACCTCGGGCCCGGCTATCTCAACGGCGGCGCAAATCTACACAACGCGAAGAAGGCGTATGTTCCCTCAGTGAACATCGTCGGCGATCACGCGATCCATCATCGGGTATACGATACGCCGCTCAGTTCTGACGTGGCGAGCCTGGTCGAGCCGATGGCGGTTTTCATGGGCGAGGCGGAAACAGCGCAGGTTTCCGGCGCACGCGCCGCCGAAGCCTGTGCTGGTGCGTTTGGTCCGCCCGCTGGCTGCTCGTTTCTCATTGTGCCGGCGGATGCGGCGTGGAGCGAAGGCGGCGTTGTCGCCAGGCCCCTGAGGCCGCCGCGCCTGGTGACGCCTGATGCCGCACAGATCAACGAGGCTGCTCTCGCCATCAAGGCGGCCAAGCGCCCGGTTCTGTTTCTCGGCGGCAACGCCTTGCAGGAAAACGGCCTCGCTCAGGCTGCGCGTATCGCCGCCGCGGGCGCCACCGTCATGTGCGAGACGTTTCCGGCAAATCAATTGCGGGGCGTGGACGTGTTTGCGCCGCAGCGGCTTGGTTATTTCGCGGAAATGGCCGTGCACGAAATTGGTGATGCCGATCTGATGGTGCTCGCCGGCGCCAAGGCGCCAATTTCGTTCTTTGCGTATCCCGGAAAGCCGAGTGTGCTAACGCCGGAGGGCTGCAAGAGCCTCTCGCTGGGCGCCCAGGAGAGCGATGTGGCGGGCGCTTTGGCGTTGCTGGCCGACGCTCTCGACGCGCCACAGGCCCCGGCCATTGCGGCCAAACCGGCCGCGCCGATTATCCCCGGCCCGCTAAACCCGTTCGCGGTCGGCGCGTGCCTGGCCAAGCACATGCCCGCCGGCGCCATCGTCTCCGATGACGGCGTGACATCAGGTCTGGCGATCTACGCCGCGACGATGGGCGCGGCGCGTCATCACTGGCTGTTCGGCACGGGCGGGGCCATCGGCGGCGGAACGCCCGTGGCGATCGGCGCCGCGATCGCCGCGCAGGATGCAAAGGTCATATGCATCGCCGGCGACGGGGCGGCGATGTACACGAACCAGTCTTTCTGGACGATGGCGCGCGAGAACCTCGACGTGTTGACGATCATCTGCGCCAACCGCTCCTATCGCATCCTCAACATCGAGTTCGAGCGCACTGGCGCCGGCGCGCCGGGACCGATCGCTGCGCAAATGCTCTCGCTCGACAATCCGCCGATCGACTGGGTGAAGCTGGCCGAAGCGCAGGGCGTGCGCGCTGCGCGCTGCGATACGGCCGAGGCGTTCGAGGCCCAGCTTGCAGCCTTCCTGCAAACGCGCGGTCCGGCGCTGATCGAGGCGGTAATTTGAGCCTGGCCCGTATGAAAACCGGACAAGGGCGCGCGCTCACCGCAGGCGAACGCGCTCTGGCGTACGGCGTGTTCGGCGATCGTCTGCCGTTCGACGGTCTCCGTGTGCTGCAAGCCCCGCCCTTGCCGTTTCTGGCCATGGTGCCGCTGGGCAAGACGATTGTATTTTCGCGCTGGCGCGCAGCGTTGGATTTCGCGGCCGCCGATCCTGGCGAACAGGGCTGGTTTATCCACGAACTGGCTCATTGCTGGCAGGCGCGGCGCGGCGTGCCATTGGCCTTCGCAAAATTGCGCGCGCTAGGGGGCGGCGCCTATCGTTACGTTGCGGCGCCCGAAAAACCCTTTGCGGATTTCAATATTGAGCAACAGGCCGAAATCGTGCGGCATCTCTTTCTTGCGCGCCTCGGCGCGGCCGAAGCGGGGGCGCCTTCGCTGGTCACGCTCGAGCGATTATGGTCGGGGGCTCAGTAGCGGTAGCGCGCCGCCAGCGCCTGCGAATAGCGAGCGCCCTGGGTTTTCAACTGGTTTTCCGCCGTCTGTGCGTCAGGGCTGCAACTGGAATAGCGCTGTTCCTGCTCGCGATAGCCCTCGTTAAATTCCTGCACCATCACCGCGCGCCGCGGCGTGCCGGGCGAGCCTTCAAGGTTCATGAATTTCTGCATCTGTTCGCGCCAGCGCTGATCAGCCTTGCCGGTGCAAAGCACGCGGATGTAATGCGCGCCGCCCAGCACATGCGCCAGTCCGGCCAGATCGGCTTCGAAGTTCGGCGTGGGCCGCGGCAACTGAGCAGGCGGCGCAGACTGCGCAAAAGCCGGAGCGCTGGCAGCTAAAGCGAGCGCAAATGCGCAGGCGGCGAGCTTGGCGTTCATGGGGCGGTGATATCGCAAGGCGGCTGAAGCGGCGGTGAACATCGGCTCAGGTTCAGGGCTCAGGAGGTTTGCCGGCGGCAAAAACTTTGCCGGTTAAGGTGATCCTGTAAATCGGCGATAGACTCCGGCTTGCGCAGGCTGAGCCAATAGCGCGCCGCCCCTTTCCAGCCGTCAGTCGTGTAGCCGGTAACGATCTTGTCGCGTGCGGAGGTGGCCGCGAGAATTTTCACCCCGCAGCCAAGATTGGTTTGCGGATCGCCCAACTGCGCCACCCCGACATTGGCGCAGCCATAACGCGCCGCCGCGTCAGGGGTGATCTGTAGCAGGCCGCGCCGGTTTTGCGCGCCGGCCTTTGCCGGGTCTAGCGCGCTCTCAACGGCGGCGATTTGCGAGACCGTCGCAACCCAGAATTCCTTCTTCGCAACGTCATCTAGCTTTGAATAGTTCGGGCAGAACGCGTCCATATCAGTGGGCGCTGCGGCCAGCAGGGCTGAGCCATCCGCGTCGATCGCGGCGCGCGTTATCTGCGTCCAGCTATCGCCCTCGGGCCGCGCGTCCCATGCCGCTTGCGCCTTTGGTGCGTTAGAGAAGATGCCGCCGAAAATGCCTTCGCCCGGTTGACCAGGCGCGCCGGGCGCGCCCCCGCCGGTCGTGCCGCACGCGGCCAGCATAAGCAGGCATCCCAGAACCAGTGCGCGGCGCATATAACTTCCTCCTGGAAGCGCCGTTCTAGCGTCCGCCTGCGGCGGAGGCGAGGCGCCTTTGCGGTCGATGCTCACAAACCCCCCGGCAGTTTCACAGGCGCCGGTGCGGGCACGTTGGACAGCGGCGGCGGCGTGGCGGAGGGCTGCGCGTCGCCATAATCACTGCCGGCGGTAATCAGGCCGAGATTGAGGAAGCTCGGCTGGCCCGGCGCGGCGCCCTTATTGTCGCTGAGCGCGATCAGCACCGGCTCCTGGCGTGGGGAATTGCCGGCGAAATAGGTATCGGCGCCGTCCCACAGGATGTCGGGCAGCTTGATGTTCTGCGCGGCCAGCGCCTTCAGGTCGCCGCCGGGTGCAAAGCCGCTGCGGCCAAACCTGTTGCCGGTGACAAGGATGTCGCGCGGCAGCGCGTTGAACCTGGCGTCAGCGCCCGGATCGCCCCGGAACGCCAGTAGAAGCAGATTCACCGAGCCGTTCTCGGCGATGTCGTTGTCGCTCACCGCCACACCGCGCGCAGCGGAGATCAGCACGCCCGTTCCGGCTGGCGCACTCGCAGCGAAGGAGCCTTCCGGCGCTTTGTTGGCGCCGTCATTGGCGGTGATCAGGTTTTTCACCAGGCGCACGCCGTTTCCAGCTTGCGCCTTGCCTGGAAGGTCGGAAACAGCCACGCCTACTGCATTATGCGTCACTGTGTTGCGCATGAAATCGACGCCGGCGCTGTTTTCGATCGCCGCGCCGAGCGTATTTTGCGCAAACGTCGAATTCTGCACGACGACATTCTGGGACTGGCTCACGCGAAGGCCCGCATAGGGCGCGCCGCGCACGATAACATTGTCGATCAGCGCGTTCTGCGTTTCGTCCGGCGCGATGCCCGAACCTGTATTTGGGCCGGCGCCCGCGCCGTTCGCCCATTCGGCCCGCAGATCGCGGAAGCTGACGAGGCTGGCCTTACGGGTTTTGATGGCGTCGCCGCGGCAATTCTCGACCGCGAAATTGCGCAGCTCGATTTTTGATCCTGAAAGCGTCAGGCAATCGCCGGGGGCGGTCTGGCGGCCGAAGGAAAGCACGGTGCGATCCGCGCCGGCGCCCCGCAGGCTGAAATCGGTGACGTTGCCCGCAATGCCAGCGGTAAATTCATAGCGGCCTTTCTCAAGCTGTATCCGGTCGCCCGGTTTCAGCGCAGCGAAAGCGCCCGCAAGTTCGGCCTGAGCCTGCGGACCCGGCTCGATCCTGTAGGTCTTTGCGTGAGCAGCGTTGAAGCTCAACGCCCCAATGAATGCCAAGGCGGCCGCGTAGAATTTCATGAAGGTTCCCTGCATTGCGTCAACATAGCCGCGGGCGCCGCGTCTTGGCGACCTAATCGCTCACAAGTGCATCACCCGATCGAAAAACCACCATCGACCACGATTTCGGCGCCGGTATGGAAAGCTGAGGCGTCGGACGTGAGGTAGACCGCGATGCCCGCGAAGTCCGCCGGCTCGCCCCAGCGCTTGAGCGGCACGCGCCCGATCGCCTTGTCGTTGAAGGTTTTGGATGCCTGTCGCTGAGTTGTCATATCGGTAGCGATCCAGCCGGGCAGTATGGCGTTGGCCCGCACGCCGATGCTCCCGTATTCCACAGCGATGCCCCTGATCATCGCGACCAGCGCGGCTTTGGTGGCGGCGTAAGCCTGCAAGCGCGGCGCGCCGACGATGGCGCTGATCGATGAAATCGCCACCAGCGAGCCGCCAGGATCGCCGGCCTTCGCCCGCGCGGCCATGTGCTTGCAGCCTTCGCGCAACGTCCAGAATGCGCCGTTGAGATTGGCCGCGATGATGGCGGCGAGTTCTTTGGAATCGGCCTCGACAAACGAAGGACTGGTCCCGCCCATCCCGGCATTGGCGAATACAGAGTCGATGCGCCCGAAATCGGCGAGCACTTCGGTAAAGCCCGCCACCACCGCCTTCTCTGACGTCACATCCACTTCATAGCCTTTCGCGCGCACGCCCTGTTCCAGCAGCGTCTGCACGGCCTCCATGTTGCGCGTCGAATCGCGGCCCCACACCGCCACATCGCAACCGGCCTGCGCCAGCCCTTCGGCCATGCCCAATCCGATGCCGCGATTGGCTCCGGTGATCAGCGCGACCTTGCCGCTGAGATCGAACAGTGGATAGCTCATGAACGCTCGCCCCGCCGCGCCGCGCACGATCCCGCCGGATGCGCGGGCGGTCAAGCCGGGCGCGTGAGCGCCGGGCGCGTAAGAGGATATTCGCATGGCCGCGGATACAGGAACGGCGACGGAAACGGCGCAGCCGCCCCAAACCGGGCTGCGCCCCGTGCGCGTTCTGGGCGCGCTGCTGGTCAACCTCATTCCGGTCGTGGGTGTGCTGTTCTGGGGCTGGAGCGCGGCGGCGCTGATGCTGCTCTACTGGCTCGAAAACGTGGTGATCGGCGCGTTCAACGTGCTGCGCATGGTCGCCAGCGGCCTTGCGTCCGGCCCGGCGGGGATCGCCGCTATACTTTTCATCGTGCCATTTTTCACGTTCCACTACGGCATGTTCTGCCTCGTCCACGGCATGTTCGTGTGGACATTGTTCGGGCAGGGACTGCCTCAGCTAGAGGGCGTTGGCGGGCCGTTCGATATCTCGGCGCTGGTGAGTCAGGTGCTCGCCGCCACGCCCGGCCTGCGCGCCGGCTTTATCTCGATCGTGATCTGGCAGGCGCTTATGTTTCTCGTGTTCTTCATCGGGCGCGGCGAATACAAGCGCACCGATCCGATGTCGCAGATGGCCGCGCCTTACGGGCGTATTGTAGTGCTGCACATCACCATCATCGCGGGCGCCTTCATTGTGCTCGCGCTCGGCCAGCCCTTGTTCGCATTGCTGATCCTGACATTGCTCAAGACCGCGTTCGACGTGTTCGGCGCGCAATGGGAAAAGCAGAACAATTCCAAAGCCGCTGAAGCGTGGGCCAAGGGCCGCGCTCAGCTCGCTGAAGCGCTCAGGAAGAAATCAGCGCCGCGCCCGCCCGAATGACGCGCCGCAGATCGCCGGTCAGGTCGAAATGATCGATCTCCGCCAGCTTTACGAACCGGGCCTCTATCGCATCATCGCCCGCTTGCGGTTCGCCGCCTGTCCAGCACGCGGCGAATTGGGCGATGACATAGTGATGCGTCAGCACGCCGGCGTGGGCGAACAGGCCGTCGAACAATTCGATCAGGCCCGCCAGTTCGGCCTCGACCCCGGTTTCCTCGCGCAGTTCGCGTAAAGCCGCCGCGCGCGCCGCTTCCCCCCATTCGATCCGCCCGCCAGGGATCGACCATGCATTGACCAGCGGCGGCGCGCCGCGCCGGATCAGCAGAACCTCATCGCGGCGAATGCAGACGATACCAACGCAGGGAATGGGGCCGGACATGATGTCAGTCTAGGCGCGCGCCGCCGGGGCGCCTAGAATTTGCCGCGCGGGGCGGGCTCAATGGGATTGTTCAGGAGACTATTCATGCGCCGTACGGTGTTTCTGGCGGCAGGGCTGTTTCTGGCGCTGGCGCCGCACGCTCTGGCCAAGGCGATGACCGCCGCCGAAGCCAGGAAGATATTCTTCGGTCTCGATATGAGCGGCGTGTTCGAGCCGGACGGCACGCCCTGGCGCGAATGCGTCAAGGCCAATGGCGAGACCATCTACTGGTATCGCGGCACGATCGATTTCGGACGCCTGACCATACGCAATGATGGCGCACTGTGCTTTGCCTATGAGTCCTCGAACTATGCGCAGACCGACAATTGCTACCGCGCCGACAAGCAGGGCGCCGGCTACAAGTTCACCCACGTCTCCGATCCAAGCTCGGTTTTCGTAGCGAAGAAAGCGCAAACGACGAAAGCCTGCCCGGATCCCAACGCGCCCAGCGTTTAGGCCTTCACCGCATCCGGCTGGTTTTCCGGCGCCGCCGCGACAAAAGCAGGGTGCGCTTTCGACCGCTCGTAGATCGCAGCCACGCGTGGATACGGGCTGAGGTCCAGATTGACCCGCGTCGAATTATATACCTGCGGCACGAGGCAGGCATCGGCCAGCGTCGGCGCGTCGCCGAAACTCCACGCGCCGCCATGCGCTTCGATCAAGCGCTCCTGGGCCTCAAAGCCGAGCGTCAGCCAGTGCGTCTGCCATGCCGCGATGGCCGCATCATCGGCGCCGAAGGTTTTGCGTACGTGCTTCAGCACACGCAGATTGTTGATCGGGTGGATGTCGCACGCCACTGCGTAGGCCATCGCCCTCACGACCGCCTTGTCCGCGGGCGCTTTGGGCAGGAGCGGCGGCGCCGGATGGGTTTCGTCGAGCCACTCAAGGATAGCGATGCTCTGGGTAAGGTCGGCGCCGTCGCCAGTTTCCAGCAAGGGTACGAGTCCCTGCGGCTGGCGCGCCCGATATGCGGCCGCGTTCTGTTCGTTCGCCAGGAGATTTACCGGCGCGTATTCATACGCAAGGCCCTTTAGCCCCAGCCCTATGCGCACACGATAAGCCGCGCTGCTGCGCCAATAGCCGTAGAGTTTGATCGTCATGCTTGCTACCAGAGCCGGGCGCGCTGTTCGGGCGGCAGGTACAGCTTGTCACCCTTCTGCACGTTGAACGCGGCGTACCAGGGGTCGAAATTGCGAACGATGCCGTTGACGCGGAATTCCGGCGGGCTGTGCTCGTCGGTCAGCGTAATGTCACGAAGACGCTCGGCGCTGTACACGGTCTGCCAGGATTGCGCATAGGCCAGGAAGAAGCGCTGGTCTCCGGTCAATCCATCGATCACCGGCGCTTGCTTGCCGCCGAGCGATAATTTGTAGGCGTCGTAGGCGATGGCGAGTCCCGCCAGATCGGCGATGTTTTCGCCAAGCGTGTGCTTGCCGTTGATCTTCAGGCCCGGCAGGGGTTCGTACGCGTTGAACTGCGCAACGATCTTGGCCGCTTCCTTGTCGTAGCGGGCCGCATCCGCCTTGGTCCACCAATCGCGCAGCTTGCCGGTGGAATCGCTCTTGCGGCCCTGATCATCGAACCCGTGGCTCATTTCGTGGCCGATCACGCCGCCGATGGCGCCGTAATTCACAGCCGCGTCCGCGCCGGGATCGAAATACGGCGCCTGCAGGATGGCGGCGGGGAACGTCACTTCATTGGTCTCGGCGCGGTAATACGCATTCACTGTCTGCGGCGTCATCAGCCATTCGTTACGATCGATCGGACCGCCGAGCTTTCGCGTCTGGTCGTTCCACGCCCAATCTTCGGCGTTCTTGACGTTGGCGATCAGATCGCCGCGCGTGACGGCGAGGGCGCTGTAATCCTTCCACTGGTCGGGATAGCCGATCTTGGGCAGGAACGAAGCCAGCTTGGCGAATGCTTCCTTGCGCGTAGGCTCGGCCATCCATTTCGCCGTTTCGATCTTGGCCTTGAGCGAAGCGCGCAAGTTTTCAACCAGCGCCAGCACCGACGCCTTGGACGAGGGCGGGAACGTCTTGGCGACGTATTCCCTGCCCACCGCTTCGCCCAGCGCGCCATTGACGTAATCCACGCCGCGCCGCCACCGCTCTTTCGGCTGCTTTGCGCCGCGCAAAGCCCGATCGTAAAACGCGAAGCGCTCGTCATCGAACGCCTTGGGCAGGAAAGCGGCGTAGTTCACTACCGTCTGATAGCGCAGATACGCCTTCCAATCGTCCAGCGGCGCGGACGCAAACAGGGCCGCGGTCTTGGTCATCACGTCCGGCTGCGAGACGATAAATTCAGGTTCGCCTGCAAGCCCGCCAGCGTCTAAAATGCCGGCCATGGGTGCGCCGGTCGCCAGCGTGTCGAGTTGCGCGCGCGTACGGACGTTGGTGATCAGCTCGCGCTGGCGCGTTCTTTCCGGAATCCAGTGGAACTGCGCCATCTTGGTTTCGAGCGCGAGAAGCTGTTCGGCCTGGGTCTTGCCATCGGCGTAACCGGCCAGCGTTAGCAAGTGGGCGGCGTGCTCAAGAAATGTGCTGCGCAGCGCCACGATTTCGGGCGTCGTCTTCAGATAATAATCACGCTCCCCGAACGACAGGCCCGATTGCACGAAGGTGAAAACGTAGCGGGTGGGGTCTTTCGGGTCGATATCGACATAACCCTGGAACGGCATCGTCGCGCCTGCGCGCAATAACTTGCCGAGCACGGGTCCGAGGCTGGCATTGTCCGGCGCGTCGTCAATGGTCATCAGATCGCTGCGGATCGGATCGACGCCTTTGTTTTCAATGCCCGATTCATCCATGTACGAGGCATAAAAATCGCCGATTTTCTGCGCGTCGGTTCCCGCCGCGGGTGTGGAGGCGCCCGCTTCGGTGATGATCTGGCGCGCGTCGGTTTCGGCTTGTTGGATCAGTGTCAGGTCGGCGCCGGTGAACGTGCGGTCCGGCGGGATTTGTGCGTTTTTCAACCAGGAGCCGAGCGCGTGGCGGAAGAAATCGTCGCCGGGCTTTACGTTCGTATCGCCGAGCGCAGGATCATAACCCCACGCGCCAACGCGCGCCTTCGCAGGCGCGGCGGAGGTCGCATTCGTGGCGGCCGGCTCCTGGCAGGCCGCCAGGCCCACAAAACAGAGCGCTGCGCTGAGCGCGCGAAGGTGTTTCACCAGATTTTCACCCGTTTTTCCGGCGGCAGATAAAGTTTGTCGCCTTCCTTCACGCCAAACGCGTCGTACCAGGCGTCCATATTCCGCACGACGCCGTTGACGCGATATTCGGCTGGGCTGTGCGGTTGGGACAATATCTGGTTGCGCAGCGCCGCGTCGCGGATAAGCGAACGCCACACCTGCGCCCAGCCGAAGAAGAAGCGCTGATCACCGGTGACGCCATCGAGCACCGGCGCTGACTTGCCGCCCAGCGAGATAAGATAGCCCTCTCGCGCAACGGTCAAACCGCCCAGATCGCCGATGTTTTCGCCAAGCGTCAGTTGGCCGTTGATCTTGAGCCCGGGCAAAGGCTCAAACAGCGCATATTGGCCGGCGAGGCCTGCGGCCAGAGTTTTGAACGCGGTCTCGTCTTCCTTCTTCCACCAATTGCGCAGCACGCCCTTGGCGTCCGATTTAGCGCCCTGATCGTCGAAGCCGTGTCCCATCTCGTGGCCAATAACGCCGCCGATGGCGCCGTAGTTCACGGCCGGGTCAGCGTTAAGATCGAAAAACGGCGACTGCAGGATTGCCGCGGGGAATACGATCTCGTTGAACGTGGAATTGTAATAGGCGTTCACCGTCTGCGGCGTCATGTGCCAGATTTCGCGGTCTGACGGCTTACCGAGCTTGTCGATCTCATATTGCCACTCGAACGCGGTGCTGCGCTCGCGATTGGCGAAGGCTTGGCCAGGCTTTACCTCGAGGCCCTGATAGGATCGCCATTTCGATGGATAGCCGATCTTCGGGCGGAACGCGGCGAGCTTTTCCAGCGCAACCGTTTTTGTATCCTCGCTCATCCATGTGAGCGCCTTGATATTTTTCTCGTAGCCCTTGCGCAGATTTTCAACCAGCTCGTCCATCTTCGCTTTGGCTTCCGGCGGGAAATGCTTTTCCACATATGCCGGGCCGACCGCTTCGCCGAGCGCGCCGTTCAGCGCTGTCACCGCGCGCTTCCAGCGGTCTCGCTGCACGGGCTGACCGTTCAGCGTTTTGCCGTAGAAGGCAAAACTTTCGTCGTCGAACGCCTTGGGCAAAACCGACGCGTTCGAATTAAGGTAGTGATACGTCAGATATGTCCGCCAGGTAACGACGGGCGTGGTTTTGAACAAATTGGCTAGCGCAGGCATCGCCGTCAGTTCGTTGACATTGATTTCTTTCTGCGCCGACAGTTTGCCAGACGCCATAGCCGCGTCCCACGGATAGGCAGGCGCACGTTTTTTCAGATCATCGACGCTTAAGAGATTATAGGTGAGGTCGCGATCACGGCGCTTGGCGACTTCCCAATGCTTTTGCGCAATCGCCGTTTCAAGCGCCACGAGCGTACGCGCATTGGCCTTGGCGTTCGTATCGCCAGTCAGCGTCAGCATGCGTTCGACGTGATCGCGGAATTGGCCCACGATCTCGGCGTATTGCTTGTTCAAATAATACTCGCGATCAGGAAGGCTTAGGCCTGATTGCGTGAGATTGACGACGTAGCGGTCGGGATTTTTCTCGTCGAGGCTGATGTAGAGCGCGACCGGCCCATCGACGGTCATGTCCGGCGCGTGGATGATCGCAGCAATGTCCTCATGGGTCTTGGCGGCGGCGATCTTGTCGAGGCCCGGCTTGGCGGGCGCCAGGCCCTGCTTCTCGATCCCGTCCACGTCCATGAACGCGTTGAAGTAATCGCCGATCTTCTGCTCATTCGTTCCGGGCGCCATGTTCTGCTTGGCTGCCTCTTCGGCGATGACGCGCACGTCCTCTTCGGCTTCGGCGCGCAGCTTGTCGAACACGCCCCAACGTGTGCGATCGTCCGGAATCTGGTTTTTCTGCATCCAGGCGCCGCCGGCGTATCTGAAGAAATCGTCGCCCGGCTTGACCGCCGTATCGCGGCCTTCCAGGTCAAAACCCCAAGGCGGGATTACCGGCTTGTCGGACGAGGCCGAACTGGTCTGGGAGGGGCCGCAGGCGGCAAGCGCGCCGAGCGCGGCTAGGCAGATCAGATGACGGGGGTTCATCGGCGTCCTTTCTCAAGCGAGGGATCGTTCTAGCCGAGCCGAAACCGGCATAAAAGGCGGCTCAGCGTAGGGAACTCAGAGCCAGTAGGGCCGCGCGGGTATGCGCGGGGGGGCAACGCGGCTAGGGGAAGGAGGTGAACGCACCCTTACCCCCTGCGCGAGCCGCGCGTGACCGCACGGTGATGGCGGCGGCCGCGATCGCCTGCGCCCTCGGCCTGTGGCTCACGGCTTCGGGCTTCGGCTCCGCCGGGTTTGCGCTTTGCGCGGCGGCTGTCGTGGTTCTGGCCTGGGCGGCTTCGCGTAAGCGAGCGCGCGTTGAACCGCTAATAGCGGCGGCGGCCACGCGCGAGCAGCCCGACCACGAACAGATGGGACCGATCCTTGAGGCCATGCCAGACCCCACGCTTCTGGTTAGCGCCAACGGTCACATAGCCAGCGCCAACGCCGCCGCCCGGCGCATGCTTGGTTTCGCTACGCCCGGGCTGCGCCTATCCGCTGTGCTGCGCCGTCCTGAATTGCTTGACGCCGTCGACGCCGCCGCGCGCGATGGGGCAGTATTGGCGGTGGATTACGAAGTCACCGCGCCGGTGGAAGAGCACTTCCGCGTGTTCGTAGCGCCGGTGAAGTTCGGTTCGCGCCACGGCGCCCTGATGGCGTTTCAGGACCAGACAACCGCCATCAACACCGAACGTATGCGCGCGGATTTCCTGGCCAACGCCAGTCATGAACTGCGCACGCCCTTAGCGGCGATGACGCTGCTTATCGAGACGCTCTCTGGGCACGCGAAAGACGATCCTGCTGCGCGGGAAAGGTTCCTGAAAATGATGCATTTGCAGGCCACCCGGATGCGGCTGCTGATCGATGATCTGCTGTCTTTGTCAAAGATCGAGTTGAACGAACACGTGCCGCCGGCCGATCAGGCCGATTTGGCGGTGATCGTGAAGGACATGATCGAAACGCTCGCCCCGCAAGCCAGCGTGCGCGATGTGCAGGTTCACTTCGAGCGCCCAGATACGCCTGCAATCGTGGTTGGCGACCGCTCGCAGCTTTCGCAGGTGGCGATGAACCTGATCGACAACGCGATCAAATATTCTCCGCCGGGCGGAACACTCGAAATTGTCGTCGGCTTTGGCGGCGACCGGGAGGAGGCCGCCGCCAAGGCCGGCCGTCAATGGGACAATGCCAGCCGCGTGGCCCTTCTGTCGCCGCCGCCGGCTGCAGGGCGCCAGTACGTCTATCTGCGGGTCGGCGATTCCGGCGCTGGCATTGCACGCCGCTATCTGCCGCGGCTGGCGGAGCGGTTTTTCCGCGTTGAGCGGGACGAGGGGGCTGAGCAGAGTGGCACAGGGCTTGGCTTGGCCATCGTCAAACACATCGTTAACCGCCATCGGGGCGGGCTCATGGTCGAGAGCGAGTTGGGCCGGGGCTCGGCGTTCGCGGTCTATCTGGAGCGGCCGCTACTCAGCGAACACGGAGGCCCACAAGGCAAAGGCGCGAGTTCATCATAGTGTCACATAACCCGCCTAATCACCGGCTCGACGAGGGCGGTCTACGGATAATGCCGACTATGGAAGAAAGATCCTCAGCGGCGTTTCACGTGCATGCGCCAGCGCCAGTAGTTGAGGCCGGCGCACTGAGTTCGGCGTCAACCAAGGTCTCCGCGCGCGACGTCAAGGTTTTCTATGGCGACAAACAGGCGTTGTTCGATGTCTCGCTCGACATTCCGGACCGCGGCGTCACCGCCTTCATCGGCCCGTCGGGCTGCGGCAAGACCACGTTTCTGCGCTGCATCAACCGGATGAATGACACCATCCCTAGCGCGCGGGTGCTTGGTGAAATCTCGATCGACGGCCAGAACATCTACGACGCGTCGGTCGATCCGGTCGTGCTGCGCGCTCGTGTTGGCATGGTGTTCCAAAAGCCGAATCCATTTCCGAAATCAATTTATGAGAACGTCGCTTACGGGCCGCGTATTCATTCGTTGGCCAAGTCACGCGCTGACATGGACCAGATCGTAGAAACATCGCTGCGCCGCGCCGGACTCTGGGATGAGGTAAAGGACCGCTTGCACGCTTCGGGCACGGGCCTGTCCGGCGGCCAGCAGCAACGCCTCGTCATCGCCCGATGTGTGGCGGTAAACCCAGACATTATCCTGATGGACGAGCCGTGCTCGGCGCTCGATCCGATCGCCACAGCGCGCATCGAAGAGCTGATCGACGAGTTGCGCGAGAAATTCTGCATCATCATCGTCACGCACTCGATGGCCCAGGCCGCGCGCGTCTCGCAGCGCACCGCCTTCTTCCACCTTGGAACGCTGGTCGAGGCAGGCGCGACTGAAGAGATGTTTACCAATCCGCGTGACACACGGACCAAGGATTACATCACTGGCCGGTTCGGCTAGAATAAGTTCATGACGGAACACATAGTCAAATCTTTCGGCAGTGAGCTTGATGCGCTTGACTCGGAAGTCTCGCGCATGGGCGGGCTTGTCGAAAGCCTAGTCAATGACAGCATCACGGCCGTGATACGGCGTGATACGGCGCTGGCCCAATCCGTGATCGTGCGCGATCCGAAGGTAGACGCCTCGCACCGGGACATGGAACGGCGCGTGACCCGGCTCGTAGCGCTGCGTCAGCCGGTCGCCAGCGATCTGCGTGAAGCGCTCAGCGCCTGGAAGATCGCCGGCGATCTGGAACGCATCGGCGATCTGGCCAAGAACATCGCCAAGCGTACGCTGGTGCTCAACCAATCCGATCCGATTCAGCTCACCCGCTCGGTGGAACGCATGGGGCGGCTCGCCGGCTCGCACCTCAAGCAGGTTCTGGACGCTTACACGCAGCGCAATGTGGATTTGGGTATCGGCGTCTGGTATCGCGACGAGGAGATCGACGCGTATTACAATTCGCTGTTCCGGGAATTGCTAACCTACATGATGGAAGACCAGCGCACGATCGGCCCCTGCGCGCACCTTCTGTTCATCGCCAAAAACATCGAGCGCATCGGCGATCACTGCACCAACATCGCCGAAACCGTTCACTACCTTGTCACCGGCGAGGAAATGCCGGCCAACCGGCCTAAGGCCGATGATTTAGAACGGACGCCGGCGTGAGCGCCGCAGCCCATGTTCTCGTGGTTGAAGACGAAGAAGCGCTAAGCGAAGCGCTTAAGTATAATTTGGAAAAGGAAGGGTATTCCGTCGCCCTCGCCACCGATGGCGAAGAAGCGCTGATCCTTGCCGAAGAGCGCAAGCCCGATCTTATCTTGCTCGACTGGATGCTGCCTAAAGCCCCCGGCATCGAAGTGTGCCGGCGCTTGCGCGCGCGCCAGGAAACCCGCAACACGCCGATCGTCATGCTCACCGCCCGCACCGATGAAGCTGACCGCATCCGCGGCCTCGACACCGGCGCGGACGATTATGTGATCAAGCCCGTCGCCATGGCTGAATTGCTGGCGCGCCTGCGCGCCGTCATGCGCCGCATCCGGCCCGGCCTTTCCGAAGACAGGATGCTGTTCGGCGACATCATCGTCGATCGCGTTGCGCACCGCGTGAAGCGCGGAGCACGCGACGTGCATCTCGGTCCCACTGAATTCAAGCTGCTCGATCACCTGATCCAGCATCCCGGCCGCGTGTTCAGCCGCGAACAATTGCTCGACGCGGTTTGGGGTTCTGACGTCTACGTCGAAATCCGCACCGTTGATGTGCATATCGGCCGCCTGCGCAAGGCGCTTGTGCAGGGCGAGGAAAGCAACCCGATCCGCACCGTGCGCTCGGCTGGATACTCGCTGGACTTGGACGGCTGAGGTTCGGGGGAGGGCACGCCGCCGTGCCATGACGATCGACCTCAGACAAATCGAAATCAACTCGCCGCTCTATCCTTCGCAGCAGCGCCTGCGCGATGAGGTGCTGCGCAAACCGATCGGCCGCGAGCTCAGCGCCGCCGATATTGATCGCGATTCGCTCGGCTCGCATTTCGTCGCTGTGCGCGGCGATGAAGTCGTCGCCTGTGTGGGGCTCTATCCTGAAGGCGAGGGGCTCTTGCGTCTGCGCCAGATGGCCGTCGCGCCCGCGCTACAGGCCATCGGCATCGGCACGCGTCTGATCGCTTTCGCCGAGGATTGGGCGCGCCACAACAAGTTCGCCAAAATCGAATTGCACGCCCGCACGCCGGCGGTCGGCTTCTACGAACGCTGCGGCTACGCCTGCGACGGCGAGGAATTCGAAGAAGTTGGCCTTCCGCACATCGTAATGCGCAAGCGGCTCTAGCTTTTAGGAGCGGGCGTAGCGCAAGTGAAGCCGTGGTGACGGGCGCCGCCGCCTTTGATAAGCCTTCTCCCTTGGAGCTCGGTCATGGCTGACGTTTTCATCTCGTCCAAGAGCGAACCAGACCCCCCGCCACACGAGGCGCCGGTGGCGCGGCTGGGGACGGCCGGCGCCCTCGCGGCGGCGGCGATCGCCTTTGTATTGGCCGGTTGCGGCGGCCCTACGCAAAGCGATGCGAACAGCACCACGCCGTCATCGGCCGCAATGCCGTCGCCCGCGCCGGCGCCCGCGGTCGCAGCGCCGGCAGCCCCGGCCGGGCCGGCTAGCTATTCGGCAGGCCAAAAGATCAAGGACTGCGCTGACTGCCCGGAATTGGTGGCGATCCCCGGCGGGACTTTCACCATGGGTTCGCCCTCAAGCGAGGCAAACCGGGGGAGCGATGAGGGGCCGCAACGTTCGGTGAGCATCGGCGCGTTCGCGGTGGGCAAATTCGAAGTGACGTGGGACGAGTGGACCGCGTGCGTGAGCGCCGGATATTGCAGCACGGCCGAGCAGGATAAGACCAGCGGCGGCGGCGACAATGGTTGGGGACGCGGCAATCGGCCGGTCATGCGCGTCTCATGGGACGATGCGAAAACTTATGTCGCTTGGCTCAGCCGCAAAACGGGAAATACCTATCGTCTGTTGACCGAGGCGGAATGGGAATATGCCGCGCGCGCTGGAAAGAAGACTGCCTATTACACAGGTGCGTCGATCAGCACGAGCCAAGCGAATTTCAACAACACACTCCGCAAAACCGAGGGCGTCGGTTCGTATTCGCCGAACGCGTTCGGTCTTTACGACATGCACGGAAACGTCTGGGAATGGGTCGAAGATTGCCACCACGAGAGCTATGCCGGGGCGCCAAGCGATGGTTCTGCATGGACAGCCGGCGCGTGCTCGTCGCGTGTTCTTCGCGGCGGCTCCTGGGGCGACAACCCACAATACCTCCGCTTGGCGGACCGCAGCGCGGGCGCACCCTCCGGCCGGTACAGCAGCCTCGGTTTCCGTGTCGCCAGGACCCTTTAGAATCCTGATCGTTAACGCCCTAAAATCCCGCGTCCTTACTTTTTGCCTCCTGTGAGACGCGGTCGGCCGAATGGCCGACAAATCGCGCAGCGATTTGAGCGCCGAACCCGCGCACATGCTTAGTCAGCGGCAAATGGGTTTTGTATTTCCAACTTTCCGAATTTGGCGCCGTGCTGAAGGTCTTCGCTGAGCAGCACATCGCATTTTGCCGCAAGCGCCGCCGCCACGATCAGTGAATCGTAAAATCCAAGCTTGCGCGCGCGCGCGATGTCCAGCGCGGCCTCATGCGTGTCGATCGTGACCGGCGCCGGCGTCTCGACCAGTTCCTTAACGACCGCTAGCCGCTCTCCGATTTCGCTCCACTCCAGGCCGAGTTTGCGCCGCGAGACATTGGCGAATTCGTTCAGAACCTGTACGCTCAGCACGCCGCCATCGGCCATCAGCCTTTCGGCGACAGCGCTTTTCGGATCGCCGGCCGCGAACGCATAGACGAGAATGTTCGTATCGAAGAAGCGTCTAGCGCTCACTGGCTTCGTCACGATCGAAGCGGAAGCCCTTCGGGAGCGGCCGCTGCATCGCCTGGAGCCGCGCAACGGCCCTTTCTCGGCTCTTGTCCTTCGCGATTTTGAATAAGTGCGCGCTGGCGATGGTGATCTCGATCTCGTCGCCCTCCTTGAGCTTTAACGCCTCGACGATCGCGGCGGGCAGGCGGACAGCTAAGCTGTTGCCCCATTTGGAAACCTGCATCACCGACTCCAGATATACATCTATAATGTATATCATTGGCCCTGCGCGCGCAAGCCGGGATCGCGAGCGCATAACAAAACGGGGCGGCCCTTTCGGAACCGCCCCGCCTGCCGTCTGACAAGGTCTCGCGCTTACATCGACGCGTAGCGCATCAGGCGCTTGAGTTCGTCCGGCTCGCCGGTCGCCTTGCGGACGCGGGCGCGTTGCGGCTGAAAGCCGAGGCGGGCGTGCTCGCTGCAATAGGGACCGTCGCAGGCGTCGCGGCCGCAGAAGGCAAATTTCTGGTCGGTGGGATCGCCGATCGGCCAGCGGCACATCCGGTCGGTCACGGTCAGCACGCTGGCGAGCGAGCCGTCCGCCTGGGCCATCGGCTCCAGCGGCGGGGCGGCCTCAGCCAGCGGCGCGAGTGACGGGATGGTCCGCGGGCGCGACGGCGCGCCGGTCATCAGACGCGGGCGATTGTTGACATTGTTGCGCACGATGCGCTTGGCAGGACGCGAGGGCGTCGCCCGGCCGGCGAGGCCGAGACGGTGGACCTTGCCGATCACAGCATTGCGGGTGACGCCGCCCAGCTGCTTGGCGATCTGGCTGGCCGACAGTCCATCGGTCCATAATTTCCGGAGCGTGTTGACACGTTCGTCGGTCCACATGGTGTTGGCCCCTATGCCTGCGCCGCCAGCCCGGCGGCTCAAATCCGCGACTCACTCGGCTTCCCGAGCACGCTATGGATTGTAGCCAAATCGAGGCGAGACACAATAGGTGGGGTGTGGGGTATCCACAGGTACTGATTCTGGCGAATCGGAGCTGCGCCCGTGGCGCGGGGATTTTCGCCGATTCGTCATGGACTTGCGCTACGCCTTAACCTTTCGATAACCAGAAAACAGACTCTAAAACATCAAAGAGTCCCTAATGGAGCGCCCGGTGCCCAGCACAATTTCGCCGCCCACGCCGCGCACCTATGGAGCGGTAAACTGGATCGGCCTGCAGACCTTGCTCCAGCGCGAGGTCAGCCGGTTCATGAAAGTGGCGGCGCAGACCGTAATTGCCCCGGTCATGTCGACGTTGCTGTTCATGACGGTGTTTTCGCTGGCTTTGGGCGGGCGCGATTCCGGCATTTCTGGCGTTAGCTATGCCGATTTCCTGGCTCCCGGCCTGATGATGATGGGCATCATCTCCAACGCATTCCAGAATTCGTCCTCGTCCCTGATCATCGCCAAGGTGCAGGGCAACATGGTCGACTTCCTGACCCCGCCGATCTCGGCGCTGGAGCTGACCATCGCCTTTATCGGCGGCGCGGTGGCGCGCGGGCTGATCGTGGGGCTGGCCTCCGCGATCGCCGCTATCCCCTTCGCCAACGTGCTGCCGGCGCATTGGTGGGCGGTGCTTTATTTCTCGATCACCTCGGCGGTGATTTTCGGCGCCATCGGCCTGATCGGCGGCGTCTGGGCCAGCAAGTTCGACAATCTCGCCGCGATCAGCAATTTCGTAATCACGCCGCTGACGTTCCTGTCGGGGACGTTCTATTCGGTCGATCGACTGCCCGAGCCGTTCCGCACGATCAGCCATTACAACCCCGTCCACCTGATGATCGACGGCTTCCGCTACGGCTTCATCGGCGCCGCGGATCTCAATCTGCCGCTCGCAGCGGGGGTGTGCGGCGTGCTCGCGGTGGCATTCAGCGTGCTGTGCTGGCGGCTGTTGCATGCCGGCTGGCGCCTGAAGAGCTAGAATTTACTTTCCTTGACGCGCCCGCCGCATCGGCTCACAAGGCGCGCTTCTTTTTTGGGGGCCAAAGAAAGAAATCGCCATGGCCGACGCGGAAAATCATCTGTTCAATGTGTTCGCGCATCCCGAGCAGGTGTTCGTGCGCGGCGAGGGCGTGTGGCTGATCGACGACAAGGGCGAGCGCTACCTCGATTTCATCGCCGGCATCGCGGTCAATGGTCTGGGACACGCCCATCCCAAGCTGGTGAGCGCGCTGCATGAGCAGGCGCAAAAACTCTGGCACATCTCGAACATGTACAAGATTGAGGGCCAGGAAAAACTCGCCGCTAAATATTGCGAGAAGACCTTCGCCGATCAGGTGTTCTTCACCAATTCCGGCACCGAGGCGATCGAACTGGCGCTGAAGATCGCGCGTAAATACCAGGCCGCGAACGGCAGGCCCGAGAAGATCGACGTGATCGGCTTTTCCGGCTCGTTCCACGGCCGCTCCTATGCCGCGATCAATGCGTCGGGAAATCCCAGCTATCTCGACGGGTTCGGTCCGCACCTGCCGGGTTATGTGCATTGCCAATTCGGCGATTGGGAAAATCTGAAAGAGCTGGTTGGTCCAAACACGGCGGCGATCCTGATCGAGCCGGTGCAGGGCGAAGGCGGCGTGCAGGTCGTGCCTGACGAGGCGCTGAAGCTGATGCGCAAATTATGCGACGAGCACGGCGCGCTTTTGATGTACGATGAAGTCCAGTGCGGCGCCGGGCGTACCGGAAAGCTGTTCGCGCATGAATGGTCAGGCGTGACTCCGGACGTGATGACGATCGCCAAAGCGGTCGGCGGCGGCTTTCCGCTCGGCGCGTGCCTGGCCACGCGCGAGGCGGCGAAGGGCATGACATTCGGAACGCACGGCACGACCTATGGCGGCAATCCGCTTGCCATGGCCGTCGGTAATGCGGCGTGGGATATCCTTGCTGACGATAAATTCCTCGAACACGTGCGCGACATGGCGAACCATCTCGGTCAGGCGCTGGAAGGCCTGAAGGATCGCCATCCGAAAACCGTGGTGGAAACGCGCGGCAGGGGATTGCTGCGCGGGCTCAAGCTGACGGTTGCCCCCAAGCTGGTGCAGGCCGCCGCGCGGAACCGCAAATTGCTGGTCGGCGTTGCGGGCGACAACGTGCTGCGCCTCGCGCCGCCGATGATCTTGCAGCCGGAAGACGTTTCCAAGGCTGCCGAGATCATCGACGCAGCGCTCGGCGATGTTGAGGCGGCGGCGTGAAGCCGCTGTTCGGCGCGCCGCCGCGGCACTTTCTGGATATCTCGCCGCTGTCCGGCGCCGAATTGCGCGCGCTGCTGGAAGAAGCCAAGCGCCGCAAGAATGCGCGCATCGGCATGCCGAAGGGCGCGCCCGATTTCGATCGACCGCTCGATGGCCATGTGCTGGCGATGATCTTCCAGAAGAATTCCACGCGCACGCGCGTTTCGTTCGAGATGGCGATGCGTCAGCTCGGCGGTGGTTCGCTCGCGCTCAATTCAAACGATACGCAGCTCGGCCGCGGCGAGACGATCGAAGATACCGCGCGGGTGCTGTCGCGCATGGTCGATGCGGTGATGATCCGCGCAAACAAGCATGATGACGTGCTCGCATTTGCTTCCGCCGCCGACGTGCCGGTGATTAACGGCCTTACCGATCTTTCCCATCCCTGCCAGATATTGGCTGATCTGCTCACAATCGAAGAGCGGCTCGGCGATGTAAAAGGGCGCACGATCGCCTGGCTGGGCGACGGCAATAACGTGTGCGCCTCGTTCATTCACGCCGCGCCGAAACTCGGTTTTGCCTTGCGCATCGCCGCCCCTGCCGCCTACGCGCCGCGCATGCAGGAAATCGAAGCAGCGCGCAAAGCCGGCGGGGCTGTGGATCTGACCGGCGATCCCTTGGCCGCCGCCAAGGGCGTCGATGTCGTCGTCACCGATTGCTGGGTGTCGATGGGCGATCTGGACAAGGACGCGCGCATGGCCGCGCTGCCGCCGTTTCAGGTCAACAAGCAATTGATGGCAGGCGCCAAGAGCGACGCCGTGTTTCTGCATTGTCTGCCTGCCCATCGCGGCGAGGAAGTCACCGACGAAGTGATGGACGGGCCCGCCTCGGCGGTGTGGGACGAAGCCGAAAACCGCATCCATGCGCAGAAGGCCGTGTTGCTGTGGTGCCTGGGAAAGATTTGAACGCTGACGACATGGTCGCCGCGTTCCAGATCGAGGGCGCGCCGGCATTGGGGCGTTACGCCCGGCTTGGCGATCTCGTGATCGATCCCATTCTGCATCGCCATGATTATCCGCGCCCCGTGGCGCTGCTTCTGGGTGAAGCGCTGACGCTAGCGGCGCTGGTCGGTTCGCTGTTCAAGGTGACGGGGCGTCTGATCGTACAGGCGGAAGGCAAAGGCGACGTGCCGTTGCTGGTCGCCGAATATCGCAGCGAGGGCAGCCTGCGCGGCTATGCGCGCTTCGAAAAAGCTGCGCGGGAAAAACTTTCTGCGATCAACACCACGCCGCCGGCAGATTTGCTTGGCGCGGGCGCGCTGGTGATGACGTTGGAGCAGGGCGAGGGCCTTGCACGCCATCAAGGCGTCGTGCCGCTTGCCGGTGAAACGCTGGCGCAATGCGCGGAGGCCTATTTCGCGCAATCCGAACAGGTGCCGACGCGGATCAAGCTTGCGGTCGGCGAATCCTACGCGCGCGGCGAACGGGCGGGCTGGCGTTCGGGCGGCGCGCTGTTGCAGAAAATCGCCGGCGACGCGGCGCGCGGCCAAACCGATGAAGCCTGGGAGCGCGCGGAGGCTTTATTCAGCACGCTGAGCGATGCCGAAGTGCTCGATCCAGCGCTTTCGGCCGCGCGGGTGCTTTATCGCCTGTTTCACGAGGACGGCGTGCGCATGTCTCCGCCTACGCCCCTGATCGAAAAGTGCTATTGCGACCGCGAGCGGCTGACGGCGCTGCTTTCCCGTTTCGGCCGCGACGAGTTGGGCGACATGGTCGAGCCCGATGGGCTGATCCACGCGCATTGCGAGTTCTGTTCGCGGCTTTATCTCATCGCGCCGGACGATCTGGGCGGTTAGCGCAAAGCCGCTTTTGCTGCGCCGGCGTCGATCGCGATCTGCGCTTTCAGCGCGTCGAGGCTTTCGAATTTCTGCTCGGCGCGGAGGAAGCTGATGAGTTCGACTTCAATCCGCCGTCCGTAAAGATCACCGTCGAAATCGAATAGATGCGCTTCCAGTAGGGGTTCTTCTGCGCCGCCGACCGTGGGGCGCACGCCAATATTGGCCACGCCTGGAACGCGCTCGCCGCCAGTGTCGGCGCGCACGGCATAAACGCCCAGGCGCGGGCTCTGGTAAGCGCCCATCGAAAGATTGGCAGTGGGAAAGCCAATCCCGCGCCCGCGCGCCGCGCCGGGCAGCACGATGCCTTCAATCGCCCACGCGCGCGTCAGCAGTGCGGCGGCTTGCTCCATGCGGCCTTCGGATATCGCCGCACGGATTGTCGAAGACGATACTTTCTGCGCACCATCTTCCTTCAGCACAGGCGCGACGCGGACGGAAAACCCGTTCTGCCCGCCGAGCGCCGTTAGCGAGTCCGCATCGCCCATGCGGCCTTGGCCGAAGGTGAAATCCGCGCCGACCGAAACATGCGCCGCGCCGATGCGCGCGGACAATTCCTGCGCGGCGAATTGTTCGTCTGTCAGCGCGGAAAGCGCGGCGTCAAACCCGATCTGGAACACGACCTCCACGCCCAACGCCGAAAGCGCACGTACGCGCTGGCCGGGGCTCTGCAGGCGGAACGGCGTTGCGTCGCGTTGAAAGAACTGGCGCGGGTGCGGCTCAAACACCGCTGCGGCGAGTTTAAGGCCGCGGGCGGTGGCCGCGGCGCGCGCGTCAGCGATCACGGCCTGATGGCCTTTATGCACGCCGTCGAAATTGCCGAGCGCGATCGCGCTCCCGCGCAGGGCTTCGGGCGCGGCGTCGCGATCTGCGAAAATGTCAGCCAGCTTCACGCCTCGGTCCGCGCGCGGCGCCGGCGCGGCACGATCAGCAGCGCCTCGCCATCCATCACCGTCTTGCCGGCAACGGAGCAGGTGAAGGCCATCGTGGCGTAGGATTTGACCGGATCGAGCGCGGAGACGGACACTTTGGTCGTAACCTCGTCGCCGAGCTTTACCGGCCGGCGGAAATTCGTGGTTTGCGAAACGTAGATCGCACCGGGGCCCGGCAGTTCGGCCGCCATCAATGCCGAAACAAAAGACGCGATCAGCGCGCCGTGGGCGATGCGTGCGCGAAACGGCGAGGCTGCGGCATAGACCTCATCGACATGGACGGGATTGTGATCCCCCGAAACAGCGGCGAACGCGGCCACGTCCGCCTCGCTGACGATGCGGGCGGCTTCAGCCGACGTGCCGATGGCAAGGTCTTCGAAAAAGCGGGGCGCCGCCGATGCTGCCAAGGGGTCTGTCCGAAGGTTTACAGGTTCTTTAACCGTGGGCCCCTATGCTGCTATTCGCGCGCGGGGCGCAAGCCCGTTTAGGGCGCGTGAGCCCATTTAGGCGCCAGGCGGCGCGGGTGAAGGATTAATGGCTCTCGACGCGACGCTGCCGATTCTCGTGATCGACGATTATCCGGCCATGATCCGCATTCTGCGGCACCTCCTAAAGCAGATCGGCTTCGACAATGTCGAGGAAGCGCAGGACGGCGGCTCGGCGCTCGAAAAGCTGCGCGAAAAACCGTATGGGCTGGTTATTTCCGACCGTTACATGGAGCCTATGGGAGGGATGGACCTTCTCAAGCACATGCGCACCGACGAGACGCTGAAGGAAACGCCGTTCATCATGATCACCGCGGAATCCAAAGGCGAAAAGGTGCTCGAGGCCAAACAGGCGGGCGTCGACAATTATATCGTTAAGCCGTTCAACGCCGCTACGCTGAAATCCAAGATCGCCGCCGTCCTCGGCGAATAGCGTTTACTCGGCGCCGCTGCGGACGCTTGGATCGCCTCGTTCATAGGTCTTGACGAATTTCATGCTGCCAATGCGCCAGCCCTGCGCAGTGCGGGTAAAGCGGTGTTCGTATACGCCCCAGACTTCCCAGAGATCGTTGCTCTTGCGCGTGGTCAGCCGGTTCCATGCATAGCCGTGCGAGGTCATCGTGGCGGTGTCGCCGCTGATGTCGACTGTGGGATCGCCGCGGAGGTGGAAACTTTGTTTTTCCGGTGTCAGCGCCGCCTGCCAATTGCCGACCAGCGCCGAGGCGCTGATCCGGCTGGGCGCGCCGCCAAGCGATGAAAAATCCACCTCGACCTCGTCTTCGAAATAGGACCGTGCGAGCGTCCAATCCTTACGGTCGACAGCGCCATCCAGCGCGGCGGCGACCTTGATGATTTCGCTTTCGTCCAGCAGCTGCTGCACTTCAGGCGGCGTTTGCTGCGCGGTTTCCTCTGGCGGTTGCGCACAGGCGGCGAGGCTTACGCAAACCAAGGCAGGAAGAAGAGCGCGAAACATTGAAAGATCATCCCGGGAGCGGGCGCAATGTAGGCAGGCTGGGCGCAACGGCAAGGTCGCAACTGCGCCTGGGTGCGCGCTTTTCAGACGGAGTCTTTTCAGGCGAGGGCGCTCATCACATAGCGGGCGTGCGCATCTTCGGCGGCGAGGGCGGCCTTGACCTTGGCCGCGTCAAGCGCGCCGCCGGTTTGCAGTTTTTCACCATGCAGGCCGGAGGCGATGAACAGGCAGTCCGGCCCCTGCGCGTTGGCGCCGCGTACATCTGTGCCGATGCCGTCGCCGATCGCCAGGATGCGCTCTGGCGCGATGGTCTTGCCGGCGGCGCGCGTGCATTCGCGCCCCGCCTCGCGGTAGACCGGGGCGAACGGTTTGCCGGCCATGATCACGCGGCCGCCAAGCTTTTCGTAATCGCGCGCCAGCGCGCCGGCGCACCAGATCAGCCTGTCGCCCACCTGCACGACGATATCCGGATTGGCGCAGATCAGATCAAGTTCGCGCTCGCGCGCGGCGCGCAAGGTTTCGGCGTAATCCGCGGGCGTTTCGACGCTCTCATTGTTGAGGCCGGACACGGCGACGAATTTGGCCGCGCCAAGTTCCGATTGCTGCAGGCCGAGACCCTCCCACAGATCGCGGTCTTCGGCGGGGCCGATCTTGTACATCGGGCCTGGCGCGCGGGCGGCGAGTTCGGCGCGCGTTGCATCGCCGGAGGTCACGATCGCGTCGAACATATCGCGCGGCGCGCCGAGGCGCGCGAGCTGGCCGGGGATCGGATCGCGCGGTTTGGGCGCATTGGTAATCAGCACAACGATCTTGCCGGCCCGCCGCGCACGCATGAGCGCATCGCATGCGGCAGGGTAAACGCCGCGGCCGTTGTGGATCACGCCCCAGATATCGCAATAGAGCGCATCGTAATCGGCGAGGATGTCGTCGAGGCGGGTAATGACTTGCGCCATCAGTTCGCCAACCTGCTGGCGAACGGGCTGTCGAGAGCGAACGCTGGAATCGCGATCTGGAAATGCGCGCCGTCCGCGAGGTCGAGCATGTCGTAGGTTCCCTGCATCATTCCCGCGGGCGTAGTGAGCGGGCAGAAGCTGGAATAGCTGAACGCTTGGCCCGGCTCGATCATCGGCTGTTTGCCGATCACGCCAGGGCCGCGCACTTCCTGCGTGAGGCCGGCCGCATCGGTGATACGCCAATAGCGGTGCATCAGGCGCACCGGGCGTTCGCGGTTGTTGGCGATTTCGATCGTGTAGCCCCACACGTAGCGCCGGTCTGCCGGATCGGATTCGTGGTCGAGAAACGAAGGCTCCGCGCGCACGATCACGCCATTGGTTTCGCATTCGTATAGCGCTGCGCTCATTCTTTGTTCAAAGCCTGCGTTAGATCGTCGATCAGATCCTGGGCGTCTTCGAGGCCGATGGAGAGGCGGATCGTGCCCGGGGTTACGCCGATATGGGCGCGCGCTTGCTCGGTGATGCGCCGGTGCGTGGTGGTTTGCGGATGCGTGGCGAGGGTTTTTGAATCGCCGAGATTGTTGGAGATGTCGATCAGCTCAAGCGCGTCGAGAAATTTCCACGCGCCGTCGCGGCCGCCTTTCACGGCAAAGGAAACCAGCGTGCCGCCGGCGCTCATCTGCTTTTTGTGGATCGCGCGGTGGGGATGATCCTCACGGCCCGGATAAAACATGTTCTCGACTTTCGGATGCTTGGCCAAGGCGTCGGCGACGAGCGCGGCGTTGCGCGCCATCTGCTCGACGCGGAGGGTGATCGTCTCGACGCCCTTTAGCAAAACCCACGCATTGAAGGGTGAAAGCGCCGGGCCGGTGTGGCGCAGGAATTCGCGGATGTTCTCGTCGATCTTGGCTTTGTCTCCCAGGATCGCGCCGCCGAGCGTGCGGCCCTGGCCGTCGATATGCTTGGTGGTGGAATAGACGACGAGATCAGCGCCAAGCGCGAGCGGCTTTTGCAACACCACGCTGGCGAATACGTTATCGACGATCAGCCAGCCGCCGGCTTTGTGCACGATCTCGGCCACCGCCGCGATGTCGACGGCGCCGAGGACGGGATTGGAGGGCGTCTCGATTAGCGCGAGCTTGATCGGCTGTTTCGCCGCTTCGCGCCATTGATCGAGATCGTCGCCATCCACCCACACAACGTCCACGCCGAGGCGCGGCAGCAGCGTGTCCAAAATCCACAGGCATGACGCGAACATCGCGCGCGCGCCGACGACGCGGTCGCCGGCTTTGACATTGGCCAGCAGCGCGGTGTTGACCGCCGCCATGCCGCTGCCCACCGCGATGCATTCCTCGGCCCCTTCGAGCGCCATCAGGCGCTCCTCGAACATGCGGATTGTGGGATTGGCGTAGCGGCCGTAGAGATAGCCGGGGCTGGTTCCGGCAAAGCGCTGATCGGCCTCTTCGGCGGTGTCGTAGACAAAGCCGGAGGTCATGAAGATCGCTTCGGCGGTTTCCTTGTGCTGGCTGCGGGTCAGTCCGCTGCGGATCAGTTTAGTCGCCGGGCGCCAATTTTTCTCGTCTTTGGGAATTTCAGGCATCAAAGGTCCTTCGCATCCTTTCGGCGCGGCTCTGCAATCGGCTTGCGGGAAGGAAGGAGGCGAGCGCCCCATTTCTTCGCTTTAGCGGCATTTATTCCGCGCCCGCAAGCTGAGATCAAATCGGCGCAGGAGGCGTTTAGCAGAAGGTCATTTCGCGTCAAGCTTACCCTGCCCGCTCGGAACTTTTTGGCAAGGATGCCTTGGCTGCTGAGCGTGAAACCCTTCCCTCGATGGGAAGGGTCGCCGCGCAGCGGCGGGGAAGGGTGTGGCCGTGCGTTTTGAGGTATTGCCGCAGGAGGCTCTTCGCCATCGTTTGCGCACTCACCCCTTCCGGCCGCTCCGCGGCCTCCCTCCCCATCGAGGGGAGGGTAAACGGTGTGTGCTGGACAACGCGATGACGAGCGGTCAGCAAGTAAACGCTGGAGCGAATCAAACCCATGCCCACCCATGGCGTCCTGCCGGATGGCGAGATCGAGAAGGCCGCCGAGCAGGGCTGGGTCGGCGCGGCGGCGCCGTTCGTGGCCGATCAGGTACAGCCGGCCAGTCTCGATCTGCGGCTGTCAGAAAAAGTGTTCCGCGTGCGCGCCAGCTTTCTGCCGGGCGCGGGCGTTAAGGTGGCCGATCGGCTGACGCGCGATCTGGTGATGCACGAGATCGATATATCGCGCGGCGCGGTTCTGGAAACCGGCTGCGTGTATCTGGCGCCGCTGCAGGAATATGCGGCGCTGCCGGAGTTCATTCATGGCGCGGCCAATCCAAAAAGCTCGACCGGGCGCATCGACGTGTTCACGCGGCTTTCGGTCGATGGCGCGACGCAATTCGATCATGTGCCGGCGGGCTATGAAGGGCCGCTATGGGCGGAGATTTGTCCGCGCACGTTTTCGATCCTGGTGCGGCCCGGAGACCGGCTGAGCCAATTGCGGTTACGCCGCGGACCGAGCCATCCGAAACACGAAATGAACTTCTCGATCGATCTGGCGCTCAAAGGCCCCGTCGGGTTTCGCGCCAAGCGTCATGCCGGCGTGATCGATCTGGCGCGCATCGGCGCCTACGATCCGCGCGATTTCTGGGAGCCGCTTTCGGCGCGCAATGGCGGGCTCGTGCTCGATCCCGGAGAGTTTTACATTTTTGCGTCGAAGGAAAACGTGCTGATCCCGGCTGACGAGGCGGCGGAGATGGCGCCGATCCGGCCAGAGCTGGGCGAGTTCCGCGCCCATTACGCCGGCTTCTTCGATCCCGGTTTTGGCATCGAGACGCCGGGCAAGGCGGTGCTGGAAGTGCGTGCGCGCGACGCCCCGTTCATCCTGGAAGACGGCCAGCCGGTGGGAAAGCTGGTGTTCGAGCCGTTGTCCGGCCCGGCCAGGCGGCTCTACGGGGAAAGTGGCGTCAACAATTACCAGGGCCAGGGCCTGAAGCTCTCCAAGCACTTTGCGCCCTGGTGATCCTGGGTAAGATAGGCTTGGGCGAAGCAGGGGGCGGGCGTGGCTGACATCTTTATTTCGTACAAGAAGGAAGATGCCGGGCGGGTCGTGCGTATTGTCGAGGGCCTTCGCGCCGAAGGCCTCTCTGTCTGGTGGGATCATGGCATCCAGGCGGGCAGTCAATGGGACCAGACCATCAAGACCGAACTCGCCGCCGCGAAAATGGTTGTCGCGATCTGGTCCGAACGCTCCGTCGATGCGCCGTGGGTGAAGGAAGAAGCCGGCGTCGGCAAAATGCGCGGCGTGTTGCTTCCCGTCAAAATCGATGAAGTCGATCCGCCATTGGGGTTTACGTTGATCCAGGCGGCCGACCTGGTGGATTGGAGCGGCGATGGCAAAGATCAGCGCTGGAAATTTTTTCTTGAAGCCGTCAAGTCGATATTGAGCGGCGAAGCTAGAGCCGGATTCGATGCGCCGCTAAAGAAGCGTTCCAAGCGACGCGGCGCGCCGATCTGGGTCTGGGCGCTGGGCGTATTCGGTATTCTTGCGCTTGGCATGACAGTGATCGCGGCGAGCGCCTATCGCGACTATAGAATTCGCGCTGAAGTCGCCCGCCAGGATGGGACGACTTACGCGATAGAGGCCGGGACCGCCGCAGCGCCTGCGGTGCAAGCTGCGCCATCCGGTTCTCCAGCAGGCGCAGAGCAGGAATTGTGGAATCGTGCGCTCGCCAGCAAGAAACGCGGCGATCTCCAATCCTATCTCGCTGCTTTTCCCAGTGGCGTTTACGCCGACCGCGCGCGCAATAATCTGCTGCTTTGCCGCGACGAAATCAGTGAGGCGTGGGAAGAAACGCCGATCAAATCGAACCAGGCCGTGCGCGGTGTTGGCAGCGTTCCCAATGACGGCAAGACCGAAGCGCAGGCCTGCGCGGCGGCGAAGAAAATGGCCAACGCGCAAGCGAAGACAAACTGCGAAGCGATCGCCGGCAATACCGGCTATCGCAATCCGGTGTGGAGCGTGCGCGATCAGGATTGCTCGTGCAACAAGACCAGCGATATCGTCACGGTTTGCGTTGCCGATCTCTCGGCTTCGTGCAGTTGGGAAAGCAAAATCCAGCGTCAGGTAGAGGTCTGCGGATAGAGCGCCGGTTGGCGCAACGTTCGCTAGCTTGAGTTCAGCGTCTCCAGCGCCAGCTCGGTTTCGCGATTTATGTCGCGCAGCAGGAATTGCGCGCTGCGCTTTGACGCCTGAAACGGAAAGAAAACCGCGCGGGTTTGCGCGGGCTCGACGTGAATGCGCCGCGCGATTTTGGCGATGTAGGCGGCGGGATTTTCGAACACGCGGATCACCGCTTCGATGCGGCGCGCAAGCGGATAGGCGTTGTAATGCACCGCGCGTTTGCTGGCGCGGATCACCGGCTGCGCGGGCGCGGCCTCCAGCCGTGTGACCGCTGGCCAGATGCGAAAACAAGCGCGCCATTGCCTGCTGTCTTCGGGCAGCGTCTTGCCTGGCTCTTCGCGAAACGATGTTGCGACGCGCCCGCGCACGATTGTCGCCGGCGGCTCGTTCGGTTTGGCGAGCTTCACCGCCTCCATCAGCAGCATGCGGCGCACGCCCGCTTCAAGCGGCGCCAGCCAGGCGAGAATGTCCTCGCGCACCGAACGCCGCAGCAGCAAGTGCGCCGCGATCGCCGCCGGCTCTCCGAACGCATTGACCATGGCCTTCGCCCATGCACGCAGAGCGTCCCATGCAGATTCGAGCGAAAAGGGTGCGGCGGCTTCATTCATGCGAAGATCATCGCATGGGTTAGAGGCGGGCCGGATAAGTTTGCTTATCTTCTTGTGACTCTTGAGGTGCGCAAAGGATAAGCTGGCGCTTATCCTTCTGCCTTGCGGGCGAAGGCAAGCGCCTCAGCGCGGGACGCTTGCAACGTTGGGCGCGCGGAAAAGCATGGCGGCGATGCGACCTTAGGCGGCTTGCTTGCGGGATTTGCGTGGCGGTTTGGCGCGTTCGCCGGCAGGTTCGTGCTCGGCTTTTTCACGCTTCTTCACAGCGCCGCGCAAACCCTCGGCGTATTGCTCGCATTCTGCGAGGATGTCTTCGAGTTCTTCGTCGGTGAGATGTTCGATGCCGATGAAGCGGTTTTCGCCCTCGCCGACGCGGATCAGTTCGTCGAGCTTGGCCTGGATTGCGGCGTTGTCGCGGTTCTGGGTGCTCTGGATCAGGAATACCATCAGGAAGGTGATGATCGTGGTCGAGGTGTTGATCACCAATTGCCAGGTGTCGGAAAAACCAAACAGCGGACCGCTCACCGCCCAGGCGATCACGATCGCCAGGCACAGGATAAACGTGTATGGCCGCCCGGCCAGACGCGATATCGCATTGGCAAATCCGGTGAACATGCGCTTCATGGCGGACAAACGGGCAGGCTGACGCGCGGGTTCCGTTTGATGCCTAAAAGAGGAACTTATCGCCCTCTTTGGTGTAGGGTTAGCCATGATCCGTCCGGGGTTTCATCTTGGTTTGCTGGGCGAGATTGCGGCGCTGGGCGTGGCGATCGTGGACCGGCGCACTCCGTGGCTGGTGAAGGCCGCTTCGGTAGGGGTGCTTTTGTATCTGCTCAACCCGTTCGACTTTTTCTGGGATGTCGTGCCATTGCTCGGATGGGCTGACGATGCGGTGATCGTGCCCGCCGGGTTATGGCTGGCCAGCCGCTTCATCCCGCGACAAGTCATGGACGATGCCCGCCAACGCTTTGCGAAAAAACCGCCAGTCACCAAATAAGCTAAACGCTCTTCTGGACGAGATCGCGGCGTGCCGCGCCTGCGCGGGCGTGCTGCCGCATGAACCGCGCCCGGTGGTGTGGGTTACGGAGAACGCGCGCATCCTGATTGTCGGCCAGGCGCCGGGGCGGCTGGTGCATGAAACCGGCATTCCGTGGAACGATCCCTCCGGCAATCGCCTGCGCGACTGGATGGGGCTGGACCGTGCAGCGTTCTACGACCGCGATAACGTTGCGGTGGCGGCGATGGGGTTTTGCTTTCCCGGCACGGTGAACGGCGCTGATCTGCCGCCGCGCCGCGAATGCGCGCCGCTCTGGCGTTCGCGCCTGCTGCCGCTGCTGAAAGGCGTAAGACTGACGCTGTTCGTGGGCTCCTACGCTCATCGCTGGCATGTGAAGACGCTCAAGTGCGCAAACATGTCCGCGACGGTTGCGAACTGGCGCGCGTTTGCGGAAAACGAGCTACCGCTGCCGCATCCCTCATGGCGCAACACCGCATGGCTAAAGAAAAACCCGTGGTTCGAGACAGACGTGCTGCCGGTGCTGCGCGAGCGGGTGAGGCGCGCCTTATCCTAGGGCGCCGGACCATCATTCAGGCTGCCGCCGGGCTGATGCTCTCCGCCTGCGCCCCGACCGTGCAGGGGGCGCTAACGCCGCCGCTGGATTTCCGCGGGCCGCGGTTCGATGACAATGGCTTTGTCAGCTTCGATGGCGCGCGGCTGGGGCTCAACACCTATGCGGCCGAGGGCGAGCCCTGGGCGGTGATCATCGGCCTGCATGGCATGAACGATTATGCGCGCACGTTCGAGGGCGGCGGGCCGCATTGGGCGGCGCGCGGCGTGACCACCTATGCCTATGACGCGCGCGGCTTTGGCCGTTCGCCGAACCGGGGCGTGTGGCCGGGCGCGGCGCTGATGAAGGCCGATCTGCGCACTGCCGTGGACGTCGCGCGCAAGCGCCATCCCCGCGCGGTCATCGCGGTCGCCGGTGAAAGCATGGGCGCCGCGCAGGCGATGGTGACGTTCGCCGAAGCCGAAGGCCCAAAGCCCGACCGGGTGGTGTTGTGCTCGCCGGCGGTGTGGGGCTGGGCGGCGCAGCCGATGGCCTATTCGGTGGCGCTATGGGGCGCGGCGCATGTGCTGCCGGGCAAGAAGGTTACGGCGCCGCGCGGGCTGAAGATAAAACCATCTGACAATGAGGCGATGCTGATCGCGCTGGGCATGGACGATCTGATGCTGTTCGGGACGCGGTTCGACGCGATCTACGGCCTGGTCGACCTGATGGACGATGCGGCCAAGAGCGCCGTCAGCCTGAAAACCCAGACGCTGTTCATGTATGGCGCGCGCGACGAGATCATTCCGGAAAAGGCGGCGATGGCGGCGGCGCGGCGCCTGGCGCCGCAGGCCCGCACGGCGCTCTATCCGGACAATTACCACATGATGCTGCGCGATCTGGGCGCGCGGGTGATCTGGGACGACATCCTGGCGTTTCTTAAGGACGCCGACTCACCCCTGCCTTCGGGCGCGGCGCCGCTCATTCCGGTTTCGAAAGCGTTAACCTCGTCGCGCTAGGCTCACCATTCGGTTTTTGGCGATAGCCTGGAGTGCGCAGAACGTGCGCGCCGCGACAAAAGAAACGAAGCCGCAAAAGCGGTCGCTCGCCGCCGCGAAACTGCGCGCGTGGTGGGAAGGCGAGGCGTTTGACGCCGGCGCCTACCTTGCCGCGCAGGCCGCCGAGCCGGAAAGCCCGCCCATTCCCGATGTGTGCGCCGATCTGTTTGACGCGCCGCGCGATGAGCGGCTGGAAGCGCTGCAAATCCTGTGGGGCGAGGGGCGTATCTTTCCGCCGCTGACTGGAGAGAATGACGCGCTGGTGCGGCTCGCCCTGCCGCAGGAGGCGCATGTGGCGCTGCTTGGGCCGGGCTTGTATGGCGTTGTGCCGCCGTTTTTGATGGTCAACAGCGTCAAGGTTCTCGAATGGCGCAGCGAGACCTGCGCGGCGGTCACGCATGGTGCTGCGCAGAACGAAAACGTTTCCGTCGAGCCGTTCGACCTCGACGTGACGACGCTGCCGGCCGAGACCTTCGATGGCGTGGTCAGCTTCGATGAATTTTCCTACGCCGCCGCGCCCGGGCGCCTGGGGCTGCAGATCGCGCGGACGCTGAAGCCCGGCGCGACGGCAGTGATCGAAACCTATACCGGCGGGCCCGATCCGGCTTTCGTCAGCGCGTTCGCCAGCGCCTTTGCGGAACCGCAAATCCATCAGCACGGCGTGATCGCGCACGCGCTCACCGAGGCGGGGCTGGATATCGAAACCGACGAGGACGTCACCGCCGCGCATGTGCAGGCGGCGCGCGCGGCGTTTGCCGCGTTCAGCGAAAAGGCGCAGTCACTGGGGGCATTGCCGCCGCGGCAGGCGCAGGAACTGAGCTGGGAAACGCAAACCTGGCAGACGCGGCTGAAACTGCTGATCCACGGCCGCCTGCAGCGGCGGCAGTTTCAGGTGAAGCGGCGGGTTTAGGTGCTTCAACGCGCCAGACTTCGAGATGGTGGACGCGGTAGGGATCGAACCTACGACCTCTCCCGTGTGAAGGGAACGCACTTCCGCTGTGCTACGCGTCCGTTTGCCTGCGACCACCGCCCCGGGCAAGGCGCGGACATTTGCGCGGCCCGCTTCGGGCCGTCAAGCGGTTACGAGGCTTTGCCGAAAGCGGGTTGGACTGGCGCCATAGCCGCACCGGCCGCGAGGGCTGGTTTGGGCCCCGCATAACGCAGGACCGCAGCAGAAAGCCGGGCAGGATCGGCGGATTTGGCGAACAGGTCGCAGGCGCCAAGGCCGATCGCGCGCGCCCTCTCGACAGCTCCGGCGCTGTCGGCCGACAGTGCCAGCACGGGAAACGCGGCGGTGGCCGGATCGGCCTTTAGCGCGGCGAGCACGTCCCAGCCGGAAGCGTCGGGCAAGTGCAGATCAAGAAGGATCAGCGCTGGCGCGATCTCCGCGGCGAGGGAAAGGCCTTCGGCGGCGGTGGCGGCGATGCGCGCGGCGTAACCAACGCGCGACAGCGTATGCTTGACGAGGCGCTGGGCGCTGGGTTCGTCGTCGATCACTAATACCGGGCTATCGGCGCCTAAGCCTTCGCAATCGCTGGTGACATCAAGCGCGGCGGCCACGGTGAGCGTGAACACCGAGCCCTCGCCCGGCGTACTGACGACGGACACGTCGCCGCCCATAAGTTGGGCCAGCCTGCGCGTGATCACCAGGCCCAGTCCGGTGCCGCCATATCTTCGCGTTGTTGATCCATCGGCCTGCGTGAACGGCTGAAACAGGCGGGCGAGCTGCGCGGCGGAAAGGCCGATGCCGTTGTCGCGCACGGCGAATTCCATCGCTGGTTCGCCCGCGATATCCACGCGCTTAACGCCGATGGCTATCTCGCCGTTCTCAGTGAATTTGCAGGCGTTTGAGGCGAGGTTGAGCAAACACTGGCGCAGCTTGCCGTGGTCGCTGCGAATATGGCCAAGATCGCCGCTTGTGCGAATGGCGAAGCGATTGTGCTTGGCCGCAGCGAGCGGCTGGGTCATGTCGCTGATTTCCTGCAACAGCAGGCCAATATAGACCGGCGATACCGTCAGATCGACCTTGCCAGCCTCGATCTTGGACAGATCCAGCACGTCGTTGATCAGCGAAAGCAGCGTGTGTGCGGCGGTGCGCACGCGGATGATGTCTTTTACCTGGTCGGGCATGTTGGCCCTGGCGAGGTCTTCTTTCAGGATCTCGGAAAATCCAATCACGGCGTTGAGCGGCGTGCGCAATTCATGGCTCATCGTCGCGAGGAATTGCGACTTGGCGACGTTGGCCGCCTCCGCATCCTTGCGGGCCTTGCGCAGCGCATCTATCGATTGCGCCAGAACCGCGTCACGCGTTTCGATCTCGGCGAGCACGCGCCCGAGCCTGCCCTGCAGCCCGCCGAAATCGCCATCGTGGGCAGCATGTTCAACCCGACCGGCGGGCAGGATTTGCGCTTCTACGCCGACATCGCTGGCGATACGCTCAATCAGCGCGCGCTTGCCGGCAAGGCTGGCCTCGGCGCGCTCCATGGCCACGGCCAGTTCGATCTCCAGATGCCGGCGCTTGGTTACGTCCGTCATCATCATGATCAGGCGGCCGGGAACGCCGTAAACGTGAGGAATGCCGAAGGCCGCCACGCGCAGCCAGCGTTCACCCAGCGTGGGGTGGACGATGCGGTGTTCCAGCTCGGTTTTGCCGCCCTCGGCCGTCACTTTCCGGGTGGCGCTGAGCACCCTTTCCTTGTCATCCGGGTGGATGTTGACGTCCTTTGCGTCGAGCACGTCCTCCGCTGTGACGGGCTTGCCGATAATCGGCGGCAGGCTTTCATAGCCGACAACTGTCCGGTCTCGCAGATCAGCCTCGATTACTGCCGCGCCGAGTGTTTCCAGCGCGAATTTCAGCCGGCCGGACGTGGCTTCGGCGGCGGCAGTGCGGGCGGTGAGTTCAGCCTGCGCCGCTTTCATAGCGCTCGCGATTTGGTGGCGCCGCCAAGCGCCGACCGCCATCAACCCAACGAACATCACTGCGACGCTAAGCGTCAGCACGCGCGCGCTGACGGGCGCACCGGGATCGCCCAAGGCGATGAGGGTTAGGAAGGCGAGCACGTTTGGCGCCGCGAAGACGAAAAATACTGCGAGCGACTGACGGTAGAAAATCAACTGGTAGCAAATCTGGCCGCCCAGCCACAAAGCCGCGGCGAGGTGCAGCGACGGCGCGCACAGCCACAGCGCCACCGGGCCAGCCGTCCAGACCATGTTAGACACGCCAGCGGCGACCAGTGTGAGCGGCAGCAGAAAAGGCGTATCGACTTTGCCGGACCGCAGGCAGGTCATCAGCGCGAGTTCGAACATCACAATAGTGATGAGCCAGAAGCCGCCGATAAGCGGGCCGGCGCCAAACGCCATGACCGTGGCGAGCACTGCGCAAAGCGCCAGACGCACCGGGCGTTGGCGTTCACCTTCGCGCATCGCTGCCGCGAATTCCTCCCTGCGGGCGCCGGCTCCGCTATTTTTTAGGTTATTCATTAGAAATGGCTCGTTGCTCCGGCAACTTGCGCGCGCGCCTCTTAACATCGCTTTAAAGCGGCTTGGGCGCGCCGTTGGTCCGCAGCGCTGGTGACGATCAAATGATCGCCTTTTTTCCAACGAAGAGTTCACAATAAATGGGGTTGTCGGCGCGGTGTTGACGCGCTTAAGGTTTGCCGCGTGCAGAGCGCTCACGGAGCCGGAAGATGCTGGCTTCAATGAAAACGGGGCTGTTTTCAGGGTGTTCTGCGGGTCGCGCGTTAGATTTACGCCGATCCTCCCGCAGGGCTCTCGCATGCGCAGTCCATTTGCGCAGGCGGTTTGCGAGCCGTGGCGGTGGCCCGAGGGCCGGGGATCAGGGGCAGGGGCTGAGCCGGCGCGGGGCATTCCGCGTTTGTCCGTCGGACGCATGAAGCGTCCGCATTGGAGGTTGTTCGGCAATGGATGCAGATTTCTGCAATACAGATGGCGCACGCCGCCTGAAGAATAAGATTGAGGATTATTGGCGCGATCGCGGATTTGATGTCGACATCAAGCTGGTGGACGCCGGCTTTATGGCGGCGATGCGTTCAGCGCGGACGGACGTTCGCAGCGATATGGTCAACGGGATGCCGCGGAAGCGGCGCGACGTGGATATTCCGGGCCGTCAGCGCTTGCGTGAGGTTGCTTGATCAGCCCGTTGGTCAGCGGGAAAGGAGCCGCCGCGCATGCGCGGCGAGCTCCTCATACCCGCTAATCATCGCATCACCTTCAATCGCGGCGGGATCTTCGGCGTAGCCAAAACGGACGATGATAACGGGTGCGCCTGCGCCGCGCGCCGCCGCGGCGTCGACATGCGTGTCGCCGATCATCACTGCGCGCCGCGGATCGCCGCCCGCGCGCGAGACGGTTTCAAGAAAATGTCGCGGATCGGGTTTGCATGCCGTGACGGAATCGGCGCCGACGATGGCTGAGAAACGCTGCGCCAGATCGAGCGCCTCCAATAATTGAATGGAAAGGCTGGTGCGCTTGTTCGTGCATACGGCCAGGCGCGCGCCAGCCGCCGCCAGTTCATCGAGTGCTTCGACGGCGCCGGGGAAAGGCTGGCTCAGCGCCGCTATATCGGCGGCATAAAAATCGATGAACGCGGCGGTGAGCTGTTCGAGGCGGTCGTCGGTGTAGGCTGCGCCGCAATATTTGGCCGCGCGCTCGATCAGCACGAGCGCGCCCTGGCCGACATAGTGCCGCACCACCGCTTCGGGCGGGTGTGTGAGGCCTTCGAGGTCCAGAACATGGTTCAACGCCCGCAGCAGGTCGGGCGCGGTGTCCACCAAAGTGCCGTCGAGATCGAAAACCAGCGTTGAATCTGTGAGGGCGTCGCTCATCTGCTTCCGTGCGGGCGTGAAACTGGGGCGGACCGCTTCTGGCGGCCGATCCCTTCGGCTAGAACGCGGAGCAGATTCGAGCAATCGGAGACAACATGAGCCCGCAGCGCGCGGCCGTTATTCTTGCCGCCGGGCGCGGCGAGCGCATGAAATCGCGGCTCCCCAAAGTGCTCCACAAGATTGGCGGCAAGGCGCTGGTCGACTGGATGGCCGATCTGGCCGCTGATAGCGGCTGCGGGCGCATCGTGACTGTGATCTCGCCGATCCCGGAAATCGGCGCGCACCTGGAGAAACGCGGCGGCGTGGAACTGGCGCTGCAGGATCAGGCGCTGGGGACGGGCCACGCGGCGCGTATGGCCGAAAGCGCACTGGCTGGGTTCGAGGGCGATGTGGTCGTGCTGCTCAACGATACGCCGCTGATCCGGGCCGAAACCGTGCGCTCGATGTTCGAGGCGCGCGCGGGCGCGGATATCGTGCTGCTGGCGTTCGAGGCGGAAAATCCGACGGGCTACGGCCGTCTCGTCCGCGGCGCCGATGGCAATGTCGAGCGCATCGTCGAGGAAAAGGAAGCCAGCGCGGCGGAGAAGGCGATCAATTTGTGCAATTCCGGCGTGATGGCCGCGCCGGCAGGCCTGCTGTTTTCGCTGCTGGCGCAGGTGAAGAACGACAACGCCAAAGGTGAGTATTACATCACCGATATTATTGGCCTCGCGCACGCGGCGGGCAAAAGCGTGCGCGTCGTGCTGGCGCCGGAAGCCGAATTGATGGGCATGAACGCGCGCGCCGAGCAGGCAAAGGTGGAGGCTGCGTTCCAGGCGCGTGCGCGCGCGGCGGCGCTTGCAGCGGGCGTGACCCTGATGGACCCGGACAGCGTCTATTTTTCGCACGATACGAAACTGGCGCAGGACGTGATCGTTGAGCCGCAGGTGTTCTTCGGGCCCGGCGTTACCGTGGAAAGCGGCGCGGTGATCCATGCGTTCAGCCATCTTGAAGGCGCCCATGTCGGTGCGGACACGAATGTCGGCCCGTTTGCGCGGCTGAGGCCCGGCGCGAAACTGGGCGCGGACGTGAAGATCGGTAATTTCGTCGAGGTGAAGAACGCCGTGTTTGGCGATGGGGCGAAAGCCTCTCATCTGTCCTATATCGGCGATGCCGATATAGGCGCGCGCGCCAATCTCGGCGCCGGAACGATCACCTGCAATTACGATGGCTTCGAGAAATTCCGCACCAAGGTCGGAGAGGATGTATTCATCGGCACCGATACGGCGCTGGTGGCGCCGGTAAGCGTCGGCGATCGCGCCTTCACGGCGGCGGGGTCTGTGATCACCAAGGATGTAGCGGCGGGCGCGCTGGCTGTGGCGCGCGGCAGGCAGGTAGAGATCGCGGCTTGGGCGGATGATTTCCGCGCCAGGAAGCAGGCAAAGAAAGCCGAAAAGAAATGAGCGACGAGGCGAAAATAAACGCCGCGCGCGGGGCGCTGGCGTTTATCGAAAACGGCATGGTCGTAGGCCTTGGGACGGGATCGACGGCGGCGCATTTCGTGAAATTGCTCGCGGCGGGCAAGCCGCAGATCACCTGCGTAGCGACCTCGATCGCGACGCATGAACTGGCCCAGCGATGCGGGCTGAGCGTGGTCTCGCCCGACGATGTCAGCGAAATTGACGTAACGGTTGATGGCGCGGACGAGATCGATCCGCAGTTCAGGCTGATCAAGGGCGGCGGCGCGGCGCTGCTGCGCGAAAAGATTATCGCCTCATCGTCAAAGAAAATGATCGTGATCACCGACGATAGCAAAGCGGTGCAAAAGCTCGGGCGGTTTCCGCTGCCCGTCGAGGTGACGAAATTCGGGCGCGGGCTGACGGCGCGCAAGATCGTTGCCGCCTTGGAGAAGGGCGAAACGCGCGGCCGCAGTGTGAGCTTACGCGAAAAAGACGGCGCGCCGGTGATTACCGACGGCGGCAATTACATTCTCGATTGCCGCTGCGAGGAAATCGGCGATCCCGAAGCGTTGGCCGAGGCGCTGGCCGGCATCGCCGGCGTGGTCGAGCACGGGCTGTTCATCGGCATCGCGACGGCGGCGGTTATCAGTAATGCGCAGGGCGCAAAGACGCTGCGGCGTTAGTTTGTGCTGACGCGGTCTCTGCGGTTTGCTATGCTTGGGTGATGCGGCGCGATACAGCCATTTCGCAACTGAGAGACAACCGGGAGCGGCTTGCTGCCCTGGGTGTTAAGCACGCCTATCTGTTTGGGTCGGTCGCAGAGGATTGTGCAGCGCTCGATAGCGACATCGATGTGATGGTCGATCTCGATGAGGGACCGGACGGGCGCAAGCCGCTGTTCAGCGCCTTTGATCTGGGTGGCATTCAACACGATCTGTCGGAGATTTTAGGTCGTCGCGTCGATCTGGTGGTTCGCAGCGACGCGCTGAAGCCGGGAGGAAAATTGTCCGCGGCCGCGCGCCAACTCGTCAATGCCTTCTGAGCCGGCGGGCAAGATCGCCCTCGCGGTGGTTGAATCCCGCCGGAATGTCGCGCTGATCAGGGTGTGGGCGAGCGACCGGACCCTTGATGATCTTCGGGAAGATGTAAAGACGCGCTACGCGATCGAGCGGGCATTCATCGCACTCGATGCGGCAATCAGAGATATCCCCAAGTCCCACCTGGATGCGCACGGAATACCCGCAAAGCTGATCGCAGGGTTCAGAAATCTGCTCGCGCATACTTACGACGACGTCGTGGATGAGCGGCTCATGCTGACCATCAGTGATGATCTTCCCGCGCTTGATGCATCACTTGAACGGTTACTGGCCGTACTGTCCGCAGGGAGCTAACGGGCCAGCGCCGCATTCAGCGCGTCCTGCAATTGAGAGATTTCGTAGGGTTTGGCGAGGATGGGCGCGTTTGGCCAGCGTTCGCCGCCGCCGCCATACCCGGTGGAAAATATGAACGGCGCGCCCGCGGCGTGCAGGTGCTCGGCCAGTGGCTCTGAGCGTTCGCCGCCGAGGTTCATATCCAGAATCGCGACATCGAATGCGTTAGCCTGGGTGCGGGCGAAATCCAGCGCTGGCGCGAGGCGTGGAAATGAGCCCGCTACCGTGCCGCCCAATTCTTCGATCATGTCGTGAAGCATCATGGCGACCAAGGGCTCGTCTTCGACAAGCAGCACGCGCAAGGGGCCGTCAGGCCCCGCCATTGTACCCACCTTAGATCCTCCGGATCGAGGAATAACGCGCTTAAATCATGCCAGTTCCGCTTTGCCTGGGGAATGCCTAGATAAGCGCATGGCTTATGATTTTGACCTGTTTACGATTGGCGCTGGTTCCGGCGGGGTAAGAGCCTCCCGGCTGGCTGGCGCGGCGGGCGCCAGGGTCGGCGTGGCGGAGGAATTCCGTATCGGCGGCACCTGCGTGGTGCGCGGCTGCGTGCCGAAAAAGTTCATGGTCTACGCCAGCGAGTATGGCCAAGGCTTCAAGGACGCGGCCGGCTATGGCTGGCGCGCAGACAATTTGCGGTTCGACTGGGCGACGCTGCGGGACAATATTGCGCGCGACATCACCCGGCTTTCCGCCGCCTATGCGTCGAACATGACCAAGTCCGGCGTGCAGATTTTCGAGGAGCGCGCCGAGATCGAAGGTCCGCACAGCGTGCGGCTAGTGACGTCCGGGCGGGTTGTGACGGCCGAGCGCATTCTGGTGGCGACAGGCGGGCACCCGTCGCGGCCGCTCGACACGCCGGGGCAGCGTCACGCGATTACCTCCGACGATGCATTTTCGCTGCCGGCGCTGCCGCGCCGCGCGGTGGTGCTCGGCGGTGGATACATCGCTTGCGAGTTCGCGGCGATTTTCCAGGGCCTTGGCGTCGAGACGGTGCAGCTTTATCGCGGCGCGCAAGTGCTGCGCGGTTTTGACGATGATATTCGCGCGCATGTGCATGCAGAACTGGAACGCAGCGGCATCGCTGTTAAATGCGGAAAAAATATCGCCGCGATTGAACAGGCGGGCGGGGTGTATCGTGTGCTGTTGACCAGCGGTGAAGAGATCGAGACCGATCTGGTTTTGCTGGCGGTGGGGCGCCAGCCGTATACTGAAGGATTGGGGCTGGAGCGCGCAGGCGTGAAGCTGGAAAAAAACGGCGCGATTATCGTCGATGCGTTTTCGCGGACCAGCGCGCCGTCCATCTATGCGGTGGGCGACGTGACGGACCGGATCAATCTGACGCCAGTGGCGATCCGCGAGGGGCAGGCCTTCGCCGAAACGGTCTATATGGGCAAGGAAACCAGGTTCGATCACACGGACGTAGCGACCGCTGTGTTCACCCGCCCGAGCGTCGGCGTGGTGGGGTGCAATGAAGCCGAGGCGCGCAAGCGCCATGGCGCGATCGACATCTACAAAGCCAACTTCCGGCCGATGAAGCACGTGCTGGCCGGCAATGAGCAGCGCGCGCTTATCAAGCTGATCGTCCGCCAGCACGACGACGTAGTCGTTGGCGTTCACATCGCCAGCCCCGATGCGGCCGAGATGATCCAACTGGCGGCGGTGGCGGTGAAGGCGGGGCTAACCAAGGCGCAATGGGATTCAACCTGCGCGGTCCACCCCACGATCGCGGAGGAGCTGGTCACTCTGAAGGAAAAAGTGCGCGATCCCGTGGCCGGCAAGATGGAAGTCACCCACACGGCGGGGTAAGATGGGCCATGGCCGACGATCTCACCATCAGCCGCTTCTCCGACGCCGAGTTCGAGCGAATGGTCGGCGCGGGCGCTTTTGACGATATGCGAGTCGAGCTGCGCGGGGGGGCGCTGCATCGGATGAACGCACAACACGGCCCGCATCTGCGGATCAAGACGGATATTGGTGCGGCGCTCATTAATGCGGTCGCAAATGCTGACCCGCCCTTTGAAGTCTCGATCGATGGGTCGGTGGCGTTCGGCGGTGGCTTTATCCCTTCGCCGGACGTCTTTCTCTGGCGTCCAGAGCCGGTAGAGGGATTTATTCCGGGGCGAACGGTCGTGCTGATCGTAGAGGTGGCGGATACGACATTGGGTGATGATCTCGGCGCAAAGCTGCTTAGCTATGCCCGCGCGGATGTGCCGGAATATTGGGTGGTCGACGTGGGTGGGCGGGTGATCCACCAATGCACCGATCCCCTTGAGGAAGGCTATCGCGTGCGCAAGATCACCCCGTTTGGCCAGACCATCGAAGCAAAGGCTTTACCCGGCGTGGCCCTGCCGTCAGTCCTGGCGCGCTGGGCGGCGTAATTTCGCCGTTTCTTCGGATCATGGGCCGGGGTAATTTCTACGGCAGACAGGCGATTCGCAAGAAAGCGAAGGGACATCCATGCCGGGGCGGCTGGTTTCAATCATCAACATGAAGGGCGGCGTGGGCAAATCGACCACGTCGGTCGCGCTGGCTGAGACGCTGGCGTATCACCATCGGCGCCGCGTTCTGCTGATCGATCTCGATCCGCAGACCAACGCCTCAATCATGGCCGCGGGGCCGGAGCGGTGGAACAAGCTGCGCGAGGAAGAGCGCACGCTCGATCTCTATTTTGAATCCTACGCCTATCAGAGCGATCCGCGTCCGTTCAAAACCCTGATCGAGCACAAGGTGTCCGATCTGAAGGGCAGGCCCGATGTATCGCTCTTGGCGGCGGCGCCGGAGCTGCGCACGATTGAGCGCGATCTGATCGAAGCCTTCGTCAAGCGCGGCTACAAGATCGAAGGTATCCAGCGCTGGGTGTTGGAGCGCCTGGCCCAGGGCCTGAAGACGGTCTGGAACGATTATGATTATATCCTGATCGATTGTCCGCCGGGCATCTCCCTGTTTGCTGAGGCGGCGCTTATCGCGGCCGACGCGATCCTTGTGCCGACGATCCCGGATTACGTTTCGCGGCTGGGCTTGATTGCATTTCGCCGCCGGGCGCTGACGTTGATCAATCAGCGGCGCGGCGCGGCGTCCGACCTGTTCGTGCTGGCGACGAAGTATGACGAGAGCATGTCACTGCATCGCTCGGAAGCTGACACGCTGCAACAAAACCTCGGCAGCGCGATGTTCAACCTGCGCATTCCGCAGCATGTCGATATTGCGCGTGCGGCGGAATGGTCCGAAACGCCCCGTACGTTCGAACAGAAATATGGCGGCGCGGCCAATCTGATGAAGGCGCTCGGCGAAGAATTCCTCGACAAGCTGGAATTGGGGCGCGCGGCATGAGCCTCAACCGGGCGCTGGGCGAGCTGTTCAAGGTCATCCGCGAGGAGGCGGCGAGCAATCCGGCGTTTGCGTTGAAGCTGGAAGAGGCGCTTTCGGTCTATCGCCCTTCAAAGGCGTTGAAGCAGTCTGCCCGGGCCAAACTTAGTCCGAAGACGCCGCCGGTTGCGGAGCCAGGGCCGGTTGAGGAGGCGTTGTCCGAGCCCTTGCCGCTTGAAGAGCGGGAGGCAGCACCGGCGCCGCTGCCGCATCCTGCCCCGCCCGAAGCCCCGGCGCTTAATCCCGTGGCGGTGTTTACCCGTGATGGCGAGGATGGGTTGCGCGCCGCGCTGGATGGCGGAGACTATTCACGCGAGGCGCTGGCCGCCGTGGTGGCGGAGCATAATCTCGATCCCGCGGGCGCCGCCGAAGGCGCCGATCGCGACGGGCTGATCGAGCAGATCGTCGCGCAAGCCAAAAGCCGCGTCGAACGAGACCGTAAGCTGTTCGATTATTGAGCTTTTCACGCAGGCTTGGCCGCGCGCGTTGCCAGCGGCAGGGTTGCCGTCTAGCGTTCCGGCCGGCTTGGGAAGGCGCATGTTCGGAAAAATACTGATCGCCAATCGCGGCGAAGTGGCGGTGCGGATCATCAAGACCGCGCGGCGCATGGGGATCAAAACGGCGATCGTCTATTCTGAGGCTGATCGCGATTCCATGGCGGTGGAGATGGCCGACGAGGCGGTGGCCATCGGCCCGCCGCCAGCGGCGCAATCCTATCTGGTGATGGAAAAGATCGTCGATGCGGTGCGCAAGACCGGCGCCGAAGCGGTGCATCCGGGCTTTGGCTTTCTAAGCGAGAAGGCCGAGTTCGCCGAATTGCTTGCGAAAGAGAAGATCACGTTTATCGGCCCCAACCCGCACGCGATCCGCGCGATGGGCGACAAGATCGAGTCCAAGCGCGCGGCGGCGGAAGCGGGCGTTTCGTGCGTGCCGGGCTTTATCGGCGAGATCGAAGGCGTAAAGCACGCGATCCAGATCGCCGAGGAGATCGGCTATCCGGTGATGATCAAGGCCAGCGCGGGCGGCGGGGGCAAGGGCATCCGCGTTGCGGCCAATCGCAAAGAAGTCGAGGAAGGCTTTCCGGCGGTGGTGGCCGAGGCCAAAGGCGCGTTCGGCGATGAGCGCGTGTTCATCGAGAAATTCGTTCTCGGCCCGCGCCACATCGAAATTCAGGTGTTCGGCGACAAGCACGGCAATGTGGTTCACCTGTTCGAACGCGAATGCTCGATCCAGCGGCGCAATCAGAAAGTCATCGAGGAGGCGCCGTCCCCGCTGCTCGATGAAAAGACGCGCGCGGCGATGGGCGCGCAGGCCGTCGCGCTGGCGATGGCGGTGAATTATGACAGCGCGGGTACGGTGGAATTCGTCGCCTCCGGCAAGGACAAGAGCTTCTATTTCCTCGAAATGAATACGCGCCTGCAAGTGGAGCATCCGGTGACGGAGAGCATCACCGGGCTCGATCTGGTGGAGCTGATGCTGCGCTCTGCGGCAGGCGAAAAGCTGCCATTTACGCAGAAGGATCTGAAGATCAAGGGCTGGGCGATCGAGAGCCGGATTTACGCCGAAGATCCATATCGCAATTTCCTGCCGTCGATCGGGCGGCTGAGACGCTATCGCCCGCCAGTGGAAGGCCAGTTCGGCGACGTGCTGGTGCGCAACGACGCCGGCGTGCGCGAGGGCGACGAGATTTCGATCTATTACGATCCGATGATCGCCAAATTGGTCACACATGCGCCGACGCGGCTGGCGGCGATTGACGCGCAGGCGCGGGCGCTGGATTCGTTCCTGATCGAAGGCATCCAGGACAACATCCCGTTCCTCGGCGCGGTGATGGATGAAAAGCGCTTCCGCTCCGGCGATTTCACTACCGCGTATATCAAGGAAGAATTCCCCGAAGGCTTTTCTGGCATGGCGCCGACGGCCGAGCAGAAAGACGCGCTGTCGGCGGCGGCGGCTTTCGCGCATGTGGTGCGCGCCCAGCGCGCGCGGCAGATATCGGGGCAAGTCAATGGCGACGCGCATGCGGCGCGCGTTGATTGGGTTGTGATCCTTGGGCGCGAACAGATCCCGGTGCATGTCACCCTGCTGGCGGACGGGGCGGACATCACGCTGGGCGGCAAGAAAAAACCGCTCGCGCTGAAGACGGATTGGCGTCCGGGCATGCCGGTGCTGGAGGGCGTGCTGGCGGGCAAGCCGGTGGCGATCAAGATCAAGGATTTGACCGAAGGCTTCCTGCTGCGTGTGCGCGGCGTGCGCGTCAGCGCTATCGTTTGCAGCCCGCGCGCGGCGCAATTGCACGCGCTGATACCGGAAAAGGAAAAAGCCGATACGTCGCGGCTGATCGTGTCGCCGATGCCGGGGCTGGTGGTTTCGATGGATGTCGCTGTCGGCCAGGAGGTAAAGGCGGGCGAGGGCGTGGCCGTAGTCGAAGCGATGAAGATGCAGAATATCATCCGCGCGGAGCGTGATGGCGTGGTGAAAGCTGTGCCCGTCGCTACGGGCGCCAGCGTGGCGGCCGATGAGGTGCTAGTGGAGTTGGCGTGAAGCGCTTTTGCGCCTAGACGCAGGCCATGAGCAGCAATTTCAAAACACCGTTCTGGGACGGGCGTGTGAACCGGCGGGAGTTCATCATCGAATCGATGGCGATCTACGGGTTCTGGATTGGCGCGCTGTTGTCGGCGGCGCATTTCGCGGGCGCATCGGGTGATGCGGCGACGCCCGCCGCGCTGCTGCTGCTGATCTCGATCGCGTTTGCGTTTCCGGCGTCGCGTTCGATTGCGCGGCGGGCGCATGACATCGGCTGGCGGGCGCATATTTCACTGGCGCTGTTCGTGCTGGTGCTGGCGCCGATCGCAATGACTTTGGCAGGCGCCGGCGGCAGGCCGCTGGCGGAGATCGCGTGGTTTGCGATGCTGGCGCTGGCGGGGCTGGTGTTGGCGCTTTGCTTTCCAAAGGGCCAATCGGGCGAAAACCGCTACGGCGCCGAACCGGCGCGAGTCCCCAAGCGCTGATCGGCCCCGCTTTCGCAGGGCCGATCTTTTTCGCTTACGTTTTTACGGTCCTCGTCGCGCCAGGCGGACGCAGGACGAAGAATCTGACCTGAATGTTTTTGTCTCGATGGTTGCCGCCTTCGCCTGCCGCCCAGAACGCGGCGACGGCGCCGGCCAATAGCGATGCTGCGGTAATGAAGGCGCCGATAATCGTCAGCTTGCGGGTGATTTCCGCTTCGCGTTCGGCTTGGCTGGCGCCCGCAGCGTCGGGATTTTCCCGCGCTTCGGCCGCCGTGGCCTCGTCGATCCGTTCAGCGGCGACAGCACCGGCGCTGGCGACAATGTCCTGAGGACTATCCGCAGTGCGAACCGCTGTTGCGCCGCCGCCAATGCCGACAAACGCAATCATGGCGGCGACAACAACGCCCGCGCTCCAGACCAGGAGGCCGTGCATGCCGTCGCGCACATCGGTTTCGTGTTCGCTTTCGTCGGGGTGGCGCGCACGCAGACGCGTTGACACGTAGCCGCCGATCGAAAAGCTGAGCAGTTGAACCCAGAGCATCCAGAGCCCGGCGGCGATGGCGAATAGCTCGGGCGATAGCCCGCTGCCTTCATAAGGCGATGTTGCTGAAAGCCCGATCGCGCCGCCAAAGGCCAGCAGGATCAGGGCTGAGGCCGTCGTCAACACCGTACCGGCGATGATCGCGGCCCAGTCAATTCGCGACGGCATCAGCGCATCCCGACAAACGAAAGAATGGCCAGCACAACAACAACCAGCCCAACCAGATAAATGATCGAGTTCATCAGCGCCTCCCTATGGAAATTACCTCAAGGCAATCAACGACCAGAGAGGGCTGCGGTTCCGGAGCGGCGCGCGCGGTCGCCCCTGGCGTTCAGCTCAGCGCGCCGCCGCCACTTAAAACCGTCCAATCTAGGACTTTTGCAAAAGCGTCAGCGATTCTAGCGCTGGGGCGGGTGCGGGCGCCGTGGCGCCGAAAACGGCTTCAAAGGCCTGTTTGAGCGCGTGGTCAGCCTCGTCCATCGTGACGGGCAGACCGAGATCAACGAGGCTTGTGACGCCGGCGTCCGATATTCCGCACGGCACCACGCCTGAGAAGTGCGTAAGGTCTGGCTCCACGTTCAGCGCGATGCCGTGATAGCTCACCCAACGGCGGATTTTGACGCCAATAGCGGCGATCTTGTCCTCACGCCGGAAGCCGGGGCCTTTGCGCTCCACCCAGACGCCGACGCGGCCAGGGCGGATTTCGCCCTTCACGTTGAACCGGGCGAGGGCCGCGATGATCCATTGTTCCAGGTCGCGGACGTAGCAAGATACGTCGCGCCCGCGCTGGCGCAGGTCGAGCATCACATACGCCACGCGCTGGCCGGGGCCGTGATAGGTGAACTGGCCGCCGCGTCCGGTCTTGACCACCGGGAAGCGATTGGGCGCCAGCAGGTCTTCCGGCCGGGCGCTGATGCCAGCGGTGTAGATCGGATCGTGCTCCACCAGCCAGACGAGCTCCCCGGCCTTACCGGCGGCGATCGCCGCGGCGCGCTCTTCCATGAAGCGCACGGCCGCTTCGTAGGGCGTGCGGCCGGGGGAGACTGCCCAGCTGATGGGGGGATTCACGTTCGTTAAACCGTTTCAGGGCGTACTTGCTGGTCAGTGTAGATGGGTCAGGTCCGGAATGTCCAAAAGTCAGGTCCACGCGGTCGCGGTGGAGATTTCGGTGGTGATCGGACGCTCCGTGCTGCCGATGCACCAGTTGCTGCGCATGGGCCGCGGCGCGGTGATCGCGCTGGACGCGCGCGAGAATGACCCGGTCTGGATCCTGGCCAACAACCACCCGATCGCCCGCGGCGAGATCAACCTTCAGGGCGAGCGGCTGGCCGTAACCGTCACGGAATCCGCCGACGTTCACGAATTCTTCGCGGCGGCGTAAGGGGCGTCCCCGCGGCCCTTGAGGCGCCCGGGGCTTTCTGTTACCCCCGCGCACCTCGCGATCGTGGCGGAATTGGTAGACGCACTGCCTTGAGGTGGCAGCGGGTAACACCGTGGAGGTTCGAGTCCTCTCGATCGCACCAGGTTTCGGGCGCTCTACGCGCTTAGGTTAGCAGCCCAGCCAGAACCCTAGTGGCGATGCGCACCCTCCCTCCTCGCGGAATTCATGAGCCGGGGTTGACGAAAGCGCCGGGCGCGTTTCTTGGGCGGCCAGCTTATTGGATTGATAATAGTTGATAAAACTGCATGCTGCGGCTGTACGGAAGGGAGTTTTCCATGATCAGCGCAGACCTGGGAGACCAGCTTGAAGCCTTCGTTGCGAAATTGGTCGAGACGGGGCGTTACAATTCGAAGAGCGAAGTGCTGCGCGAGGGGGTCCGCCTAATTCATGATCGCGAAGCGCGTCTTGCGGCGCTTGACGCTTCGATTGGGCGCGGTCTAGCGGACGCTGATGCGGGGCGGACGCGGCCGGCGGATGAAGTATTCGCCCGCCTCAGCACCAAATATCGCGACATGGGCGGCCAAGGCGAATGATCGTCGAACTCACGTTCGAGGCCGAACGTGATATCGAGGACATCGGCGACTACATCGCCCGCGACAACCCCAAACGCGCCTTCAGTTTCGTCGAAGAATTGCGTGTGAAATGCTTTGATCTCGCGCATGCGCCGCGAGGCTACCCGCTCGTGCCGCGCTATGAAGCCCGTCGCGTACGCAGGCGGATCCATGGCTCCTATCTGATCTTCTACCGCGAAGAACCCGATAAGGTGATTATCCTTCATATTCTGCACGGCGCCATGGACTACGCCGCGATCCTCTTTCCTGAATGATGCGCTGCGGCGCTCTGCCTCCCTCTCGCGGAATTCATGAGCGGGGGGTTGACGAAAGCGCCGGGCGGGTTTCTTGGGCGGGGCAGCGAACCCATTCCAGAAACTCCTTCCGCGCGGAGCGCGCCCATGGCCCCACCTCAGGATATGCAAGAGGCGATGGCGGCCAGCGGAGAGGCAGCGCCGGTCGTCGATAATCACTTCATGACCATGGTCATAGCGGCCGCCGCCGACCGCGATTGGCCGATGCTGCGCAGTCTGCTGCGCGATCTGCATCCGACTGATCTGGCGGACGTTCTAAAGAACCTGCCAGCCCACACGCTGGCGCTACTGATCCATCTGGTGGGCCGGTCGCTGCCAGGCTCGGTGCTGCTCGAATTGCCGGAAGACAAGCGCGCCGAAGTGCTGGCGCTGCTGCCGTCGGATTATATCGGCCACGCGCTGGGCGAGATGGACACCGACGACGCCGCGGCGGTGGCCGCCGACGTCGACACCAAGCGCCTGCGCGAAGTGCTGGACGCGACGCCTGAAGATTCCCGCCTCGCCATCGAAACCGGCCTGTCCTTCGAGGAGGAAACCGCCGGTCGCCTGATGCAGCGCGAATTCGTGGCGGCGCCGGAATTCTGGAGCGTCGGCGAAACCATCGACCATCTGCGCGCCTCGACCGAAGACCTGCCGGACAGTTTTTTCGAAATCTACGTCGTCGATCCTGCGTTCAAGCCGGTTGGTGCGGTCACGCTATCGACCATCCTGCGCGCCGAGCGCGCCACAGCCCTGCGCGAGGTAATGACCGCGCCGCAATTGCTGGTGCGGCCGGAGATGGACCAGGAAGAGGTGGCGTTCGCGTTCCAGCGCTACCACCTGGCTTCGGCGCCGGTGGTTGATGAAGCAGGAAGGCTCACTGGCATGGTGACGGTGGACGATATCGTGCACGTCATCCGCGAAGAAGGCGATGAAGACCTTCTGAAACTATCCGGCGTGAGTGAGGCCGGCGAAGCCGACAGCGTGTTCGACCGCATGCGCGCGCGCACGCCGTGGCTGTGCCTCAATCTGTTTACCGCGTTTACGGCGTCGGCGGTGATCTCGCTGTTCCAGGGCTCGATCGAAAAAATGGTGCAGTTGGCGATCTTGATGCCGATCGTGGCTTCTCTCGGCGGCAATGCCGGCACGCAGACATTGGCGGTGGCCGTGCGCGCGATCGCTGCGCGTGATCTTACGCCGATGAATGCGGCGCGCTTCGTTGGCCGCGAAGTAATGACCGGCGCGCTCAACGGGCTGGTGGTTGCCTCGTTGCTGATGCTGGCGGCGGGCGCGTGGTTCCAGGATTTCCGCATCGCTCTGGCCGGCGGGCTGGCGGTCGTTGTCAACCTGACCGTCGCGGCGTTCGCGGGCAGCCTCGTGCCGCTCGGCCTGAAGCGCTTCGGCGCCGACCCGGCGGTGTCGTCGTCGGTGTTCGTGACATGGTTGACGGACTCGCTCGGATTTTTGGCGTTCCTTGGCATCGCCACCGCACTGATCCTTCAATGACATTCGCCGATTGACTCCGGCGCAAAATTTGCGTCGTTCGAGGTGCGCACGCTCCCTGTGCGCAGATTTCGAAACGATGAACGCGGCAACACCATCTTCCGCATGCCTCGCGCTGGTTAAGCGTTTTGAGGGATTTCGCGCCGAGCCGCTGGCTTTGGGCGATGGCCGTTGGCTTCTAGGCCACGGCCACGTCAGCAATGCCGCGCCCGCACAACTTATTGGGGAAACCGAAGCCGAATTTCTCCTCAAGGAAGATTTGGAAGAAGTGTGCCAGGTATTGCGCGGGGCTGTGCCGAACGGGCTCACGCAGAACCAGTTCGACGCACTCGCCTCGTTCGGTTTTTCGATCGGCGTCGAGGCGCTGGAGCGCAGCGACGTGCTCGCTTTGGTTAGCGAGGGGCGGATCGGCGAGGCAGCCGCGGCGCTGGAGACGTGGCGCGTCAGCGGTGCTTCCGGCTCGCTTGCCGCCGTTCTGGTGCGCCGCCGCGAGGCAGAAAAAGCCATGCTGCTGGCCGACGAGACTATCGCCCCCGCCGCCTCCGTTCTGCTGCGGCCGACGCGCGAGGCGCCGGCTGAGCCGGGGGCTCCCACGCCGCTGCCGCCGCCTCAGCCGCAGAAGAGCGACGTGCTGGGGCTTGCCGCGCTTGGCGTATTGGGCCTGCTGCTGATCGCCATGGGCGTCACCGGCGCCGATGACGATAACGGCGTCGCCTACCTCGTATTCGCCGCCCCCGGCGCCGTCGGCGTGGCGATGAGCGTGTATTATCTGCTGAAGAAGACGGTCGAGGCGGTCTAGCTCGGGTTTCTCGGCCCCGGAAAACGCGCAGCGTTTGTCCGGGGTCCATAATCCCAGCCGCCGGGAATTATCCTGCAACGTTTGGGCTTATGGGCCCCGGCCTCCGCCGGGCCGAGAATTTTATGCCGTGAGGCGCAGCGCCAAGTAAGATAACCTCCGCCGATGGCGCGCAACTTTCCGATGCTCGATTTTGATCTGGGCGAGAATGCCGAGGCGATCCGTGAACTGACGGCGCGGTTTGCCGCCGCGGAGATCGCGCCGCGCGCCGATGAGATCGACAGGACAAATACATTTCCGCGCGATCTGTGGCCCAAGCTCGGCGCGCTTGGCCTGCATGGCATCACGGTCGAGGAGGAATGGGGCGGGGCCGGGCTTGGCTATGTCGAGCATGTGGTGGCGATGGAAGAGATCAGCCGCGCCAGTGCTTCGGTGGGATTGTCCTACGGGGCGCATTCCAATCTCTGCGTCAACCAGATCCGGCGCTGGGGCAATGACGATCAGAAGAAGCATTTTCTGGAGCGGCTGATTTCCGGCGATCATGTCGGCGCGCTGGCGATGAGCGAGGCGGGCGCCGGCAGCGATGTCGTGTCGATGAAATTGCGCGCCGACAAAAAAGGCGATCGCTACGTCCTCAACGGTACGAAATACTGGATCACCAACGCGCCGCACGCGGACGTGCTGGTGGTGTACGCCAAGTCCGATCCGGCGGCGGGGCCGAAGGGCATCACCGCGTTCCTGATCGAGAAGGGGATGAAGGGTTTTTCGGTCTCGCCGAAACTCGATAAGCTCGGCATGCGCGGTTCGGATACGGGCGAGCTTGTATTTGAAGATTGCGAGGTGCCCGCCGAAAACGTCATGGGGCCGGTCGGCGGCGGCGTCGGCGTGCTGATGAGCGGGCTTGATTACGAGCGCGCAGTGCTCGCGGCCGGGCCGCTCGGGATCATGGCGGCGGCGCTGGATGTGGTGACGCCTTACGTGCAGCAGCGCACGCAATTCGGCAAACCGATCGGCGAGTTCCAGCTGATGCAGGGCAAGCTGGCGGACATGTACGTCGCGCTCTCCTCGTCGCGCGCGTATGTCTACGCGGTGGCCAAAGCGTGCGATGCGGGCAAGGCCGCGCGCAAGGATGCTGCGGGCGCGATTTTATACGCCGCTGAATGCGCAACGCGCGTGGCGCTGGAAGCGGTGCAGGCGCTGGGCGGGGCGGGTTATGTCAATGACTCGCCGACCGGGCGGTTGTTGCGCGACGCGAAGCTATACGAGATCGGCGCGGGGACGAGTGAGATCAGGCGCTGGCTGATTGGGCGGGAGATGATGGGGGAGTGAGCGGCTGGGCGGCAGATGCCCATTCAGCCGATCGTCACATTCTGGAAGGACGGCAGGGATTGGCCGAGGCTGTGTGAAAACGGCGAAGCAGTGCAAGCTCTCAACCAAGTGCGCGGGGGCTTGTGATGAAGCGGTTCGTGGAGGGCGTGGGGCGGGATCAGGGCGGCTTGTTTCCATCTCACCTTGAGGACTTTGTCGCCG
>JANNOO010000037.1:0-93394 GCA_031399165.1 Alphaproteobacteria bacterium | reverse complement strand
TGGCATACAATCTGAAGCGGATGATCGCACTATTTGGCGTCAAGCCGCTGATCCGGGCGATGGCCGCCTGATCTTCAGGCTCGCCCCGACGACCGTGCCCGACGAACCAGAGCGTTTCCACACAGCCTCGGCCCTATCCGGCCTCTCGCGCAGTGCGCGCGGCCATGTGGTCGGCGAGCTTGTCGAGCGTCTGGTAGCCGAATTCGACTGCACCGAAGCCAATGCCTGCCTCGCGCTGCGCGCGCGTTGGATGCATCTGACGCAAGGTGAGAACCGTCTTTCCGTCCGTTTGCTCGTCAAACGTGATTAGCGTTCGAAACTTCCCCGGGTCATCATCCTTGTCGGAACCATGATCGACCTCGATCAGATACGGCCGTTCGATGCGGAGAAAAGTCATGCGATTGTCGTAGCGAACATCCGGCCCAACCATGTCAAACCGCCACATGCCGCCCTCGCGGACGTCAATCTCGTGCGTCTCGATCGTTAGGCCCTTTGGACCGAACCATTCCGTGATCTGCTTTGGGTCGGCCCACGCGTCGAAGACCATTTCACGGGACGCGTCAATGACGCGTGCAATGACGATTTCGCGGTCAAGCGGCCAGGCGGCCCAGGCGGATTCTGTGCTGTCAGTCATTTCGTAATCTCTTTCTTTTGCGGGCCAGGTGAGCTTCCAGGCGGTCGAGCCGGCTTTCCCAGGTCGCGATGTGCGCGCGAAGCCAGCCCTCTGTGCTTTGAAGCGCTTCAGGTGTGAGGGAGCATGTTCGTACGCGCCCTGATTTTTCCGACGAGACGAGGCCGCCGTGTTCAAGCACGCGGATGTGCTTCAGCAGCGTCGGCAGCCCGATCTCAAAAGGCTCGGCGAGTTCGCCGACCGTAGCGTCGCCGCTACACAATCGAGCGACGATCGCGCGCCGGGTCGGATCGGCCAACGCTGCGAACGCAAGATTCAAGCGATGCTCACGGTTTGCCATATGGCGAACTAATCAGATCAGCTTGCCGTAGTCAATAAGAGTATGCCATGCGGAAAACTATTTGTTTCCGCGCTTTGCGGCCGAGAAGACGTCAGACTTGTGCTTGTTCAGCGTCCTCCTCCGTCGGCGAGTTTTGCCCGGTCGCGCCGCAGCGCTCAATGACCGTTTTGGCGGGGTCAGAGCCCCGATCACCCCACGTCGCGCAGCTTTTCCTGCTTCACGCCGAACCGCGCGATGAAATCTTCCACTTGCGCTCCGGCGGCTTCTGCGTTGGGAAACAATTCTTCCATCGGCCTTGGCGGGCTGAACAGATAGCCTTGGCCTTCGATGCAGCCTTCGGCGATCAAAAAGTCGAGGTCTTCCTGGGTTTCGATGCCTTCGGCGAGCACGCTCATGCCGAGGTTTTCGCCGAGGCTCAAAATCGCGCGGATGATCGCCTTGCTGTCGGCGCTGGCGCGCAGATCGCGCACGAAGCTCTGGTCGATCTTGATTTTCGTGAACGGGAAGGCGCGCAGATAGGAGAGCGACGAATAGCCGGTGCCGAAATCGTCCATCGAAATGCCGACGCCGAGCGCACGCAGGCCGTTTAGCGTGGCCAGCACTTTATCATCGCGCTCCAGCAGCAGCGCTTCGGTGATTTCGAGTTCGAGGCGTTGCGGCGCGAGGCCGCTATCTTTCAGCGCGTTCATCACCGTGCTGAGCACGTCGCACGCGCGGAACTGGATCGGCGAAAGGTTGACCGCCACTTTCGCGTTGATCGGCCAGGACGCGGCGTCCTTGCACGCCTGACGCAGCACCATTTCGCCGATCGGGCCGATCAACCCGGTGTCTTCTGCGAGCGGCACGAAATGGGCCGGAGAGATCAGCCCGCGTGCGGGATGGCGCCAGCGCACCAGCGCCTCGAAGCCCGAAGGCTGCTTGCTGCGCAGATCCATGAGCGGCTGGTAGAACACGCACAGTTCGCCGTTTTCCAGCGCGGCGCGCAAATCGATTTCGAGCTGGCGGCGCGATTGCAGCGCTTCGTCCATCGCCGCATCGAAAAACAGGAACTGGCCGCGGCCTTGCGCCTTCGCTGCATAAAGCGCGAGGTCGGCCGCCTTCAGCAGGCGATCGGGATTGTCCCCGTCGCGCGGGGCGATCGCGATGCCGACTGAAACGCCGATCTGCACCTGGTGGCCGTCAATATCGTAGGGCTGGCTGACGTCCGTGATGATGCAATCGACCAGATCGGCGATCGCCATCGGATCGCCGCCGGTATGGATCAGTGCGAATTCATCGCCGCCAAGCCGGGCGAGAATATCGCCGTGCTTGAGATGCCCGCGCACGCGGGACGCGACGGCCTGCAGCAGAATATCGCCGACCGAATGGCCGAGCGTGTCATTGACGGCCTTGAAGTGATCGAGGTCAAACAGGAACAGCGCGAAGCCATTGCCCGCCGGGCTGAGATACGAGAGTTGCTCTTCCACCGCTTCGCGGAAATAGACGCGGTTGGGCAGGTTGGTCAGCGCGTCGTGGCGCGCCATGTGCGCGAGGCGCGCTTCGGCGCGGCGCCGCTCCGTTACATCGACGGCGGCGAGCAGGATCGCTTCGACGCCGTTATGGTTAAGTTCCTGCGAAAACGTGGCGGCTTCGATCAGCGCGCCATCGCCTTTGACGTGGCGGGCAGGGCCGCTCGGGCGCCATTTATCGAAGTCTTCATTGTAGATGATGCCGATATTGCGGTTCTTCAGCACGTCCCGCGTGTAGAGGTAATGCGCGCAGGCGGCATCATTTACATCGAGGATCCGGTGGGTGTGCGCGTCGTAGAGAAACATCGGCACCGGATTGGCGTCAAACAGCAGGCGGAAGCCTTCTTCCTTGCGCTTGATTTCGGTCACGTCGACACGCAGGCCGATCGTGCAGCCGTCGGCCATCTTGCGTTCTTCGATCAGGATCCAGCGGCCGTCGGAGAGGCGCTGTTCGTGCGGCGCCTGCGGGTTTGCCAGTTTCGCCAGACGTTCGGCGATCCATTCCTCCTCGCGGCCGGCCGATTCAGGATAGTCGCCGCGCTCAACCCCGATGCGCAGCGTGTCGGCCAGGCGCGCGCCCGGCTTAAACAGATCGGCGCTCTTGGCGTAGATTTCGGCATAGCGCTCGTTCCAGAGGATGTAGCGGCCCTCGGGATCGAGAAACACGATGCCTTCGGGCAGGGCGTTTACCGCGGCGCGCAGCCAATCAATCGCGCCATCGGCTGGCGCGTGCGCGATCTCGGTGGCGAACGCAGCCTTCGCCGCCGCCCAGCTTCTATGCAGACGCGCTATGGTTTCGGTGGCCGACATCACCAATCAGCCTAAGCCGCAAAACCTAATATATCGAAACCGGAATGAAGATTTTCGCGCCTAAGTTTTTGTCACGCATGCCTTTTTATTAGGCGCAAACGAAAGGCCGCCCCGTCGCCGGAGCGGCCTTTCCATTGTCGGACCGTCAAACGATCCTTCGGCAGATCGCGCTTACGCGCTGGCCTCGCGAATGAGGGACCATGCCGATTGCTTCGCCTGCGGTAGAAGACAATGAGACACTGGCTCACCTCCTTTCGTTAAGTGGATGACGCCACCAATTTAGGAGAGTCGCGCGGCGGAAAAAGGGCGGCGCGCATTTTATTTGGCGGGCGTTGGTTAGGACCCGGTATCAAGCACCCTGGCCGCAAGGTTGGTCTGCGCATCGTAGTAGAGGCAAGCGCCGGTTTCGATGCCGGTGGCGAAGCACAGCCGCGGCAGGGCTTTGCGGCGGATTTCAAGATATTCCTCGCGGGCGAATGGCGTGCTCATGAAGGCGCCGAGCTGATCGGTGAACGCCTGCTGGCGCTGAGGCCAGTCGGGCAGGGCCATCGTGGTGTCGACGCTAACCATGCCCCATTGCCGCAGGAAGTTCTGCATGCTTTCGGCGTTGACCGGGCCGCCGGCGCGATCTGACGGCCAGGGCTTCGCGGTAGACCAAGCGTAGAGCGGCGCGCCGTCGGCGCGGCGCACGATCATCATTACCACAACGTTGTTGCAGTCGGGCCCGAAGGAGCGCGTTTCGATCATATCCTGTGCATCGGGCGCGGTGAACGGGATCACCTGCGTGGTGCTGTGGTCGCAGCCGATCACGGGCGCGGCGGCGGCTGGCGCCTCGGCGGCCAGCTGCGGGGCGCCGCATGCCGCCAGCGCCAGAAGCGCGAGGCCGAGTAACGCAATTTTTCCGGTCATTAGTCAGGCCTTACCATCATATCGGTTCAAGCGAAAAGAAATCGGCGCCGGCCGGCGCGGACGCGGGTTTGCCGAAGGCGGGTTGTGCTTGCAGTGCGGCGACCGTGGCCTCGTAACCCGCGGCGATCGCGTCATCGTATTTTTTCCAATCGCGCAGGTCGATGTCGGGCATTTCGGGCGTGATCAGCAGGTCTGTGGCTTCCCGCCCGCGCCATGGGTCCACGGTAATCGTGGCGGCGCGGATCAAGAGCGAGGCGATAGGCGGCGCTGCTTGCAGGCCGCGCAGCGCCACCCAGCTGAGAAATTTCGGGGGATTGATGTAATCGTTAATGTCGAGGCCCGAACGCTGCGACACGTCCACGCCGATGATCGAGCCGCGATGGGCCTCGCGCATCACATCAACCGGGAAGTTATTCAACACCGCGCCATCGACCAGCAGGCTATCGGGGCCGGTAACGATCGGCGGCAGGATGCCGGGCAAGGCGATGGTCGCGCGCAATGCATCGCGCAGCCGTCCGCTACGATGCACATGCGACTTGCCGGACATGAGATTGGTGGAAACCGCAAAGAACGGCGTGCGCAAATCCTCGATCAGCGCGTTGCCGAAATGCTCTTCAAGCCGGTCGGCCACGCGTTTTCCGGCGGAGAGCGACACCACTGGCAGGACGTAATCGCCAAGCGGATTGGTCTCCACAAACGCTTTGCGGATACGCGTTTCGATCTCGTCGTCTTCCCAACCCATCGCCACGCAGGCCGCTACTATGGCGCCCATGGATGTGCCGCCTAACATATCCAGCGCCACGCCCGCCTCGCGCAAGGCGCGCACAACGCCAAGATGAGCGTAGGCGCGCGCGCCGCCGCCGGATAACACGAGGCCAATCGACTGGCCGGCGATGATGCGCGCCAGCCGCGCGCAATCGGCATCGTCCATCCCGTTCCAGTGAAACAGACGCTGCGCCCCGGCGGCGATACGCCATTCATCGGCGCTTGCCGCGCTTCGTTCTCCGCCATGATGCAGCAAAACGACATCGACCAGCTGGAACTGGCGCGCCGGCGAGTTTTCTTCCGGCAGAAGCGGGTTCGACGGGTGCGCGTCAGAGCGGCCGAACACCCATATCCGATCGGCCTGGCGCAGACAGGCGCGGAACCAATGCGTGTCGCCGATCGGACTGACGAGCAGAACGGCGTCGTGATCCTGCTCCAGCGCGTCGAACCATGCCGAGAGCATGTCTTCGCCTTCGGCGCCGACGACGCAGGCGTTCTTGCCCAGCCGCGACAGCGCGGCCTGCAGCGTGCGCGCGCGCAGTTTCAGGTCGATCGTCGGCGAAGCGGAAATCAGGGCGAACACTTTTGGCTCGTTGCGCGGCGTGCGCCGGCGGTCGCTGCGCGAACGCGCGAGGATGGTGCGCGCCAGCGCCTGCATGATGCTGGGATGGGCGCGCACCAGCCCTTCGAACGCGGCGCGCGGCAGGCGCACCAATTCGCTGTCGCGGATCGCGTAGACGGCCGCCGAGTGCGGATCGCCCGCGACCATCGACATTTCACCGATCGGTTCGCCCGGACGGATATAGCCAAGCAGGTTGAGCGCGCCGCCATCGTCGGCGCGGAACGCGCCCATCGCGCCAGAGAGCAGGAAATAGAGTCCCTCGGCGTCCTCGCCGGCCTGGAACAACGCCCAGCCTCCCGGCAGCGAAAACCACTCCGCCGCCGCTTCGGCCTCCGCCAGCGCTTCGGGCGCGCAACCCTTGAGGAATGGGATGTGGGCAAGGGACAGCGACATTGGCGGTTCTTGCTATCCTTTCCGGGGCCGGCGCGGGAGGGGCTCCCGCCAGCCGCTCCAGAGGCTTAAGACGGAAGCATGAACCGCGCCGCCGATCCCGCCGAAGCCAATGGCGCTTTTATGCGCGCGCTTGTGGACGACTTGCGAACGCGCACGGCGCGCGCGGCGGTGGGGGGAAGCGACGAGGCGCGCCAGCGTCACATTGCCCGCGGCAAGCTGCTGCCGCGTGAGCGGGTCGAGCGGCTGCTCGATCCGGGTTCGCCGTTTCTTGAGCTTTCGGCGCTGGCCGGTGACGGGCTCTACGCAGAAGACCTGCCGGGCGGCGGGTTGATCACAGGTGTCGGGCGCGTCTCCGGGCGCATCGTGGTGATCGTGTGCAACGACGCGACGGTGAAGGGCGGCACTTACTATCCGATTACGGTGAAAAAGCATCTGCGCGCCCAGGAAATCGCGCGCGAAAACCGGCTGCCGTGTCTCTATCTGGTCGATAGCGGTGGCGCCAACCTGCCGCATCAGGCCGAGGTGTTTCCCGATCGCGAGCATTTCGGGCGGATATTTTTCAATCAGGCCAATATGAGCGCCGCCGGGATCGCGCAGATCGCCTGCGTGATGGGCTCATGCACGGCAGGCGGGGCGTATGTGCCGGCGATGAGCGATGAAACGGTCATCGTCAAAAATCAGGGCACGATATTCCTCGGCGGTCCGCCGCTGGTGAAGGCCGCGACCGGCGAGGTGATCAGCGCCGAAGCGCTGGGCGGCGCCGACGTACACGCGCGCAAATCCGGCGTGGCCGATCATTACGCGCTTAACGACGCCCACGCATTGGAGATTGTCCGCCGGATCGTTTCGCATCTGCCAACGCAGGCCGCGCCCGCCGCGGTTGCGCCATTGGAGCCGCTGACCGATTCGGAGGAATTGCTTACCATCGTACCGCCGGACGGGCGCACGCCCTATGACGCGCGCGAGATCATCAAGCGCGTGGTGGACGCGTCGGAATTCGATGAGTTCAAACGGCTTTATGGCGAGACGTTGGTTACTGGCTTTGCAAGGCTGGCGGGGATGGAAGTCGGCTTCATCGCCAATAATGGCGTATTGTTCTCCGAAAGCGCGCTGAAAGGCGCGCATTTCATCGAACTGTGCTGCCAGCGCAAAACGCCGTTGATCTTCCTGCAAAATATAACCGGCTTCATGGTCGGCGGCGCGTATGAGGCCGGCGGCATCGCCAAGGACGGCGCCAAGCTGGTCGCCGCCGTTTCCTGCGCGCAGGTTCCGAAGCTGACACTGATCGTCGGCGGTTCATACGGCGCGGGCAATTACGGTATGTGCGGCCGTGCGTTCGGGCCGCGGTTTCTTTTCATGTGGCCGAACGCGCGCATTTCGGTGATGGGCGGAGAGCAGGCGGCCAACGTGCTAGCCAATGTGCGGCGCGATAATGTCGAGGCGGCAGGTAAATCCTGGAGCGCGGCGCAGGAGGAATCGGTCAAGGCGCCGATCCGGGAGAAGTATGAGCGCGAAGGCGCGCCGTACTATTCTACCGCGCGGCTATGGGACGATGGCGTCATCGATCCGCGCGATACGCGGCGCGTGCTCGCGCTTGCCCTCGCCGCATCGCTAACCGCGCCGATTGGTGAATCGAAATTCGGCGTCTTTCGAATGTAAGCGCGCCGCAGTGAAAAGTTACGGAAAGAAAATGGGCGCGCGGGTCGCCACGCTATGGCGTGCGTGGTAGGACAGGCGAAATAAATTTGTGAGGGCTTAGTGTAGGGGCTCTGAGCAACGTCTTTGCATGCTAGCATTGGTTGTTGCTTACGGCGGGGCATGGGTCGGTAGGCGTGGAGCGCGCGATCATGCAACAGGCTTTGGAAATATTGTCCCGGCAAAACGAGCTTGCCGCGCTGGCGCAGGCGTCCACGGACGATGTCGTGGAGGCGCGTTACCTGGTCCACCAGGTTATGTCCCGCGCCTTCTCCTCCACCTGCGCTGCCGGCGCTGACCTTTCGGAATCTCTGCGCCGGGACATGAAGGCGCTGATCCGCGGCGCGGCCGGCATTCACCTTCGCTAGCCTGAGGGGCTGGCTCGCGCTTGGGCCTAAATTCCTATCATTCGACCCGCCGAAGCGTTTTTGCTGCGCCGCAAAGGGCTATGCCTCGGAAAGGGGGCAGACTCAGCCCGCCCTGATCTGGTAAACGAAGCGCCAGTCGGGAGAGGGGACTTCCATGCAAGCGCTCGCAAAGCTACTGGGCACGCTGATCGTGCTCGCCATTGTCGCCGTTGGGGCGGCGTTCTTTTTGCTGCCCAAGGCGGCCACGCAAAGCCAAACCGTTTCAATCGATAAGCCGGCCTCCAGCGTCTACGCGTTGCTCGCTAGCACCCCGCCCGGCGAGAAGGTTGGAGAGGGCGTAACCCAATCCGTCCGCTCTGCCACGCCGCCCGATACCGTTGTGTTCGATGTCGATTACGGCGCCGGCGTGAAGGGTGAAGCGACCTATACGGTCGTGGCCAAGGGCGAAAAGGCGGCGGACGTGACCGTGAAGGTGGTCAAGCCGGTTGGCGACGATCTGATGGCCCGGTTCGGCGCCCTATCGGGCGCGCCCGCGGCTCCCGTTCTGGTCAGCGCCACGCAGGAATTGGCCGCTGACGCCAAGGCGCTCACGGCTGAATCGTTCGTCGGCCTGCAATACGAGATCGTCAATCTGGACGCCTCGCCGTTCATCTACGCTCAGGGCAATTCCACCCAAGACGCCGCAGAGATTAAGAAATACGTCGCGCTTGCGTTGCAGATCGTCGATCAGAACGTCGCATTGAGGGGCCTGCGTACGACAGGTCGGCCGATCGCAGTCGAGTACGAGTGGAAAGACGACACATACATCTTCCAGGCGGGCTACCGACTTGTCGGCGCTCCGCCGAAAGGCTCAGCGGGTGTGGGCTTTGGTCAATCGCCTGCAGGTTCGGCGATCCGCGTTGTTTATCGGGGCGATGAAGCTCAAATCATCCCGACCTATGACAAGATGGAAGCGCTGATTGCGGCGGCGCGCCTTGAGCGGGGCAAGTCTTTCGAGGTCTATAACGACGATCCCAAGCAGGCGGGTGGATCGGCGGACCGCGAGATCTATTACATGGTGGAGGGCGACACGTCGCAACTCACCAAGGTTCTGCCGCCGATGCAAACCAGCGCGCCGATCACGCTGGACGTGTCTGGCGGATCGCCGCCGCCGCCTAGCCCCGCACCCTGACGTTCAGGTAGCGGCGGAAAGCTGGTCCCGCGAGAAAGAGGTGTGAACGGCGCCGCCGTGAACGCGGCAGTGACCTGAGTCCAGCCGCCGCTCGGCCCGTTCGCCGAACGAAAACAGCGGCGGCGCGACGATCATCTCGTCGTCCAGCACGCGTTTAACGCGGCCAAGGAAGACGCCGTTCCGGTCGTAAACCATCATGCGCTCGCAAGGGCGCTGGTGGCCTAGCCAGTGGTCCAGTCCTTCACGGTAGTCGGTCATCGTTCAATTCCCTGCACCGCCCTGACGGATGCTGAACGTCAGGTCCGCGCTTATGTTCCGCTGCGTCGTGATCGCGCGCAAGCATTGGCGAGCGCCTTGCAATTTACGGGCTGGGTTGAACAAACGCCGCTGAACGGATGCGAGAAGGTGAAACGCGTGTTGCGTTTCCGACCGTTCTTTTCCGGCCCACGCTGGCTGGGTCAACGCCGCGTAGGATTTGCAGCTGCTGATCGGTTATCCGACCGGGTGTACTGGGCTAGATTGTATCCCCGCGCCGCAGAGGATCAGGCAGCGGCGTTCCGTCGGGGACGAAGCTCAACGAGACGGAATTGATACAATAGCGCAGGCGCGTGGGCTTTGGCCCGTCCGGGAAAACATGGCCCTGATGGCTGCCGCAACGGCCGCAGACCGTCTCGGTGCGCACCATGCCGTAGGCACGGTCTTCGATCGTTTTGACATTGTCCGGGGCGTAGGGGGCGAAGAAGCTGGGCCAGCCAGTGCCGCTTTCGAACTTCGTTTCCTGGCGGAACAGCGGCAGGCCGCAGAGCCGGCAGCAATAAGTGCCGATGCTTTTCTGTCCCAACAGGCCGCCGCAAAAGGGCGCCTCGGTGCCGTGATGCAGGAGCACGTCGCGCTCCTCGCGGGTGAGGCCGCTTTCCAGGCGTTTGCGTTCTTCGGCATTGGGCGGGGTCAGGTCGAAGGCGGCGGTTTGGGTGGTCATAGGGGCTCCTATTTCACGCGTTCGCCAAGCGAGTGCTCCCGCTGCACCGTTACGCGCAGGCCATAGGCGCCGTCGCGGATGTCCTCGTCCGATAGCTGCTTGCGCAGAGCCCGGACGGCGGCGGCGACACCGCCAGCGGGCGCTGTCAGCTTACGGCCAGTGAGTTCGCTCAGATGATCGACCAGCATGTGGGCCTTCTCTGCCGATTTCGCCAGTATCGGCGCCAGCAGCGCGGTGACTTCGATGGTCAACGGGTCGGCGCCCGCGCTTTTCTTCTTTTTTGCCCTAGGCTTGGCCTTGCGCGGCGCCAGGTCTTGTTCATCGGCGGCGCGGATATCGGCAATCAGCGCCTTGTAGGCGGCGGGTTTCAGCGACGCGGCGAGCGCTTCAAGCGTCTTGCGGGACGACGGGCGCATGATCGGTTTCTGCGGGTTGGCGGGCTGGCGCTGCCGGCAGTGGGGGGTCAGCCGCGCCCAGCGCATCGGCGCGGGCGAATATCGCCGCAGCGGCGTCGGTCAAGGTTTCCTTCAGCGCGCGTTGGGCAAAGCGCATGATCGCGGTGGTGTTGATCGGGTTGGCTGCGTAGCGATCCGCGGGCGAGGCGCGCAGCAGCGTGCTGAACGGAATCGCAATCGGCAGCAGCGCGGAGCCGAAGAAAGGCGCGTTGGCGATCTGGTCGCGGGTCATCGCGTCGCTGTCCTCGCCCAGCCGGTTGCGTTCGCCCACGGCGTTGAGCAGCACGGTGAACTCCCCCGGCCGAACGGGCCGCTGGCGGATCGTCCGCGTGACCCATTCCAGCAGGTTGAGCCCGGCGAGCGAGTATTTGTCTGCGCGCACTGGCGCCACGATATGATCGGCGGCGGTGACGGCGCAGCGCGTCAGGAACGTGGCGCACGGATTGGTATCGATCACCACGGCCTGGTAGCGCTTGCGCAGCATGGCCACGAGCGCGTGAAAGCGGGCGAACGCCTCGTCCCGGTCGCGCTGGCTGCCCAGGTCAAGCGTGAACTCGAACAGGCGCTCGTCGCCGGCGATTAGATCCAGTTTGGGCATGCGCGGGTTTTGCGGGCGGTTGAGCGGGGCGGCCAAGCCTACGAAATCGTCCTTGACGATCGAGGCCTCGCCGCGCACCGCGAATACCGAATACAGCGTCTTGTTGGACTCGCGCAGACGATTGCGCTCGGCGGTGGAGAGAAAATATTGCGTCAGGTTTGATTGCGGATCGAGATCGATGAACGCGATTGAGCGGTTATTGAGCATGTGCGCGGCGGCGAACAGATTGGCCGCCAGCACGGTTTTGCCGACGCCGCCCTTGATGTTGAGCATGGCGATGACGCGCCCGGAATCGTTTGCGGCGGCGACGGCGCTGAGCAGCGCTGCGAGCGCGTTCTGATCAAGGCCGCCGCGCGCGTCGATGCCCGCGCCGCCTTCAAGCAGGAAGCCCATCCAGCCGCCCGGCTTCAGGTCTCGCACCAGAACCGGCACGATCTGGCGGCCATTGGCGAGCGCGTAGAGCACCTCCTTCTGTACCGGCTCGCTGTCCTGCGCGGCGGGCGAAAGCACCACAACGACCGCGCGCGAGGCGCCGATGCTCTGCATCGTCTGCTCGGACAGGACGGCGTTCATGGCTTGCCCGCCGGCGAGGCTCGGCAGGCCGGCGGCCAGCCAGCCACGCACAATATCGGCCGCTTCCCGGTCTTCCGGGGCGAAACTGAGATAAGCCGCTACCGACACGCCGTTGCGAAAGCCCTCGTACCCAGACCCAACCTAGCGAGGCTCGGCGGCCCGCGCTATCGGCCCCGGCGCGATTAACGAGATTGTTGCGTCGGGCGCTCGCCCGGCGGGAGAAGCAACTTAAGAACGTCTTTAGGTGCTGTTAACGATTAAGGCGATGAACATCGCCTTCACTCCGGAAAAATCCCGCCATCAGGCCGCCGCGCGCGTGCGTCAGTTTCACAGGCAGCTCGTTGAAGCGCAGCTTGCGCCGCCGCCACCGCCGCGCCGCGCCAACGGCGTTCTGGGTCTGCTGGGCTTTAGGCAGAAGCCAGTGGAGATCGATTGGGTGGATATGTCGGGCGCGTTCGGCCGGCGCAGGCAGGCGGAAAGCGTCGCGCCGCCATCCCTGCGCGAACGGCTTCGCGACCTGCTGTAGCGCTAGCTATTCTGTGGAAATGTCCTTGGTCCGGGTCTTGGCGACCGCGACCATCACGCCAAAACCAAGCACGACAAGCGCGCCAACGATGGTCCAGGCTTGTGGCAGGCCGGCAAGGTGCGCCCCGTAAATCAGGCCGCCAACCAGCACGATCAAGCCGACAACGTACAAGATAAAAGAAGACATAGTTCACCCGTTTGCTTGCAAAACGAACGAACGGGGATCGGGTTCCAGGTCGCACCAGCAGCGGCGGCGTTCATTAGTATGAACGTCCAATCTGGGAGCTGGTGCTGTTGGGGAGGATTGAACTCCCGACCTCAGCCTTACCAAGGATGCGCTCTACCACTGAGCTACAACAGCGAACCGCCATAACAGCGACCCGGGGGGCGTATAGACGAGCCCGCCCGCCGGGGAAAGGCTGGCTGGGGCTGGAAATTGGGCCCGGCAGGGATCAAATGGCGCGGTGACACAGGCGCCGCCCAATCCGGACAAAGAAGCCCGCCTCGCCGCGGCGCTGCGGGAAAACCTCAAGCGCCGTAAGGAAAGCCCCAAGCCGCCGCCCTCTGGTAAGCAATAGGCGCTGCGCGCATTCACGCGCTTTGGCCGCCTTGCTAGCGCCGCCGGGCGCCCGCATAACCAGCGCTTCTCCAGGCAGGCATTCTTTATGGACCGTATAGCCATCGTCGGGGGCGCGCCGCTCAATGGCGTGATCCCCATTTCCGGCGCCAAGAATTCGGCGCTGAAGGTGATGGCCGCCGCCCTGCTGACGCCGGCGACGCTCAAGCTCAGCAACCTGCCGCGCCTGGCCGACACGATGTTCATGGCCAACCTGCTGGCCACTCTGGGCGTGAAGGTGGAATGGCCCGAGGGCTCCAACGATGCGAGCTTCGATTCCACCGAGATCACTTCAACGATCGCGCCGTACGACCTGGTGCGGAAGATGCGCGCCTCGTTCAACGTGCTGGGCCCGCTGCTGGCCCGCGTAGGGCACGCCACGGTGTCGCTGCCCGGCGGCTGCGCGATTGGCGCACGGCCGGTCGATCTGCACCTGAAGGCGTTCGAAGCGATGGGCGCCGATATCGTCATCGAGGAAGGCTATGTGAAGGCCGCTGCCCTGCGGGGCCTGAAGGGCGCGCGCATCGTGTTCCCGTTTGTCTCCGTTGGCGCGACGGAGCACACGATGCTGGCGGCGGTGCTGGCGCATGGCGATACGGTGCTGGAAAACGCCGCGCGCGAGCCGGAAATCGGCGACCTCGCCAATTGCCTCATCAGTATGGGCGCCAAGATCGAGGGCGCCGGTTCGGACACGATCAGAATTTCCGGCGTGACCTCGCTCAACGCCGCAGAGCATCGCGTCATGGCTGACCGGATCGAAGCGGGTACGTACGCGATCGCGGCGGCTGCTACGCCTGGCAGCGACGTGAACCTCACCGGCATCGGCGAATATCCGCTGACGGCGTTGATTCAGGCGATGCGCCGCGCCGGCGTTGACGTGAGCACGGAGGGCGGCGATTGCCTCCGCATCCGCCGCGGCGCCGGGCGGCTCAAGGCAGTGGACATTGATACGCAGCCGTTCCCCGGCTTTCCGACCGATCTGCAGGCGCAGTTCATGGCGCTGATGACGCTGGCGGACGGCGCATCGGTCATCCGCGAAAACATTTTCGAAAACAGATTCATGCACGCCCCGGAATTGATGCGTCTCGGCGCGGATATTTCCATTCGCGGAAACGAAGCCGTGGTGCGCGGCGTCGATCGCCTCGTCGCCGCGCCCGTGATGGCGACTGATCTGCGCGCCTCGGTCAGCCTTGTTGTTGCCGGTCTTGCCGCCGAAGGCACAACGCGCGTGTCGCGCATATATCATCTTGATCGCGGGTTTGAGCGTTTGGATTCCAAGCTCGCCGCCGTCGGCGCGCATGTCACGCGTGAGCCGGACAGATGAGCGGGCTGAGGCTGCGCGCGGAAGATGCGGCGGGACTGGAAGTGCTGTCCGCTGCGTTGCAGGACAGCGTGCTGGCCGCGGGCGATCTTGCGTTCGATGCACGGGCGCGGCGCTTCACGGCGGTGGTGAACCGCTTTCGCTGGGAGAAAGCCGGCAAACCGTTTGAACGCGTTCGCGCCGCGCTGGCGTTTGACTGCGTGGGCGGCGTGAAGAGCACACGGCTCAACCGCGCCGACAAGACGGCGATCGCTTCGATCCTTTCGCTGGCGTTCGATCCGGCCGGCGAGCCGCCGGGCGGCGTAATTCGCGTGGTGCTCGCGGGCGGCGGTGAAATCAGGCTCGACGTCGAATGCGTTGACGCGACGTTGCTGGATGTGGGCGCGCCGTGGACGACGCCGCGCAAGCCCTCGCACGAGGCGGCGTGATGGCGCGGATTCTCAATGCAGCTGATGATGGCTTCGCCGAGGCTTACGCGCGGTTGCTCGCGGCGCGCGGGGCACGGCTGGATGGCGCCGAGAAGGTCGCGCGCGAGATCGTTGAGCGTGTGCGCGTCGAGGGCATGGCGGCGGTGCTGGATTTTACCGCGCGCTTCGACAAGGTGACGCTGAGCCAAGACGAATTGCTCGTCACGCCTGCGGAGATTGAGCGCGCGGTGGCCGCGTGCCCGGCTGATTTGCTCGACGCATTGCGCCAAGCCGCAGCGCGCATCGCCGACTTTCACGCGCAGGAGCGGCCGAGCGCCGGGCAGTTTACCGACGCGCAGGGCGTCAAGCTCGGCTGGCGCTGGACGCCGATGGATTCGGCCGGGCTCTACGCGCCGGGCGGGCTGGCCGCCTATCCTTCCTCGGTGCTGATGAATGCGGTGCCGGCGAAAGCGGCGGGCGTGAAGCGCATGGCGATGGCGACGCCGCCAGCGCGGCTGATGGAAAATCCGGCGATCCTGGCTGCGGCGCATGTCGCGGGCGTGGATGAAATCTGGAAGATCGGCGGGGCGCAGGCGATCGCCGCCTTGGCCTACGGCGCAGGGCCGTTGAAAGCGTGCGACGTGGTGGTTGGGCCTGGCCGTGATTACGTTGCAGCGGCCAAGAAGATTGTCTTCGGCGATGCCGGCATTGATGCGATCGCGGGACCATCTGAGGTGTTCATCCTGTGCGATGGCTCGGTCGATCCGGCTTGGATCGCGGCCGATCTGCTGGCGCAGGCCGAGCATGACGAGGACGCCCAATCGGTGCTGTTCGTGACAGATCGCGCCTACGCTGAACAAGTCTCGGCGGCCGTTGAAGCGCAATTGGCGGCGGGGCAAGCGGGCGCGCCGGCGCAGGAGAGCTGGTCGCGGCATGGCGCAATCGTGCTGGTCGATAGGTTGGAAGCGGCGTGCGCGCTGGTTGATCTGGCGGCGCCCGAGCACGTGCAGATCGCAGCAGCAGACGCCGAACGCCTGGCCGGCCTCGTCACACACGCGGGCGCTCTGTTTCTCGGCGCTTATGCGCCTGAAGCGTTGGGCGATTACGTCGCCGGGCCGAGCCATGTGCTGCCGACCAATCGCGCGGCGCGGTTCAGCGGTGGCGTTTCGACCTACACGTTCATGAAGCGCACGAGCGTGATCGCGGCAGACGCGCGCGCCGTTGCGGCGATCGGGCCGGCGGCGGCGCGTCTCGCCGACGCTGAAGGCTTGCCCGCGCACGCCTTGTCCGTGCGGCTGCGTTTGCCACCGGGCTGATGGAATGTCGGAGTCTAATCACCGCCTGATCGCGATTGATCTGGATGAGGCGTCTCTCGGCGCGGCCAGCGCTGACGCCGAGCATGAACGCCGCATCGCCATTTTCGATTTGCTCGAAGGCAATGTGTTCGAGGTCGAGGGCGAGGATTCCGGGCCCTATTCGCTGAAATTGCTCGTCGCTGACCAGCGGCTGATTTTTGAAATTTTTGGCGCGGCGCCTCGCGAGCCGAAATCGCTGGTGCTATCGCTCACGCCATTCCGGCGCGTGATCAAGGATTACTTCCTGGTCTGCAATTCCTATTACGACGCGATCCGTACCGCCACGCCCCAACAGATTGAGGCGATCGATATGGGCCGGCGCAGCCTGCACAATGAGGGATCCAAGCTGCTGGAGGAGCGTCTCGCCGGGCGCGTGAAGCTCGATTTCGATACGTCGCGGCGGCTGTTCACGCTAATCTGCGCGCTGCACGTGCGGGCTTAGCGGTGGAGCGTTTGCCTCAGGCGGTGCTGTTCGCCTGCAATTACAACACTATCCGCTCGGTCATGGCGGTCGGCCTGATGCAGCGCCGGTTTGGCAAAACAATCTGGGTTGATTCATGCGGCGCGCGCAAAGGCGATGCGCCCGATCCGTTCGTCACATCGGTGATGGATGAGGAAGGCGTCGATGTGTCCAGGCACCGGCCAAAGACGTTCGACATGCTGGACGATCTCAATTTCGATCTGATCGTGACGCTTACGCCCGAGGCCCACCACCGGGCGCTGGAGTTTGTGCGGACGCTCTCGGCAGAGGTGCAATATTGGCCCACGTTCGATCCCTCGCTGGCCCAGGGTTCGCGCGAGCAGGTTCTGGCTGAATATCGCGCGGTCCGGGATGGGCTGGACCGGCGCATCGCCGGCACTTTTCGCGTGGATTGACCGGAATCTGAGGAAAACAAGCGGGTTAGGCTGGTGGCTTCGCCAGGCCAAAGCGCCTATAAGGCGCCCCTTAAGGGCCGTTGGCCCCCTTGGAGCGTGCATGGCGAAAGAAGATTTATTGGAGTTTGCGGGCACCATCATTGAGCGGCTGCCCAATGCGACGTTTCGCGTAAAGCTCGAGAACGACCACGAGATCATTGGCTATACTGCTGGCAAGATGCGCAAAAACCGCATCTCCGTTCTGGCGGGCGATAAAGTGCTGGTCGAGATGACCCCTTATGATCTGTCCAAGGGGCGCATTACGTATCGTTTCAAATGAACCAAAGCGCCCTTGATCGTGCTGTTGTCGTCACCGGCGCGTCTTCGGGGATTGGCCGCGCGATCGTCACCAGGATCGTGACGGAGGGCGGATTGGCTTTCGCCGGCGTGCGCAAGCTCACCGACGCTGAAAGCCTCGCCAACGAATTTGCCGATCGCGTTCATCCGCTGCTGTTCGACGTAACGGAAGAAACCGCGGTGCGCGCCGCGGCGTCAGCCGTACACGCGAAGCTGGCAGGCCGGACCTTGTTCGGGCTCGTCAACAATGCGGGCGTCGCCGTGCCGGGGCCGCTGCTCGAACTTGAGACCAGCGACGTGCGCCGGCAGTTCGAAATCAACGTGCTCGGGGTTCACAGCGTGACACGCGCGTTCGCGCCGCTGCTCGGCGCGGCGCCGGAGACAAGGGCGCCGAAGGGCCGGATCGTGATGATCTCCTCCGTCGCGGGCGTTCTGGGCCAGCCGTTTGTCGGCCCATATGTGGCGTCCAAACATGCGCTGGAGGGCTATTCGGATTCCTTACGCCGCGAATTGATGCTCTTCGGCGTCGATGTCATTGTTATAGGCCCGGGTGCGATCGCAACGCCGATCTGGGCCAAGGGCGAAGACGAAGCCGACGATCCGCGCTTTGCTGCGAGCCCCTACAAAGAGCCGCTCAACAAAATCAGAAACTACTTCGCCGAGTCCGGGCGCAATGGTTTGCCTGCGGAAGACGTCGCCGCGCTGGTGTGGCGCGTGCTGACCGAGGACAAGCCAAAAGCGCGCTATGCGATCATGAACAAGCCGTTCCTTGAGGGCATGCTCCCGCGCCTGCTGCCCAAGCGCGTTGTCGATGCGATCGTGGCCCGGCGCCTTGGGCTGACGAAACCGCAGTGAGCGCGCCGGCTTTTGTTCTCGCCAGCGCCAGCCCCAGGCGCCTCGCGCTGCTGGAGCAGATGGGGCTGAAGCCCGACCGGGTGATTTCCACCGACGTTGATGAAACGCCGCTGAAAGGCGAGCTGCCGCGGGCGCTGGCGCAGCGGCTGGCGCGGCTGAAGGCTGAAGCGGGCGCTACGGCGGCGCCGGAGGCGCTGGTGCTGGCGGCGGATACGGTGGTGGCGTGCGGGCGGCGGATTTTGCCGAAGGCCGAAACCGAAACGCAGGCGCGGGATTGCCTGACGCTGCTTTCTGGCCGCGCGCATATCGTGATGACCGCGATTGCGCTCGCAACGCCGCGGGGCGTGCGTGAGCGGCTGGTGGAAACGCGGGTGAAGTTAAAGCGGCTGACGGCGGCGGAAATCGACGCTTATGTTGCGTGCCGCGAATGGGAGGGAAAAGCCGGCGGCTACGGCGTGCAGGGCCGCGCGGGTAAATTCGTGCTGTCGCTGAATGGTTCGTACAGCGCCGTTGTTGGCTTACCGCTTTATGAAACCGCCGCGTTGCTGGAAAGCGCGGGCGTGGCGGCGTTTTCGCGGTGAGCGAGATCATCGACGTTTGGCTCGACGGCGCTGTCGGCGAGACGCGATACCTGCTCGTGCGGCGCGGCCGGCCGATGACGCTGACGATCACACGCTGGAGCGATGCTGGGCGGCGCGCGCGCTGGGGCGAAGTGTATGCGGGGCGCGTGCGCAAGGTGGAGCGGGCGCTGCGCGGCGCGTTCGTTGATCTGGGGCTCAAGGACGAGCAGGGATTTCTGCCGCTGAGCGCGGCGCGCGGCGAGATCCGGAAGGGCCAGGCGCTGGCCGTGCGCATCGCGCGCGAGGGCACGCGCAGTAAGGGCCCCGTACTCGATACGCTGAGCGATGTTGAACCAGGCGCGCCGCTGACGCGCATGGACCGCCGCGAGGAAGACGAAGCGCATGATCGCGCAGCGCCCGCTGATATTGAAACCCGCCGCGCGATCGATGCGACGATTGACGAGGCGCTTTCCATGCGCGTGCCGCTTGCCGGCGGCGGCGCGATCACGATTGAGCCGACAACGGCGCTGACGGCGATTGATGTCGATTCCGCCGGGCGCACGGGCGAGGCCGATCCGGAGCGGCTGGCGCTGGCGCTGAATATCGAGGCGGCGCACGAGGCGATGCGGCAATTGCGATTGCGCGCGCAAGGCGGGCTCGCGGCGATCGACTTTGTATCCATGCGGCAGGCGCAAAATCGCAAGGCGGTGGAGGCGGCGTTGAAGGAAGCGGTTCTGCGCGATCCGTGGAATCCGCAATTCGCGCCGATGAGCCGGTTCGGCATCGTCGAATTGTCGCGCGCACAATATATGCGGCCCGTGCGTGATGTTTTGCTGGACGCGGACGGGCGCAGATCGGCCGAGACCGTTGCGCTGGAGGCGTTGCGGGCGATCGAGCGTGAAAGTGCTGCCGCCCGCGGGCGCAAGGTGGCTGCGGCGCTGGCGGCTGATGTTGCCGATTGGCTGAGCGCGAACCATATCGGCTGGCGTGATGCGCTGATCGCCCGGATCGGTTCGCATTGGGACATCGAAATCGCGCCCCATGCGGCGCGTGAGAAGATGGATGTGAGAGCGGTCTGATGGCGTGCCCGGTGTGCAAGAAACCGACCGATCCGGACTACCGCCCGTTCTGCTGCAAGCGGTGCGCGGACGTGGATCTACACCGCTGGATGACGGGCAGCTACGTGATGCCGGGCGAAGCGTTGAGCGAGGAGGATGAGATCGCGCGTGAGCGCGACGATCCGGAACGGTGACTTTTTTCCATCCCTCCCCTCCATGGGGAGGGTGGCGCGAAGCGCCGGGTGGGGTGCTGCTGTAAGGATGATGGCGAGCCTCTTGAGGCAAATGCACGAACCTTGCGGCAACACCCCTCCCGGCTCAGGCTGCGCCTTCGCCACCCTCCCCATGGAGGGGAGGGTAAACCCGTTGCGCTTTCGGCACGTTTTTCCCTTCACGGGCATTCTCTCCGTGTACGGATCAATTGCCTCCCAAAAGGGGAGAAGGAACGCGCACATGAGAGCGCCGGATGGCGGCTGACGCCGCCGCCCGGATTCCGGATCGTCGCTTCGTTCCGTCCGGAATGACGGACGGTAGAGTCCGTTATTCGCCGGGAGCGGCCGAAACCGTCGTCAGGACCTTATACCTCAGCAGGCGGCAGCTTCCGCTTCGTCCAAAAGCGCTTGCAGTCGCATCAGGCCCGGTTTGCGCGCGGCCTGGAGGCGAGCGGCGATTGCCATGATTTCTGGCGTAGGGCTGGTCAGCGCCTGGTTGAGCATCGCGGTGAAGCGATCCAGCCGCGCCTGCGCGAGCCACTCAGACATGCCCTCGGTCTTACGCCAGGCCAGTTGGTTTCGAGCGTCCAGCAGCCGCTCGCGCACCCAGTCCAACGGCGTGTCAGGGATCGGCACGGGAATCGCGGCGGCATTCTTCTCAACGTCACTCGCCAAATTCGCTTCCAGGTGTGCGATCACTGCGGCGCTGAAGGTGGGGCTGCAACGGCGCACATACTGCACGTCGATAAGGTCTCCTTGAAACACTTGCCGCACGGGCAGACGCGGAATCCCAGCCGTGGCGCAATGCACATGCACGGTGTTGGGCGTCGTCGGCGTCTCGCCATGTTCGCTGATGATCCGATCCGGCTCGATGCGTTGAACGTGGCCCTGGCGGATCACGCGGGTGACGCTGCGCAGGTGGCTAAGCTCCACCTCGCTCACGATCGGGCAATGATACATGGTGGGCGTAAGGCTGGGATCGATGCGCAAGACAATGTTCTCAGCTTCCAAGCGCACGAACAGATCCTCGATCGAGGCCGCCTCCATGGCGATCTCGTACTCTCGAGCCAGCGAGCCCATCGTGTCTTCAAAGCAATCGAAGCTGGGCTGCACGAAACGACGATTGAGGATCCACGGCTCGCGCGGGCGCACCCAGGCGATGCGGTCGGCTTCGACACCCTGTTCGCGCAGCCAGACCACCGCATCCATCGCGGTTTTTCCCGCGCCGACGATGGTAAATCCATCGACTGGCTCCTTGATGTTGACCAGCTCGCCCAAGGCGACACAGCGCACATCATCGGCCGCCGCGAACGGCGGACTATGTGTTGCGGGAATTTTGGTTTGAGCGTTGGTGCAATTGACCAGCTTCCTCGTGAAGCCCACGCGCGTGCGGGCGCCAGTGAGCAGGTGGGTCGCGACGCCGTTCGCGTAGTCATGCATCGACAAAAACGTCACCCGCCCGCTGGGAAGGAGGCGTTGGCGCAGCACGCTATCGAAATAGCCGCAAATCTCCGGACCGGTTGCCAGCTCATGCAAGCCGGCGTTAACGCCCACCCGATCAATTTGGCCAGAGCCCAGTTCGCGCGAGTTGACTCCATAAAACAAGGATGGGCCGTGCAAGCGCACAAAAGGATATGCGTCATTCCAATGACCGCCCGGTTTGGCGCGGCGGTCAATCATGATCATTGTGGCTCCGGTGTCGGATAGCAATTGGTCCGCGAAGGCCATGCCGGTCGCGCCAGCGCCAAGGATCAAGTAGTCCGCTGCCAATTCGACGTCGGCCATTAGTGTCTTCCCCTTACTCGTCGAGCAACTCACGCGAATACCGCCGCGTCAAAGCGGCGGCGAACGCAAGCGAGTGGACGACCGAATTGGGCCGAGGCTGTGTGAAAACGGCGAAGCAGTGCAAGCTCTCAACCAAGTGCGCGGGGGCTTGTGATGAAGCGGTTCGTGGAGGGCGTGGGGCGGGATCAGGGCGGCTTGTTTCCATCTCACCTTGAGGACTTTGTCGCCGAAGACAATCAGGTTCGTGCTGTCGACGCCTTCGTCGAAATGCTCGACTTACGCGCGCTCGGCTTCGCCGAGGTCGATCCCAGCGCCACTGGGCGACCAGGTTACCACCCCGCCGTCCTGCTCAAGCTTTACATCTACGGCTATCTCAACGCGATCGCGTCCAGCCGACGCCTGGAGCGCGAAGCCGGGCGCAATGTCGAGCTGATGTGGCTGACCGGGCGTTTGGCGCCGGATCACAAGACGATCGCCGACTTCCGCAAGGATCATGGGCTTGCGATCCAACAAGGTTGCGCGCAATTCGTGGTGCTGTGCCGCCAGATAGGCCTTTTTTCGAAGTCGCTCGTGGCTATCGACGGCAGCAAGTTCAAAGCCGTCAACAGTCGCGACAACAACTTCACGGTCAACAAAGTCGCCAAGCGCATCGAACAGGCCGAGGTCCACATCGCCCGCTATCTAACGGCGCTGGAGCGCGCCGACCGCCAAGGTGGCGAGATTGCCGAGGAAAGAACACCCCAACTCAAGGACAAGATCGCGCGCCTGCGCCAACGGATCGAGGACCTGCGAGAGATGGGCGAGAGGCTCAAAGCCACGCCAGGCGCACAGGTCTCGCTCACCGATTCCGACGCTCGCGCCATGTCGAGCCACGGTAAAGGCACCGATGTGGTCGGCTACAATGTGCAGATCGCCGTCGACGCTGAGCATCATCTCATCCTCGCGCACGAAGTCACCAATATCGGCAGCGATCGTGCGCAACTCGCCGCAATGGGAGAGATTGCACGCGACGCCAGCGGACATGCAGCGATCACAGTGCTGGCGGATCGGGGTTATTACAGCGGCGATCAGATCGTCGCCTGCGACGGGACGGGCGTGGAGCCGATCGTGCCGAAGACGGACACTTCGGGCGGCGCGCTCCGCGGGCGCTTCACGATCCAGGACTTCATCTACGACTCTGAGCATGATCGCTACACGTGCCCGGCGGGTCATCTCCTGTCGCAGGCGAAAAAGCGCTCCACACGAGGGCCAGATCCCGACTTCGTGCGCTATCGCAACCTTGAAGCCTGCGGCGCCTGCCCTCTGAAACCTCGGTGCACGTCAGAGAGGTTTCAGCAGATCAGACGATGGAAGCATGACGACGTGCTCGACGCGATGCAGCGGCGGCTCGAGCGTATGCCAAAGGCCATGACCATTCGCAGGCGGACGGTCGAGCATCCATTCGGGACGATCAAAGCCTGGATGGGCGCAACACACTTCCTCACCAGGACTTTGCCGAAGGTGAAAACCGAGATGAGCCTCAACGTGCTGGCATACAATCTGAAGCGGATGATCGCACTATTTGGCGTCAAGCCGCTGATCCGGGCGATGGCCGCCTGATCTTCAGGCTCGCCCCGACGACCGTGCCCGACGAACCAGAGCGTTTCCACACAGCCCTCGGCCAAAAGCCGACCCAATGCCTCTAATTCTTTTTCCCGAACAGATTGCTCAGCGGGTTCGTCGTTTTCCCCTCCGCATCCTTGCCACCGAGAATGCCGCCGAGCTTGTTGCGCTCGAGCACTTTGTCGAGTTCGCTTTGCACGCGGCCTTGCACCACGTCTCCGAGTGCGGGCGCAAAGCTGAGCTTGGCCCACGGACCTTTGACGGTGAAGGGAACAGTGAGGCCTTTCACATCGGCCGCGCCGCCCTGGCCTTCGGCGGATCTCACCACGGTGGGCGTGACCTTCATGTTGATCTGCTGACGGGCGATATCCAGATCGCCGGCGCCGGTGACGCGGATGAACGGGTTGAGCATGCGCGTGTCCTTGGTGGTCGCGACGCCATTGATGATGCTAAAGCTGGCGGCGAGTTCGGCGAAATCTGTTTTCGCGGAGGCGCCGATAGCTTCGCCGCCGAGCACGGATTGCACCTGGCGCGCGATCAGCGCAAGGTTGACGCCTTTCAGCGCGCCGTCCTCGAACGAAAATTTGCCGGCCCCGGCGAGCGTGTTCATCAGCGCCTGCTGCGTCGATCCCTGGCCGCGGATGTCGATATCGATATCCGCCTTGCCCGCTATTTGTTTGAAGCCGATTGCGTCGGTGAGGAATGCTTCGGCGTTGATCGCGCGCATGGCGAGCTTCGTGCCCATACGCATGCCGGGATTGCGTCCGTCGAGCGTCAGCACGCCGCTGCCCCTGCCGCCATAAAGCGTGAGCGTATTCATGTCGGCAGTCATCACGCCGTCCTTCAGCGCGATATTCATCGCTGAAGTATCCATCTTCATTTTCTGAAACAGCAGCGGGCCGGTGGTGAGCTTGAGATCGGCGTTGATCGCTTTCAGCCCGCTCATATCCAGCGGGCCCTTGCCCCACGGCGCCGCAACGTTGACGCCGGCCGGCGTCGCGCCTGCCTCCGGGACCGGGCCGAGATAGGGATTGGCGTCGAAACTATCGAGCGCGACTGTGCCGGTGACGTAGGGCGGCTTGCCGGCGGGATCGAGCGTGATGGCAATGTTTCCATTGCCCCTGGCGGCGTCCATCGTGAAGTTCGCTTGCGCGATCTCCATCTTGGAGCCGTCCATTTTGAAGCCGCCGGCGGCGCTGAACGGGCCAAAGCCGCCGCCTTCGCCGATCGGATTGCCGCTCCACGCCGATAGCTGGCGCAGGCTGGGGCCTTTGGCGTCGAATTTTCCGTTGAGCACGAAATTGGCGAAATTGATCTCGCCGTCGAAATTGACGCCCAGCTTTGGCGCGGTGATGCCGAGCTTCAGCGGCGAGCGGGTTTGCGTCAGCATCGCGCGCGGCGCGCCGATATCGAGCGTGAGATCGGTTTTGTCGGCATTGTAGATGAAATCGCTGGTCAGGCTGAACGGTTTGTCGAGGCTTTCGAGGGTGGCCTTGGCGTTTACGGCGCTGACCGCCGTGACCTTGCTGAGCTTGTCGCGATAGGTTAGTGCGCCATCTTCGATGCGCATGTCAGCAAGGCCGAGGCTATTCAGTTCGGCGGGCTTTTGCTCCTGCTGCGCCGGGGATGTGGCGGGCTCGAAAATCCAGTTCGGCTTGCCGCCGGCGTCTTCTTCCAGCGACAGCGCGGGCTTGCGCAGGATCAGCCGCTCGATCTGGATGTCGCCGGTAAGCAGCGGTATCAGCTTCACGCCGATATCCAGCTCGCCGATGCTGGCAAATTGCGGCGCGACGCCGCCGCGCGCATTGGCGATGGTCACGTCGCCGGCCTGGAGGCCAAGCGTGGGATAGATCGTAAAGCGCAACGGCCCGTTGATCTTGAATTCGCGGCCGATCGCCTGCGAGGACGACGCCTCAAGCTGGGCCTTGTATTGCGAGGCGGGGATCAGAAACGGTATCGCGGCGGCGATCGCCACCAGCAGCAGAACCAGTCCGCCGACGATCAACAGAACCTTCTTCATGGCCGCCCTCCCACGCTGGCGCTGAGTTTATGGCGGGGGGCGGGCGCGGCAAAGGGGGAAAGGATGGTACCGCCTGCTGGGCTCGAACCAGCGACATCTAGCTCCACAAGCTAGCGCTCTACCAACTGAGCTAAGGCGGCGCGCGGCTGGAGGCATAAACACAGGCGCGCTGTGGCGCAAGCTGACGGCTGAAATGGCGAGGGATAGGGAGCCAGGGACCGGCTTCCGAAGGTCTTCACAGGGGTTCGTGGCGGCGGCCTATCTGGTCCGGGAGGCCGGCGCCCAACACCCGCGGGATGCTTTGGATAAGCGATGCCTCCGTTCCCGGTTTAGGTCCGCTTGGGAAGTCGGCGCGGCGCGGAACTCAACGCCAGTTAGCCCATTGATGCTAAGACCGCCTCTTGGCGGCTTTTAGCGTGTTCCAGGAGGCTGTTATGGCGCGTGCCGGGCAAGAAGATGCAATTGCGCTTTTAAAGGCGGATCATCGTGCGGTTGAGGAATTGTTTGAGGCGTATGAAAACGCGCGCGGCAAGGCCTCAAAGATGAAGCTCGCCAAGCAAATATGCCTTGAGTTAAGCGTGCATGCGACAATTGAGGAAGAGATATTCTATCCGGCCGTGAGTGGATCAGTCGAAGAAGACATGCTCGACGAGGCCTACGTTGAACATGACGGCGCAAAAGTGCTCATTTGTGAATTGATGGCGGGCGCCCCGGAAGACGACTTTTACGACGCCAAGGTCAAAGTGCTTAGCGAAGAAATCAAGCATCACGTCAAAGAAGAAGAGCAGCGCGATGGCATCTTTGCGCAGGCAAAAAAAGCCGGAGTTGATCTCGGCGATCTAGGCTTGAAGCTCGCTGCACGGAAGGCCGAGCTGGTCAAGCAATTCAAGCGTGATGGCGTACCTACTCCCATGACACGTTCGATGAAAGGCGCTCCGCCTAAAATTGGTCAGCCTGTTGCGTGAGCGCAAAGCCCAGCGCGCGGCGCAACGGCTTATCATCGTGCTGGCGCTGGCCGAGCGGGCGGATTGTATGCGGCGTCTTATAGCGTCGCGTACGAGCGGTAATCGCCGCCACAGCGTGCCGGCTGAGCGGGCGCTGCGGCTTAACTGGTCTTGATCAAAATCAGCATTTGTAATGCTTGCTGTTGATCTGCATTTTATTTGAACGACGCTCCTTTTTATCGGAACGAAGCGAAGTCGCGCGAGTTTCCCTTACACTTCACAATAAGGGAGCATCGTAATGGATACATTCACCGGCTCACCGGGCCAGGGCTCGGGAGATGACCCAGCACGTCAGCTCAAAGATTCCGCCGCCAGCTTGGCCGCGTCGGCCGAAGGCGCCGTAAAGAGAGGCGTAGAAGTTGGCGCGGAGCGCGTGGCTGGATCAGCCCAAAATCTCGCCGCCACCATAAACAAAGCGGCGGACGCCATTCAGGACGATAACGCGTGGTTCGGTAATGCAATGCGTAAATCCGCTGATGGCCTTCAGCGCGCTACGCAATCAATCTCGAATGGGGATTTATCTGGCGTACTGCACGAGGTGAACGGCTTCGCAAGACGTCAGCCTGCGATATTCCTTGGCGCTTGTGTGGCGCTGGGCTTCGCCGCTGCACGCGTTGGAAAAACCGCGATTGAGCAAAATACCGCTACATCGATGAATGGTGAGCCGGGGAGCGTCTAACATGCAAGGCGAACGAACGCTCTCAGAGCTGACGCTGGATCTGGCCAGCCATATGGGCGACCTCGTTCGCAATGAGGTTCGCCTTGCGCGCGCAGAAGCGATGGAGGGGCTGCACCATATTGGCGGCGGGATCGTGCGCGCTTCTATCGGTATAGCCTTCGCTGGCGCCGCGGTCACTTTGGGCCTTTTTGCGATCGCTTATGCAATTGGCGAATCCATGCCCGCCTGGGCGGGCGCACTGATCGCGGCGGCGCTAGGCGGCGTCATCGCTTTCTTCTTGATCAAATCCGGACTCAAGGCCGCTTCCCTTGAACACGTCAATCTTTCCAGGACGATGCAAAGCGTCTCCCGGGATATCAAACTCACCAAGGAGACACTTGCGCCATGAGCATGGAAACCGATCGTATTGAAGCTGACCTTCGCGACTCCCGGCATCGGCTAAGCGACACGCTCGACGCCATAGGCACCAAACTCTCGCCCGGGCAAATGCTGGATGAAGTACTCGGCCTGGCGCAGGGTCAGGCAGGCCATCTGACAGCTAACCTTGGCCGTCAGGTTAGAGACAATCCATTGCCCGCCGTCCTTATCGTCGCTGGCGCTGCGCTCCTATTACTCAACAAAGGCGGCCGCTCTTCGGACGGACGCCATGATGAGGAGCGGGACCAACGTCACCATCTGCTTGAACAGGCGCGCGCCCAGACAATGCGGCTGAGCGGAGAGTCAGAAGAAGCCTTCGATGACAGATTGCACATGGCGTACGCCAAAGCGCTGGAAGTCAAACAATCTGCCGGCGAAGCTGTCAGTGACTTCAAGCGCCGGGTTGGCGAGATGGTTGGGCATGCCAAGCACGCCGCTGCAGGCGCGGGTAATCGCGTTTCACACGCCATGTCGGATGCAACGCACCATTTGAGAGATCAGGGCAGACATCTAGGCAGAGATGCCGCCCATACGGCACACCAAGTGCAGAACTTGTATCGCGATACGCCGTTGGCGGCAGGGGGGATTGCGGTCGCGATCGGGGCGTTGATTGGCAGCGCTACGCCTCTGACCAATGTAGAGCGCGATGGGCTGGGCGAGATAGCTGACCGCGCAACGCGCGCGACCGGCGGTCTGGCCGCGAAAGGTGCGCGCGCAGCGAAAGACAGTCTAACAGACGCCGTACATTGAACATCGCTATGCTCGGCGCCCTGCGGCCTTCGCCACATCCGTTTATGCGGCGAAGGTTCAACGAGGCATAAGACCTGCGGCGCGAAGCGCGTTTTCGATAACGGTCTGAACGCGATTAACTTTGCCGCTGTGGATGTGGGGCGTGGGCACAGGGTCTTGAGGGAATAATATTTCGCCGGAAAGCGCGGCGCTTTTTTCTACTTCCACGTTGTCTTGACGCGGGGGCGCTGGGTGCTTGTCGGTCAGGCCCCAGAACGAGGCGGTATGATAGCTGGCGGAAATTCCCGCCTCAAACACGAATGCGCCGGCGCTTCCGAAGCAAGTGTCGTCTGAACCTGACGCTATGGGCGCGCCATGGGCAAAGCCAGGCAGTCGGAACGACTCGATGACTACGGTCCCGCCTTCATCGCGCCAACTCCGTTTTCGATGAGAGACGTTCAGCCTCTCGTCGGCAAACGCTCCGTCGATGCCGTGAACATCGATCCATTGCGAGACGCATGCCTCTCCATTTCTTGGACTTACGATCGCGTCGTCATCTCCGTGCCAGATCGCTATTTTCGGCCACGGCCCGCGATGGGCCGATGCTCGCCGGATAGTCTCGCCCCATTCGCTGCCCGATCGTTCGGGAGGGTTGCGCATGCTTGCGAGCGCTTCATTCACGTTGGCGGCCGCTCCGTAGGGCAGACCGGCTATGATCGATCCGCCAGCAAATACGTCCGGATATGCGGCCAACATGGCCGACGTCATGGCCCCGCCGGCGGATAAGCCGGTCACGAACACGCGCGACCGATCCAAATTATGGTCTCCCAGTGCGGTTTCGATCATCTGCCGGATCGATGCGGCTTCGCCGGCGCCGCGCGTCGTGTCCGCTGCGGAGAACCAGTTGAAGCAACCATTCGGGTTGTTCGCGCGCGTTTGCTGTGGCGCCAGCACCGCGAAACCGAAGCGCTCGGCCAAAGCGATCCATCCGGCGTCGTGGGCGTATTTTTCTGCCTGTTGTCCACATCCATGCAGCACCACAATCAAGGCCGCGCCGGGCGGAAGCCCATCTGGAGCGTAAACAAGCATCTGAAGCGCGCCCGGATTTGGTCCGAAATCGTGGCGCTGTTTGAACTTGGTTGGGGCCGGCGGCTGCCTTGCAGCAGCAGCAATTTGCCGCCAGTCGATCTTCACTTTGGGCGCGCCATAACCGGGTTGTAGAGTTTTCAAGGCGTGCTCCAACAGACACTCAAAGCTAATGCTGCACCGCAACATAACAAGTATTGTGCTGCTAAAACATCCCGGCGGGTCGGTCCGTCGCGGCACAGCCGTCGCCGCCCTAGCGGTTCGATGCGAGCCCCGGCTTGCGCGTCCAAGATGTCACCTGAATGGAAGAACGCGGAAGTTTCCGGACGTCGCAGTCACCCCGCGCCCCAGCCGCCGTCGATCGCGATGTCCGCGCCGGTGATGTAAGAAGATGCGGCAGAGGCTAGAAACACAACGAGTTCCGCGACTTCGGCCGGGGCGCCCGGGCGCCCCATCGGGATAAGCCCTGTTAGGTTCGCGCCCGCGGAGGCGATCATGCCAGCCGACACCGGCGTTTCGATGAGGCCCGGCAGGATGGCGTTCACGCGGATTGGAACGCCGGCGCGTGCGCATTCCACCGCCGCGTTGCGTGAAAGCGCACACACCGCCGCCTTGCTCGCCGCGTAGGCGGTTGTGCCGGGCGATCCGCGCAAAGCCCCGAGTGACGCGGTATTGACGATCGAGCCTGTGACGCCCGCAGATCGCATCCGCCGAACGGCCTCGCGCAGGCCAAGAAACACACCCTCCACGTTGATCCGCATGACGCGCTTGAAAGCGTCGAGTTGCATATCGGCTAACGGAGCAATTTCGCCGACGCCGGCATTGTTGAACAGGAAAGTGACGGGGGCGCCGAAGGTCTCTTCCGCGCGTGTGAACGCCGGGGTCCAGTGCGTCTCTTCGGTCGTATCGAGGATTGCGGCGGCTGATGCGCCGCCTGCATCGGTTATCTCCGCGGCCACGGCTTCGGCAGCGCCTAAACGTACGTCAGTGACGAGGACGGATGCTCCATCCCGAGCGAGCGCCCGTGCGGCCGATGCACCGATCCCGCTCCCTCCGCCGGTGACGATCGCGACGCATCCAGCTAGGCGAGGTGACATGGACAACCTCCACGCTCCGCCAAATCTTCAAATTCAGACCGCGCAGGCACCGGAAGCCGATTTAGCCGCCGAATTCGTAGCGCAACTGCACGCCGATCTCGCGCGGTTCGTTCGGCGTGACGAGCACCTGCGCGCCGTTGCCGCCATCCGGATAGAAGCCGTTCACGATGTACTCTTCATCCGTGATGTTCTTGCCATAGAGGGCGAGCGTCCAGCCCGCATTCGCCGGGACATAGGTGATGCGCCCGTTTAGATTGTGGTGCGCGGGTGAGCGCGTCTCGGTGAAGTTGCGAGCTTCGCTGAATTGGTCGTCCACCCAGGACCAATCGGCGCGCCAACGCAGCTCCGCGCCTGCGCCGCCCACGGGCGTGCGGAATTCGGCGCCGGCGTTGACCGTCCATTTCGGCGTCTTCGGCAATTCATCGTCCAGCGTGATCCGCGAGGACGCGGGCGCATTGATGCTGTCGAAGAAGGCCGTCAACGAGGGTGACAGCTCGCTGTATTCGGCGTTCGTGTAGCCGAAACCTGCGTTGAGCGTGAGATAATCGGTGGGGCGGGCGAGGACTTCGCCTTCGACGCCAAACACCTCGGCCGTGCCGACATTGCCGACCACGGCCACCGGCAGGTTGGCGGGCGTGGTGCCGGAGACCGTGACCTGATAGTCTTCGTAATTGTAGAAGAAGGCCGCGCCGGACAAAAGAAGGCGTCCGTCCATGGCAGACGTCTTGGCGCCGATCTCGTAGGAATCCACCGTTTCAGGATCGTAGGGTCCTACCTGTGAAGCGGTGCTCGGGCGGGCGTTGAAACCGCCGCTCTTAAAGCCGGTCGAATAGCTCGCATAGATCAGGGACGTTTCGGTCGGTTGGAATTGCAGGATGACTCGAGGATCGAGCGTGTCCCAATCGGCGCTGCGCGTTGTGCGGGGCAGATAGTCGCCGTTGGTGCACATGATGATAACGCTTGGCAGGATATCCGGCCGGCACAGCGTCGTGATTTCATAATCCTTCTCATCTTTCGTGTAGCGCAGGCCCGCCGTCAGCGACCATTGATCGCTGAAGCGATAGGTGCCTTCCCCAAACACGGCCTTAGATTGCGTCTCAGTTGAGAAATTATTTTGCAGTGCGATGATCGGATAAGCGAGGTTGATCTCCTGCGAGGCCTTCGCGTCCTCGCCGAAATAATAGACGCCAAAAATCCAATCGAACCGATCGCCTGTAGAGATCAGGTTGAATTCCTGGCTGATCTGGTGCTGCACGTCGTCAAAAGATTGCTGGGCAAAATCTATGCGCTGGCCGTCCTGGTCGGCGTCAGCCACTGAGTCAAACGTGCGATGCGCCGTGATGGATCGCAGGGTCAGCGCGTCGGAAATGCCATAATCCACTCGTGCGGAGACGCCGCCGCCGTCATAATCATTGTCATAAGAGCCGTTCGCGTTTGTGGTGCGGAGCGTGCCGGCGAAGCGCGAATCGATCCGCTCTCCCGCCGCGACCGAAAAGGCCGGAATGACGCAGATGGGGCAGGGGCCGAGCACGGCGCCGTCGTTCCAGAAGCTCGCCCGCGCGCTGTTAGGGTTGATGCGGCTGGCGACGCGGGCGCTGGTGCTCGTGTCGTTCGTATAATCCGCTGAAAGCAGAATGTTGAGCGCGTCAGTCGGCTGGAATTCCGCCTTGACGCGGGCGATCAGACGCTCTTCCGCGCCGATCGCATCTCCCCCGTTCAAGCGCTCGACGAAGCCGTCCTGCGACCGATACGAAAGCACACCGCGGAAGCCGACCTTGTCGGACATACGCAGGTCCCCCTCCACATCGGCATTGAGGCGGTTGTCCTCGCCAGCCGTGATGGCGACCGCGCCGCCATTTGCCTGTCCAGGCCGCGTGGTCGTGATATTGATCGCGCCGCCCATCGTGTTCTTGCCGAACAGTGTCCCTTGCGGGCCGCGGAGCACTTCGACCTGCGCCACGTCCGGCAGGTCGAGCAGGCCCCCTATCGCGCGGCCGATATAGACCCCGTCAATATATGTGCCTACGCCAGGATCGGTGGAGTTCGCGTAATCGTTCTGGCCGATGCCGCGGATAAAGATGACCGCGCTGCCGGCCGCGCCGGCATCGTTATTGCCGGTGGTGAACGAGACGTTTGGCGTCGCATTGCCGATGTCGCTCAGATTGGCGATCGACTGCGCCTGGATCGCATCGGCGCTAAATACCGTAACGGCAACCGGGGTCTCGATCAGGCTTTCTTCGCGCTTGCGGGCCGTGACCACGACTTCTCCTATGGAAGAAGAGGGGCCAACCTGGGCGCCCTGGGCAATCGCCGGCGCCGGGGCCATCACAACCAAACTCAGCGCCCCGAAACACACGCCGCTGAGGCTCAAAATTCGCGCGCTCGCGCGCCGTTGACCTGAGTTCATACGAATTCCTCCCGCGTGTTTTTATTATGCATCTTAATTCGGCACGGAACGCAATCCGGGAAGCTGTCAATAGATTGTTATACAATTTAAAACGGCGCCGCGGTCGTAAGCGCCCTATGGTTTATGAGTCACACTTCGCAGCCTTCGGACTAGGGGCGCAGGGGTGGCCCAGGAATCGAGCAAGCGGAACAGAAAGTCCCGTGCGGCGCGGGCCGCGAGCGGATTTTCGGCCTTGCCGAGCACGATAAGCCCCTGCCCGAGCGTGAAGAGGAAGCGCGCACCTTGGCGCAGGTCGCCGATCTCGGCGAGCGCCCCGGCCTCGCGCGCCTGGACAAGCGCGCCATAGAGCCGGTCCTCCACCCGCCGGTGAATGACGCGCGCCTTGCCCGCGACGGTGCGCTCGAACTTCTCGTCGAATACGCGCCGCTCGATGATCATGTTCTGGATGAAGCAGCCGCTGCGCCCTTCGAGCGTGCCGCGGTTCATCATTATGACGTTGAAATAGCGCCGGATGGCGTCGAGCCCGCGAAACGAGTCGAAATCGCGCAAATAGCGCTCAATCACCGTCGCCCCGTAATACTCGAGCGCGGAAAGGAAGAGGCCGTATTTGCCGCGAAACTCCTGGTACATGCTGGAGCGGTTGATGCCCATCGCGTCGAGACAATCCTGCACCGAGGCGGCCTCATAGCCCTTTTCCCAGAAGAGAAGCATCGCTCTGGCAAGCACCTCCTGCCGATCATATTGCCGCGGCCGCGCCATCGCTTGCTCCTGCCGGTCGCTCCGCGCGGCGGCCCTGAAGCCGCCGCCGCTTGTTTTGGAACGATTGGTCTGTTACGCCGATCATTAGGCGCTTAGTCGGTGATCCGAGCTCGCGCGCGCCAAAGATAACACTGAAGAACCGGAAGGAGGAGGCGTGTTGCACGGTGCCGATCCCGAGGGGCTGAAGCTTCCCATCAAGCTCGACAGTACGTCAAACGGCGAATACGCGCCGCGTCCCATCTCGCGCGCGGCGGCGCAGGCCAACAGCGCCGCGCATGCGTTCGCCTCGCAGGCGGCGCGAAAGCTGGGCGCGAGCCGGCGTGCATTCCTTGCGTCCTCGCGCGGGGCCGCCGGCACGCTGTTCGCCATGAACGCGGCGTTCGCCCAGTCCGGCTGCACAGGCGGGTCATATCGCATACCTGCCGATGCGCCGTATGACGACGCGCTAGCCGCCTCGGTCCTCAGCGGGGACGAGTTCATTTTCGACGTGCAGAACCATCATGTGAACCCGCTCGGCGCCTGGCGCGCCCGCGATGGCGCGCCGTGGGAGCGGGCGCTGCGCGCCGGGATGCCGCAGGCGCGCGATGCGCAGGGCCGCTTCTCGATGGATCCACTTGGCGTCGATGCTTATATCCGCGACGTCTTCCTCGATTCCGACACGCATCTTGCTGTGCTGAGCGCGGTGCCCGCCGGCGAAGGCGACAATCCCTTGCTCACCGAAGAAGCCGCCATCACCCGCGCTTTGGTCGATAAGCTCGAAACGGACAAGCGCCTCCTCATCCATGCGGGTGTGCAGCCGCAGCTGGCCGGCGCGCTTGACGGCATGGAGCGCGTCGCGCGCGATCTCGATATCGCCGCCTGGAAGCTCTATACGCAATGGGGACCGGCGGGCGGCGAAGGCTATTGGATGACAGATGAGCGCTATGGCGTGCCGGTGCTGGAAAAAGCCCGCGCCTTAGGCATTCCTGTCATCGCCGTGCATAAAGGCATTCCGCTGCCTTTCGTGATGGAAGGAGACGCGGCGGATCGCTATGCCGATCCGCAGGACATGGGCGCGGCCGCACGCGCGTTTCCCGACCTGACCTTCCTCGTTTATCACGCCGGCTACGATCCGCGCGTTCCCGAAGGGCCCTACGATCCCGCCGAGCCTGCGCCCACTGGCGTCAATCGCCTGGTCCGCACGTTCGAACAGCACGGTCTGGCGCGCACCGGCAACCTCTACGCCGAGGTCGGCGCGTCCTGGCGCCTGCTCATGCAGGACCCGGATCAGGCCGCGCACTTTATTGGCAAGCTTCTGCTTCATGTCGGCGAAGATCGCATCCTCTGGGGCTCGGACTGCATCTGGTTCGGCAGCCCGCAGGATCAGATACAGGCCTTTCGCACGTTCGAGATTTCGCCGGAGTTTCAGGAGCGGTTTGGCTATCCGCCCCTGACGGCTGAGGCGCGGCGCAAGATTTTCGGCCTCAACGCCGCACGCGTCTATCGGATATCGCCAGAAGAGATTCGCCGCGTCGTCTCCTCAGACCCTGTCGCGCGCCGGCGCGCGGAGTATCAGAACGCGCCCGATCCGCTGCTCGAAACCTGGGGGCCGAAGACCCAGGCGGAGTTTAACGCGCTGCTCCTCAGCGAGCGCGGCGGGTGAGCGAGCTTCTGTTCGCGCCGGTCAAGGTCGGCGCCCGCACGCTCAAGAACCGTCTGATCATGCCGGCGGTCGTCACTAATTTGGCGCTCGCCAACCGCATCAGCCCGCGCATGATTGATCATTACCGCGCTCGCGCGCAAGGCGGCGTCGGCGCGATCGTGCTCGAATCGGTGGCGGTCGCGCCCTCCACTGTGACGCAGGACGGCAACATCATCGGTTTCGACGCCACGAACGAGGAGGGCTTCAAGCGCCTTGCCGACGCAGTCGAGAGCGAGGATTGCCGCCTGTTCGGCCAGGTGATGCATCTGGGACGTCACCATGTGGCGGCGCCCGGCCTTGTTTCGGTGTCGGCCACGTCGCGGCACGATCCTGCCAGCTGGGCCTCGCCGCATAAGCTCACCTTGCCGGAAATACGCGCGATGATCGAGGCATTCGTCTCGGCCGCCGCGCGGCTCCATGGCGCGGGATTCTCCGGCGTCGAACTGCATGGCGCGCAAGGCTTCCTCATTTTGCAATTTCTCTCGCCGGTGAACGATCGAGACGACGGATATGGCGGGGATCTGGAGGGACGCACGCGCTTCGCGCGCGAGATCGCCGCGGCCGTGCGCGCGACATGCGGGCGAGATTTCCTGATCGCGTTCAAGATGCCCGCCGACGAAGGCCTTGGCCCTGTGAATGGTCTCGACGCAGACGGGGCGGTCGCCGTCGTCACGCGCCTCGCGCGCGACGGGGTGATCGATCTCTTTTCGTTCGGGATGGGTGGGCCCGGCCCAACCTTCGATCAGCACGTGCCGGACATGACGTTCGCGCCTGCGCCGTTTGCGGATCGGCTGGCGCCGCTCAAGGCCGCCGCCGGCGCCGCCGCCGTTGTCGGCCTCGGCCGCGTCACGGACGCAGCGCACGCAGAGGCGATGCTTGCCTCCGGCGCGTGCGATCTGATCGGCATGGCGCGCCCGCTGATCGCCGATCCGGCCTGGCCGAACAAGATTCGCGCTGGCGAAAGCGCGGACATCCGCCCCTGCATTTATTGCAATGCGTGCTGGGCGCAGCTGCCGAAAAGCCGGCCGCTCGCCTGCGTCGTCAATCCGCGGCTCGATACGGGCGACGAGGCGCTGCCCTCCGGCCGCGCCGCCGCGCCCAAGCGCGTCGTCGTGATCGGCGCAGGGCCTGCGGGGCTTGAGGCCGCGTGGAGCGTGGCGCGTCGCGGCCATCAGGTCGCGCTTTACGAAGCGCGCGAGGAACTGGGGGGGCTCGCCGCCTGGCAGGCCGCGCTGCCCGGCCGCGGCGAGACGGCGCGCCTCATTCGCTTTCAGGAGGCGCAGGCGCGCGCGGCCGGCGCAGCGATCCATCTCGGCGCGGCGCTCGATGCGGAAGCGGCGCTCGCGCTTGACGCGGACGTCTTTATCATCGCCGCCGGCTCGCGCTTCACGCGCCCCGCCGCCTTCGCGCCGGGCGCGCCGGCGATCGACATTGTAACCGCCACGCGCGAGCTTCTGGCCGCGCCCGGCCGGCGCGACGGCCATGTCGTACTGTACGATCAGACTCAGACCGAGGCGCTTTACGCCGCCGCCGATCTCCTCGCCGCCAGCTATGACGCAGTGACGATCCTTTCCCCGCGGGGCGGCATCGCCACTGAAGCGGCGCTCATTTCGCTGCCTGGCGTGCTGCGCCGTTTGGGGCAGGGCGGCGTCGATTTCGAAATCTATGTGGGACCGAGCCGTATGGAGGGCGACGCCCTGATCTGGCGCTCGGTGGTCAGCGGCCGCGAAAAGCGCATCGAGGGCGTGACAAAGCTCGTCTACGCCGCGCCGCGTATTGCGGAAGATGGGCTTGCGTCAGCGCTTGGGGCGGATGGCCGCCGGCGGGTCTTGCTCGCGGGCGATGCGCGCGCGCCGCGTTCGCTCATGACGGCGGTGCATGACGGTGCGGCCGCTGCGGCGGCGCTTGAGTCCGAAGAGGAGCGAGCGGCATGATCATCGTGGCGGGAGACCTGCGCATCGCGCCAGCGCATATCGAGGAAGCGCGCGGCCTTATGCAAGGGGTCGTGTACGAAACCAATCGCGAGCCGGGCTGCCGCACCTACGCTTGGTCACAGGACATGGTTGATCCAGGGGTGTTTCGGTTTTTTGAAATCTGGGAGAGCCAGGCAGCACTCGATGCGCATGCGGCGACGCCCCATTTGCGCGCCTTCGTCACCGGCATGGCGCCAATACAAGACACACCGCGGATCAATATCTATCAAATATCAGGCGTGCAAAGCGTAGCGCTGACAGACTCAGGCGTCTCCGTTTCGGAACTGCGCATTCCAGACTGACTGCCATATGCGTCCGGCTCAGCTTTCAATGGCCATCACAAATGTTGGAGCGACGATTTCGGCGCCAGCGTGACATCGGTGAAGCGTGCGAGACCGCGCCGGATGACGGGCAGGCGCTCGGCGCGCTTGCGATGGCGTAGGCTGCTCGACCCAGGTTAGCGGAAAGCCCGGACGGGATCGTGGTGCCTGGGGCCGGAATCGAACCAGCGACACGCGGATTTTCAATCCGCTGCTCTACCAACTGAGCTACCCAGGCATTTTTACCCCCCAACCGGCGCCTGGAAGGCCGCGCCGGTGGGCCGGGTTCTATAATCGCGCCCTGCGCCGGTGTCCACGCCCTGCCGCGCCGCCCGGCTTTTGTGCTAGGGCTAGGGTTCAAAACCAAGGGGAAGAAGCCATGTGCGATCATCATTACTCGGATGGCGGCTCAACGCGGCGGGGCGTTCTGGCCGGTCTTGGCGCTTTGGGCGCCGCCTCGGCGCTGGCCGGCTGCGCCACCAATCCGGAAACCGGCCGCTCGCAATTGCTGCTGATCAGCGATTCCCAACTGACCCAAATGTCGGTCGCGGCGTGGGCGGAGACAAAGAGCAAGACGCCGATTTCTAAGAACCCGCAACTGGGCGCACGGCTCGTCAGCGTCGGCACCAAAATCCAGAACGCGGCGGGGCGGGGCGGCGAGGCGTGGGAATTCGTCGTGTTCGATACGGCCGAGAAGAACGCGTTCGTGCTGCCAGGCGGGCGCGTCGGCTGCTACCGCGGCCTGATGGAATTCTGCGACAATGACAGCCAGCTTGCCGCCATCCTCGGCCACGAAGCCGCGCACGTCACTTTGCGCCACGCCGCCGAACGCGCCAGCCAATCGACTTTGGCGAGCGGGGTGTTGGGCGCTGCGGGCGGCGGCAATCTCGGCGCGGCTGGCGTGCAATATCTGCTGCTGATGCCGAACGGGCGGACGCAAGAAAGCGAAGCCGATCGCGTCGGCGTCGATTACATGTACCGCGCCGGCTTTGATGTCACGCAGTCGGTGCGGCTCTGGGAAAAAATGGGCGCCGCCAGCGCCTCGCGCAATCCGGAATTCCTGAGCACGCACCCCAGCCCGACGACGCGCATCGCGGACTTGAAAAACTACATCAACATGAAGGGTTACGCGCGGATGTAGGTGCTTCCTTATCCGGCAAGCAGGACAAGGGTTAGCTCTGTTTTTTCGTGCGCGGCGCGCTGCGCGCGGCGCGCGCGGGGCCGCCTGTGGCGGCGTTCTCGGCGAAGAACGGCGCGTCGGGGAGTTTCTGATACGCATTGCGTAGCGAGTCCGACCAGGTGTCGCGGATCATGCGGAAATAGGGATGGTCTTCCTCCATCCGCTCATGCGTTTCCACGCGAATCTTATCGCGGCGAATAACGACGAGATCGACCGGCGGGCCGACCGAAAGGTTCGAGCGCAGGGTTGAATCCATCGAAATAGTCGCGAGCGATACGGCGTGGCGTAGCGGCGTGTCATATTTGCAGACCCGGTCCAGGATCGGCTTGCCGTATTTGTGTTCGCCGATCTGCAAATAAGGCGTGTCCTTCGAACTCTCGATGAAATTGCCGGCGGTGTAGATCTGGAACATGCGCATGCGCCGGCCGGAGAGCTGGCCCGCGACGATAAAGGAGGCTTCGAAGCTGACTCCGCGGTTTTCCAAGGCGGCGGCGTCCTTGTCATACACGTCGCGGATTGCGCGGCCGACAAAGCGTGCCGTGTCGAACATGGAATGCATGTCGTAGAGCGTCTCGCGTTCGCCGGTTTCGTGATTTTCCAGCCCTTCGGAAACCAGCGAGATCACCGATTGCGTGATCGCCAGATTGCCGGCGGTCATCAGCACCACGACGCGCTCTCCGGGCGCTTCGAACAGGTGCATTTTTGAGAACGTGGCGATGTTGTCGAGCCCGGCGTTTGTGCGCGTGTCGGCCATCAGCACGGCGCCTTCGGCCAGGCACATTCCCACGCAATAGGTCATCGGGCCATCAGTCCCACAAAATCCCGCCGATTCATCCTTTGCGTACTTTTGCCGCCCGGTCCAGAACGTGGCGCTGCGATGCTCAGTCGTAGGACGGCGCCTCGACGCCTTCGCCGGCGCCGGCGATGCCGATCGCCTAGCCTAGCGCATGTAGAAACGGGCCACCTCTTTGCCGAGATCGGCAGTGTGATCCAGCGTATCGACCAGGAATTCGTGCAGGCCGCTTCGGAAAATCGCGTCTATCCGGCCATAGCGCAGGCGCGCGGCGATTTCACCGGCCAGGCGATGGCATTCGCCCTGCCGGCCGCCGTAGAAATCGGCCAGATGCGCCAGCGCATCGACGATCTCATCGTAGCAGGCGCGCAAACTGCGCGGCATTTCGGGCCTGAGGATAAGCAGATCGGCGACGTTCAGCGGCGTCACCTTGTCCTTGTACACCCAGCGATAGGACCGCACGGCCGAAACCGCCTGCAGGATCGAGGTCCATTGGTAATAATCCAGCATGCCGCCGACGCCGGACCAGCCCGGCAGCAGCAGGTGATATTTCACGTCAAGGATGCGGGCGGTGTTATCGGCGCGTTCGATGAAGGTGCCCAGCCGCGTAAAGTAATACACATCGTTGCGCAGCATCGTGGTGATGTAGGCGCCGTTGAAGCGGGTCGCGCGCTCCTTCACCCAATCGAGGGTGCGCGGCAATTGCTCGGCGCCAAAATGCGCGACGTCGAAATTGCGCGCCTCCAGCCAGGTTTCGTTCACCGCATCCCACATGTCGCGCGTCAGCGCCGTGCGCATGGCGCGGGCGTTCGAGCGCGCATGCTCCATGCACATGATGATCGAGGAGGGGTTGTCGCGATCGCAGGCCAGATAGCGCGCGACGTTGGCAGCGTCGGCCTTTTCGTATTTCTCGTAGAAGTCGACGTCTTGCCCCGCCGCGACGATGGCGCTGCGCCATTCTTCGTCGCTATCGTCATGGCCGGACATGCGTTGGGCCGCCTCCAGCAAGCGCGCAAGGCAATCCATCCGCTCGATATAGCGGGCCAGCCAGAACATCGAATCCGCGGTGCGGCTCAGCATTCTGACCTCGTCGCCACAAATGCTCCGTGTGCAGATTGTGCGCGTTCCCCTCCCCCTCGTGGGGAGGGGTTAGGGGGCGCGTAGTGGCGCTCGTTCTTCATTTCTGACTTTGACTCTGTGTCTGGCCATTTTGTGATTGGCTCTGCCCGTTCTGCCTCGGCCCACGCAACACCCAGGTGTCCTTGGTGCCGCCGCCCTGGCTGGAATTGACCACTAGCGAGCCCTTCTGCAACGCCACGCGCGTGAGGCCGCCGGGTACAATGCGCACCCCATCGCCGCCAGAGAGTACGAACGGACGAAGATCGACATGTCGCGGCGCCACGCCTTCATCGGTGAAGGTAGGGCATGTGGAGAGTGAAAGCGTCGGTTGGGCGATGTAATCGCTCGGCCTCGCGCGGAGTTTCTTGGCGAACGCCGCGCGTGTTGGTTTGGTTGCGTGCGGGCCAACCAACATGCCTTTGCCGCCCGAGCCGCGGGTTTCCTTGACCACCAATTCGTCGAGGTGTTCGAGCACATAGGCGAGGGCGCCCGGATCGGCGCAATCCCATGTCGGCACGTTTTTCAAGATCGGCTCCTCGCCGAGATAGAAGCGCACCATTTCCGGGACGAAGACGTAGATCGCCTTGTCGTCCGCGACGCCGGCGCCGGGCGCATTGGCGATGGAGACATTGCCAGCGCGGTAGGCGCGCATCAGGCCGGGCACGCCGAGCATGGAATCGGCGCGGAAAGCCTCCGGGTCGAGGTAATCGTCGTCGAGACGGCGATAGATCACATCGACGCGCTGCAAGCCCTGCGTGGTGCGCTTGTAGACGATATCCTCTTCATCGACGGTCAGGTCGAGCCCTTCGACCATTTCCACGCCCATCTCGTCGGCGAGGAATGTGTGCTCGTAATAGGCGCTGTTATATTGGCCGGGAGTGAGCAGCACGACCGTGGGCTCACCCTCGGCGTTTGGCGGCGCAACAGAACGCAACGTCTGCAACAGATCTTCAGGATAGCGCGAAATCGGCGCGACATGGGCGCGGGCGAACAGATCGGGGAAGAGGCGCATCATCACCTCGCGATCCTCGATCATGTACGACACGCCTGACGGCGTGCGGCAATTGTCCTCCAGAACGTAGAAATCTTCCGGGCCAACGCGGACGATGTCGATGCCGGCCACGTGGGTCCACACACCGCCGGGCGGGCGCATGCCGACCATGTGTTTCACATAGGCCGGATTGTCGAGCACGAGGCGGGCGGGAATTTTGCCGGCCTTGATGATCTCCTGATCGCCGTACACGTCATTGAGGAAGGCGTTCAGGGCGGCCACGCGCTGGCGCAGGCCGCGCTCCAGGAGCGCCCATTCGTCCGGGCCGATAATGCGCGGTATGATGTCGAACGGGATCAGCCGCTCAGGGTCGCCGCCCTCAGTATAGACAGCGAAGGTGATACCTATGCGCCGGAACAGGCGTTCGGCCTCCTGGCGTTTGCCGGCCAGCACTTCGGACGCCGCGCCGCGCAGCCAGTCCTCAATGACCTGGAAGGTCGGACGGACCTCACCCCCCTCGCCGTGCATTTCATCAAACATGGGTGCGAATCTGTTCAGCCTTCTCGCGCCAGAGGACAGGTACTGGCGCGGCTTGAAAAGGCGATCCAAGCTGCTTAACCGGCGGGCGCCGCTTAATTGGGCGCCGGAATCAGCCGCAACGCAAGCCGGATCAGAATGAGCGCTCAAAACAACAATCTGGATGGCAAGCCGGCCGGTAAAGCCGAGGGGCCCTCGCTGGCGTTCATGCGCCTGCTGGCCACCGGGCTGCTGGTGCTGATGGTGCTCATTTTCCTGATCGCCCGCGCCCATGAAGCGGGCAATCCTGAAAACCTATGGGTCGGCTATGTCCGGGCGTTCGCCGAGGCGGCCACAGTCGGCGCGCTGGCAGACTGGTTCGCGGTGACGGCGCTGTTTCGCCATCCGCTCGGTCTGCCGATCCCGCACACGGCGATCATCCCCAAATCCAAGGACCGGATCGGCGAGGGGCTGGGGCACTTCCTGGAGCGCAATTTTCTGGCCCCCGAACTGGTCGAGGCGCGGCTGAAGCAGACCGACCTGCTAGGCGCCGCCGCCAAATGGGCAAGCGGGCCGGGCCGGGCGGCGCTGATCGCCAAGGGCGCGGCCGAATTGCTGCCCCGCGCGCTCGATATGGTAGATGACAGCCCGGTCGAGGCGGCGCTCAAAAACTTCATCGGCGCGCGGCTGAAGTCCGCTGACATGGCGACATGGCTCGCCGGGACGCTGGAATTCATGACCGCCGGCGGGCGCCATCGCGGGCTGCTGGATCATCTGATCAAGGCAGCCGACGCGCTGCTCAGCGAGAGCGAGATGGACATCCGCGCGCGCATCCGCGCCAACAGCGGATTTTTCGCACGGCTGTTTTCGCTGGACCGGCAGGCGTCGGACGCAATCGTCAGCGCCGCACGCGGCGCGATCAGCGAAATGGCCAACGATCCGGAAAGCGAGCTGCGCGCGCGGCTTGATAATGCGCTGGCGAGGCTGGCGAGCGATCTGCGGCTTTCCCCGGATTTACGTGCAGAAGTGGAGGGGCTGAAAAATCGTCTGCTCGATCATCCTGACGTGCAGGCGTTCGCCGGCGCGCTGTGGCGGGCGGTGAAAGGCGATCTGCAGGAGGGCGCGCAAAACCTTGCCGATGGCGGCATCGCCACGACGATCGAAAATGCGGTGCTGGGTTTTGCCCGCAAGATTCAGGAAGACGACGATCTGCGCGCCGCGCTGAACGAGCGGCTGCGCGACTGGATATTGCGCCTGGCCAATGATCGCGGCGGCGATGTCTCGCGCTTCGTTTCAGATACGATCAAAAGCTGGGACGCGCGCACGATCATGGCGCGCATCGAAGCGGGCGTCGGCGCCGACCTGCAATACATCCGCATCTCCGGCACGCTGATCGGCGGGCTGGTGGGGGTGATATTGCATCTGGTGGAGCAGGTTTGGTTTTGAGGCGGGCGCGCCATGGCGTTTGAAATCGGTGAGTGTCCCCGCGCCAGCGCCCGCGCCTACGACAACGGGACGAAACGAACTGTAATCGCGGCAATCAGGCCGGCAACAATCATGGCGGGGTGACGCCAGCGATCAGGGTGCCTGACCCTGGTCAACAACAACATCTCAATTGCCGCGAACGTCAGGATCAGCACGAGCATCACCAAACTCACATGAGTGAGGCTGCCTTCAAATGCCCACTTCGCGCCCACCGAGTGCACGAGGATCAATGGCACGCAATACCAAACCAGCGATTGCAGACGCTTCCAATTCTGCCCCAGGAGCCTGCGCGCCCAACCATATGAAGTTATGAACAGCAAAAAGAAAACCAGCAGCGCGGCCATTCCGGGATTCGTCGCTGCTTCGTAGCGTTCGCGCAGAAGCGCGACACTATAGGTCTCGCGCATATAATTAACGGCGGTAGAAAAATGCAGAAAAAACCAAGCCGCCGCCATCAGACCGAACGTGCGCCGCCATCGCGCTAGTCGCGCCAGCGGCTTTGCCCAAGCGTCGCCGCCGATCTTCAAACGCAGCATATTGAAGGGCAGCAAAACGAGCGAAAAATAGACGAGGCCAACGTAAGCCGGAACCCAGACAGTCCAAATCGGCGGCGGGCCGGGAATTTGGAAGACCGCCCACCAGGAAAACAACACGACGGCGAGATTTGCGATCTTGAAACCGCCATTGTCCCCGGCGATCAGCTGGCTTAAGGGTTTGCGTGTTTTGGGTCCGCCGGCTGAGTGAACATCCCCGCCGCGCGCTCGGCGTCTCCCTCGCTTGGGCGCGTTTTCATCCAGCATCCGAACATCGCCACCGGCGCCATCACTATTACCAGCCAACTCGCGCCGGCCTTGATCGTTTGTTTTAGGATCATGGTTATAATCGCTTTTCATTAAGCTATATCTGTCTTGCACGAGGAAGCCGATGCGGCCGCGAAAAGTCTCGGACGAAGCCATTCTGGCAGCCGCCCTTCAAGCCCTCGTTGAGACGGGCGGCCGCGCCTCTGCTGATACGATCGCTGCACGCCTTGGCGTCAGCCAAACCGCATTGTTCAAACGCTTTGGTTCTATGGACGTCATCGTCAGCCGTGCCTTGAGCCAGCTTATGAGTGGCCGGGACTGGCGCGCCGTGTTTGGCCAAAAACCTGACCCCGCACGATTTCACGAGCAATTGGGCGACATCGCCAAATCCATGCTTGAGTTCACACGCTGCTCGCTTACCGCGGTGGAAGTGATGCGCGGCCGGGTTGCGTTCGACAAAGTGGAAGAGCTGCTGTCGAGGGTAGGCTTGCCTTCCTTGCCGCAACTGACTCAGGACCTGGAGGAATGGTTGGCGCTCGCCGCGGCCGCCGGGCTTGTGGCAGGCGCCCGCCCGGCGCTGGGCGATGCCTTCCTTGGCGGGCTCTATCACCGTTTCATATTGGAGCACATGCGTGATCCGGCGGCGTCGCCGCTGAGCGTTGACCCGCGCCCATTGATCGAGCTGCTGTTTCCGCATCGCGCACCGCCAAGCTAGAAGGTGCGAGCAGCGCGCGCACCGAACGTTCGTGGTGTGCCAAGCACATATGTATCCGCCGAGAACGGTGAAGCCTCAAGATACCCCGTGACATACTCCTGGTCGAAGATGTTGCGGCCCCAAAGTGACAGCGACCAATTGCGATCAACGCCACGCAGACCCAATTCAGCGTTCAACAGCGCGTAAGGCTCGCGCCTGCTCGCTTGACTATTGGTGGGAGAAAGAAATGTCTTACCAGTATGAGAGATGTCGGCGCCTGTGAAAAGCAAGACACCGCCAAACGGCTGTTCATAGTCGAGTCGTAAGCTGGCGGTGGTGTCAGGCGCGTTCTGCAAAGCGTTGCCACTGCAGTCCGTGATGGGCGTCAGATCACAATTTCTGAAATCAGTGTATTCGGTTTCATTCACCCCAAATCCCCCGCTCAGGGTCAAAGACTCGGTGACACGCAGCGTCACCTCGGCTTCTACGCCGAATGAGCGCGCCTCTTGTGAATTGGCGGTGTAGTTTGCAAATGTGGTCGGATCCGAAAGAAAGACCTGAAGGCCGGTGTATTCGATCGCAAAGGCCGCGACCGCAAAAGTCATGCGATTGTCAAGCAGCGCGGACTTCAATCCGATTTCATAATTGATCGATTCTTCTGGATCGAAGGTGCGCTGCGGTGCGAGCGCCGCCACGTTCGCGCCGCCGGCGCGATAGCCTTGCGCGATGGAAGCATAGACCGTCTGTCTGGGCGTAAGGTTCGCGCTCACAGAGGCAGTGCCGGTAAACACGCCATAATCGGTCGATGCGCTGTTGCTGACCGGCCCAAACGGCGATCCGAGCAGGGAAGGGATAAAGCCGGTTTGATCGTCGCGCACTTCGCGCTCGTCCTCTGTATAGCGGCCACCGAGTGTAACTTTGTAGCGCTCCCCAAATCGATAGGAGACGTTGCCGAAGACCGCGGATGATCGGTCTTGTAACTCCAAATTGCTTACGCCCGAATAGGCCACAAAGGAGGGCGGGAACGCCGGGGGAAGCGCGGGAAGCGAGAGTGTTAGATCCGTGCGCGATTCAATTGTTTCGTCGCTCGCGTAGAGGCCGACCAGCCAGTCAAAACTACCTCCGCCGGCGCTTGCGAGACGTAATTCCTGACTCAACGCTTCGCTGCTAACATCGTTCGTGCTGAAACTTTGCGGGAGAGGAGACGCGTCCAGGTCGTCGCGACGGAGATCGTCCCACGTGCGATAGCCCGAGATAGCGGTAAGTTCAGCGCCGCCGAAATCGTAGGTTAAAGTAAGCGCGACACCAGCAACGTCGCGGTCGTCGTCATGCGGAGAGTTAAATGACACACTGCGTTGGCGAAAGTTTGCAACTCTAGGATTGGACGTTACGAAGTCGTTTGTGAAATCGGCCGAAAGCGCCGCTGTGAAAGCGCCGCCACCGTCATAGAGCAGTGCGCCGCGAATGCCGTAGCCTTCACTACCCCCCAGAGTGGAGCTGTTGAATGTGTTGTCGACAAAACCGTCGCGTTCGGTTCCGTAGGCGGCGATGCGACCGAATACCGAGTCGCCGATGACCGGACCACCGATCGCCCCACCAGCGCGCCAATAATTGAAATTGCCGACCTCGCCGTTGATACGTGCTTCAAACTCTTCGGGAGGGCGACGGGTCGTAATATTGAGCGCGCCGGCGGCCGTGTTGCGTCCGAAAATCGTGCCTTGCGGCCCGCGCAAAACTTCTATCTGAGCCACGTCCAGTAGATCGACATTGAGCCCCGCTCGACCGCTTTGATAAACGCCGTCAACATAGACCCCCACGCTAGGCGGTTGGGCAAGTTCCACGGCGCTCGCACTAATGCCGCGCATCACAATGCGCGTGTCGTTGGCGTTTTCGCCCGTTTCCACGCGGAATGAGGGGCTCAATTTGGCGATGTCATCAAACGAATTGAGGCCGCGCTCCTCAATCACATCGCCCGGGATTACCGTAATCGCAATTGGCGTTTCACGTAGGGTTTCGCTCCGCTTTTGTGCGGTCACGACGATCTCTAACCCCTCGGGCTCGGCGTATTGTTGCGCGAGCGCATGGCCGCCGCATGCCATCAGCGCCACGGGCCACACGCAAAAAGACAGCGCCAAGCGCGAAATTTTGTTATCCATCGGTTTCCCCCATTAGTTTCTTTCTGCTTACTTACCCAAAAGGTGATGCTAAGGCAAGCCGTTCTGGTTTCGAGGGTCTCGAAACCTTCGGAGCGCGCGGGGAAGCGGTCAGCGTGACAAGCCGTCGGTGGCGATGCGTCTGCGTTCAAACGGACGGGGCCGGCTGTTCGAGCATCCGAACATGAACCGGGACGGATCGCGGCCTGGGCCACTGCCGCGCTGAGCGAACTCACCGCAACACTCCACCCGCTCAGATTGCGTCTTCGCCACCCTCCCTACGGAAGGGTAAATGGCGCGCGTAATTATGGAGACATACGCAAAGGCGGCTACGCCCGGTGGATCAGCCCTGCTTGCCGACCACCGCTTCGATCGTTTCCAGTAACGCTGCGAAATCGACGGGCTTGGTGGCGAAGGCGTCGCAGCCGGCCGCCATGCATTCCTCTCGCGCGGACGCCATGGCGTGGGCGGTGAGGGCTATGATCTTCAGATCGGCGGTGCCTGGCGCGGCGCGCAGCGCGCGCGTGGCTTCAAGGCCAGACATTACGGGCATGGACACGTCCATCAACACCACGTCAGGGCGGTTATTGTTGGCCGCCGCAACCGCGAGCGCGCCGTCTTCGGCGACATCGACAGTGAAGCCGCGCCGCTCAAGACGCCGGGCAAGCATTTCGCGGTTGTCCGCGTTATCTTCAGCCAAAAGCACGCGCATGGCGCTTCCTCTCTATGCCGCGTTCGCTGCGCGCGCGGCTGTGGCCGATGATATTCCCACAATCGGGTTAAAATCAGCGTAACGCACGGCGGCGGCGGCCAACGCTTCGTGATCGATCGGTTTGGGAATGTGCTCGCACGCGCCCAAGGTAATGGCCCGTTCGCGCCCCGCCGGTGCGCCGAGCACGATCACGGGCGTGTCGCGCAGCGCGGGATCGGTTTTGATCTGTTCAAGCAGGGTAAGGTCAGGCGCGCCAAGCTCGGCGGCGCCCAGAACCACAATCGACGGGCGCCGTTCGCGCATGATGGTGAGCGCTGCTTCCGTGCTGGATGCGCCGCGCACGCCAAAGCCAAGCCGGCTCATGCCGCGGCGGGCGGTTTCCTGCACGGACGGATCGGCATCGACGACAAGGGCCAGCAGGCGGTCGTGGTCTTTTTCTGTCGCGGCCGCTTGGGCGGCGGCCATCGGCCGGCCGAGCTGCGCCAGTGCGGTAAGCCTAAAGGTCGAACCCCGCCCCGGCGCGGTGATCACCGACACATCGCCGCCGAGCAGGCGCGCCATTTCTCGCGTGATGGCAAGGCCCAGGCCGGTGCCGCCAAAGCGGTGCGTGGTGAGCCCGTCTGCCTGCATGAACGGTTTGAAGATTTGCTCGGCTTGGGCGTTTGTCATGCCGATGCCGGTGTCGGCGACTTCGAACACCAGCCGGTCGCCGTCACGGTGCGCAGACAGACTCACCTGACCGCCCTTGGTGAATTTGCAGGCGTTGGAGAGCAGATTGAGCAGGCATTGGTTCAGCTTGACGTGGTCCGTGTCCGCCTGGCCGAGATCGTCAGCAAGCTCCACTTCGATGCTGTTGCCCGATTTATGCGCCAGCGGGCGGATCGTGTCGATCGTCCGGCTGAGCGCATCGCGAAGGTCGAACGTCTCGACGTTGACATCCATCTTGCCCGCTTCGACCTTCGAAAGATCGAGCAGGCCGTTGATCAGGTGCAGAAGATGGCGGGCGGCGCCGCGAATGCGCTGGGCGTCCTGCGCGGGTGTTTCGAGATTTGCTGCGGAGAGGTCTTCCTCGAGAATTTCGCTGTAGCCCAGGATCGCGTTGAGCGGCGTGCGCAATTCGTGGCTGACATTGGCCAGGAATTGGGTTTTGGCGGCATTGGCGCGTTCGGCCTCGGCCATCGCGGCGACCAGCAATTCGTTGCGCTGTTCTAGATGCCTGAGCGCGTTGGTCAGGCGCTGCAAGGAGCGCTGCAGCATCATCTGCGGCGTTAACAGGCCATGTTCGGCCAGCCTGCTGTTCATGGCCTCGATGGTACTTTTGTCGTCCTCGTCAATGGCCCCGATCTGTTCGATCACGGATTCCATCGCCGATATGGCGCTGAAGCGGTGGCTTATGTCGGAGCTGAGAAAGTGGGCGGCGAGCGGCGCGCCGGTTTCGTCGAAGGTCACATGGGCGCAATGCTCGAAGCAGACGCGCGCGCCGTCCGGCTTGAGCAGCGTGTGCTGGAAATGGAAGCGCCCGTCTTTTCGCGCCGCTTCCATTGCAGCCTGAAAAGACTCCCTGTGGGAGGCTGGCACGAAGCGCCATTCACGCGCGAAATCGGAAAACGTGATCGGCCATCCGAACAGTTCGGCGATGCGTTCGGCCCCGATGAGGCGCCGTCCGGCATAGTCGATCGCCCAGATCGTGGCGTCGCCGCTGTGCAGCGCGACGTTCTGACAATGCAAGGCGCGCGCGCGTGTTTGGGCCGCCTGGCGCAGCGTCGCCACCGCGTCTCCGATGGCGGCGTAGCGGCCGGCCTCGACGATGATAAAGCCAGCGCCGAGGGCGTGGGGATGACCCAGGAGCCGCGCCTCCACCTCGGCGATATCGGCTGATGCGTCGATGATCAGGGGCGCGCTGTCGGCCAGGGCGGTGATCGGGCGATCGGGGTTGGCGGCGAACAAGGCGGCGCGGGAAACCAGCCCGATCGGCTTTTCATTACGGTCGACGATGGCGATCGCCGGCGCGTAATCGGCAATGACCAGGCGGGCCTCCGCGCAAGTGGCTTCTGGCCCGATAGGCGCGCCGTCACGCCGGATTTCTTCCGTAAGCATACGGCTCCCCTGGGACCCTTTCGGCCATCGATAGACGAAAGAGGTTTAAACCGCGTTTACCGCCAGGCTGGTCTCGCGCCTGAAAGACGCTATTTAACCCTCTATGAAGCAGATGCCCTCGGCCTGGCGGCCGGGCTCCTGGCGGAGCCGGCCGGCCAAACACATTCCGAATGACTACCCTGACACCGGCGCGCTGGCGCGTGTGGAGGACACCCTGCGGGCGTTTCCGCCGCTGGTTTCGGCCGGAGAAGTGCGGGCGCTGAAGGCGCGCCTGGCCGACGTCGCGAACGGCAAATCGTTTCTGCTGCAGGGCGGCGATTGCGCCGAAAGCTTTAAGGAATTCGACACCAACAAGATTCGCGACACGTTCCGCGTGCTGATGCAGATGGCGGTAGTGCTGACCTTCGCCGGCGGCAAATCGGTGGTGAAAGTCGGCCGCATCGCCGGCCAGTTCGCCAAGCCGCGCAGCGAGCCGATCGAGACGATCAATGGTGTTACGCTGCCGAGCTATCGCGGCGACAACATCAATGGCGAGGAATTCACCGCCGCGGCGCGCGTGCCCGATCCGCAGCGGCTGCTGACGGCGTATTCGCAATCGGCCTCGACCCTGAATTTCATTCGTGCGCTGGCCGATGGCGGCTATGCCGATCTGCACCGCGTGCGCCAATGGATGCTCGACTTCACCCGCAAGGGCGGGGCGGGCGCGCGCTATTTCGAAATGGCCAACCGCATCGATGAAGCCGTGCGCTTCATGGAAGCGTGCGGCATCACGCCGGAAAGCGCGCCGCAAATGCGCAGTGTGGATTTCTACACCAGCCATGAGGCGCTGCTGCTCGGCTACGAAGAGGCGATGACCCGCGAAGATTCCACCGCTGCGCCGGGCACATTTGTCGACACCAGTGCGCATTTCCTCTGGATCGGAGACCGCACCCGCCAGCTTGACGGGGCGCATGTCGAATTTCTCAAGGGCGTGAAAAATCCGATCGGCATGAAATGCGGGCCGACGTTGGAAGCCGACGACCTGCTGCCCCTGATCGATGCGCTCAATCCGGAGAACGAGCCTGGCCGGCTTACCTTGATCACGCGCTTCGGCGCCGAGAAGGTGACGGCGGGTCTGCCGAAACTGGTGCGCGCGGTGGTGAAGGAAGGCCGTAATGTGGTTTGGTCCTGCGATCCGATGCACGGCAACACGGTGAAAACCGCAACGGGCTACAAGACGCGCCCGTTCAACGCGGTGATGGCCGAAGTGCGCGCGTTCATGGACGCGCTGCCGGCCGAAGGCGCCTATCCCGGCGGCGTGCATGTCGAGATGACCGGCCAGAACGTCACCGAATGCCTGGGCGGCGGCTCGGCGATTACGGTCGAGGGCCTCTCCGAACGCTATGACACCGCGTGCGATCCGCGCCTGAACGGAGAGCAGGCGCTGGAGCTTGCGTTCCTGGTCGCCGACAAACTGCACGCCGATCGGGCCGAGGCGCGGAAGGCTGCGGCAGGCTAGGCGTGCACAGGCGCCGCCGCGTTTGAGCGCGGGCGTGTTGCCGTTTTATTTGTGCGCCGTGATCAGCCTAGGATGAATTGATGACGCGCGCCGAATTCGGCGCAAACGTTGGCGCGCTTATGCGCGTGCGGCGCGGCGCTGGCAGGGCGCGCAGTTTCGTGAAACCGCGCTTCAGCCGGCGCACGATCTGCGCGATCCAGCGCTCAGGCGCGGCGAGCGCATCGCATAGGGCGCTTGCCGAGCGCAGGGCGCGGCGTAACGCGGGGCCGGCGACGGCGCGGCAGGTAAGGCGGCGCATGTCTGCGTGAATAAATCCACGGCGAAACGCGGCGGCCCTAACCGCGCGCACCACCAGAATCAAACGCGCATAACGGGCGTGCTCCGTAAGAACGCGCGCCGCCGCATGCGGCGCAAGCCGCGCCAGCACATGCGCCACAAACCACGTAACCGTAAGCGCCAGCCAGAGGCTGAGGCGCGCAAGGCGTTGCTCTGACAGCAGTAGGGGGCGGGGCGTGTGCTTCATTCCGCGAGGATCATATGCCCGCGCGGAGGTGGGTCGGATTGATCTGGCTATGCGCGGGAAAAGACTTTGGCGCGCTTGTGTTTTGCAAAGGCGCGTTGTCGGATAGCGATGACTTTATCCTCCCCCGTTTACGGGGGCGCGGAGCGAAGCCATGGATATGTCCATGAAGAAAACGACGGTGAAGAGCGCCGTGACGAAAGCAAAAGCCGAAGCTTCTCCCTCGAAATTGATCGACGAGCGGATTGCGGACTTGGGAGATTGGCGCGGCGAGACGCTGGCGCGCGTGCGCGAGATCATCAAGCAGGCGGTTCCCGATGTCGTCGAGACGTGGAAGTGGCGCGGCGTGCCGGTGTGGGAGCATGGAGGCATCATCACCACGGGCGAGACGTACAAGACCTACGTGAAGCTGACCTTCGCCAAAGGCGCCGCGCTCGACGATCCGTCTGGCCTGTTCAACGCCAGCCTCGAAGGCAATGCGCGGCGCGCGATCGATATCCACGAGGGCGACAAGATCAATGAGAAGGCGCTGAAGGCGCTCGTTCGCGAGGCGGCGGCGCTGAATGGGGATAAGAAGGCGAAGCGTTAGAGTTGGTGCGATAAAGGAGATTCTAGTGAAGAAGATCAAAACGCCTTCGGAGGCGCCGCAATGGCTGGACTCAGTCAGCAATCCCGACGGATTCGATCCGCCGTGGCCGCCTGAGTTTGGAGTTTATTTCGAGCGTTTCTTCGCATGTCCTTGTGGCGAAGAATGGGTTGATCTCCACGACGCCGATTGCAACGACAAATGCCCCTCATGCAACGCCGAGATGGAGCCGAAGATAACCCGTGAGCGAGATGCTGTAACCGGCGCTTATGTCTGACGCTTTATTGTGCCACGCCAATTAGGATGAGCGGGACAGCGGGGACGCCTCTGCCTTCGCGAATGAGGTTGTATAGCTCGCCCTCATAATAGGCGACGCCTGACGACATCTCACTTTGCAGTGACTTCATTGCGAGGATTTCGACCCCAACGTCGATTACATCGCCAACGTAAAACGCCATGTGTTTTACAAACAGGTCGTAAGCGACAAACGAGTATTTTCCAAACTGAACTTCTACAGCTACGCGATCCTTTACGAAGTCGGTTTGGTTATAAGAATAGATCGGCGTTAGTCCTGCCTTCTCAATCTCAGCTTTTTGCTCTGCTGGCTGCATATGCATGGTCTTGCGAATTAGCTTCGCATCAGAAGTCACCCAGTAACTGGTACGTCGCTCGACCCAGCCATGCGTCCCGAACGACGTTTGCATGGCTGCGTTCATGTCGATGGGCGAATAAAACACTTGGTCTAGCGTTCGAGCCTCTTTGGAGACCTTCGTCTTGCATTTTTCAGCGTCGAGCGATTCGACAACGCTTTGGATTTCCGTCCACAGCGCCGGCTTATGAACTTGCAGAAACTCAAGCCCGTTTAGGTGGGAATAGCACTCAACAATTTTCACCTATGCCCACCATAGGGCTTTGCCGGGTCATACACCGGGCGGTCCATAGGTCGTGTTCTTAATGTGCCCGCCCTTAGTTGATGCACACGCTCCCACGCCACATCGACGTATTCTTGAATCACGTCGCAGCCGTAGCCTTTGCGGCCGTGCTTCAGCGCAGCTACGACGCTGCTGCCAACGCCCATATATGGGTCGAGCACGATGTCATCCAGCGACGTCAGGGAAAGGACCAGGCGCTCAACAAGTTCGACGGGGAATTGGCAGGGGTGAGATGTTTTTTCAACATGGTTGGACTTGACGTTTGGAAATATCCACACGTCGCCGGGATTTTTTCCGAGAGGATTGCCAGATAATTGCCCCGCTTTTGGGCCTTTGAAGTGCTTCTTTCCAGGATATTTCGACGGGACTCGAATTGAGTCCACGTCGAACAAATAATCGTCGCCTTTGGTGAACCAAAGAATGGTTTCATACCTTCCAGACAAACGCTTTTTGCAATGCAGGCCGTGTTCGAAGTGCCAGACGATGCGGTTGCGAAGGCGAAGGCCATGTTGCTTGAAAATTGGATAAAGAACTAAATCGAGCGGAACGATTTCGCCGGACTGGACATGATTGCCGACCTGCCAGCAGAGCGACCCTCCATCTTTGAGCAGTCGTACGCACTCGGCGATCACCTTGCTTTGGGCTTCAATGTACGAGGTTAGAGGCGATCGAGCCTCGTACGATTTGCCGATGTTATAAGGTGGCGAGGTGACAATCAGCTGGATAGAGCTTGATGCCAGCGTTCTCATGAAGGCAAGATTGTCGTCACGGACCATAAGCGCGTCGCAGTCCCGCGCTAAGCGACTAACCCGCTGCGCAGGGGGGCTTGAAACCCGCTTGGACGGGGTCGGCTTAGCCTTGGTCGTCCGGCGCGCAACGGGCATACTTGTTCCCCAAGTGTTCTCACTTAATATCATCGGTTGAGTCGGGCCGCTAGCTCAAAGTCGGCCAGGCGATTGCCTGTCAGCAAATACAAAAAGGGCGGCGCCTTGCGACGCCGCCCTTTCCGTTGACCGCCTGCGAAAGCGATCCTTGTTTGGTGTCGACTGAGCTGCGTGGATTAGAAATCCATGTCGCCCATGCCGCCCATGCCGCCGCCCATACCGCCGGGCATGCCGCCGCCGCCTTTTTCACGCTTCGGGGCTTCCGCGATGGTCGCTTCCGTCGTGATGATCAGGCCGGCGACCGAGGCTGCGTCTTGCAGCGCCGTGCGTACGACTTTCACCGGGTCGATGATGCCGGCTTTCAGCATGTCGACATATTCTTCGGTTTGCGCGTTGAAGCCGAAGTTTTCGTCCTTCGATTCACGCAGCTTGCCGACAACGATCGAGCCTTCGACACCGGCGTTTTCCACGATCTGACGGATCGGGGCTTCCAGCGCCTTGCGGTTGATGTTGATGCCGACGTTCTGGTCTTCGTTGTCGCCCGTGATGTTGAGCTTGAACGCGGCGCGAAGCAGAGCGACGCCGCCGCCGGGGACGATGCCTTCTTCCACCGCAGCGCGGGTGGCGTTCAGCGCGTCATCAACGCGGTCCTTGCGCTCTTTGACTTCGACTTCCGTCGCGCCGCCGACCTTGATCACCGCAACGCCGCCGGCCAGCTTGGCCAGACGTTCCTGCAGCTTTTCCTTGTCATAGTCGGACGTGGTCTCTTCGATTTGCGCGCGGATTTGAGCGACGCGGGCTTGGATGTCCTTCTTGGCGCCGAGGCCGTCGACGACTGTCGTGTCGTCTTTCTTGATCACGACCTTCTTGGCCTTGCCGAGCATGTCGACCGTGACGTTTTCCAGCTTGATGCCGAGGTCTTCGCTGATGACCTGGCCGCCGGTGAGGATGGCGAGGTCTTCCAGCATGGCCTTGCGGCGATCACCGAAGCCCGGCGCCTTCACCGCCGCGACCTTGAGGCCGCCGCGCAGCTTGTTGACCACGAGCGTGGCGAGGGCTTCGCCTTCGACGTCTTCAGCGATGATCAGCAGGGGCTTGCCGCTCTGAACCACGGCTTCCAGGATGGGGAGCAGCGGCTGCAGGCTGGAGAGCTTCTTTTCAAACAGCAGGATGGCTGGATCTTCGAGGATCGCTTCCATCTTGTCAGGGTTGGTAATGAAATAGGCCGACAGATAGCCGCGGTCGAACTGCATGCCTTCGACGACCTCGAGTTCGGTTTCGAGGCTCTTGGCTTCCTCAACCGTGATCACGCCTTCATTGCCGACCTTGGCCATCGCATCGGCGAGGAACTTGCCGATATTGGTGTCGCCATTGGCCGAGATCGTGCCCACTTGCGCGATTTCTTCCGAGCCTTTGACCTTGCGGGCGCGGCCCTTCAGGTCTTCGACGATGGCGAGAACGGCTTTATCGACGCCGCGGCGCAGGTCCATCGGGTTACGGCCCGAGGAAACGGCCTTCATACCTTCGCGAACGATGGCTTGCGCCAGAACAGTGGCGGTGGTGGTGCCATCGCCGGCTTCGTCATTGGTCTTCGAAGCAACTTCACGAATGAGCTGGGCGCCCATGTTCATGAACTTATCTTCGAGTTCGATTTCCTTGGCGACCGTGACGCCGTCCTTGGTGGTGCGCGGGGCGCCGAAGCTCTTTTCGATGACGACGTTGCGGCCTTTGGGGCCGAGCGTCACTTTTACCGCGTTGGCGAGAATATCGACGCCGGCGAGCATGCGCTCACGCGCGTCAGAGCCGAATGAGACAACTTTCGCTGCCATGGGGAGTACCTCTTAAGTTGCGGCTTCTTTGAAAGAAGGATTGGGGGTTAGGCGGCTTTTTTGGCGGCCTTCGGGGCGTCGATGACGCCGAGAACGTCGCTTTCCTTCATGATCAGCAGCTCTTCGCCGTCGATCTTGACCTCGGTGCCTGACCATTTGCCGAACAGGATGCGGTCGCCGATTTTCACGTCGAGTTCGATCAGCTTGCCAGCTTCGTCGCGGCCGCCCGGGCCGACGGCGATGATTTCGCCTTCCTGAGGCTTTTCCTGAGCCGTATCGGGGATGATGATCCCACCTTTGGTCTTTTCTTCTTCCTTGACCCGGCGGACCAGCACGCGATCGTGGAGCGGACGGAATTTCGCCACTTCTATCTCCTTGATATCACAAGTTTATAAGCCGTAGCACCGTGCCGTCCTGCGCTCTGGCACTCGGCGGACGCGGTTGCTAACGGCCGGGAGATAGGCTGCGTCCGCCGCGGCGTCAAGCCGTTACCCACAGGGCAAAGCGCAGCGCCGGGCTTTAATTCACCAGCCGACGATGGCGTCGATCACCAGATTGGAGTCGAGGCCGACGAGCAGGATGTCGCGGCCGCAGAGGGCGTAATCGTAGCCATAGGGCGGCGGCGGCAGGTCGTAATACAGGTCATACGGCACCGCCGTGCAGTAGAGCGACGGCGGCAACAGATAGCCGACTCGATAAGGCCGGTTCCAGCCGCCACCCCATGACGGGCGCGAGCCGTAATAGACGTAGTTGCGGCCGTAATAGCGCGAGACGATCGAGCCGTAGCTGGGGCCGAAATAGCCGCCATACGGGATCGCCGCATAGGAGCGCCGGTTGCGGTTGTCGTTCCAGCCATGGTTCCAGCCGTTGTTTGCGCGGCGGTTATTGTCATTCCAGCGGCGGTCGTTGTTGTTGTTCCCAGCCCAGCGGCGATCGTCATTGGGACGATTGTTATTGTCGAACCGCCGGTCGTTGTTGTTCGGGCGGTTGTTGTCGATGCGGCGCTGATTATCGCCATCGCGCAAGCCTTGTTGCGGGCGCGGTCGCTCCGGCTGGCCGGCCCAGCGGTTGTTATCGCGGGTCTGGCCCTGCCACTGGCGGCGGTCGCTGCCGTTATCGTTGTTGCGGAATTCCTGCTGTGGGCGCGGCTGCGGCTGCGCCTGGCGCTGCCCGCCGTCATCGCCGCGGTTCGGGCGGCCGTCGCCATCATTGTTGCGAGGGCTTTCCTGACGGCGCTCGCCGCCGCCGTTTCCACGGCCGCGATCGTTATTTTCGGCTTGGGCCGCGCCGATCGCGCCGGCGCCGGCGTAAGCCGGTAGCGCTGAAACTGTCAGAAGGGCTGCGGTGGCCGCTGCGAAGAGGAGATTGCGTTTCATGCGGCGGACTGTGCCGCCTGTCGCCTGAACTGCGGATGAACTGGCCGGCTCAGGCGTTCAGGGCCTTTTCGACGGCCGCGATCATGGTCGGGCCGAGCGGTGTGACCTTGGAGGGGAACGCCGCCTCGATATGCCCGTCCTTGCCGATCAGAAATTTATGGAAATTCCAGCGCGGTAACGCTTCAGCGCCAAGCTCTTTGGCGATCCACTCATAAAATGGGTGGCGGTTTTGGCCGCCAATATCGACCTTTCCGGTCATCGGGAAGGTGATGTGGTACTGCGCATCGCAGAACGTCTTGATCGCTTCCTCATTGCCCTGTTCCTGGGCGCCAAAATCGTTGGACGGCACGCCGAGCACGATCAGCCCGGCGTCTTTCTTGGCCTCCCAAAGCGATTGCAGTTCGCGGTATTGCGGCGTGAACCCGCAGGCGCTGGCGACATTGACGACGAGGATTGGCTTGCCGGCGAACTGGCGTAGGGCAATTTCGCCGCCAGTGAGCTTGTGAAACGAAAAATCGTGGGCGCTGGCCATGCTGACCTCTGAAGGTTTTGCGGCTCGTGTGGCGGCGCTGCGGCGGCGTAAGGCGTTCATGGCGCGAAGCGTGCCCCTCGAAGTGCGGCCGGATGGGCCCCGGTCGGGCAGAAAACGGCGGGAGAGGCGGGTTCGTTCCGTCGCCTGCCTAGCAGGCCGGGGCGCTTACCCCTAAGGCACGGGGCGGCGCAAGCGCATTCGCTTGCATACCAGCTACGCACCCGGCGTGCGCCTAGACCGTCAGGCCGGGGTTTGTTAGACCCCCGCCCCATGCCCGCCTTGGCGATTCCTCGTCGAATTAGCGGCCCGGCCCGCGGCTGATAAAGGCCCGCGCCGGGAAAGCCCGCTCGTCCCTACTCGACGGAGAAAACGTTCATGCCCGCCGACCAACCGGCGCCATCGCCCGCAACTGATAAACCTGCCGGGCGGGATTACCGCGAAACCCTGTTCCTGCCGGAAACGCAATTTCCGATGAAGGCAGGATTGCCCGCGCGCGAACCGCAATGGATCGCGAAATGGGACGAGATCGGTTTGTACGACAAGCTGCGCGCGGACGGCGCGGCGCGGCCAAAATTCGTGCTGCACGACGGCCCGCCTTACGCGAATGGCGCGATCCATATCGGGCACGCGGAAAACAAGATCCTGAAGGACTTCATCGTCCGCTCGAAACAGATGGCTGGCTTTGACGCCGACTACGTTCCCGGCTGGGATTGTCACGGCCTGCCGATCGAGTGGAAGGTCGAGGAAGATTTCCGCAAGGCGGGGCGCAAGAAACATGAGATCGATCCGGTTGAGTTTCGCCGCGCATGTCGCGCGTATGCGGACAAATGGATTCCGCAGCAGCTCGTGGAATTTCGCCGCCTCGGCATCGAGGGCGATTGGAAGAACTATTATTCGACGATGAGCTACGCGGCCGAAGCCGCGATCGCCGCCGAGTGGATGAAGGTCGTGCGCACGGGGCTTGTGTATCGCGGCAGCAAGCCGGTGATGTGGAGCCCGGTGGAGCGCACGAGCCTGGCTGAGGCGGAGGTCGAGTACGAGGACAAGACGAGCACCGCGATCTGGGTGAAGTTTCCGGTCGCGGTCTTGGGTTTTAAGAGTGGCGATCCGACAGAGTTCAAAGGTGCGTCGGTTGTCATCTGGACAACGACGCCCTGGACGATACCTGGCAACCGTGCGGTCGCTTTCAACCCGAAAATTTCGTATGGCATCTACGAAGTGGAGGCGCTCGAAGAGAATCTACCGTTCGCGCCTTGGGCCAACGTGGGCGAGCAATTCGTCCTTGCTGACAAGTTGGCCGCAGATACGTTTGCCGCTGCAAAAGTTGCGAAGTGGCGTCGCCTCTCGCTCGAGCCACTGCTCGATGACGAATCTAAATGCTATCATCCATTGACTGGCTGGGATCCCGAAGGCGCGTACGCGTTCCTTGTTCCATTGCTCGCCGGTGATCACGTTACGGACGATACGGGCACGGGCTTCGTGCATACGGCGCCGGGACATGGCGTGGACGATTACAATGTCTGGCTGGCGCACAAATTCCCGCTCGATGGGATTCCGAAAACCGTCGATCCAGACGGCAAGCTGATCGCGCCGGGGTTCAATGGCGAAGAGATCATCACGCTTGAGGGTAAGAACCAGGGCAAGGATGGGCCGGCGAACAAGGCTGTCATTGAAGCGCTTATCGCGCATGGCAATTTGCTTGCGCGCGGGCTGATCAAACACTCCTATCCGCATTCGTGGCGCTCCAAGGCGCCGGTGATCTTCCGGGCTACGCCGCAATGGTTCGTGGCGATGGACAAGCCATTCCGCGATGGCAAGACTTTACGTGAGCTGGCGCGCCAGTCCGTCGATGAGACGGCGTTCTATCCGGCGATGGGCAAAAACCGCATCGGCGGCATGATCGACGATCGGCCTGACTGGCTTGTCTCTCGCCAGCGTAATTGGGGCGTGCCGCTGGCGATGTTCGTGGAGCAGCGGACTGGCGCGATCCTGCAGGATGATGAAGTGGATGCGCGTATCGTCGAAGCCATGCGCGCGGGCGGCGCCGATGCGTGGTGGACTACGGATGCGCAGGTTTTCCTCGGGGCGAATTACAAGGCCGAGGATTACGAGAAGGTCGAAGACATTCTCGACGTCTGGTTCGATTCCGGTTCGACGCATGCGTTCGTGCTCGGCGGGCCGGACGCGCCGACGCGCGAGAGTTTCCACTGGCCAGCGGATGTTTATCTCGAAGGCTCGGACCAGCATCGCGGCTGGTTTCAGTCTTCGCTGCTCGAAGGCACGGCCACGCGCGGGCGCGCACCGTTCAAGGCGGTGGTGACGCACGGCTTCGTCGTCGCGGAAGACGGCCGCAAGATGAGCAAGTCGCTGAACAACGGCGTCGAGCCGATGGACGTGGCCAGGCAATACGGCATCGAAATCCTGCGCGTGGCGATCGCCGGCGCCGATTACGGCGATGACCTGCGCATGGGCAAGAACATCATCGACCAGGGCTCGGAGACGTATCGCAAGCTGCGCAACACGCTGCGCTATCTGCTCGGCGCGCTGAATGGGTTTAGCGAGGAAGAGCGAGTTTACCTCCCCCTCGATGGGGGAGGTGGCCGCGAAGCGGCCGGAGGGGGTGGGGCCGCTACAGAAGGCGTTGAGCCTCTGGCGGCTCAAACCCCATCGTCACAGACATCACCCCCTCCGTCGTCGCTGCGCGCCGACACCTCCCCCATCGAGGGGGAGGCAGGACTCCCCCTGCTTGAACGCTGGCTGCTGCACCGGCTGTGGGAAGTCGATCAGGCGGTGCGCAAGGGATACGAGACGTATGAGTTCCGCGCGGCGCTCGGCGCGATCGTGGAATTCTGCAATGTCGATCTGTCGGCGTTCTACGTCGATGTGCGCAAGGACAGCCTGTATTGCGACCGGCCCGATGCGCTGCGCCGGCGCGCGTGCCGCTCGGTGCTGGATGAAGTGTTCCAGAGGCTGACCGCGTGGCTGGCGCCGCTGATGCCATTCACCATGGAAGAGACCTGGACCACCCGCTACCCGGACGCCGTGTCGGTGCATCTGCGGCAGTTTCCCGAAACGCCGGACATCTGGCGGAACGAGGACGCCGCCGCCGAAATCGCGCAGCTGAGGAAAGTGCGCGCGGTGGTGACGGGCGCGCTGGAAGTGGAGCGGCGGGAAAAGCGGATCGGGGCTTCACTGGAAGCCGCCCCGCGCGTGTTCATCGCCGATCCAGTCCTGCTTGGCCCGGCCAAGAAGGCGGACATGGCCGAGCTTTGCATCACAAGCTCGATCACGATCGAGGCGGGCGAAGGGCCGGCGGGCGCGTTCAGTCTGCCTGAGGTTCCTGGCGTCTGGGTCGTCCCGGAGCGGGCGCCGGGCGCCAAATGCGCCCGTTCGTGGAGAATCCTGCCCGAAGTCGGACAAGATTTACGCTACCCTGATCTTTCGCTCCGCGACGCCGACGCCGTCGCCCATTGGGATAGTACGCATGGGCGATAAACGAGCCCCGTTCATTCAAGGCCTGTCGCTGGCGGCCTTCGTGCTGCTCGCCGACCAGATTTCGAAATGGTGGGTGCTGGAAATCATCTACCTGCCCCAGCGCGGGGCGATCGAGGTCAGCCCGATTTTCGACCTGACCTTCGTGCGCAATTATGGCGTTAGCTTCGGGATGTTGCGCGCGGGCTCCGATATTGAGCGCTGGGGGCTCATGGCGCTGTCGGGCGGAATCGCTTTCATCTTTCTGATGTGGATGCGCCATGCCGAGCGGCGGCTCACGATCGCGGCATTGGCGATGGTCGTTGGCGGCGCGCTCGGCAACATGGTTGACCGGCTGCGCTTCGGCTATGTGGTCGATTTTCTGGACTTTTCGGGGCTGTTTTTCCCCTGGGTGTTCAACGTCGCGGATGCGGGGATTTCGGTCGGCGCGGCGCTGCTGGTGCTTGATTACCTCGTTCATGGCGAGGAAAAGCCCAAACCGGCCACGCAGCCACTGGATGCCCGCCTTGGCGAAGGCGGGCCGGACAAGTAGAACACGGGTCAAACCGGAGAGCAGATACAATGAGGACTACTCTGATACTGGCGGGCGTAATGGCCGCGGCGACCGTCAGCGGCTGCCAGGGCACGCAGCGCGCGCTGGGCCTCGAACGAACCGCACCGGATGAGTTCCGGGTGATCACCAAGGCGCCGCTGGTCGTGCCGCCAGATTATGCGCTGCGTCCGCCGCGTCCGGGCGACGCCCGTCCGGGCGATTCCAGCCCCGCTCCGCGCGCCGCCGTGTTCGGCGCCGATCTCGGCGCCAACGCTTCTGAAGGTGAAAAGCTGCTCGTGGCCAAGGCCGGCGCAGCGGCGGTCGATCCCACGATCCGCACTCAGGTCGATTTCGAAGGCGCCGCGCTGGTCCACAAGCCGCAGGACTACGCCGACAAGCTCCTGGCGCCCGCGGCCACGCTGAGCACGGAAGATCAGGAATCCATTCGCCGCGCCACCGGCGGCGGCGCGGTCAAAGCCGAAGGCGGCAACGTCAAGCAGGCGGCGCCGAAGCTGCCCGGGCTGTGAGCGTCATGCGCGGAGCCCGATGGGCTTTGAGTGCAGCGCTTGTGTGCGGCGCGTTTATCTCGCCCGCGGACGCGCTGCCGCGGCCGGAAACGTTCACGCTGAAGAACGGCCTCGAAGTGCTGGTGATCCCGGATCGCCGCGCGCCGGTGGTGACACACATGGTGTGGTATCGCGTCGGCGCGGCCGATGAGCAGCGCGGCAAGTCGGGCCTCGCGCACTTTCTCGAACACCTGATGTTCAAGGGCACGAGCAAGCTGGCGGTGGGAGAGTTCTCGCGCACCGTGGCGCGCAATGGCGGCGTCGATAACGCGTTCACGTCTTACGATTACACCGCCTATTTCGAACGCGTCGGGCGCGACCGGCTGGAACTGGTGATGAGCATGGAGGCCGACCGCATGCGCGGGCTGCGCCTCGAAGATCCCAAGACTGTGCTTTCGGAACGGGACGTGATTACCGAAGAACGCCGCCAGCGCACGGACAATAATCCCGCCGCGCGCCTGGGCGAGCGGATGAACGCGATGCTGCATCCCCACCACCCGTATGGCACGCCGATCATCGGCTGGATGCATGAGATCAACGGGCTGACGCCGCAGGACGCGATCGAATGGTATCGCACCTGGTATGCGCCGAATAACGCCACGCTGATCGTCGCCGGTGATATAGATGCGGCAGCGTTGAAGCCGCTGGCGGAAAAATATTACGGCAAGCTCAAGCCTACGAAGGATTTGCCGAAGCGCGATTGGGTGCAGAACCCGCCGGCCGATACGCCCCAGCGCGTATCGCTGACCGATCCGAAAGTGCGCCAGCCTTCGATCGTGCGCACGTATCTGGCGGAGAGCTATCACACGGCCAAGAAAAACAAGATCACGCGCGGCGCCGAAGCGCTCGACGTGCTCGGGGAAATTCTCGGCGGCAGCGAAACCAGCCGGCTTTACCGCGCGCTGGTCGAAGACAAGAAATTGGCGGTGAACGCCTATGCCCGCGCCGATACGTCCGGGCTCGGCGGCGGCGCGTTCAGTGTCGGCGGCACGCCGGCCGATGGCGTCAGCCTCGAAACGCTGGAAGCGGCGATCGATTCCGTCATCGCGGACTTCATCAAGACCGGACCCACGGATGCCGAACTGACGCGCGCGAAAGCCAATCTCGCCGCTTCGGCCACGTATGCGGTGGACGATCAGGAGCAGCTGGCGAATATATTCGGCGCGTCGCTGGCTTCCGGCGAAACCATTGACGATGTGGTCAATTGGGAAAATGAGATCATGTTGGTGACGCGCGAGGACGTGCTCGCCGCGGCGGAGCGCACGCTCGATCTCGGCAAGTCAGTGACCGGCACGCTGCTCCCTGCGCAGGGCGCGCCGGCCGGCGGCGGAGCGGCGCCATGATCCGCGCGCTGTTCATTGCGGCGGCGCTGGCTTTCGCGCCTGCCAGCGCTTTGGCCCAGCCCGCAGCCACCGCGCAGCAGACGCGCGGCGTTCCGGTGCAGAATGTAACCTCGCCGGGCGGCATTTCAGCGTGGCTGGTGTCCGACAAAACCGTGCCGATCATCGAATTCCGCGCCTATTGGAAAGGCGGCTCGGCGAGCGATCCGGCCGGGAAGGAAGGCCTCACCGGCTTCATGGCCGACATGCTGACCGAGGGCGCGGGCGACCTGAACGACGAAGCGTTCAAGAACCGCATTCAGGATCTGAACATGTCGCTGGGCTTTGGCGGCGGCGCCGATGGGATCGGCATGAGCATCAAGACGCTGTCAAAAAACCGCGACGCGGCGTTTGAGATGGCGCGGCTGGCTCTGGCCAGCCCGCGCTTCGATGCAGCGCCGTTGGAGCGCATGAAGCGCCAGGCCGCGATCGGCATCCGCCAGCGCGAGACCAATGCTGGGTATATCGGCGGTGTGGCAATGAACGCGGCGGTGATCCCCGGCCATCCCTACGCGCGGACGACATCGCTGGCGTCGGTGAATTCGATCACGCGCGCGGACATGATCGCGCGCATGAAAACGGGCATGGCGCGCTCGAACCTGCAAGTGGTCGCGGTCGGCGATATCGATGCGGCGACGTTGGGCGTGCTGCTGGACAAGACGTTCGCCAGCCTGCCGGCGAACGCGGCGCCGTTCACAGTGCCGGACGCCAATCCGAAACCGGGGCCGGCGCTGATCGTCAAAACGCTGCCGCAGCCGCAGAGCGTGGTGTCGTTCGTGGCGCCGGGCATTCGCTATGAAGACCCGGACTGGATCCCGCTGGCGGTGGCCAATTACATTCTTGGCGGCGGCGGGTTTTCCTCGCGGCTGATGGACGAGGTGCGCGAAAAGCGCGGGCTGGTCTATGGCATCAACACCAACACGGCGGTGAGTGATCACGTCGCTTATGTGCGCGGCGGCGCGCAGATTGCGAACAAGAACGTCAAGGACGCGATCGAGGTGATCAAGGCGGAGATGAAACGCCTGCGCGATCAGGGGCCGACGGACGCGGAAGTCGCCGATGCGAAAACATATCTCACCGGCTCGTTCCCGCTCAGCCTCGATAGCAATTCCAGCATCGCGGGCGTGTTGCAGAGCTACCAGACCACCGGGCGCGGGATCGATTACGTCAACACCCGCAACGCGCTGATTGAGAGAGTTACGAAGGCGGACGTGGTGCGCGTGACGCAGCGCCTGTTCGATCCAGAGAAGTTCGTGTTTGTGGTGGTGGGCCAGCCGGACGGGTTGGCGGCGACGAACTAGAGACAAGCGATGAGTGCCGCAGACTATTTTTGGCTTGTGCTGATTTGTGTTGCGTTTCCGTTTGCTTTGTCCACCTCAGCGGGCGGTGTTGCGTACTTTAGAGGACGCAGAAAACTCGGCCTCGCCCTCATGGCTGGTGGCGTAGCTTTTACGGTTGGTGTCAGTCTTGTAATCATCCGGATGCTCTTCGCGGAGCTTGACGACTGCAACAAACAACCAGCGGATATGCCAAACGATTGCGATAAGCCGGGCGCTCTTATGTGGCCCTTCGTGCCATTGTTCGTGTCGGCGCCAATCTTTGTTGGCACATGGCTTGTCTATGTTTTGCGCGCATCGCAAAGTTCCTCTAACACTCGAGATGTGGTGTAGCGGCAGCGAACGCTTCCCTTCTCCCCTTGTGGGAGAAGGTGGCGCGAAGCGCCGGATGAGGGGTGCTTGCACCAACTCCAAAAGTTTGCGCTCACACCCCTCAACCGTCTCGCGGCTTCGCCGCGATCCACCTTCTCCCACAAGGGGAGAAGGATAACGCCAGCTCTGCTATACTCGAGCGACTCATGACCATCCGCGTGCTCCCCCCTGAAGCGGTCAACCGCATTGCCGCTGGCGAGGTGATCGAGCGGCCGGCGGCGGTTGTGAAGGAGCTGGTCGAGAACGCGCTCGATGCGGGCGCGGCGCGGATTGCGGTGCGCGTCGAAGGCGGCGGGCTGGGGCTCATCCGGATTGAGGATGACGGCGCCGGGATTGCGCGCGAGCAATTGCCGCTGGCGATCGAGCGGCATGCGACATCGAAATTGCGCGCGGAGGATGATGGCGCGGTCGATCTGCTCAACATCAATACGATGGGGTTTCGCGGCGAGGCGCTGCCGTCGATCGGCGCGGTGTCGCGGCTGACTATCATTTCGCGCGCGCGCGCGGCGAAAGAGGCGTGGTCTGTCAGTGTGGAAGGCGGCGTGAAGAGCGCGCCTGCGCCCGCTGCGCTCGGCAGCGGTACGATTGTGGAAGTGCGCGATCTGTTTTTCGCAACGCCGGCGCGGTTGAAATTCATGAAGACCGAGCGCGCCGAGGCGATGGCGATCGTCGATATCGTCAAGCGCATCGCGATGATCCGCGCCGAGACCGCGTTCACGCTGGAGATCGACGGGCGCACCTTGTTGCGCCTTGCCGCCGACACGCCGGACCGGCGGATCGGCGCGATCCTGGGCGGTGATTTTCGTGAGAACGCGGTCGAACTGGACATGCTGCGCGGCGACGCGCGGCTGACCGGCTTTGCGGGCTTGCCGACATTCAATCGCGGCGGGCGCGATCACCAGCATCTGTTCGTCAATCGCCGCCCGGTGAAGGATAAATTGCTGCTCGGCGCGGTGCGTGGCGCGTATCAGGATTTGCTGGCGAAGGAGCGTCATCCGGTGCTGGCGCTGTTCATTGATGTGCCGCCGGAAGAAGTGGACGTGAACGTTCATCCGGCGAAGACGGAAGTGCGCTTTCGCGATAGCGCCGGCATACGCGGGCTGATCGTTGGCGGGCTGAAACATGCGCTGGCGGGCGCGGGCCATCGCGCCAGCACCAGCGTTGCTGAGCAGGCGTTTGGGTTTGCGCGGCCGGAAAGCGCCCATGCGGCGCTGCGATGGACGCTCTCGGAACACGCTGTGGCGCAATCTGATTTCGTGATGCCGAGCGCGCGGGTGGAAAGCGGAGGGGCGCAGCAGCCGGCGGCGGTTGAAGCGCCATCATTCCCGCTCGGCGCGGCGCGGGCGCAGGTGCATGAGACCTATATCGTGGCGCAGACGGCGGACGGGATCGTGATTGTCGATCAGCACGCGGCGCATGAGCGGCTCACCTATGAGCGCATCAAGGGCATGCTGGCCAATGGCGGCGTGAAGCGGCAGGCGCTGCTTATTCCGCAGGTGGCCAATCTAGATGCGGCGGAAGCTGAATTGCTGCTGGCGCGCGCGGCGGAATTTGCTGAGCTAGGGCTGGTGATCGAACCGTTTGGCGCCGGCGCGGTGCTGGTGCGTGAGACGCCAGCGATGCTCGGCCAGGTCGATTGTGCGGCGCTGCTGCGCGATCTGGCTGACGATCTTTCAGAGCTGGGCGCGGCGCATGCCCTGAAGGAGCGGCTGGAGGATGTGTGCTCGTCCATGGCTTGTCATGGCTCAGTGCGCGCGGGGCGGCGGATGACCGGCGAGGAAATGAACGCCCTCCTGCGGCAGATGGAGGCCACGCCCTTTTCCGGCCAGTGCAATCACGGCCGGCCGACCTATGTGGAGCTTCGGCTTGCCGACATAGAGAAACTTTTCGGGCGCCGCTGATATCCACGAGGGGCGGATATCGAGAAACTGATCGGCCGGCGCTGCTTTCCACAACCCCGACATCTTCCCGTCACGCGCCCAAGGTCTTATCAAATCTGTCCGGAGCGCTTATGGCCGACATCTTCATCTCCTATTCCAGCGAGGACCGCGAGCGGGTGCGGCCGCTGGCCGAGGCCCTGGAAAAACGCGGCCTTACCGTGTGGTGGGACCGGGCGCTGGCGGCGGGCGATGATTATGCGACGGTGATCCAGCGCGCGCTTGACGAGGCGCGCGCGGTGATCGTGGTGTGGTCGCGCAATTCGGTCGATAGCCCCTGGGTGCGCGATGAGGCGGCGCGTGCGCGGGATGCAAAGCGGCTGGTGCCGATCATGCTCGATCAGGCGCCGATCCCCATGGGATTTGGTTCGATCAACGCCGAGGATTTCAGCGCCTGGAATGGCGGGGCGAACGCGCCACAGGTAGATGTGCTGTATGAAGCCTTGAAGGCGCGCCTTGAAGGCCGTGCGCCTGATGTAGCAAGCCGCCGCCGCGCAAAGGCGCGCATCCAGCTGGTTTCCGTGCTCACCGTGGTGGCGCTGGCGATCGTCAGCGTGGCTGGCGCGCTTTACATCTGGGACGCGCGCAACAAACCGGCGCAGGTGGTTTCGGCAGCGCCGGCGCCGCAATCGGAACTCGCGCGGCTGCTGGAACTGGTGAGCCAGGGCAAAATCACGGGCGATCAGGCGGTGGAACTATCCAAGCTGCTGCAACAGCAGGCGTTCGCCGATATCGCCACGCCGCCTTCTTCCGCGCCGGACGCCTTTTCATCCGCGCCAGGCGATGCGCAGTTTGCGTCAGTCTCGGCCAGTGAGCTTGATCAAAGCGCAAAGGCGACGTTCTCCGACGCCGCCGCGCAATTGCTGCAAGATCCCAACCCTGCGATCCGCACCGCGGCTCTGGAAGCATCCACACCGTCCACACGCCAGAGCGGGATGGATAAATTGTGGACCATCGCAAAGGAAGGCGGGCCGTCGGCGGGCACCATCTACCGCTATTGCGCAGCGATCGGGATTTTGACGGAAGATACGCGCACGCAAGTGGCGCTGGAGCGCGCGCGTGATTCCAATCCGCAGGACCGGCGCTTGTGGCGGCTGCTTAGCGCGGAATATTCCAGAAAAGACGATCCCAAAGCCGCCCAGGGCGCGGCGCTGGTTGGCGAAGGCTTGTCTGAAGCGGCGCAGGGGCAGGCCGATCAGGCCGCCACCACGCTGGAAAAGGCGCTGCCGCTTTTGCCAAGCGCCAATTCAAGAGCGTTCGTGCTTGGCCAGCTGGGCGATGCGGCGGCCAAGCGCGATGATTGGGGCACGGCGGAGAAACGCTATCGCGCCGCCGTCGATCTGCACGCGCAGACCAAGGACGTCGCGGGCGTTGCGATCGATGCGCCGAAGCTGGCGCGGGCGCAGATGCAGCAGGGTGAAAGGCGCAAGGCGTGCGCGACACTGAACACCGCCAAGCGGCTGGGCGTCGATACGGTGGCCGGCCAGCTGGCGCAAAATTGCGAAGACGGCAAAGCCGCGCCCTCGGCGACGCCTTAGGCCTGCTGTAGAAACAAGACTTTGGCCGCGCCGTAGGTGCGTTCGTCCAGCACGGTAAATCCGTCTACGGAGGGTTTTTCGTCCGTGGCGCATTCGAACACGATGCGCGCGCCCGGCGTGATCCAGTCTCCGGTGGGCAGGCCCGTAAGCGCGGCTTCGCCGAGGCCTTTGCCGTAAGGCGGGTCGATGAACACGAGATCGAACGGGCTATCGAGGCCCGCTGGCCGCCGTCCGAGATCGGTGGCGTCGCGGCGGTGCAGGCGGGTGTTCCCGAACAAGCCGAGCGACTCGATATTGTCGCGGATCGCGCCGCGGGCGGCGGCTTCGGTTTCGACAAAAAGCGCGAAGTTCGCGCCGCGCGAAATCGCCTCAAGGCCATAGGCGCCGGAGCCAGCGAACAGGTCCAGCACGCGCCGATCCTCAAGCCCCGCTGACCACGGCGCGTGGGACAGGACGTTGAAAATCGCCTCACGCGCCCGTTCGCTGGTCGGGCGCGTGGTTCGCCCGGCGGGCGCGGCGATGGAGCGGCCGCTGAAGGTTCCGGCAATGATCCGCATCGGCCCTATCTGGCGGCAGCCGGGCAGCGAGGCAACTAGGATGGAGTTGGGGCGTAGTTGGGGCAGGCGGGAAGGAGCTAATGATGAAATTCCTCCCTATCCTCGCGCTTTCCGCCGGCCTGGCGGGCGCGGCGCTTCTAGCTGGCCCCACGCAGGCGGCTACGGCTACCAACCAAACCATCTCACTGGGCGCCGATGCGCAATCGATCTACACGCCCGCGCAAGTGGGCATGTCGCGGCGCAATTTCCGCGCCCGGTGTACGACGCAGGAAGACGCTGGCTATTGCGAATGCCTGACCGCCGTCTACGCGCAAACGCTGACGCCGCCGGAGCTTGATCTGGCCAGCGCCATGATGAGCCCGCGCGCCCTGATGAAAACGCGCGCGATGAATGCGTTCGCCACGCCCGAAGCGCGTGACGCGGCGGTTGCCCATGTGGAAGAGGCTCAGGCGATGTATGGGCCGGGGTGCCGCCAGCCCGCACCTTAGCGGCTTGACCCGCCGCCCGGTCGCGCTGAAAAAGCGGACGGAGCGCTGGAGCGCGGGACATGTTGTTGAATGCTGACTGATATCGCGGCTCTGGTGCAGGTCATCCTGATCGACCTCGCGCTCGCGGGGGACAATGCCGTCGCGGTCGGGCTTGCGGCGGCGGGGCTGCCGGACAAACAGCGGCGCATGGCGATTGTCTGGGGCATTGCCGGCGCGCTGGTGCTGCGTGTCGTGTTTGCCTTGCTCACAGTGCAATTGCTCGGCGTGCGTGGCATTTTGCTGGCGGGCGGTCTGCTGCTGTTCTGGGTGGCGTGGCGCATGTACGAGGATCTGCGCGCCCACCGGACCGTCGCGCCTCTATCCGAACCGCAGGACGTTGTCCGCGAAACGGGCGAGGCGATCGAAACGGTCGAGCACGCGACGCACACGCACATTGCGCCCGCTGCAAGTTTTGGCCGCGCGCTGCTGACGATCATCATCGCCGACGTGTCAATGTCGCTCGACAACGTGCTGGCGGTAGCCGGCGTTTCACGACACTCGCCCGCGATCATGGCGTTCGGCCTTGTGCTTTCAGTTGTGTTGATGGGCGTGGCGGCGAACTTCATCTCCGGCGTGATCCAGAAATATCGCTGGATTGCCTGGGCCGGCGTTGCGGTGATCATCTTCGCGGCGATCCGCATGTGCTGGGAAGACATGCATGTGTTCTTTCCAGCTTTCATCCCGGCGATCCCGGGTTTTCTTGGCGGGCACGCCGCTTAGGCCCAACCCATCTTTTTCTTGTCCTTCTTGGTCATGCCTTCGCCGAGCTGGTCGAGCAGCACCTTGCGCGGTGTTTCATCGACGGCGCCGGACGCAAGCACGCCAAGCTGGAATGGCCCGTAAGCGATGCGGATCAGGCGGTTGACCTTCAGGCCGATGCTTTCCAGCACGCGGCGCACTTCGCGGTTCTTGCCTTCACTCAGGCTGACATTGAGCCAGACGTTGGCGCCCTGCTGGCGTTCGAATTGCGCGGCGATCGGCCCGTAGGTCACGCCTTCGACGGTGACGCCGTCTGCGAGCTGGTCGAGCGCGTCCTGACTGGTTTCGCCGAACGCGCGCACGCGGTAGCGGCGCAGCCAGCCTGTGGCGGGCAGTTCGAGCCGCCGCGCCAGCGCGCCATCATTGGTAAGCAGCAGCAGTCCCTCGGAATTGAAATCGAGCCGGCCGATGGAGATCACGCGCGGCATATCCTGCGGCAGGTTTTCGAACACCGTTGGACGGCCGGCGGGATCCTTGTGCGTGGTCATCAGGCCCGCTGGCTTGTGATAGCGCCAAAGCCGCGTCTGCTCCGCGTCGCCGACGAGTTTGCCATCGACGCGCACCTCGTCGTCGGGCGTGACCTTGAAGGCGGGCGTGTCGAGCTTTTTGCCGTTTACAGAAACGCGGCCTTCCCCGATCAGCTTTTCGGCGTCGCGGCGTGAGCATACGCCCGCGCGCGCGAGCGCTTTTGCAATTCTCTCGCCTTCGCCCCAATCCTCGGTCATGAAGCCGGTTATGGCAGAAACTGCTGATGAATCCATGATGGCGCGTGCGCTGGAGCTTGCGCGGGCGGCTGCCGATGCTGGCGAGGCGCCGATCGGGGCGGTGATCATCGATCCCGCGACGGGGGAAATCATCGCCGAAGCCGCAAACGCGCCGATCGCGCGCCACGATCCTACGGCGCATGCGGAGATTTTGGCGCTGCGCGCGGCGGCCGAGAAGCTGGGCAATTACCGGCTGACGGGGCTGACGCTGTACGTGACGCTTGAGCCGTGCGCGATGTGTGCGGGGGCGATCTCACACGCGCGGATCGGGCGCGTGGTTTATGGCGCGACGGATGCGAAGGGCGGCGCGGTTGAAAGTGGGGCGCGGTTTTTTGAGCAGCCGACATGCCATTGGCGGCCGGAAGCGCGGGGTGGGGTTATGGGCGATGAATGCGCGGCCGTGTTGCGCGATTTCTTCAAGGCGCGCCGCTAAGCCGTGCGCCTTAGCTGATGCACAAAACCCGCCGGTGGTGCGGTTTCTTCCATCAGGCTGTCCTTGATCGCGCGGGGAGCGCCGAACAGATGGCCCTGGGCGTAGGGCGTGTCGAGTTCGAGGATTTCGACCACGGTGGCTTCGTCCTCGATCCGCTCGGCGATCAGATCGATGCCGTGGCGGCGGAAGATCGCCGAGACGTCCTTGTGTGAAATCTCTTTCAGCACGTTGGAGCGCGGGCGCGTACCGGCGCCGATGAATTGCTCGATCAGCACATTGCCGGCCGCCTTCAGGAAGCGCACGCCGCTGCGCTCCATGTCGATCAGATCGACATCCAGCCTCGTCACCTTGTCGATCGAGAAGCGGAAGCCGATATCGGCGAGCTTGGCCATCGCGCGCGCTTCGAGCGGTCCGCGCGCCTCGTAATCGGCCTGACCGATCTCGAAGATCAACGAACCGGAAAGATCGGCGTGATCGCGCATGAATTCGAGGAATTGCGGGAAAAATTGCTCGTCCGAGAGCGAGCGCGGCGAGAGATTGCAGAAAATCCCGATGCGCCGATCCTGCTTGGCCAGCTTCCGAACGATCTGCACGCAGCGGAACAGCAGCATGTTGTCGATCGTGCTGGTCAGGCCGGCCTGATCGGCGGCGGGCATGAATTCGCTTGGCAGGATGATGCGGCCGGAGGCGTCCTTGAGACGGGTGAAACCTTCGTAGAATTGCGTGCGGCGCTGCGGCAGCGACACGATCGGCTGCAGATGCAGTTCAACGCGGTTTTCGTTCAGCGCGTCGCGCACGATGTCGATCGGGCCGATCCTGGGCGGGGCGGCGGGCGCTGGGCCGGAAACGCGGCGTACTTCGTCGAGCCGCTGGTCCATTACCTCGCCGAGGCGCGTGGCCAGTTGTTCGATCAGATTGCTCTCCATGGGCGCTGCGAGCGGGGCTTCGATGCGCGGGCGCGAGGCGATCGTGTGATCGAGCCGGGCGACCTGGTCGCCAATCGCGCCGATCTCCTCGCGCAGGCCGCGCTGCAAATCGCGCAGTTTGTCGATTTCGCCCGTGAACTTCTTGTCGAGCTTTTTTTCCGTGTTCTTCACGATGTTCGAGGCGTACGCGACCGTAATCCCGGCATGGGTGATTGCGAAGGCGGCGAACAGGCAGAGGCCGCCGAGCGTCGCGCCGGCCGAATCGGCGCCGCCAACGCGCGACAGCGCCAGACCCAGGGCCAGCGACACCGTGGCGTAGGCCGAGTAGAACAACACATGAGCGAGCGCGGGCATGGACCAGCGAATCCTCCGCCCGCCACTTCATCTGATCATGGTTAGCGGGGTGTTAACCATGGCGAGCCGGGTGTGAGCGGTTCAGGCGCCAATCCAAACCCTCCCCTCAATGGGGAGGGTGGCGCGAAGCGCCGGGAGGGGTGCTGCCGTGACGATGATGCTGAGCCTCATGAGGCACTTGGCGAGGCGCACGGCAACACCCCACCCGGCTCAGGCTGCGCCTTCGCCACCCTCCCCATGGAGGGGAGGGTGGGGCGCACTATTTTCTAGCGCGAACGCGGCGAGGCGCGCTTCCAGGCGGGCCCGCACGGCAGGCCATTCTTCACGGATGAGGGAGAAATACGCGCTGTCGCGCATTGAGCCATCGGCGCGGCGCATGTGCTTGCGGTGAACGCCTTCGAAGGTCGCCCCGAGCTTGGCGACGGCGGCGCGGGAGCGGGCGTTCAGCGCGTCGGTTTTCAGTTCGACGCGCTCGGCGCCGGACTCGAACGCGTGCGTCAGCAAAAGCAATTTGCTTGCGGGATTGATCGGGCCGCCTTGTGCGTGCCGCGCATACCAGGTTCCGCCAATCTCGACGCCGCCATGGGCGAGGCGCAGTTCAAGAAAGCACGTTTGGCCGGCGATCGCGCCGGAGGTGCGGTCAAACACGGTGAAATGCAGCCATTCGCCCGCGTGCTCTTTGGCCAATTGCTCGCTAAACGCTGCGTCCCAATCGCTGACGTCGCGCACCCAATAGTTCCAGATCGCGCGATCTGCTGCCGCCGCGCGCAAGCCTTCGCGATGGCTTTCCTCGATGGGGTCGAGGCGGACGAAGTTATTTTGTAAGCTGACGCGCGCGAGTTGCACCGGGATCAGCCCCAATCGTTGATGCTCATATCCGCGCGGCGGGGCCAGGCGGTTTCGGCGAGGCCGCATTGGGCGGGATCGAAATTTTCGCGGTTGAGGATCACGGCATTGGTTGGCGTTTCCTCGACGCGCACTTCGTCCATCTCGAACGGCAGATCGTCGTGCGCGAGGAAGGCGGCGGCTTTCAGGAAATAGCAGGCTGCCAGCGCTTCGGTGGTGGGATCGCCGGGGAAGGTCATGATGTGCTTCAGCCGCTCCGGCTCGTGCGTGCGGAAATAATCCACCAGCGGATCGGCTTCGTCGAGCATCAGCGCATGATCGACGTGATCGTCGATCCAGCTTTTCCAGCGGCCTTTCACGGCTTCGAACGGGGCTTCCATGTTCGAGCCGCCGAACCGGAATTGCGCCGATGGCTTCACGCGGATCGTGACGACCTCGTTGTGCCCATGCGGCGTGGCGCATTTGCTCTGCGGATCAGCGCGCAGGCGGTGGGCCATCGCGTAACGGCGGGTGAACTCAAGAGCCGGCATGGGAGGCGGTCTCTAGCGCCTCACAACCATCTGCGCCAGCGCGCGAATGCAAACGTGCCCGCCGAAGCCACGATCATCGCGCCAAAGGCGAACCACGGGCCCCATGGCGTCTTGAAAATCGTCATTGCCTCGAAATTCATGCCGAAAATCGAGGCGATCAGCGTCGAGGGCACCAGCACCATGGCGGCGACAGACAGGCGCTGCAACGCCACGTTCTGGTTGGCGGAAACGAGGCCGAGAACGCCATCCAGCAGGAACACGAGTTGGTCCTGCATTGCATCGCCCTGGCGGTTGAGCTGCTCGGCGTCGCGCGTCAGCGCGGCGATCTGATCGCCCGGCAGCCCGTGTGCGTCGCAGCGCGTGCGTGTGAACGCGAACAGGCGCTCGAGGCTGGCGAGCGAATCACGGCCGAGTGTTGTCAGATTGCCGAGATAAGCCAGTTCTGCCAGAGCCGGGCGCATGTCGGCGGCGCCGAAATGGCGGGCGTTGAACACCGTTGCGGATACCTTCTGCGCGCGCACGGAGATTTCCTGCAGCACGTCGGCTAGGCGCTCGATTATCCCCTCGGCCAGCGCCATGAACACGTCGGCGCCGTCTTCGGCATTGTCAACGCGCGCAGTGGCCCGACCCTGGCCGACGCGGAACGCGAAAGGCTCTATCGCGCGCACGGTGATGAGCGTGTTCTGCTTGGTGAGGATGAAGCTCACGCCGCCGGATTGCGGTTTGTCGTCGGGGCCGCGGGTGACGATTGTCGCTGTCAGGACCAGCGCGCCGTTTTCCTCGTAGAAGCGCGCGGAATATTCCAGCATCGCGCGCTCGGCTTCGGTTGGCGCGTCAATGCAATATGCGTCTTCAACGAGTTTTTCTTCCGCCTCGGTGGGGCGCAGCAGATCCACCCACACGGCAGAGCCATCCTTCAACGCCGCCGCTGCAGCTTCCGCCGCGGCGAGCCGGTTTTCGATACGGCGATAGACCGTCAGCATGACAAAGAAATATCTGCGACGGCGGGGAAAAACAGAGCGTGCGCAGAAAATGCGGCTCCCTCCCCCTCGTGGGGAGGGATGGGGAGGGATGGGGAGGGGGGAACGACCGATCGACCGGGCGACACGCAAAGGCGGCGCGCTTGAACGATCCGTGGTTCCCCCCACCCCTAGCCCCTCCCCACGAGGGGGAGGGGAAGCGCCTGGTTCTGAAAAGGAGGAGCGCATTTCTAAGTTCTGGCCAGGCCGCGCCAGCCGATGTCGCGGCGGTAGAAGCCGCCGGGCCAGTCGATCTGTTCGATTGCGCCATAGGCGCGTGCGGCGGCCTGGTTGAGATCGGCGCCGATGGCAGTGACGTTCAGCACGCGTCCGCCGGCGGCGCGGATCACGCCGTCTTCATCGGCGCGGGTGCCGGCATGGAAAATCTCGACGCCCTCGCCGTTGCTGGCGCTCTGCAGGCCGCGGATCACCGAGCCGCCGAGCGGCGTATCTGGATAACCCTGCGCCGCCATCACCACGGTGACGGCGGGATTATCATGCCATTGCGGCGCGGGGAGGTTGGCGAGCCCGCCCTTGGCGCAGGCCAGCAGATACGGAACGATGTCGCTCTTCAGCCGCGCCATCAGCGTCTGGCATTCGGGATCGCCGAAGCGGACGTTGAACTCGATTAGCTTCGGGCCGTCCGGCGAAACCATCAGGCCGGCGAACAGCACGCCCTTGAACGGCGCGCCGGCGGCGGCCATGCCTTTCATGGTAGGCAGCACGATGTTGGCCATCGCCATGTCGATCATGTCGGCGCTGAGCACGGGCGCGGGTGAATAGGCGCCCATGCCGCCGGTGTTGGGGCCCTTGTCGCCGTCGAAGGCGCGCTTGTGATCCTGCGCGCCGCCGAACGCGATCGCGGTCTCGCCGTCGCACAGGGCGAACAGGCTGGCTTCCTCGCCGGGGAGGAAGTCTTCAATCACAATGCGCTGGCCGGCCGTGCCAAACTTCTTCAAGAACAGGATATCATCGACGGCGGCGTCAGCCTGACGCATCGTCTCGGCGATCACCACGCCTTTGCCCTGTGCGAGGCCATCAGCCTTGATCACAAACGGCGGTTCGCGCGTGCCAAGATAGGCTTTGGCGTGCAGCGCATCGTCGAACACTTTGTAGGCGGCCTGCGGGATTTTCAGCGCCTCGCAGAATTCCTTGGTGTAGGCCTTCGACGCTTCGAGCTGAGCGGCGGCGCGGCGCGGGCCGAACGCGGCGATGCCGATCTCCTGAAGGCGATCGGCTAGGCCCGCCGCCAGCGGCGCCTCCGGGCCGATCACCACCAGATCAACCTGTTCGCGCGCGGCGAGGGCGCAGAGTTCGGGCACGTCGTCAGCGGCGATGGGGAACGTGCGCCCAAGCGCGGCCAGGCCCGGATTGCCGGGCGCGCTGATGATTTCGGTCGTCAGCGGACTCTGGGCGATTTTCCAGGCCAGGGCGTGCTCGCGCCCGCCGGACCCGACGATCAGGATTCTCATAGGCCTGTTCAATCGCCGCGTTCGCGGCCCGGGGCAATGGGCTGTGTGCCGCCGGTGTCCCGGCGCCGGTGGATTTGCCCTATATTCGCGGCATGGCTGATTCTGCCGATCCCCAGACCAATCTCCCGGAAATCTCGGTTTCCGAGCTGGCGAACGCCATCAAGCGGACGGTGGAGCGCGATTTTGACCGGGTGCGGGTGCGGGGTGAGTTGGGGCGGGTGCTGATCGCCAAATCGGGGCACCTTTATGTCGAGCTGAAGGACGAGAACGCCTGTGTCTCCACGGTGATGTGGAAAACCAATGTTCAGCAGTTGAAGTTCAAGCCGGAGGAGGGGCTGGAGGTGGTCGCGGAGGGGCGGCTGACGACCTATCCGGGAAAATCGCAATACCAGCTGATCGCCGAGCGCATGACGCCGGCGGGCGCCGGCGCGCTGCTGGCGCAATTGGAAAAGCTGAAAGCGAAATTGCACGCCGAGGGGCTGTTCGCTGCGGAGCGGAAAAAACCAATCCCGTTCCTGCCGCAGACGATCGGGATCATAACCAGCCCCACCGGCGCGGTGATCAAGGACATATTGCATCGCCTCGCGGATCGCTTTCCGCGCCGCGTGTTGCTGTGGCCGGTTCTGGTGCAGGGCGAATATGCGGCCGAGCAGGTGGCGCGCGCCATTAAAGGCTTCAACGCGCTTGAAGGGGCGTTGCGGCCTGACGTGCTGATTGTCGCGCGGGGCGGCGGCTCGATCGAGGATTTGTGGGCGTTCAACGAGGAGATCGTCGCGCGTGCGGCGGCGGCGAGCGTGATCCCGCTGATCTCCGCCGTCGGTCACGAGACAGATACGACACTGATCGATTTCGTGTCCGACCGGCGCGCGCCGACGCCGAGTGCGGCGGCGGAAATGGCCGTGCCGGTGCGCGCGGAATTGGTCGAGCGCGTGGGCACGCTTGGCGCGCGTTTAGGGGGCGGACTGGCGCGGGGGCTGGAAAGACGGCGCGTCGATCTGCGCGCGGCGGGGGCGCGGCTGCCGCGGCCGGACATGCTGCTGGGACCGGCGCAGCAGCGGTTCGATCGCGCTGCCGAAAAACTCGGCCGGGCGCTGATGGCCAATGAGCGCGCGGCTGAAGGTAAGTTTGCGCGCGTGGCGGCGCGGCTAAGGCCAGAGGCGCTGCCGCAGGATGTGGCGCGGCGGCGCCAGCGCGTGGGCGAACTGCGCGCGCGGCTGGACGAGGCGCTGCGGCGGCGCGTGGCGGAAAAGACAAGCGCATTGGAGGGCGGGGTGCGGCTGCTGGAGACGCTGTCCCATCAGAGCGTGCTGAAGCGCGGCTTCGCCCTGGCCACGCGCGCTGACGGTACGCTGGTGCGGGCGGCGGCGGGGCTGGCGGAGGGCGATGTGTTGCGCCTTCGCTTCGCTGACGGGGAAACGCCAGTGACGGTGGGCGAAGGCGGGAAGCGCAGGAAAGCCGATCCGCCGAAACAGGGCTCTTTGTTTTAGGCGCAATGTTCCCCTCTCCCCGTGCTGGAAAAGGGCGGTGCCACCTTTGCTTCGTTGCGGCTTTTGGCGGCCGGGTCCATATTCGCCGGATGTTGCAGCGTATCGATCAGTCTGAGGAAATGGCCGTGCTGGACTATGGTCCGTTCAGCTTCGAGGTGATCAAGCCGGGGCGTTTTGTGCGCTGCACGGTCACGGGCGAAGCTATCGCCCTGGACGATCTGCGCTATTGGAACCACGAATTGCAGGAAGCCTATCGCGGCCCCGCCGAAGCGCTGCAGCGCTGGCGTGCGCTCAAGGCAAAAGCCTGATGCGGGGCGCGCTGTTCGCCGCGTTTTTGCTCGGCGCGTGCGCGAGCGCGCCGGTGCAAACCTCGGCGCAGGCGCCTGTTGCTCCTGCTGGCCCGCAGAGTCTTTCGTGCAGCGGGCGTTTCGAGCAGGGCGGGTTTGTCGTTTGTTATGCGCCTGCGGGAGTGTCGGTGTGGGTGGACGGCGTGGCGATCACCACCGCCGACCCGCAAGGCAGGGCGGTCATCGGTTTTGATCGCGATGCGAAGGCCAGCGCCCGGATCGAGGCTCGTAGCGGCGCGATCGTTGTCGGCGCGCTCGACGCGCAGGTGAAGCCGCAGGTTTACGACATTCAGCGCGTCGATGGCTTGCCGCAGAGCACGGTCACGCCGAGCGATCCGGCTTTGCTGGAGCGTATCAGGCGCGAGGCGGCGCTGAAGGCGAAGGGCTTTGCCAGCCGGGTAGAGGCTTATGGCTATCAGGAGCCGTGGCTGTGGCCGATCGACGGGCGAATGTCTGGCGCGTGGGGCAATCAGCGCGTGCTCAATGGCGTGCCGGCTTCGCCGCATATGGGCTTTGACATCGCGGCGCCGGCGGGCACGCCGATCAAGGCGCCGGCTTCGGGGATCGTATCGCTGGCCGAACCGGACCTGCACTTCGAGGGCGGCCTCGTGTTGATCGATCACGGGCAGGGCCTGGTCAGCATGTACCTGCATATGAGCCGGCTGGACGTGAAAGCGGGCGACGTGGTGATGCGCGGGCATGTGATCGGCGCGGTCGGCGCGAAGGGGCGCGCGACCGGCCCGCATCTGTGCTGGCGGCTGAAATGGCGCGACCGCAATCTGAATCCGGCGCTGATGCCGGCCGAGCCGCTAAAGCCGCTGCTAATCCCGGCGCCAGCGCGCTAAGTCTCAGGTTGGATGCGTCTCACAACGGACTGGAAGCGGCCGAAAGCCGCCCTTCGGTCGCTAGCGATCATCGGAAGAAACTCGCCGGAATCGGTTGTCCAGTTTAACTAGTCAGCCGGTCGAAGGCGCTCCGGAAATCAGACTGTGCAATTGCGCCAAAGTCGTCGCGGCCTTTTCGCGTGGGAAAAAAATAAAATTATTGATGTAGCGGCTCGTCTTGCCGTCCACGCCCACGTTGTCGGGATTTTGATCTCTCGCGACATCAAACTCGGAGATATCTCGGATGGTATCGCGCTCGGCGAAGGCGCCAGCATAGTCAAACGAGGCGAACAAGCTGGCGACCCGGGCAGTAGACCCTGGGCTGTGTCGCTCCTCGACTTCGACAAGCACATTCGGCCGAGACGACGCTATCGTAGCGGCGGCTCCAGCCAGAACCGCTTCCTCGTGCCCCTCAACGTCGATCTTGATAAAACTTACATTCTGAAAACCGAAGCTATCCAACGTTCGCGTCTCTATAGGAAACGAACGGATTTGCGAATTCGTCCCCTCAAGGGCGTTAGAAGCCGAAAGCGTGGCCAACGGAAAGCGTCCTTTGGGATAACGAATTTCAAACTGGCCTGCGCGATCCGATAGCGCGTATGGCATAAGCTGTATGCGCTTGCCGAAGATGCGCCCCAGCCAAGCTTGCGACGGTGGCACAGGCTCGAACGCAACAACATTTTTGGTCAAAGGCAAAAGGTAATGGAGATACAGGCCATTGTTCGCGCCCACGTCGATGCAAAAGCCATCGCGTGGCGCCAAAGCGGGAAGCAGCCGAAGTTCTTTTTCGTCCGCCGTTGCAACGCGTATAAGGCGCCATTGAGCAACGCCAGGGGCGATAAATCTCACCCACGAGCGCGATATTTGCTTAATCGCCGTTAAACAATCCTGGATAAAATTGGCCGCCATTTGTCCGCCGTCGGTCGCTAAAGATTTACCAGATTCGCCGCCGAGCATTGCCGATCGGGGTTAAAAATCAGGCCACTGCCTCTGCCGCACGCAGCGATCGGAAACGGCCATCTCGTAGAGGTATATGGCCCGCGAACCTGCCTCGATGATTCTCCGCTGTTGCAGGCGTATTGAGTCGCCAAGCGGGGGTCACCTTACCGTTGCCATGATGAAAACCTAAAGACGCGCCTCTCGCCTTCGGGAATATCTATCCGGGTGGGGGTGACCGCTCTCAGAGGCGCTCGAAATGCGCGTCATCGCAGAAGGCGTCGAGTACGCAAGGTTGTTAAAGGCGCTTTCAACCAGCGGCACAAATGCGAATGACGGAAGGGGCCAAGTGCAGCCCTTGCATCCCAGGGTTACGATCGATTGGGTCACGGACGAAAAGACGACCTTGCGAAAACGCCCGCGCCGGGAGCAAATTCTACTGATACGCGAGCCATCAAAGGCCCATGGACATTCCTGGTCCGCTTCTATAAAGAGCGCCGCTTCTGCGTGGGAGGCTCTTTCTTCGGGCCGCACCACGCATCCACTCAGGTCTGGCGGTTTAGCGATCGTCCGGCGTTAAGCGAGAGGCTTATATGGCGAAGAAGATTATGGGGCAGATTAAGCTCCAGGTTCCGGCTGCGGCGGCTAACCCGTCGCCCCCGATCGGCCCGGCGCTCGGTCAGCGCGGCCTCAACATCATGGAATTCTGCAAAGGGTTTAACGCCCGCACGCAGGAAATGGAAAAGGGCATGCCCTGTCCGGTGGTGATCACGTATTACCAGGACAAGAGCTTCACGTTCGACATCAAGACGCCTCCGGCGTCGTTCTTCCTGAAAAAGGCCGCCAAGCTGCCGACCGGCAAGAAGCCGGGCGGCGGCTCCAAGCTGCCGGGGCGCAATGTCGTCGGCTCGGTGACGAAAGCGCAATGCGCCGAGATCGCCCAGAAGAAGATGAAAGACTTGAACGCACAGGATATCGAGGCAGCGACCTCCATCATCATGGGCACCGCGCGCTCGATGGGCATCGAGGTAAAGTCATGAGCAAGCTGCCCAAACGCACCGCCAAGGCCCGCGAAGGCATCGATACGCGTAAGCTGCACGCGCTGAACGAAGCCGTGACGCTGGTGAAAGCCCGCGCCACCGCCAAATTCGACGAAACGATCGAACTGGCGCTTAATCTCGGCGTCGATCCGAAGTATCCGGACCAGCAAGTCCGTGGCGTGTGTTCGCTGCCGCATGGCACGGGCAAGATTTTGCGCGTCGCCGTGTTCGCCAAGGACAAGAAGGCTGACGAAGCGCGCGCGGCCGGCGCCGATATCGTTGGCGACGACGATCTGTTCGCCCAGATCAGCGAAGGCAAGATCAATTTCGATCGCCTGATCGCCACGCCGGACATGATGGCCAAGGTCGGCCGTCTCGGTAAGGTTCTGGGCCCGCGCGGCCTGATGCCGAACCCAAAAGTCGGCACCGTCACTGCTGACGTTACGAAGGCGGTGAAGGATTCCAAAGGCGGCGCGGTCGAGTTTCGCGTTGAAAAGGCGGGAATCCTGCAAGCGGGCATCGGCAAAGCGAGCTTTTCTGAAGACGCCATTCGCGAAAACGCGCGCGCGCTGATCGACGCCGTGGTCAAGGCCAAGCCGGCCGGCGCCAAGGGCACGTTCGTGCGGAAGGTGGCGTTGTCTTCGTCGATGGGTCCGGGCGTGCGGATCGATCCTTCGAGCGCCATCGCCGCCCAATAGGTCGAGCGGACACCTTAATAACGAAAAGGCGCGCAGGCCCAATGGTCTGCGAGCCTTTAACGATCCTCCGCCCTGATCGCGCAGGTTGCGGCGCCGCTACGAAGCCCCCGTTCAGCCTAGGCCGGATGGCGGGGGCGTCTTAGCAAGGCGTCAACCAAGGGCTGCTACGTGTGAGGCAGGGCGTTCAAGCCCGTCACGTGGGAGCAGACATTTGTCGAGGGATCTCGAAAAGGGCCTCGCGCCGGTCCGTGTTCTGCTCGTCGATGACGAGGAGATGAACTGCGACATGCTTGGCCGCCGCCTTGAGCGGGACGGCTATCAGGTTATCGTGCGGTCGCACGCGCTGACAATCGAAGACGATATCGTAAACGAGCGCATCGACATCGTTCTACTCGATTGGATGATGCCGCAGCGTTCGGGACTTGAAGCGTTGCGGGGCCTGCGCTCGCGTTTCGACGCCGGGCGCATGCCCGTTATCGTCGCAACGGCGTTGGATGACGAAGGAACCATTGCGCTCGCCCTTTCCTCCGGCGCGAACGATTACGTCAGCAAACCAATCAGCATGCGGGCGCTGCTGGCGCGCATAAAGGTGCAAATGGAGCGCCGCAACGCCGTGCTGGAACTCGACGCTATACGCAACGGGTTGGAAGACGCGGTGCAGGAGCGCACGCGCGAACTCGTCGAGGCCAACGAGGCATTGTCCGTTCAAATCGCCGAGCGCGAGGCGGCTGAGGCGCGCGCCGAGGCGATGGCCATGCACGACGCGCTCACCGGCCTGCCCAACCGGCGCCATCTGCACAAAGCGTTGGCCGAGTTTCTATCCACCGTCGATGTCAGCAAGCGTTTGGCGGTCGTCGCGGTGGATCTCGACCGTTTTAAGCCGGTCAACGATCTCTACGGCCATGCCGTGGGCGATGAATTGCTGGTCAAGATCGCGCAGATGTTCGTCGAGCAGATCGCGCCGGACGGGTTTGTCGCGCGCCTCGGCGGCGATGAATTCATTCTGATTGTGCCGCATCAAACCGATGACGAATTGATCGCGCGGCTGACCGCTCTGGTGGCGCGGTTCGAAACGCAGATCGTGCTTTCCCAACACGAGGTTTCGGTCGGCGCCTCGCTCGGCGTGGCGATGGCGCCGCTCGATGGCCATGACGTCGACTCCCTGATGCGGCGGGCTGATGTGGCGCTTTACCGGGCGAAAGAAGACGGCCGGGGGCGGTTCGCGTTTTTCGAAACAGGCATGGATGCGCGCGCCCACGACCGCGCCATGCTCGAGCAGGATTTGCGCGCCGCAGTGCGCGCCGATGGCGTGGAAGCGCATTTCCAGCCGCTGGTGGAGTTAAGCTCCGGCGCCGTGTGCGGCTACGAAATTCTGGCCCGCTGGACCCACCCCGCGCACGGCTCAATCCCGCCCAGCCAATTTATCCCGTTGGCGGAAGAAACCGGACTGATCGGGGAGCTTTGCCTCAACGTACTTGCGCGCGCATGCCGGGAGGCGCTGGACTGGCCGGATGCGCCGTGCCTTTCGTTAAACATCTCGCCGACGCAGTTGCGCGACCCTGCCTTGCCGCAGAAAATCTTGCAGGTGCTTTCCGAATGCGGTTTTCCGCCGGCGCGCCTTGAAATCGAGATCACCGAATCGGCGCTCGTTTCGGATTTTGACCAAGCGCGCCGGGCGCTGCTTTCGTTCAAAAACCAGGGCATGCATATCGCCCTGGACGATTTTGGCACCGGATATTCGAGCTTGCGCCACCTGCGCGAATTGCCGTTTGACGTTCTGAAGATCGACCGTTCGTTCGTGCAAGGCATGGGCGACAGCGAAGAGGCGAACACGATCGTCAAAACCATCATCGATTTGGCGAAAAATCTGGGCCTCGGCGTCACCGCCGAGGGGATCGAAACAATCGATCACGCCGAGCGGCTCACGGCTTTGGGCTGCGAGCTCGGCCAGGGATATTACTTCGGTCGCCCGGAAGCGGGCCGCGGCGAGAACGCGGCGCCGCGAGCTGCGCCGGCCGTCGCTCGCCGTTGAGGCCGGCCCAGGCGCGCTAGGCTTCGATCCGCGAAAACGAACGCGCGCTGGCGGCGATGAACACCGCCGTTACCGCGACGAGCACGCCGATATCGAGCGTCAAACTGTATTGGCTTGTGCCGAGCAGCAGGAAGCGCAAGGCGTCGATGCCGTAGGTGAGTGGGTTGAAGCGGGCGATCGTGGCCAACCAGCCGGGCACGTTATCGAGCGGGAACATCGCGCCGGAGAGGAAAAACATCGGCATGACCAGGAAGTTCATGATCAGTTGAAAGCCTTGCATGTCGGTCAGCATGGTCGCGATCCACGTACCGAGCGAGGTGAACAGCAGCGCCACGAGGAACATCGTGAGCAACGCCGGAACCAGCATCGCCCAGTCGTGGGGCCGGAATCCCAGTGCAAGGGCAATGCACAGGACGACCAAACCTTGCCCCGCTGCGATCGTGGCGTTGCCGGCGGTGCGGCCGAGCATCACGTTGAGGCGCGAAACCGGCGCCACCAGGGTTTCTTTCAGAAAACCGAACTGGCGGTCGAAGATCAGCTCGATACCCGAGAAGATCGACGTGAACAGGATGCTCATGCCGATGATCCCGGGCGAGAGGAACGAGATATAATTGCCCTCGCCGGCGGCCTGAAAGATCGAGCCGAAGCCGTAGCCGAACGCGACCATGTAGAGCAAAGGCTGGGCGAGCGCGCCGATGATGCGCGGCGGCGAACGCAGATAACGGATGATCTGCCGATGCCACATGATGTAGATCGTGCTCATCGGGTGGGCCTCTCGAAGCCGCGGGCCATTGTGCGCATGCGATCGGCGGCGGAGGCGTCTTCTTCGCGGATAGAGCGCCCGGTTAGTTTAAGGAAGGCGTCCTCAAGCGAGGAAGCCCCCTGGCTTTCCCTGACCTGTAAAGGCGTGCCGATGGCGACGATTTTGCCGTGATCGATCACGGCCACGCGCTGGGCGTTGCGCTCAGCTTCTTCCATGTAATGGGTGGTGAAGAAGACCGTGGCGCCTTCGGTGGCGTTCATCGCGTGCAGATATTCCCACATTTGATTGCGGGTCTGCGGATCGAGGCCGAGCGTAGGCTCGTCCAGGAACATCACGGTTGGGTGGTGGAGCAGGCCGCGGGCGATTTCGAGCCGGCGCTTCATGCCGCCGGAGAATTTCATGACCATGCTGTCCTTGCGCTCCCAGAGGTCGACGAAGCGCAGCAGTTCTTCGATCTTCGGCTTGCGCACCGCTGACGGCACTTTGTAGAGCGCGGCGTGGATCGCCATGTTCTCGTAGGCCGTGAGCTGGTCGTCGAGGCTCGGGTCCTGGAAGACGATTCCGATCTTGCGGCGCACGGCGAGGGAATCGGCGCCGGGATCGAGGCCGTCGAGCCGAATGTCGCCAGACGTCTGACGCAGCAGCGTCGTCAGCATCTTGATCGTTGTCGATTTGCCCGCGCCGTTCGGGCCGAGGAAGCCGAAAATTTCGCCGCGCTTTACCTCGAATGAAATGTCGTCGACCGCGGTGATCGCGCCGAACGACTTTTTCAGGTTGCGCACTTCGATGATCGGCGCGTCATCAAACTCCGCCATCGCCTTTTCCCCGGAATGTGGCCGTCCACGGCTAGTGGTCAGGCGGGCCTCGTAGGCGCGCGGCCCAGTCAAGGCAACAGAAAAGAACGAACATTCGTTTTATCCACTGAATCTCGTGCCGCAAATGCGTAAACAGGCCCTTGCGAACCCAGAAAAGACCCTGCATATAGCCCGGCTCGCCGGCCGAAAGGCTGGCGTAACGGCGGCGCATGCCTTGGGCTTGTAAGGTTCGCGCCGCCCCTGTCCGAGAATGCAGGCGCCCGTCGATCGTAAATTCTTGAATTCGTTCAGATTTACGGAAGGCGGGCTTAATCCTTTTGGGCCAGCAGGAGACAGAGCTTAAGTTTCGAGGGAGCGTCCGGACCCGATAGGGCCCGGTCTTTCCCTTCGGCGCAAGGGCCTGGGACAGGATGAATGCGCTCGCGGGCGCGCCCTGTCCTTCGGGACGCCCCTTTTGGGGTTTTGGGGCGCTCCGCCAGCGCCAATCCTGCGGGTCCGTCGAAAGGCGGCTCGCGCCGAAGGAGTAAAAATGGACCGTGCCGAAAAAACCGAAGCGGTAGAAGACCTTAAGGGTATCTTCGCTTCAGCCGGTGTGGTGGTCGTTGGCCATTACGCAGGTTTAACGGTTGCGGAACTGACGACGCTGCGCGTGCGCCTGAAGCAGGCGGGCGCGGGCCTCAAAGTGGTGAAAAACCGGCTCGCCAAAATCGCTCTTGATGGCACGCCCGGCTCTGCCGGCGCGGGCATGTTCCAGGGCCCGACGGCGATCGCCTATAGCGAAGATCCCGTTTCCGCGCCGAAAATCGCGGCGGCCTTCGCCAAGGAAAAAGAGAAGTTCGTCCTGGTTGGCGCGCTTCTTGGGCCGGAAGTTCTCGATCAGCGTGGCGTTCAGGCCCTCGCGACCTTGCCCTCGCTCGACGAACTGCGCGGCAAGATCATCGGCCTCATCCAGGCTCCGGCGACCAAGGTCGCGGGCGTTCTGGCGGCGCCGGCGGGCCAACTCGCACGCGTGATCAACGCCTACGCCACCAAAGAGGCAGCCTAAGCATCGCCCGTTTCGCGATCAGATTTGAACTATTGAACCAAAAGGACGTCACCCTAAATGTCTAAGCTTGAAAAAATCGTCGACGATCTTTCGTCGCTCACCGTCATGGAAGCCGCTGAACTGTCGAAACTTCTCGAAGAGAAGTGGGGCGTTTCAGCTGCAGCGCCGGTTGCTGTCGCCGCGGCCGGCGGCGGCGGTGCAGCCGCTGCTCCGGTTGAAGAAAAGACCGAGTTCACCGTCATGCTGACGGCGGCCGGCGACAAGAAGATCGAAGTGATCAAGGAAGTGCGCGCGATCACCGCACTCGGCCTCAAGGAAGCCAAGGACCTCGTCGAAGGCGCGCCCAAGCCCGTGAAGGAAGGCGTGAACAAAGCCGACGCGGAGAAGTTCAAGGCCCAGCTTGAAAAGGCCGGCGCCAAGGTCGAGCTGAAGTAAAAACCCGGAACAGCGCGCGGCTCTTCGGGGCCGCGCGCCCTTTCGCGCCTTTGGCGCGGCAGGAACCTCTTTCGCCAGCGGGGTTCATGCGAGGCAAGCGGCCCCTAAAGCGACTTAGGGCGGCCGCGAGCGGCGAGTTTAGCGGCGCGAGCCTCCTGTCGGCGGGGGCCCACGCGAAGCGGCAGGAGAGCGGCGAGCAATGGCTCTGAGCTACAACAGCAAAAAGCGCATTCGCAAATCGTTCGGCAAGATCCCGGAAGCGGGCGCGATGCCGAACCTTATTGAGGTTCAAAAAAGCTCTTACGAGCAATTCCTTCAGAAGGACGTGAAGTCCGGCAAGCGCGCCGACCAGGGCATCGAGGCCGTGTTCCGGTCCGTATTCCCGATCAAGGATTTTTCGGAGCGCGCCGTGCTCGAATACGTCTCTTACGAATTCGAAGAGCCGAAATTCGACGTTGAGGAATGCCAGCAGCGCGACATTACGTTCGCGGCGCCCTTGAAGGTGAAGCTGCGCCTGATCGTGTTTGAAAGCGATGAGGCGACGGGCGCCAAGTCGGTCAAGGACATCAAGGAGCAGGACGTCTATCTCGGCGACATCCCGCTGATGACGGACAAAGGCACGTTCGTCATCAACGGCACCGAGCGCGTCATCGTTTCCCAGATGCACCGCAGCCCCGGCGTGTTCTTCGATCACGACAAGGGCAAGACCCACGCTTCGGGCAAATTGCTGTTTGCCGCGCGGATCATCCCCTATCGCGGCTCTTGGCTGGATTTCGAGTTCGACGCCAAGGACATCCTGTTCGTCCGCATCGACCGCAAGCGCAAGCTGCCGGCGACGACGCTGCTCTATGCGCTCGGCATGAGCGCCGAAGACATTCTCGGCTCGTTCTACGAAACCGTGCATTACCGCCGCACGCCCCGCGGCTGGGCGCTGAAGTTCCGCCCCGAGCGTTGGCGCGGCGCAAAGCCCAGCTTCGACCTGGTCGATGAAAAAACCGGCCGCGTGGTGGCGCCGGGCGGCGAGAAAATCTCCGCGCGTCAGGCCAACAAGCTGGCCGAAGACGGCGTGCGCGAAATCCTCGTGCCCAGCGAAGAGCTGGTGGAGAAGTACGCGGCGGAAGACATCGTCAACGCTGACACGGGCGAAATCTTCGTCGAAGCGGGCGACGCGCTGACCGAAGACGTGATCGCCACGCTGATCGAGATGGGCGTGGATGAACTGCCCGTGCTCGATATCGATGGCGTGTCGATCGGCCCGTATATCCGCAGCACGCTCAACCTCGACAAGAACGCCACCCGGGAACAGGCGCTGTTTGACATCTACCGCGTCATGCGTCCGGGCGAGCCACCGACGATCGAGACCGGCGAAACTCTTTTCAACGGGTTGTTCTCCGATTCCGAGCGCTACGACCTGTCAGACGTCGGCCGCGTGAAGATGAACATGCGCCTCGGCCTCGAAGTGTCCGATGAAGTGCGCACGCTGCGCCGTGACGACATCGTGGCGGTGATGAAGACGCTGACCGAGCTACGTGATGGGCGCGGCGAAATCGACGACATCGACAATCTCGGAAACCGGCGCGTGCGCTCGGTCGGCGAGCTGATGGAAAATCAGTATCGCGTCGGCCTGTTGCGCATGGAGCGCGCGATCAAGGAGCGGATGAGCTCGGTCGATATTGAGACCGTGATGCCGCACGATCTGATCAATGCCAAGCCGGTTGCCGCTTCGGTGCGTGAATTCTTCGGCTCCTCGCAGCTGTCGCAGTTCATGGATCAGACGAACCCGCTTTCAGAGATCACCCACAAGCGCCGTCTTTCGGCGCTTGGCCCGGGCGGTCTAACCCGTGAAAGAGCGGGCTTCGAAGTGCGCGACGTGCACCCGACGCATTATGGCCGCATCTGCCCGATCGAAACGCCGGAAGGTCCGAACATCGGTCTGATCAATTATCTGGCCACGCATGCGCGCGTGAACAAGTACGGCTTCATCGAGAGCCCGTACCGCAAGGTGGTAAACGGCAAGCTGACCGACGAAATCATCTACCTGTCGGCGATGGAAGAGGCGAAACACAAAATCGCCCAGGCCAACGCCGTGCGTAACGACAAGGGCGTGCTGACCGACGATTTCGTGCAGGGCCGCGAAAACGGCGAAGCCACGATGATCCCGCTCGCCGATGTCGATTTCATCGACGTGTCGCCCAAACAGGTCGTGTCCGTAGCCGCGGCGTTGATCCCGTTCCTTGAGAACGACGACGCCAACCGCGCGCTCATGGGCTCGAACATGCAACGGCAGGCCGTGCCGCTGCTGCAGACTGAGGCGCCGATCGTTGGCACCGGCATGGAGGGCGTGGTTGCGCGCGATTCCGGCGCGGCGATTACCGCCCGCCGCGTGGGCATCGTCGAGCAGGTGGACAGCCAGCGTATCGTGGTTCGCGCCACGGCGGAGAAGGATTCCTCCAAGCCGGGCGTGGATATTTATCGCCTGCTGAAGTTCCAGCGCTCGAACCAGAACACCTGCATCACGCAGCGCCCGATCGTTAAGGTTGGCGAGGAAGTGCATGAGGGCGATATCATCGCCGACGGCCCCTCGACCGAACTCGGCGAACTGGCGCTCGGCCGGAACGTGCTCGTCGCGTTCATGCCGTGGAATGGCTACAACTTCGAAGATTCGATCCTGATCAGTGAACGCATCGTGCGCGACGACGTGTTCACCTCGATCCACATCGAGGAATTCGAAGTCTCCGCCCGCGACACCAAGCTGGGGCCGGAAGAAATCACGCGCGACATTCCCAATGTCGGCGAAGAAGCGCTGCGCAACCTGGACGAAGCGGGCATCGTGGCGATCGGCGCCGAGTGCATGCCGGGCGACATCCTGGTTGGCAAAGTGACGCCTAAGGGCGAAAGCCCGATGACGCCGGAAGAAAAGCTGCTGCGCGCGATCTTCGGCGAAAAAGCTTCTGACGTGCGCGACACGAGCCTGAAGCTGCCGCCAGGCGTGCAGGGCACGGTCGTGGAAGTGCGCGTGTTCAATCGCCATGGCGTGGAAAAAGACCAGCGCGCAATGCTGATCGAACGTTCGGAAATCGAACGCCTGGCCAAAGACCGCGACGACGAACTCGCGATCCTGGAGCGCAACATCTACGGGCGCCTGCACAAGATCCTGCTTGGCAAGCCGGCGGTGGCCGGCCCGCGCGGGTTCAAGAAGGGCAACGTCACCGAGGAAATGCTGGAAAGCTATTCCAAGGGCCAATGGTGGCAGATCGGCCTCGAGAACGAACGTGCGATGCACGAGATCGAGGGGCTGAAGAAGCAATACGACGAGGCCAAAAAGCGCCTCGATGCGCGCTTCAACGACAAGGTCGACAAGCTCCAGCGCGGCGACGAACTGCCGCCGGGCGTGATGAAGGTGGTCAAAGTGTTCGTGGCGGTGAAGCGCAAGCTACAGCCGGGCGACAAGATGGCCGGCCGTCACGGCAATAAGGGCGTCATCTCCAAGATCGTGCCGGTCGAGGACATGCCGTTCCTGGATGACGGCACGCATGTCGATGTCGTGCTCAATCCGCTGGGCGTGCCTTCGCGCATGAACGTGGGCCAGATTCTGGAAACGCACCTTGGCTGGGCCTGCGCGGGCCTGGGCAAGCAGGTGCGCAACGCGCTCGAAGCCTATGAAACCACGCACGACAAGAAGGTTCTCGGCAAGAAGCTGACCGAACTTTATGGCGAGGGGTCCGAAATCCCGACCGACGACGACGAACTGGTCGAACTGGCGCATAATGTCGAACGCGGCATTCCGATCGCCACGCCGGTTTTCGACGGCGCCAAGGACGCCGATATCCGCGCGATGCTGAAGCAGGCGGGCTTTTCCGAAACCGGCCAATCCATCCTGCGCGATGGCCTGACCGGCGAAGTGTTCAAGCGTCCCGTCACTGTCGGCTACATCTACATGCTGAAGCTGCACCATCTGGTGGACGACAAAATCCACGCCCGCTCGATCGGGCCTTACTCGCTGGTTACGCAGCAGCCTCTGGGCGGCAAGGCGCAGTTCGGCGGCCAGCGTTTCGGCGAAATGGAAGTGTGGGCGCTCGAAGCGTATGGCGCGGCCTACACGTTGCAGGAAATGCTGACCGTGAAATCGGACGACGTTGCCGGCCGCACGAAGGTCTACGAGGCCATCGTGCGCGGCGACGACACGTTCGAGGCCGGCATCCCGGAAAGCTTCAACGTTCTGGTCAAGGAAATGCGGTCGTTGAGCCTTAACGTCGAACTGACCGAAACGGCCGAGGCGCCGGACGCAAAATGATATCGTCCTCCCCCGCCTGCGGGGGAGGTGGCGAGCGCAGCGAGACGGAGGGGGCCTCCTCAGTTCTTGCTTCGCTCAGACAGCTCCACCGCTTTGCGGGGGAGCATAGAAACGAAAGTCGGAGCACGACCCGATGAACATGATGAACCAAGATCTGATGAACGTGTTCGGCAACCAGCCGATCGCGCCGGTGTTCGACGAGATCAAGATTTCGATCGCGAGCCCGGATCAGATCAAGTCCTGGTCGTATGGCGAAATCAAAAAGCCGGAAACGATCAATTACCGTACGTTCAAGCCTGAACGCGACGGCCTGTTCTGCGCGCGCATCTTCGGGCCGATCAAGGATTACGAGTGCCTGTGCGGCAAGTACAAGCGGATGAAGTTCAAGGGCATCATCTGCGAAAAATGCGGTGTTGAGGTTACGCTCCAGCGCGTGCGCCGCGAGCGCATGGGCCATATCGAACTGGCCGCGCCCGTCGCGCACATCTGGTTCCTGAAATCGCTGCCCAGCCGCATCGGCCTGATGCTCGATATGCCGCTCAAGGACATCGAGCGGGTGCTGTATTTCGAGCAGTACATGGTAATCGAGCCCGGGCTTACGCCGCTGACGGCGCGCCAGCTGCTGACCGAAGACGCGACCGAACGGCTCGGCGTCCAGGCGCTCGCGCGCGCGCTCGCCGAGCGCTTCGAGCTCGACTCGGTCTACCTCGAGGTCGAGAACCCGATCTAACGAAGCTCGCCGACGAACGACTCGATCGCGTCGAGGCAGGCATCGGGGCGCTCGCCGATCGCCAGGTGGCCGCAGTCGGCGATCACGCGTAGCCGGGCGCCGAGCCGGCGGGTGTACTCGAAGGCGTCCTCGAGCGGAAGCTGCGTGTCGCGCGCCCCCCAGAGCACGAGCGACGGCGCCTGAACCCCCTCGAGCTCGAGGCGCGGGTCGCCGGCGACGAGCGCCCGGCCTGCACCGCGCATGTCGCTGTGCCGAGCCGTCCCGTCGAGAAAGCCGACCGTCGCACGCGGCGAGAGCGCCGCCGCATCCGAGGCGAAGAAGCGACCGAAGACGGCGCTGCGGTACCAGGCTCGC
>JANNOO010000035.1:0-161427 GCA_031399165.1 Alphaproteobacteria bacterium | reverse complement strand
CCTCCGCGCAACCCGCCCCCCCGCCGGGCCCCCCCGCCCGGCCCCCCGCCCCATACACCCCCCCCCCCCGCCCGCCGCCCCGCGGCGCCCGCGACCAGCAGGTAAGGCCCGCGTCCGTTCAGCACGAACTTGCTGCGGATTTTCCATGCGCGCTCGAAATCGAACCGCGCCACGCGCGACGCGCATTTGTCGCCTGTCGCTGCGGCTTGATCCTTCAGCAACCAGTAAAGCGGCCGCAGCTGCTCGACTTCGCCGCGATCGTTGCGCCGTTCGCCCGTCAGCACTTCGCCGGTCGTGGCCGTATCGAAACTGCGGAACAGCGCCCGGCAGAGCGAAAGATTGAGATCACGGTCGGTTGCATTTTCCGAGAGCAGGACGACGGCAGAGCCGCCATTGCGCGGCGTCCGCTGCTCGCTGGCTAGAAGCTCCACCAGCACAGGGCTTACTACCCGCGTCAGCCCGCCGCCAACACCCGGCGCGGCGATCGGGGCGCTGCCGGAAGCGCCGCCGCTGCTGCTGCTTCCCGAACTAGCGCCGGCCGAACCAGCCAATCCGCCAAGCGTGCCGCCAAGGCCGCGCGTCGCGCCTGTGCGCGGGCGCGCAGGCGCAGCCGCCCCAGGAGCCGAGGGCGGGGCAGACGTCGGCGCTGGGATTGTTGCGATAACAGGCGGCGGCGGGCTTGGCGCGGCGGGCGCGCTGTCACGGGCGCTGGCCGCGCGCGAGAATGGATCAACCTTCCAGTTTGCGGCGCTGGCGCCGGGCGCGCGGTCTATGCACGCCTGCGTCTGCAGCGCCCCGCGCGATGGCGTCACAAATTCGACGATCACGCCGCGGCACTGGCGCAGAAGCACGCCGCCGCGATCCTCGATCTCGCCGAAAATCATCGACCCCGAAAGATTTTGCGAGGGGATCGAAAAGGGCGAGCGCGTTGCCTCGGGCGCCGACGCTGCGGACGATGCGATGTACGATTGCAACGCTGCATCCTGTGACGCTGACAGCGAGACCGCCGCCACCGATTGCGCCAACGCCGGCGGAACGAGCGCCCCACCTGCGCCCGCCATCACCAAAGCCGCCGCGACGATCCAGCTGCGCATCTGCATTAGGCGCCCCTCCTGCTGGGCGCACTATGCCCCAAGCGGGGCGGGCGGCATAGCTCAGGCGATCGCGTCGAGCCGGCCAATGGCATAATAGCGTTCGCGCCGGTGTTTCTTCAGCGCGTCGGAATCCATGCCGTTGAATTTGTCGAGCGCGCGGGCCACGGCGGCGCCGGTAATGGCGATGGCTTTTTCCGGCGCCCGGTGCGCGCCGCCGAGCGGCTCATCGACGATGCTCTCGATGATCTTGAATTTCAGCAGATCCTGCGCCGTGATCTTCATCGCGCTGGCCGCGTCCTTGGCGCGCGATGCGTCGCGCCACAGGATTGACGCCGCGCCTTCGGGGCTGATCACCGAATAGATCGAATGCTCCAGCATCAGCACGGAATTGGCCGCCGCGATGCCGATCGCGCCGCCGCTCATGCCCTCGCCGACAATCGCCGCCACCATCGGCGTGCCCAGCGTCAGGCAGCGTTGCGTCGATCGCGCGATTGCTTCGCCCTGGCCGCGCTCCTCTGCGCCGATGCCGGGATAGGCGCCCGCGGTGTCCACCAAGGCGATGACGGGCAGGTTGAACTTCTCCGCCATGTCCATCAAGCGCACCGCCTTGCGATAGCCTTCGGGCCGCGCCGAACCGAAATTGTGCTTCAGCCGCTCCTGCGTGGTGCGGCCTTTTTCATGACCCAGCATCATGCACGGGCGGCCGAGAAACTTGCCCGTCCCGCCGACGATCGCCGAATCCTCGGCAAAGCCACGGTCTCCGGACATTTCCACGAAGTCCGTCACCAGAGCGGCGATATAATCGCGGAAGTGCGGCCGGTCCTGATGGCGCGCCACTTGTGTTTTCTGCCACGGATCGAGCCGCGAATAGATTTCCTGAAGTTGCTTTGAGGCCTTTTGCTTCAGCCGCGAAAGCTCCACGCCCATCGCTTCGGCGCCGGAGCTTTCGGCCAGTGCGCTCAATTCCTCGATCTTGGTTTCGATCTCGGCGATCGATTTTTCGAAATCCAGATAGGTGTGCAAGGCGGTGTCCCAACCGGGGTACTGGGCAAAAATCGGGCGGACCATGACCAAACCGGGGGCGTTGGGCAAGGCTTCACACCCCGTTCGCGGCGCCCCTTGCGCCCCTTAACGGGCCCGGTTAACGCCGATGGGCCTGCTGGGGTGAACACAATGAAAACGCCGCGCTCTTTCTTCAAGCCGCTGGCCATCGGCGCGCCCGCGCCGTTCCACGATCCGCCGGTGCGGCTGGAGCGCATGATCCATTTCGTGCCGCCGCATCTGGACAAGGTCCGCGCCAAAATTCCGGAGATCGCGCCCACGGTCGACGTGATCCTCGGCAATCTGGAAGACGCGATCCCCGCCGACGCGAAGGAGGCGGCGCGCGCGGGTTTCATCGAGATGGCGCACAAGACTGATTTTGCCGCGCTCGGCGTCGGCCTGTGGACGCGGATCAATTGCCTCAACTCGCCCTGGCATCTGGACGATGTCACCGAAATCGTCGCCGGCGCCGGCCAGAAGCTCGACGTGATCATGGTCCCCAAGGTCGAAGGGCCGTGGGATATTCACTACATGGATCAATTGCTCGCACTGCTTGAGGCCAAACACGCGATCAAAAAGCCGATCCTGCTGCACGCGATCCTCGAAACCGCCGAGGGCGTGGCGAATGTCGAAGCCATTTGCGGCGCGTCTGCGCGCATGCATGGCATATCGCTCGGCCCGGCCGATCTCGCTGCCTCGCGCAAGATGAAAACCACCCGCGTCGGCGGCGGCCATCCGGGCTATCGCGTGATCGAGGACCGTCGTGCTGACGGCGGCGCGCGCGCCGGCGTGCAGCAGGATCTCTGGCACTACACCGTCGCGCGCATGGTCGATGCGTGCGCGATGTATGGCCTCAAATCATTCTACGGCCCGTTCGGCGCGATCGACGATCCTGAAGCCTGCGAACAGCAATTCCGTAACGCGTATCTGATGGGCTGCGCCGGCGCCTGGAGCCTGCATCCCAGCCAGGTCGCGATCGCCAAGAAGGTGTTCAATCCCGATCCCGAAGAAGTGCTGTTCGCCAAAAAAATCCTCGCCGCCATGCCCGACGGGCAGGGCGTCGCGATGATCGACGGCAAGATGCAGGACGACGCGACCTGGAAGCAGGCGAAAGTGATCGTCGATCTGGCCAACCAGGTCGCTGCGCGCGATCCCGAGATGAAGGCCGCCTACGGTTTTTGAGCGACGCCGCCGCTGCAATCGTGCTAACTCCTCCGCGCGCCATGATGGCCGCGAAAAGAAGCGCGTGGGGCAAGGATTTGAACCGTAGAGCCGGATTTTTTGCAGCGCTCGCCCTCGCGCTGCTCGCCGCTGGCCCGGCGCTCGCCCATGGCTTGCACGGCAAGGACGCGGCGTTCGTCGCCGAGAGCGCGGGCGCGCAACTCATCCCGTTCCTCTATCTCGGCGCCAAGCACATGGTCACGGGCTACGACCATTTGCTGTTCATCCTCGGCGTGATCTTCTTTCTCTATCGGCCGAGCCACGTCGCGCTCTACGTCACGATGTTCTCGCTCGGCCACTCGATCACGCTGCTCACCGGCGTGCTCGGCAACATTCACGTCAACGCCTATCTTGTTGATGCGGTGATCGGCCTTTCGGTGGTCTACAAGGCGCTGGACAATCTCGGCGCGTTCAAAACGTGGTTTGGCGTGCAACCGGATACGCGCGCCGCCGTGCTTGGCTTTGGTCTGGTTCACGGCTTTGGCCTCGCCACCAAATTGCAGGAATTGAGCCCATCACGCGATGGTCTGCTGGCGAACATGATCTCGTTCAATATCGGCGTCGAACTCGGCCAATTGCTCGCGCTTGGCGTGATGCTGGTGGTGATGCTGTGGTGGCGCAGCCAGCGCGGCTTCCAGAGACAGGCGCTCTACGCCAATGCCGCGATCATGGCGGCGGGCTTCATGCTGGTCGGCTACCAGCTCGCAGGATATTTTACGCAGGCGGGAAATGCGGCATGAGCACAGAGCAAGAAGAAGGCCGCATCGCCAACGCGCCATCGAAGAGCGCGCTGCTGAAGGTTATCGGCGCCACGCTGGTCGCGGCGCTCCTCGCGCTGGTGTTCTTTATTCTGCCTGCGGAATACAAGATTGACCCTACAGGCTTCGGCAAACTCACCGGCCTCGACAAGCTCGGCGCTCAGGCCGTCGCCGCCGCGCCAGCCGCCGGTGATGACAAAACCATCGCTTTTTTCGATAAGCCCTACCGCACAGACGTGATCGAGATCACGATGCCGCCGAACGACGAGCTTGAATACAAGGTCGCCCTGAAAGCTGGCGATGCAATGGTCTATTCGTGGACGTCATCGGTGAAGAATCCCGCCGAGTTCCATTTCGGCTTTGAGGGCGCAACGCCGCCGCTGCCCGGTCAAAAGCCGGCGCTGCGCGAATATCTGCAAGCCACGGGCGCAAAGAGCGCGGGCGTGTTCACTGCGCCGATCACCGGCGTTCACGGCTGGAATCTGCGGAACCAGTCTCTGGAAGAGGTTAAGGTGCGCATTCAGCTTGCCGGCTTCTACGATCTCGTTCCACCTGGCCAATACGGCAACGATCGCGGCATCGAACCGCTGAAATAGCGTTTCACCCTGTGCCCGGGCGGAAGAACGATGCTAACGTCCTGGTCGGGACGCGAGGAACACCGCCATGGCCATATTGACGATCTTTCCGCTTTTGATCTTGCCGGGGCTGTTCTACGCGGTGTTTGCTGCGCCGAACGGCGGGGCGGGGGTGAACCAATATCTCGCCACGCCCGTGTTCTCGATCAACATGGCAGGCGGCAGCCAATGGCTGCTCACCCACGGCCACCTCTTCATCATTTTTGCGATCTTCTGCCTGTTCGTCGAAATCATAAAATCCGTCCGCCCGACGACGCAGGCGATGATCGATCTTTCTCTCTCCGTCGGCGTGTTCATCATCATGCTGGTGGTGTTCCTGCTCGTGCCCGGCTTTGGCACCACGGAATTCTTCCTGATCATGCTGATGAGCATTCTCGATTTCATGGCCGGCGCCATCGTGATGGTGAACTCCGCCAAGCGCGACGTGGGGTTCGATCACTAGACGCGCGCTGTGTTGATCCGGATCTAGCGCCGTCGTTTCGCCAGCGGGTGCGCGCTGTTCACCAGCGCTTTCAGCCGGCCGTCTGCTACGTGCGTGTAGATTTGCGTCGTGGCGATGTCGGCATGTCCAAGCAGTTTTTGCACCGTCCTGAGATCGGCGCCGCCTTCCACCAGGTGCGTTGCAAACGCATGGCGCAAAACGTGCGGGCTTACCCGCGCCGGATCAATACCCGCGGCGCGCGCGGCGTATTCCAGTATTTGCGCCACGCGCCGGCGCGTCATGCGCCCGTTCTTGGCGGTGGCGGAGGGAAACAGCCAGCGCGCGGCTTTCTCGCGCCGGATTTCATCCTTCGGCAGAAAACTTTCGCGCGCCGCCAGATAAGCGCCGAGCGCCTCCAGCGCTTTGCCGCCCAGAACAACAAGGCGTTCCTTGCCGCCCTTGCCAAGAATGATCATGTGCCGCTGGTCTGGCTTGGGCGCCGCCTTCAGCGGCAGATCGACCAGTTCGGAAACGCGAAAGCCGCCGCCATATAGCAATTCCGCCAGCGCCCGGTCGCGCAGGCCGGCCGTATCGGCGCGCGCGCCGGCCGCCTCGATCAGCTTTTCGATCTCCGGCCCGTCCAGCGTGCGCGGCAATGTTTGCTCACGCTTGGGTGTATCCAGCAGCGCGGTCGGGTCGTCGTCGCGCATTTTTTCCAGCAGCAGGAAGCGGAAGAATTGCCTTAGCGCCGAAAGCCGCCGCGCCGTCGTGCTCGCGGCCAGTTTGCGCTTGCCAAGCTGAGCGGCGTAGGCGTGCAGATCTTCCGCGCCTGCCCGGTCCAGCGCATTGCCGCGCTTACATGTGAACGCGTCCGCGTCGATCAAATCGCGGGCATAGGCGTTCAGTGTGTTGGGCCGCGCCCCGCGCTCTGCGGACATCATTTCAAGGAAGGCTTCGATGCGCGGGGCGGCGCTCACGCTACGCCGCCGGCGATCATCGCCTCGACCGCCACGGCGCGTGCCGCATCCATCAGCCCGGCATTGCGCAGCGCATGGATCGCGCTCACCAGCGCATCGATTTCAATTTTGTCGGCGCCCGGAGCAATCGCCTGCGCCACGTAAAGCGCCGTCTCGCCCTGGGCTTTGCGCTGCGCGGCCTCGACCGCTTTGGCCAAAGCGGCGGCATCAGCCTTGTGCGTCGCCGGAACCACGGGATTGGAATTGACGAACCCTGCGGAAGGCGCCGGCGGCGGCACGCCGAGCGCGGTGAGGATCGCCACGTCGCGCGAGGCGCGTTTGAGCGCGAGCCCGGACGCCAGATTGATCCGCCGTTCCAACACTACTTTGGCCGTTTCGATATTGCCTTGGCCAGACGCAACCAGCGCCGCATCAAGCGCGCTGCGGGCAGTTTCGGAGGTCGGCGCCTGGCTTTGCACGATTAGATTGCGCCATTCGGCAGCGGTTTTGTAATCGCCAATCGCCAGCATCGCGCGCGCCATCGCCAGGCCTGCGGGTGCGGTTGTCTGGTCCTTCGGCAGCGCCGCTATATCCGGCGCCAGCGCGCGCGCCACGGCGACGTAATCGGGATAATTCACCATGCCCGCGAGCGCGCTTTCGAGCGCCAGCGTCTTTGCCGCCGGATTGTCTCCCGCTGCGGATGCGGTTTTCACCGCCACTACCGCCGCAGGAATCGGCGCGCCCTTGGCCGCTTTCAGATTGGCGCCCGCGGCGAACGCCGCGCGCCCAGCAGCGCCGCTGATTGCATTGACGCGCAAAGCCGTAAGCGCGCTCTCGGCGCGCAGCGCCGGATCGGCGTTCTGCGAACGCGCCACGGCGCCTTGCGCCAGCAGCGAGGATCCCGCCAGCGGCTTGGGGCCCGGCTTGAATCCGCCGCTAAGCGAAATCGCGGCGTCGAGCGAATTGCCGTATTTTGCCGCCGGTTTGGTTTTTGCGTCCGGCGCTAGCGCTAGTAGAGCGCTAAACAGCCAGGGATCGTTCACGCCGGCTGTGCGCGCTACGTCAAACGCAAGTTCGGCGGCGGCAGTGTCTCCTGCGGCGGCGGCGCAGAAGGCGCGCATGCGCAGGAAGAATGCGTCGGCAGCGGCGGTTGCTGTTGCCGCGGGGGGGATCGCTTGCGCGCGCCTGCAGGCTTCGGCATTGCGGCCGCGCGCAAGATCGGACTGGGCGGCGAACATCGCGATCGCATTGTCGCTGGCGGCGGCGGGCGAAGCCGAAACCATGGTGACGATCTCATCGGCGGCGCCATACCGGCCGAGCGCCGCGAAGCGCTTGCGCGCCGCTTCGGCTGCGGCGGCGTCGCTGCCCGCGGGCGAAGCGGCGGCGGGTGTCAGCAGGGCGCTGCGTGCAAGCCGGTTAGCGGCGGGGGAGGCGAACGAGACGCCGTTGATTTTGTCGAGCAATGCGCCGATCGCGACGGCGTCGCTATTGTTCCAGAGCGTGTTGGGCAGCAGCGACTCGCCCGGCGCCAGTGCGCCGACTTCCCAGGGGCCGAAAGAGCGAAGTTCGCTGCTCTCCACTGCGCCTGGCAGCCCCGCCATCTTTGGCGGTACGACGGCGTCCGCCACCGTTTGGGGCGCCTGGGCGTAGGCGGCGCCGGCCGAACAAAACGCCAGAACCGAAAGGCTAATTGCCCAGCGCATTAGGCAGCTCCACTCGAATTTCGCGTGTTTGGGGATCTATGCCATCGGCGACCTGGTTCAAATAGGCCATCCCGCCAATGAGGACAACTGCTCCGAAGGCAAGCAAAAACAAGGGCCTGCGATCGGCGCGGTGGCTGATCGAGCGCACGCTGGAGCGTCTGCGTCGTCTAAACACATCAAGCCTCTGCTTTTCCGAATGCCCTGATTCGGGGTTTGTTGCGATGGGCGAAGAATGTCAGCAAAATGCGGCGAGTTTATAGGGCGGGGCGCATCTTGCGCAGCGCCCGGCAGAGGATGGATTGTGAGCCGCCCCCAGGTTTCGGGATCTGACGGCCCGCCGGCCGATGACTCGGACCGGACGGGGCGTCTCCGCGCCTTGGCCGCCGGCCTGGATGTCGATCGTTCGATCGTCCTCGTTGGCATGATGGGGGCGGGCAAAACCGTCATTGGGCGGCGGCTGGCCAACGTGCTGTGCCTGCCGTTTCGCGACGCCGACGCCGAGATCGAACAGGCGGCTGGCCGTACAATCTCTGAAATCTTCGCCGAGCGCGGCGAGGCCGATTTCCGCCGCGGCGAACGGCTGGTGATCGCCCGCCTGATCCGGAAAAACCCGCCCCACGTTTTGGCGACAGGCGGCGGCGCGTTCATGAATGAGGACACACGCGCTTTGCTACGCGAATGCGCCGTCACCTTATGGCTGCGCGCGGACCTGGAGGTGCTGCTGCGCCGCGTCGAGAAAAAAAGCCACCGGCCGCTTTTGCAGACCGACGCGCGCGGCGTGCTCACGCGGCTGCTTGAGCAGCGTCAGGCGACGTATGCCGAGGCCGACGTCACGGTCGATTCAGGCGCCAACCCGCACGCCGCTACAGTCGAAGCAGTGCTGCGTGCGCTTCAGCCCTATTTCGGCGCGGACCGAACCGCGGCATGAGCCAGCTCATGCAAATCATTACCGTACCGCTCGGCGCCCGCAGCTATGACGTCGTGATCGGCGATCAGGCGCTGGCGCAGGCGGGCGCGCTGGTTGCGCCGCTGGCGCCGCGCAAGCGCGCATTCGTGATCACCGATGAAAACGTCGCGCGGCTGCACTTGCCCGCCTTGCGCGCATCGTTGGACGCTTCGGGAATAGCCAGCATCGCGATTGTTTTGCCGCCGGGCGAGCATACCAAACGGTTCGCCATACTTGAGCACGTCTGCAACGAGCTGATCGCCGGGGAGATAGACCGCAAGGATTTGATCATCGCCTTTGGCGGCGGCGTAATCGGCGATTTGGCGGGCTTTGCCGCCGGCATCGTAAAACGCGGCGTGGATTTCGTGCAGTTCCCGACGACGCTGCTGGCGCAGGTTGATTCGTCCGTCGGCGGCAAAACCGCGATCGACACGCCCGCCGGCAAGAATCTCATTGGTCTGTTTTATCAGCCGCGTCTTGTGCTGGCAGATATCGGTGTGCTGCGCACCTTGCCTGAACGCGAAATGCTCGCCGGCTATGCGGAGATCGTAAAGTACGGCCTGGTCGATGATCCGGCATTTTTCGACTGGTGCGAAGCCTATGGCGCCGCGATCCGTGAAGGCGCGCACGACACCATAGCGCGAGCCGTCGCCGTCTCGGTGCAGGCCAAGGCCCGCATCGTCGGCGCTGACGAACGCGAGAGCGGCCAGCGCGCGTTGCTCAATCTCGGCCATACCTTCGCCCACGCGCTGGAGGCGTGCGCGGGCTTTGACGGCGCGCTGCTGCACGGCGAGGCCGTGGCGGTAGGCCTTGCGTTGGCGTTTGATCTTTCCGCGCAGCTTGGCCTTTGCCCGCGTCAGGATGCGGTGCGTGTGCGCGGTCATCTTGAGCGCATGGGCTATGGCCTCGATCTGCGCACGCTGCCCGGCGGCCCTTACGAGCCTGGCGCGCTTCTGGCGGCCATGGCGTACGACAAAAAGAACGAAGCCGGACGGCTTACTTTTATTCTCGCGCGCGGCATCGGGCAGGCGTTCGTCAGCAAGGATGTCAGCGCCGAAGCGGTGCGCACCCTGCTGACCGCCGAACTAGCGGCGGTCTGACCATGGAAGCGTTTCTCGGCAACTGGCAGGTCATCGTTACGGCGATCGGCATTGCGGCAGTCAGCGCCATCGTGCTGGCCATTATCTCCGGCTTTTTCTCTGCGGCTGAAACGGGCCTCACGGCGGCGTCTCGGGCGCGCATGCATCAGCTCGAAAAGGAGGGCGATAAAGGCGCCCAGCGTGTGATCGCGCTGCTCGAAACGCGAGAGCGCACGATCGGCTCTCTGTTATTGGGCAACAACCTGCTCAACACGCTCGCGGCGGCGGTGACGACATCGCTCCTTGCGGCGCCGCTAGGTGATTTTGGCGTGGCCGTGGCGACAGGGGTCACGACGATTATCCTGCTGATCTTCGCCGAGGTGCTGCCGAAAACCTACGCCATCGCTCATCCGGACAAGACCGCGCTGGCGGTGGCGCCCGCGGCGCGATTCTTTGTGCGGATTCTGTCGCCTGTCGTGTCGGTGGTGCAATTCATCGTCTCGCGCACACTTATCCTCTTGGGCGCGACGCCGCAGGCCACGCCTGACGCCTATACCGCCGCAGAGGAAATCCGTGGCGCGGTGGAGCTTCATGCCGGAGAAGGCAATGTGGAGCGCGTGCAGCGAGACCGGCTGCGCGGCGCGCTTGATCTCGGCGAGCTTACGGTGGCGGACGTGATGGTCCACCGCAAGAATATGAAGATGATCGACGCTGACCTTCCCTCGCGCGAGATCGCCGCGCAGGCCATGGCCAGCACGCATACGCGCATGCCGCTCTGGCGCGACGATCCTGAAAACATCATCGGCGTGCTGCATGCGCGCGATCTTTTGCGTGCGGTGGCCGAAGATGGGCTGGATCATGTGAAGGTCGGCGAGGTTGCGCGCGAGCCATGGTTTGTGCCGCAAACCACCAGCGCCGAGGATCAACTCGCCGAATTCCTCCGCCGGCGCGAGCATTTCGCATTCGTGGTGGACGAATACGGCGCCTTGATGGGCTTGGTGACGCTGGAAGATATTCTCGAGGAAATCGTCGGCGATATTCGCGACGAACATGACGTGGCGGTGCAGGGCGTGCGGCCGCAGCCGGATGGCTCGGTGAATGTCGATGGCTGGGCGCCGATCCGCGATCTCAACCGCGCGATGGATTGGGATCTGCCGGACGAAGAGGCCGTCACCGTCGCGGGGCTGGTCATGCATGAGGCGCAGGCGATTCCCGAGCCGGGCCAGGTGTTTTCTTTCCACGGCTACCGCTTCCACATCCTGCGCCGCGCCCGCAATCAGATCACGGCGCTGCGGATCGTGAAGGAAGCGGCGCCCGAAGAAACGTGAGGGCGTTATGGCGCCACGATTGAAAGTGTTCGTCACGCGCATTGGCCTCGATGAAGTCGCGGTGGCGGTGAGCAGCCAGAAAGCCGCGCTGGCCGCGTTCGGCGTCCGCGCCAATCTGTTCGGCGAAGGCGCCGCGAGCGAGACGAACGATCCCAATCTGGTAAAGCACGCGCTGGCTAATCCCGGTGAACTCGTCCGCCGTCGCATCAGCCTTAAAGGGCTGGACGCGCCATCGCCGAAACGCACGCCCAAGCACACGGTGCGCCGCGAACCGGAAAAGCCCCAGCGCGATCTCGCCGCCGAGCGCGCGGCGAAAGCGGCGGTCAAGGCGGCGGAAAAAGCCTTGGAGGCGTTCGAGCGCGAAACGAAGAAGACGCTTGAGGGCTTCGAGGACGAACGCCGCGATCTTGACGAGCGCGAGACCCGGTTCAAAAACGGTGTCGCCGCCCGCCGCAAACGGCTGAAGGATGCGCTGGCGGCGGCTGAACGCGACCTCCCGTGATCATTCCCCCGGCGCCTTAAGCTCCAGCGCCAGGGCGTGAAGGCCCGCGTCGAATTCTGCCTTCAAGGCCTGATTGACGGCGCGTTGGCGCGCCACGCGGTTCAGGCCTGTGAACGCGGCGGCGGTCATCCGGACGCGGTAGTGCGTCTGGCCGCCCTCGCGGGCGCCGGCATGGCCAGCGTGGGCGGCGCTTTCGTCGACGATTTCCATCGCCTGCGGCGAAAAGGAAGCGTTAAGTGTTTCGGCCAGACGCTCTTGACGTGAAAGGGCGGGGCGCGAAGCGCCATTGGCTTTGCCCGAAGCATTTGGAGAATCTGCTGATTTCACGTCTGTCAATTCCTTGTAGGCCGCGCCTGTGGCGCCCATAGTCCGGCAATGGTCGATTTCAATTATAAACCCAAATTTGTCGACATCCGCGCCAGCACCAGCAAGAGCGCGGCGAAGGGTCCGCGCGCGGAAAAGCCCGCCGCGCAGGCCTGCGACCATACAGGCTGCCCGAAGCCGGGCGACCACAAGGCCCCCAAAACCTCTGGCGGAAAAGGCCAATACTGGCATTTCTGCCAGCAACACGCCGGCGAGTACAATCGCCGCTACGACTTTTTCAAGGACATGTCCGAGGACCAGCTCGCGGCCCATAGGGCAGCCGAGGAAACGGGTCACCGGCCAACATGGAAGTTCCGCGCCGGCAAGGGCGACCGGGTCTCCGCCGGCCGGTTCTTCAAGGCGGCCAAGCCGGGCGATACGTTCGGCCTGTTTGACAGCCGTGACGCGCCGAAGGCGGCCCCAGCGGCCAAAAAGCGCGTCGGCCGTATACAGGGCATGGCGCTGGACGTGCTGGCGCTTGAGGAAAACGCCAGCGCCGAAGCGATCCGCACCCGCTATGCCGAACTGGTGAAGCGCTATCACCCCGATTCCAACGGCGGCGATCGCTCGGCCGAAGCGCAATTGCAGAAGGTTATTCGCGCCTTCAAGACGCTGAAAGCAGCCGGTCTAACCTGAGCGCTGACGGGCGTGTGCCTCAGGCACTCCCGCGGCCGGAACTGTGCTGTTCACCCATGGTTAACCATCCAATATCCGCGCGATGCGCGCGAGGGATGGAGTCATCGTTATGTTGAAAGTTTCAATTGGTTTCCTGCTCGCCGCGATCGTTTCCGGCGCGCTGGGATTTGGCGGCTGGGCCGGGACTTTGACCGGGTTAGCCGTGCTGGCGTTCTACGCTTTTATCGCGCTGGCCGTGCTGTCGCTGCTCGCCGGGCTTCTGTCGAACGTCGGCCATTCGCCAGTGGGCGCAATGGGCCTGCTGGTCGTCGCCGCGGTGGTCGGCGCTGGCATGTATTGGTGGACGGACGAAGGCATGACCGCCGAGCGTCTGGGCCGCAAAGTCGATCACGCCGCGTTCGAGCTGAAGGAAGGCGCAGGTCAGGCGGTCAAGACTGCGTCCAGCGAAACAGCGCGCCTCGCCAGTAATGTCGGCGAGGATGCGAGGGAGACCGCAGACCGGCTTGGCGATTCTGCCGAGCGGCAGGCCGATCGCCGATAGGCTTAAGGGCTCAAGCGATGAAACGGCGCGCTGCGGCGCGCCGTTTTGCTGCGACGGGCGCTCTGGGCTTTGTCCCGCCCCGGCGGGCGTGCTTTAAGACGATTCGCGCACCCTTTTTTGAACTGACCAAAACCATCTTATGAGCACAGCCGAAGACCTAATCGCCCTTACGCCTGACAAGACCATCTCCGCGCGCGAGTTCGGCGTGGACAGCGACATGAAGGTGCCGGCGTTCAGCAGGCCGAACGAATACGTGCCCGAACGCGACGAGGCCTATCGCTTCGATCCGCAGACCACGCTCGCGATCCTGGCGGGCTTTGCGTTCAATCGCCGCGTCATGGTCCAGGGCTATCACGGCACGGGCAAGAGCACGCATATCGAGCAGGTGGCCGCACGCCTTAACTGGCCGATGATCCGCATCAACCTCGATAGCCACGTCTCCCGTATCGATCTCGTCGGCAAGGACGCGATCGTGCTGAAGGAAGGGAAGCAGATCACCGAGTTTCGCGAAGGTATTTTGCCCTGGGCGCTGCAGCGCCCGGTCGGCATCTGCTTCGACGAATATGACGCCGGCCGGCCGGACGTGATGTTCGTGATCCAGCGTGTGCTGGAAGCCTCCGGCAAACTCACGCTGCTCGATCAGAACCGCGTCATCAGCGCCAATAAATATTTTCGCCTGTTCTCGACCACCAACACGGTCGGCCTCGGCGATACGACGGGCCTCTATCACGGCACGCAGCAGATCAACCAGGGCCAGATGGACCGCTGGTCTATCGTCGCGACGTTGAATTATCTCGAGCACGACGCCGAAGCGGCGATCGTGCTCGCGAAAGCCGGCAAAGCCTTCGACACCGCCGAAGGCAAACGCATGGTCAGCGCCATGGTGCGCGTCGCCGATTTCACCCGCAACGCGTTCATGAACGGCGACATCAGCACCGTGATGAGCCCGCGCACCGTGATCACCTGGGCCGAGAACGCGCAGATTTTCGGCGATGTGGGCTTGGCGTTCCGGATGACGTTCCTGAACAAATGCGATGAGCTTGAACGGCCGACCGTGGCGGAGTTCTACCAGCGGGCGTTCGGGGCGGATTTGCCGGAGGCGGCGACAAGGGTGAAGGTGGCCTAGTAGCTCCTTCATGGCGGACGTTTTTCTCTCCTACGCAAAAGAGGATCAGGATACAGCCGCCAGCGTAGTCTCGGCGTTCGAGGCGCAAGGACTATCTGTTTGGTGGGACGATCGGCTCGATCCCAGTCAGAACTGGGATCGCCACATCGAACAGGAAATTGCCGACGCCAAAGCGGTTGTCGTTCTTTGGACCAAGTCAAGTGTGGAGTCCGAATGGGTTCGGATCGAAGCGAACTACGCAAAAGAAAATAAGAAACTGCTCCAGATCAGGCTTGACGACTGCGCGGCCCCGCTTGCGTTCAGCCTTTTGCAACGCGCAGAACTTCCGGGTTGGAAGGTCGGGGATGTTAATCCAAACTGGTCCAAGATGCTGGGATGGGTCTCCGCGTTAACGGGCCGCACGGTTTCGGAAAAGCCATTGAACGCACTGCCTCCGCGCACAAAGCATCAAGAATACCGCGAGTGGTGGAAACCATTGCTAGAAGCGAAGTTTCGAAATCCGCAAACACGTCCCGTGCTGCACTATCCAAACAACGTTCGCATCAGCTTACCGCAGCCCAAGAGTTGGTTGCTTGTTACCGCAGTTAAAACAGACGGCGTTGCGATTCGTCTTGTTGTGAGTTCGGCAGACGTGGCGTTTGCCAAAAAGCTCGAAGAAGATTCGCCAATCTTTTGTGATGTGCTGCCGGACGGCACAACGATCAGAGAGGCCCATAAAAATGATGTGTGGCTCGAACCGTTCGCAATTGGCATTCTTTCAGTGACGACGTTGAGCGCCGTGCTTGGCTCGTGACCATGATCGATGGCTACATCGAGCAACTCTGGCCGTATTTTTCGGATGCTAATTTCTATCGGCGCTAGGTTGTCCCAAGGCTGACCAAAGACATTCCATCAGCTCAATTCATTATTGCAGGTCACCACAGGCGCTTCGCCCCTAGCGCACTCAGCTTCTCATCATTGCTCACAATCGGCATGTCCTCCACGATTGCCTGCGCGGCGAGCAGGCGGTCGAAGGGATCGCGGTGGATTAACGGCAAACGCCCAGCTTCAATGCCGTGGCGCGTCGTCACTTCGATGTGCCGCATGCCGGCGAGCAGCAAGGTCTCGCTGAATTTCGGAACCAGCGGCGCGCAGCTCGGCAGCCGGCCCGTCATGACCTTGAAGGAAATCTCATACGCGCTTGCGGCGCTAACCAGCAGCGTGTTTGCAGGCGCCGCCAACGCTCCGCGCGCGGTTTCGGAAAGCTCGTCGCTGTCTTCCAGCCACCAGATCAGCGTGTGCGTGTCGAGCAGCAGGTGCATGGACTAGCGTTTGCCGCCTATGCCGGTCTCTTCCGGCGTCGCGGGATCGAAGAACGAAGCATCGAGCGCAATAACGCCTTTGAGCAGACCAGGCTTACGCGGCGATACGCCATCCCATGTTCCCGGCGCGCCCCAATCGGGTTCGTCGTCCATCACGCCGGGGCCAAAATCCTTCGCCGACCATGGATCGTAGAGCGTGTCCGGCAGCGCCGTGCGCTTCTTCTTGGTGCGGGAGGCTCGTGGCGCATCTGGCTGCCACGCCGCCGACTTTTCTTTAACGTTCGTGACCGGCCGCAGCGGCGCGAGCTGCGCTACCGGCTGGTCGCCACGGCAGATCACGACCTCTTCGCCGGCCTCCACCTGGGCGATCAGTTTCGACAAATTAGTTTTGGCGGCGTGAATTGTTACTTTCGTCATCGTGGCCAGGTTAGCTAACTTGGCTAGCTAACACAAGCGCGCGCATAGAAATCCCATGCCCCAGAAGGAAACCCCCACCGAAACCTTCAAGCGCGCGCTGACGCAGTCGACGCGCGCGCTTGCCGGAGCGGAAGAACTGGAGGTCGCGTTCGGGGCGGAGGGGCCGCGCCTGGCGGCCGGGCGGATCGTGTTGCCCCATCCGCCGCGCCACCTTTCGGACGAGGAGGCCGCGCGTTTGCGCGGCGCGGCCGATGGCCTGGCGCTGCGTTTCGCGCATCATGATGATACCGCCCACACCACGCATCGCCCTTCGGGCTCGCATGCCCGCGACCTTTACGATGCGGTGGAGGAAATGCGCGTGCAGGCGCTGGGCGCCAATGCGCTGAAGGGCGTGTCGGACAATCTCGCGGCTGCGCTTACGGACAAATACGAGCGCAAGGGGTTTTCCCGCATGGTCGATCGCGCTTCGGCGCCGATGGCCGATGCGCTGGCGCTTCTGGTGCGCGAACGGCTTACCGGGCAGGCCGCGCCCGACGTGGCGCGCGGCGTGGTCAATATCTGGCGCAACGAGCTGGAAGGCAAAGCCGGCAAGACGCTCGACAAGCTGGCGCGCAGCATCGACGACCAGAAGGCATTTGCGAAACTCGCGCGTGACCTGATCCGCGATCTCGATCTGGGTGACGAGCTGGGCGAGGAAGCGCCGGACGAAGATCAGGGCGAGCAAAGCGAGGAGCCGCAGGATCAGCCCGAGTCCACGCAGGACGATTCCGAGGAGAACGAGCAGCAATCGCCGGGCCAGGTGCGTCCTTCCGAATCCGATTCCGGCGACGATATGGAGGCGCGCGCCGAAATCTCCAGCGATGTCCAGAACGACACGCAGGACGAGTCCCAAAACGATCAGGAAGGCGATCGCCCTGTCCGGCCATTGTTCCGGTCCGGTCCGGACGATCCGAACGCGCACTACAAGGTATTCACGCGCGCGCATGACGAGATCGTGCAGGCCGAGGCGCTGTGTGACGGCGAGGAGCTGGCGCGGCTGCGCGCGTATCTGGATCAGCAACTTAAGCCGCTACAGGGCGCGGTCGGGCGCCTTGCCAACCGGCTGCAGCGCCGCCTGCTGGCCAAGCAGAACCGCGCCTGGACGTTCGACCTGGAAGAAGGCGTGCTGGATACGGCGCGGCTGATGCGCGTGATCGTCGATCCGCTCTCGGCCCTGTCGTTCAAGCAGGAAGATCAATCCGACTTCCGCGATACGGTGGTGACGCTGCTGCTGGACAATTCCGGTTCGATGCGCGGGCGCCCGATCATGGTGGCCGCCTTGTGCGCCGATATTCTCGCGCGCACGCTGGAACGGTGCGGCGTGAAGGTGGAGATTCTCGGCTTTACCACGCGCGCATGGAAGGGCGGGATCAGCAAGGAAGATTGGCTTAAAGCGGGCCGTCCGCCGCAGCCGGGCCGCCTCAACGATCTGCGCCACGTGATCTACAAAAGCGCCGACGCGCCCTGGCGGCGCGCGCGGCGCAATCTTGGCCTCATGATGCGCGAGGGCCTGCTGAAGGAAAACATCGACGGCGAGGCTGTGCTCTGGGCGCATGAGCGGCTGATCGGGCGGCCCGAGCAGCGGCGCATCCTGATGGTGATTTCCGATGGCGCGCCGGTGGACGATTCAACCCTCTCGGCCAATCCGGGAAACTATCTGGAGAAGCACCTGCGCGCGGTGATCCGTCATATTGAATCGCTAAGCCCGGTGGAGTTGATCGCGATCGGCATCGGCCACGACGTTACGCGCTATTATCGAAGAGCCGTTACCATCGTCGATGCAGAGCAATTGGGTGGGGCGATGACCGAGAAGCTGGCCGAGTTGTTCGAGGAAGATTACGCTGAGGAACCGCGCGGCCGCAGACGTAAGCGCGCGGCATGAGGCGCTGGCTTTTCGTATTGATGGTCTCGCTGGGCGCCTGTGCGCAGGCCCAGCCGCAGCCGCAGCCGCAATCAGACTCAGGCTGGCAGCCGATCGCTGTCACCGCAACGCCGGCGGCGATTTCCGACAAGGCGGGTGTTGGCGCCAAGTATGGCGCGCTGATCTTTCGCGGCGGCCTGGAGCTGAAATCGGCCAATCCGCTATTCGGCGGCTGGTCAGGTATTGAGGTTGACAGCGAGGGACGCTTCCTCGCCGTTTCCGATCAGGGCTCGTTTCTCTCCGGCGCGCTGGTGCTGAATGAGGCGGGCGACCTCACTGGCCTCAGCGAAACCCGCATCGGGCTCATGCGCGATGAAACCGGCGCGCCGCTTGATCGGAAAGAGGAGCAGGACGCCGAGGATATCGCGTTGCTGCAAGACGGCCGCTACGCCGTCAGTTTCGAGCATCACCATCGCATCCTGATTTATGATATTGCCAAAAACGGCCCCGCAGGCGCGGCTGAGAAGGGCCCGGCAGTTCTGCAGAATGATTTTGCGGACAATGAAGGGCTTGAAGCGTTGGTGCAGGCGCCCGATGGCGATTTGATCGCCGTGCGCGAATTTTCGGTTAACCGCAAGGCGCCAACGCAATTCTACAAGCTGCCGCTTGATGGCGGCGAGATGATTTCCGGTCCGGCAAGCGTACGCGGCGACTACGCACTGGTCTCGTTGCGGCTTTTGCCCGACGGAGACTACATCGCGCTGGAGCGTTTTTTCCTTCCGATCATTGGAAGCCGCTCCGTGCTGCGCCGCTATGGCGCCGCCGGCCTTGAAGCCGATCGCCCGCATCTGGACGGGCCTGAGTTTGCCGCGCTGATGAAGCCGCTGGCCATCGACAATTTCGAGGCGCTTGCCATCGTGCCGCGCGAAGACGGCGGCGTGCGGCTCTACATTTTATCGGACGATAATTTCAACACGTCGCAGCGCACGCTGCTCTACGCGTTCGATCTGCCCGGCTTGGTGGTTGGCCCGGAGCCGGAGCCCGCCAAGGCGCCTTAGGCGGCCTTCTTGTCGTTCAGCTTTTTCTTGAGATCGCGGCGGATTTTAGCGGCGCGGACCGACAGCTGATCTTCAGAAGCTTTCGTAAGGAAAGCGTCCAGCCCGCCAACATGATCGACCGAGCGCAGCGCCGCGGCCGTGATGCGCAGGCGGAAGCTTCTGTTCAGCGTCTCGCTCTGCAGCGAAACCTTCACCAGGTTCGGCTGGAACGTGCGCTTGGTCTTGATGTTGGAATGGCTGACCAAATGGCCAACTTGGCGATCAGTGCCAGTCAGTTCGCAGCGGCGGGACATTGTGGGCTCTCGAAACGCGGAAAATTGAAGCGCGGACGATTAGGGGAGCGCCCCGCGCGGGTCAAGCGCTAGTACAACTGTGAGCCATTTCCTGTTTCATTTTATGGTTAATCGGAGATCAGGAATTAGTGGTTAATAAGTGGTTAACCACTAAGTCTAGATTGGACCAAAACAGGAACACGGCAAGGTAAGTGATTCGTCGATGATTCGTTCCGGGTTCTTTCTCATTTGAGGAGAATTAGAACAGCGGCTGAATCCTAACGGTTGCCCAGCGCTTGCAGAGTCTTCATCGCGTTCCGACATAAGTGAAACGAGCCCATGGATGGAGAGCGATGAGCACAGGCGTGCGCGATCCTGCCCCTCCCATCGCCGTTCTCGGGCCGACCAATACCGGCAAAACCCATCTGGCGATTGAGCGAATGCTGGCTCATGCCGATGGGATCATCGGGCTGCCGCTGCGTCTGCTGGCCCGCGAGGTCTACGACAAGGTCGTCGCCGCCAAGGGCGCGCGCGCCGCCGCCCTGCTGACGGGAGAGGAGCGCATCGCGCCCGACAGCGCCCGCTACTTCATCTGCACTGCCGAGGCGATGCCCGCCGATAAGCGCACGGCGTTCCTGGCGATCGACGAAATCCAGCTCGCCCAGGATCCGGACCGCGGCCACGTCTTTACCGATCGCATCCTGCGCTCGCGCGGAACCGGCGAGACCATGCTGCTCGGCTCGGACGTGATGCGCCCTCTGCTGAAGCGGCTTTTACCCGACGTGCGGATCGAACAGCGCGAGCGGTTTTCCACGCTCTCCTATTCAGGCCAGCGCAAGATCACCAAACTGCCCAAGCGCACGGCCATCGTCGCGTTTTCGGCGGAGGAGGTTTACGCCATCGCCGAGCTGATCCGCCGCCAGCGCGGCGGCGCGGCTGTGGTGATGGGCGCGCTCAGCCCGCGCACGCGCAATGCGCAGGCCGAGCTTTATCAATCCGGCGAAGTGGATTTCCTGGTCGCGACGGACGCGATCGGCATGGGGCTCAACCTTGATGTCGATCACGTCGCGTTCGCCTCTCGCGCCAAGTTCGACGGCCATCGCCAGCGCGTTTTGCGGCCAGACGAGATCGCGCAGATCGCCGGCCGCGCTGGCCGCTTTCGCAATGACGGCACGTTCGGCGAAACCGGCGATTGCGCGCCGCTTGATGAAGAAACCATCGCCCGCGTGCAGAATCACGAATTCGAGCCGGTGGTGGCGATCGAATGGCGCAATCCCGCTCTCGATTTCTCCAGCATCGAAGCGCTGCAGCGCACCTTGATGCAACCGCCGGACCGGCCCGGCCTGATGCGCGTGCGCGCGGCGGTGGACGAAGAAACGCTGCGGCGCGTGGCGCTCGACCCCGAGATCGCCGATCGTGTGCGCGGGGCGAAAAGCGTAAAGCGGCTCTGGGATGTCTGCCTCACGCCGGATTTCCGCAAGGTGACGCTGGAAGAGCACGCCCGCCTTGTCGGCGCGATGGCGCGCTATCTGCTCGATGGCCCGATTCCGCGCCGCTGGATAGAGCGCGAAGTGGATAAGCTCGACCGCTTCGAGGGCGATATCGACGCGTTGCAGGCGCGGCTCGCGCACATGCGCACCTGGAGCTACGTCGCCAATCGCGGCGACTGGCTGGAAAACGCCGCCGAATGGCGCGAGCGCACGCGCGCGATAGAGGACAAGCTGAGCGACGGGCTGCACGCACTACTGACGCAGCGCTTTATAGACCGTCGCACCAGCGCCCTCATGCGCGGCCTCTCGCGCAACGATCTGGAAGCGGCCGTCTCGCGCGACGGTGCTGTTTCAGTAGAAGGTCATTATGTCGGCCGGCTTGAGGGGCTGGACTTCAAACCTGATCCCGGCGCGCTCGGCCGTGAGGGCAGGGCGGTGCGCCACGCCGCCCTGCGTGCGCTTGCGCCGGAAGTATCGCGGCGTCTCGCCGCCATCGCGTCCGCTGAAGATGCGGATTTCTCGCTCGACCGGAACGGCGTGCGCCTTGCCGGCGCGCTCATCGCGAAAATCACGCCCGGCGCGCTGCTACTGCGCCCGCAAATCCAGCCGCTCGGCGGCGAGGCCGCCAATCCGCTCGATCTGCGCCGCGCCATGGCGCGGGCCGAAGCCTGGCTGGCTGACGAGATCGCGCGCGAGCTTTGGCCGCTTGTGCGCCTGGAGGGCGCCGCGCGCGATCCGGCCTTGTCAGGCGCGGCCAAGGGGCTGGCGTTTCGCCTGTTTGAATCCGGCGGCGCGATCGACCGGCGCGAGGCGCCGAATGTCTTGCGATCCGATCGCGCGGCGCTTGCCGCGCTCGGCGTGCGGTTTGGACGCCACACAATATACGCGCCAGCGCTGGGGCGGTCGCGCGCGCTGAATCTGCGCGCGGCTCTGGGGCCGGCGCGGTTTCGTCCATCGCGGCGCGCGCTTTCGGCGCCGCTCGATCCGGCTTTGGTTTGGGCCGATTACGCCGCCGCCGGTTTCCGGCCCTGCGGTGCGCGCGCCATCCGTATCGAAATGGTTGAGCGGCTGGCTGGCGCGGCGCGCAAGAGCGCGCAGTCGTCACGCGATTTCGCACTCAATCCGGATTGGGCGCGGCTCATCGGCGGCGATCTGAGCGATCTAGCCGCCGCGCTCAAGGCGCTTGGTTATCGCCGCACCGGCGGGGAGGCCGGTGAGCGCTGGCGCTTCCCGAGCGTGCAGCGTCCGCGGCCCCAAGGCGATGGCCCGGAGAACGCGTTCGGCGGCCTTGCCGATCTCATGGCGGCGCGAAAGGCGCAAAATGGATAAAGCGGGCGAATGAGTGGGACCGGCGAATCTGTTCGGGTCGATGTCTGGATGTGGCGGGCGCGATTCTTCAAAACGAGGGCGCTGGCTGCACGGGCGGTTGAGGACGGTGCGGCGCGGTTGGCGCGCGGCGCGGAAAGCCGCACACTGGCGAAGCCATCGGCGCAAATTCGCCTCGGCGACGGGCTGACGATCAGGCGGAATGACAAGTTTTACACGGTTCAAGTGCTAGGGCTCGGCGCGCGGCGTGGGCCTGCAAGCGAGGCGCGCCTGCTCTACGCCACAGCCGAAGACGCGCTTGACGGCGGCCACCAGGCCCGCCAAACGGACTAAAATAAGGAGAAGAGCCGCTATATGACTTACATCGTCACCGACGCTTGCGTGAGGTGCAAATTGATGGATTGCGTCGAAGTCTGTCCGGTGGACTGCTTCTACGAAGGCGAAAACATGCTCGTCATCCACCCTGATGAGTGCATTGATTGCGGCGTGTGCGAGCCGGAATGTCCCGTGGACGCCATCAAGGCTGACTTGTCTGACGAGCCAGATGGTAAATGGCTGAAGATCAACACCGAATATTCGAAGACCTGGCCGAATATTACCCATAAGGGCGAAGCGCCCGCCGACAATGCAGACTTCAAAGACGAAAAAGGCAAGTTCGAGAAATATTTCAGCCCAAAACCTGGCACGGGCGACTAGCCGCACCCTCGTGTGAGCGCTTCCATTTTGCGTCCATTGATGGTATGCTTGTCACATTACCGTAGTGCTTTGAATGCGCCACGGGCGATTTTGCCCGTAAGTCACGAATGAACAAACGCGAGAGAAACTCGCGGCTATGTGCTGCGCTCCAGATTCCGGAGCAAAGGCGCGCGGGTGTTGGTGTTTAACTAAGGGAACTGTTCATGACAGCTGAGACCAAAGCTGCCGGCTTCAAGCCTGGCGACCACATCGTTTACCCCGCTCATGGCGTGGGCCGGGTCACCGGGATCGAAAAGCAGATGGTGGCGGGTCATAAGCTGGAGGTCTTCGTGATCTCCTTTGAGCAGGACAAGATGACCCTGCGCGTCCCGACGGCGAAGGCCAAATCCTGCGGCATGCGGGCGCTGGCTTCCTCCAAGATACTCGAAGATGCGCTCAAGACGCTGACCGGCCGCGCGCGCATCAAGCGCACGATGTGGTCGCGCCGCGCGCAGGAATACGAAGCGAAGATCAATTCGGGCGATCTGATTTCGATCGCCGAAGTGGTTCGCGATCTTCACCGCGCCTCCGATCAGCCGGAGCAATCCTATTCCGAGCGTCAGCTCTACGAGAGCGCGCTGGACCGGATGGCCCGCGAGTTGGCGGCCGTGGAAAAGATCGATCGAGACAAGGCGATGGAGAAGCTCTCGGTCTCGCTCGCCGCCAAGCGCGCGCGCGCCGATGCGGCTGCTGCGTCGTCCGCCGCTGCGTGAGGCTAGGCCTCGGACTGGCTCCGTACACAAAAAGAGAAGGGGGCCGGGCGAAAGCCCGGCCCTTTTCATTTGCGCCTTTTGCCCCTCTGAACCCGGGGGCCGTCATCAGTCTTCCGCAGGTGCATTCCTATCGACAGGCGCTAGGTTTCGATAAGTTTAAGCCCCGCCACTCCCACGACGACCAGTCCGATAAGCGCCAGACGAATTGGAGGGAGGCTCTCGCCGAAAAACAGCCCGCCGACGATCACGGTGCCGACCGCTCCTATTCCCGTCCAGACAGCATAGCCGGTTCCGATGGGCACTGTGCGCATTGCCTGCTGTAAGCAGGCGAAGCTGGCGATAACCAGCACCACGAAAACCGAGTTCAACAATATGCTATTGGGAGACTTAAGCAGCAATCTGAGTGTGGTTGTGAAGGCGACCTCAAGACCGCCGGCAAGCAGCAGGAAAATCCATCCCATCTGAGGCTCCAAAAACGTTCAAGTAGTGAGGGGCGTCAGTTTAGCACCTCAATCGCTTGCGGATGATCCACCCTGATCAGCGGGCCGCCGCTGTCGTAAACGAAGCCGCGCACGCGGACGCGTTTGTTTTCGAGGCTGTCGAGCGGAACTTCGCCGGCCTTCCAGTTCGCCAGCGCCTCGGTGTCGATCGAGACGGTGAAATCGGTTCTGTAATCGTCGCCAAAGTTGAGATAACGCTTCTTCTCGGTCTGTCCAACGCTGCGCACCACGCCTTCGACGAGTTGAAAGCCGCCTTCGTCCGGCTTGATCGTTTCGGCTTTGCGGATCGCGTAAGCCTTGTCGGCCCAGATGCCTTTCTTCGCTTTGCGTGCAATATCTTCCGCCGCATACAGCGCCGCATAACGGGCGTGATTGTCTTTCCAGGGCCGGGCGCGCGCCATGCCTTCGCGCAGCATCGCCTCCTGCGCCCAGATCCAGCGTCCGCCTTCGCTTTTCACGAACACCTGCGCCAGCGCCAGTTCCGTTGCAGTCGCGGAGGCGGCCAAACGCTTTTCGCCGCCATAGGCCAGCTGCACCTCGCGGCCGAGCGCGATCTTTTCGAGCGTCTGGCGGGCTTCCTTGGCCTTCGGTTCGTCAGGCCGCTCGCGGAAACCGCGGCGCGGCGCGATGATGCCGGTGAGCTGCACCTTCAGTCCGCTGTCTAGCGTCAGTGTATCGCCATCGCTCACCGCCGCGGCCTTGCCGGTTTCGCCGGCCTGCAAATCCTTAATGTTGGGCCCGCACGCGCACAGCAGAAGCGCCATCACAGCGCACAGAAATCCGCCACGCATGCATGACCCCATCAGCCTTACGTACATTGGCGCGGAGGTTGCGTTTTGACTAGTCCAAACGGTCTAGCCTTCTTCGGCAGCCATTTCAGCCAATCTTAAGCGCCTCCGGTTAGGTGGTGCGACATGCAAACTTCGCCGATCAGTACAGACCGCTTTCAACCCGCGCGCGCCGGCCGTCGCGTGCCGGATGCGCCGCTCGGCGAATTGTACGGCGACGAAATCGCGACCGTGCGAACGGAGACGTTGTTCCTGGGCGTGCGCGCCGTAGTGATCGGCGTGCCCGGCGCATTCACGCCGATGTGCACCAAGCAGCACCTGCCAGATTTCATCGCCAACGCGCCGAAGCTGCGCGCCGCCGGTTTTGGGCTGATTGCCTGCATCGCGCCGAACGACCCGTGGACGCTGGCGCGCTGGGCGCAGGACCTCGATCCTGGCGGCGCCGTGCGCTTCCTGTCTGATGGCAATCTGGCGTTCACCCGCGCGCTGGGCTTGTCCGCGCGCGGCGACAGCCTGTTCCTCGGCGAACGCTCGCAGCGTTACGTTATGACGCTTAACGGCGCCGTGATTGAGAAGTTGCGGGTAGAGGACAACATTCTCGACCTTTCCTGCACCGGCTCCGATTCTGTGATGCTGGATTGATCTGGCGGCTTCGGCCATAAAGCGCCCGCTGGCGCGGTAGCTCAGCAGGAAGAGCAGGTCCGTCCTAAGGACAAGGTCGGGGGTTCGATTCCCTCCCGCGTCGCCATCTGTTTCTGATCGCTAAGGCCAACGAAACTGCCTTGGGTTTAACACATCAACTGCAATTATTATTCGTCCAACACCTATGTCGAAGTTGCCCGCGGCCCTTGATGCGCGGAACTTCCCAACTCGGCGTCAGCAGCTGGTGGCCGCGCCACCGCTAGCAGGTTTGGGGCAGGCAGGCAGGTTGGCCTTTTCGGGAGCGGGTGTGACGCCCGGCGCCTGCCAGCCGGGAGGATAACCCTCGACCTCTAGTTCGATTTGAATATCGTCGCCCACGCTTGGGATGAAGGCGCCAAGCCCAAAATCAGAACGCTTCAGGCGCCCTTTGGCCGAGAAGCCAGCCCGCCTTACCTTGTAGAAGGGATGGTCCCCCAGCGCATTGAGAGTGACGTCCAGGCTCACCGCCCGGGTCACCCCGTGCATGGTCAGATCCCCGACAAGGACACCGGTAGATGGTCCCGTCCGCCGGGCGCCAGTCGACCGGAAGGTGATCAGCGGATAGGTCGCGACATCGAAGAAGAGCTTGGACTTCAATTGCTCATCGAGGGTGGGTTCGAACATGGTCAAGCTGGCCGCATCAAGCTCGACGTCGACCCGGCTCTTCGATAGGTCGGCCGAATCCAGTACGAAACTGCCGTAAAGGGTGCGGAACAGCCCCAATTGCCGGCTCGCCCCAAATCCGTGCAGCGTGAAAAACATCACACGCGTATGGGATGTATCGAAGCGGAAGGCTTCAGGCGCAGCCTCTGCCAAACCGCCAGTAGTTAAGAGGCCGGCAAAGGCCAGGGCTGTCGCCGCTAGACGCATGCGATCTATCCTCAACGGAACTTAGTCAGGCGTTTGTCTAGGCCATTAGCAAGTCCAGACGGCCCATCGCGCAATGCAAAGCTGTTCATGGCTCCCCCCTTTTTTTGACAATAGTCACCCTGACGTAGTACATACTAGGGATGGTACAGAGCCCATCTCCGCTATCGCCGCAGAGTTACACCCGCTTGCACGACGCCATCACGGCGGAGCTGCTGTCTTATTTCGAGCGCGGTTGGACTGAGACAGTGCTTTCTGAAAGAGAGGCTCGTCTAATAGCAGGCGGTGCAATCCAACGTTATTTGGCCATCGCGCCATTAGTGACAGATAGTTCAGAAAACGAGCACCCGTGAGCGCTATGGCGGTGACATTTCGAAAATCGCGCTCGACGTACACAGCGACTTGGTCAAGTGGGAACGGCGGCGCAAAAATCGTCACCTCCTCACCAGGCGCGGAGCGATAGGCGGTGGGATTGCGCATCATGTCTTCTGACATCTCAATCGTTGCCAGCGAGTAGTAGGCCCAGACCTTGGGGTCGGTGAGCAACAGGGCTTTTGGCAGTTCTTCACAAGTGCCCCAGATGTGGTGGGCCATATCATTTCGCGCCTTCACGGCTGGTTTTATGAAGAGGACGATCGCTTCAAAGTATTCCAGAAGGTCTGATTTTAGTGCGGCCTCAGCTGCGGCGCGTAGTACGCTACTTCTGGCGACGCCGCTCGTGATAGCTTGAAACATGGCGATGCCGGTTCTGGCGTCTGCCCCGAAGATGTGAGCCAAGAATGACCCCATCGCCGCCTCAGTCCGCGCCCACGCCGAAATGGATTCCGCCATGCGTAGCGCGAGGCGCGGCCTCGACAGCAGCGCACCCTCCCAAAAGTTTGGCTTCGCGTTCGGTCTGACCTTTGAAAGTGGATTTGGCATGACAAAGAAGACCGACGATCAATACAGCGCAGACGAGGCTAGGCGGCGATTCGAGAAGGCCGTTGACGCAGCGCTGCACTCCCCACCCATGAAGCGGCCAGCAAAGCCGAAAGCGCCCACCAAGGCAAAGCCTAAACAATCTAAGGCTTAGCGACGCGGCGCTTCCTGCGCTTCTGCTTCCAGCGCGTGTGAGTGTTGCCCTTCGCCCTAATGAGCTTGGGGCTGTTCTCCACCAAGCCGCCGATAGGTCAGACGCTTGCCGACGATACCGTCAACGGCGCGCTCGGTGCGCGTCATGTCGTCAACGCCCAGCTTCACGCGGTTGGAGTAGCGGAAATCGAATTCGGCCAGATAGCGGTTCAAATGGCCTTCGCCGCAATGCTGATAAACGCCTTTCATCCCACGCTTGAAGATCGAAAAGTAGCCTTCAATCGTGTTCGTGTGCGTCTCGCCGCGCACATATTCGCTGACCGCGTGATTGACGGTCGAGTGCATGCGGAACGTCTTGCTGAGGTAGCGATAATAGCCCGCCTGATCGGTCATGACGTGCGCTTCCTTGGCGATGTTCGCTTCAAGGATCGGCAGCAAGGCGCCGATAGTAAGCTTGTCCACTACCATTGAACGGGCGCGACCTGTGCTGCGATCAACCAGCGCCAGAACCTTGCGCTTGTGCTCGTAGCCGGTCGCGACCTTCACGCCGGTTTTGCGTCCGATGAAAGTTTCGTCCACTTCAACCGGGCCGCCAGTGCTGCCAAGCAAAGCGTTGTCGCCTTTGAGCGCTTCGCGGATGCGATGCCTCAGGAACCACGCCGACTTCTGAGACACGCCCAGCATGCGCGACATTTGGTTTTTGCTGATGCCCTTCTTGGACGCCATCAGCAGGTAGGTCGCTTTCAGCCAGATATGCAGCGCAATTTTCGAGCGCTCATAGAGCGTGCCGACTGTCACCGTGAACGGCTCGCGGCAGGCATTGCACTGATACAGGCCGGGGCGCGTCGTCTTGCCCTTCATCAGCGTGGCTTCATCGACCGTGCCGCAATGCGGGCAGATCGGACCATCCGGCCACAGACGCGCTTCAAGCCATTCGCGGGCTTTGTCGGCGTCGTTAAAAATCGGTTTGGAAAGGTAATCGGCCATGACCCCAATCTAGGGGTTGAGCCGTACTATGTCAAGGTGACTATCGTCCTTTTTTTGGAGAGTATATCGCAATTTGACCCATTCATATTCGATCCGCAAGCGAACAAGACTTGCGCACAGCGCGCGCGATCTTATCCGAAGCGACGTGGCGGACGTGTGCACATCCAGCCCGCGAATCACTCAGCGCCGCTATCCTACCGCCGGGCCGACCTGCGTTAACCTGCCATTAGGCGGGCGCCTTCAGCCTTATTGGGCCCTACTGATGGACAACTAGCTTGATGTTCTCTATATGTTCTGGGTGTGCATAATGGTTCAGCAGTCGTCAGAACCCGATATCCGGTTTCACAAAGAGCGCTTCCTAGAGGCGGTCACTGAGGCCATTGCCAGAGCGGGCAATCATCCGGAGCGACTCGGGAAGGCTCGTCTTCACCTTGCCCTCTACTACGCCGACATGACCGCCTACATCGTGTGGCGCTCCCCGATCACCGGTGCAGAGTATCTGAAAGAGCCTTTCGGGCCTGCCGCGCGATATTTAGACTGGGCGCTCGACACGCTGGAGCGAAGCGGCGTGATCCGCATTGATCGTCAGATATTGTTCGGGGTCCCGCGCCAAGTTTTCAAAATCGTCGAGGGGCGTGGCGCCGGCGCGTCGAACCTTTTGAAGGCAGAGGAGCGCGCTCATGTCGGTTTCTGGGCAGAGTGGGTGTGCGGGATAGATCAAACCGACCTCAGCGATTTTTCCCACGAACGGCCATGGGGCAGCGTGGAGCGCTACGGGGATAGGGTCCCATACGCAACCGCGTTCATGTTGTTGCCCGGCAAGCGACCGCCTGTGTCAGACGGGCGTCGCGTCGGTTAGGGGTTCGTATCGTCCGGCGGCGTCTCAAAATCTTCGCCATCGACGATCATCACGACCTCTCTGATTTTCGCGACGTCGTCATCGCAGTCCCAATGCACAAGCAGTCCGTGCGGCGGGATGTACCTGCAATAGCTGAGACACTTCGTTCCATCGGTGCCGCTGCCCGTTTCATCAGGATTGGTCATCCTGATTTCGTGATCGACCAGCAATTCGATCTCGTTGATGAACTCACTTGGCAAAGCGTCGTCCCAGCCGTCTTCGAACAGTATTTGCTGCGGATACGGGGGTGCGGGCATTTCAATCGCGACCGATAAACAGCTTTTGCTGCTCGATAGCGCGGCGGTCCGCGGCGACGCGGCTTACGCGCCCAGCGTCTCGCAACAGCGGCCAATTGTTAAAGCGTATGAACTCGTCCATCTTGAGTTCGGCGTCCGCCATAACGACGAGCCGGCCCTGATCAAGCTGGTCCTCGAAATAGTCGAGCAGCATGACAGTGATGCGGTTTTTTACACGCGCTTCGCCTTCGGCCAGATAGTTGTTTGCGACCTTCACGTCCGCCTGGGTCGGTCCGCGCTTTCCTGTGTAGTAGGTCAGGCCCATGTCGGGCTGGTTGGCGTCCGCGCGCTCTAGGATGATTTCCGGAGCGGTCTTCGATGCTGCGGCGTAGAGCAACTTGTTTTCCATGCGAGCGTAAAAGGCTCGCGCGGTTTCGCTCCGCCCATCGTAGTCTTGGCAAAGCGAAACGATTCGCCTGACCTCGCGATAGGTGTTCTGGCTCGACGCGCGAATCTCGCGGATGATGTCTTTAAGCTCATCCACGATGCTCGGCTGGTCTGGCGCCTTGAGGCGCTCAACGTCCATCGCGTATCCGAACTTGGCGAAGCGAATCAGGATGTCGGTGGCGGCCTTCCGAAACAGCGCGCCCTGCCGGGTGTTGACGCGGTAGCCGACATAGAACGCCACATCGAGCGCGTAATGATTCGTGTCGTATGATTTTCCGTCAGCGGCAGTTATCCGGAATTTCCGGATAACTGAATCGTCGATCTCGCCATCGGCGAGGTACTTTTGAATGTGATCGTTTACCGATCGCACGTCCACGCCGTACAAATTGGCCATCTGCAACTGCGTTAACCATAACTCGCCGTCCGTTACTCGCAGTTCCAGCTTTACGCCCTTGTCCGTCGCGTAAAACAGAATCGGCGGCGCATCGTCACCTTCACGCTGGACCAGCCGGACCTCGCGTCCCTTCGCCTCTTCTTCTTTCACTTCGTCCAACGGCACGCCCGCGAAGCGCTCCAGCGCTTCGTCGAGGTCCATGCCGTCCAGCTTGAACGGGGTCTCAGGCGGCGGTTTGTTTTTGGCCATCAGCAATCAGTTGGTTGTAGGTCAATCTACCAGAGACACGTTCCAGCAAACCGTCCACGCGAACGGTCTTGTGTGTATCGCGGCGATTCCAGCGGTAGGACATTTCGTCGAGATAGGCGTCCAGATGCTTCGGGCTGATCCAGTGGTGCGTGCCGTGATACTGGCGCTTCGCTAGGGACCAGAAGCCTTCAATGCTGTTGGTATGGAACGGCCCGCGTGCGAACTGTTGTTTGCCGTGATTAACGACCTCGTGCCGATACTCTCCCATGCCGATATAGGCGCTGGCCTGATCGGTCATTAGCGTAGCGCCCGGCGCGACGTTCGCGCGGACTTCGGCCTGAATGGTGCGTGTAGTGTTGTCCGGAATGATTTTCGCGCGAACTTCGCCCGCGCCATCCGCCGGGCGTTCGATCATGCCCATGACGATTGTTTTGCCCTGTCCGCCAACGCCGACGCCAGAACGCTCGCGGCGCGCCTTCGACATGTTTTTAGCGCGGCCGCCGACGTAGGTTTCGTCGGCTTCCACGCTACCCGCTAAAGGGCGAGAGAAACTCCGCGTCTTGGAAGCGTAGCGCAGGCGATGCAGCACGAACCACGCGCTCTTCTGGGTGATGTTCAAATCGGTGGCGAGCTGCGTGCTGGCGATCCCCTTCGGGCGGTTCAGCAGCAGCCACATCGCCGCGAACCAGATGTGCATACCCAGCTTAGTGTCTTCGAAAACCGTGGCGGTTTTGACCGAGAAGCGCTTCCGGCAATCCGAGCATTTATGCGTCTTGCCGTCTTTGAAATGCATGACGCGTTTTCCCCGGCAGTAGGGGCAGAACGCGCCGTGCTTCCAGTGGACGGACTCAAAATGCTTGAGCGCCGTGGCGTCGTCTGGGAATGCCTTGAACAGGTCTTGAAGGGAGGAAAACTGGTTGAGCACGGTAGAGCCCTTATGACAGGACTTACCTTACCACAAAATTATCGTGGGTCAAGCTCGTATATAGTCACCCTTTTTTTGATGCGCGCCCCCGCCGAGGACGCGTACTTGCTCGAAGCGAGCCGCGTCAAATTGGTCTTGGGAATAAGTAGAAACACGTGGTCCCGGTCGGGCCGCACTTGCCGATGCGCCCGAAATCTTCAGGCGTCAACGGCCGGCTAAGCCAGGACTTTGATGGGTGCAACGAAACCGCGGCGAACATTGAAGTGCGCCCCGCCCTGAAAACCACAAAGCCGAACGACCACCACCTGACAAGCCTCCGCCTTGCCTCCAACTTCACCAGGTTCCGCTATTCGGCATGCTCGCCCAGGGCTCTGCTGGCGCCAGTGCGCCGCCTTTCTGCAGCAGCTCGATCGAAATTCCGTCTGGCGAGCGGACAAACGCCATGTGGCCGTCGCGCGGCGGGCGGTTAATCATAACGCCGCCGTCCATCAGCCGCTGGCAGGCGGCGTAGATGTCGTCGACCGCGTAAGCCAGATGACCAAAATTGCGCCCGCCGGTGTAGGTTTCGGGATCCCAATTATAGGTGAGCTCAATCATGGGGCTCATCGCTGTCGTCTTGTCCGCGCCTTTGAGCCTCGCGGCGTCACTGGGCGTCGCCAGAAACACGAGCGTGAAGCGGCCCTTCTCGCTCTCGACCCGGCGTACTTCCTCCAGCCCGAGCTTGGCGCAGTAGAAATCCAGCGCGGCGTCCAGATCGGCCACGCGCACCATTGTGTGCAGGTATTCCATGAGCTTTCTCCCGGCGCGATCCTAAGCGATGATCGCGCTCGCGGGGAGGGCGGCTGATGCGCTAGCGTGCCGCGAGGCGGGGTTTCATGGCGAAGAAAAGCAGCGGCAATAGCTGGGCGAAGCTGGCCTCCTGGATGACGGGCGTGGCGCATATGCGCGCGCCCATCGTGCGCTGGGGCGTACTGGCGGCGCTGGCGGTGGTCTGGCTTGGCGCCGGCCTCCTCGGCTGGGAGGCGCAGAACGCCGCGCCGGAGGACGCCTTCTACAAGACCATTGGCGCGCTGACCTATCAGGACGGCTATGGCGACACCAATGATTGGCGCCTGCGCATCGCGCGCTATGCCGGCATGTTCGTACCGCTGGTGGGTTTGCTGTTCGCGTTTTCTGGCCAGCTTGGCCATTCGCTGGCGCAATTGTTCCACGGCGGCTCGGCCAATCATATCGTGATCGCGGGCGAAAGCAGCGCGGCGCTGTGCCTGGCTTATGATTGCGTCGATCCAAAAAAGAATCACCACGACGTCGTTGTGCTGATCGCCAGCAACCTGCCCGACGAGACCGCCCATGCGCTGCGCAAAAAGGGCGTGCTGATCGTGGCCGGCGATCCGGCCTCGGCGGAGGCCCTGCGCGTGGCGCGGTCGCACCACGCCTCGCATGTCGTGGCGTTTTCCGATGACGATACGGTCAATCTACGAACCGAAGCCGCGGTGCGCGCGCTGGTGCGCCAGCGTAACCGCAACAGCGACGTGAAGGTGCATGTGGCGATGCGCTCGCCGATCCTGCTTCAGGAGGCGCGCGAAATGCGCGCGCAGATACAGCGCGATCTGGAAAAGGCCGGCGGTAAGGCCGCGCCGATCGAAACGCGGCCGTTCTCGCTTGACGAACTCGCCGCGCGTAAATGGGCGCAGGAGCGTGGGCATTTTGTGCTTCAGGTTGGTGAAGCCAAGGGTCATGTGCATCCGCATGTCGCGATCTTCGGGTTTGACGAAACCGCCGAGGCGGTGGCCGTGCGCGCGCTGATGAGCCTGTGGTCCGTGCGTTTCGGCGCGCCCCACATCACAGTGATTACGCCCGAAGCCGAAGCCGCGCGCGGCCGGTTTAATGCGCGCTACCCACAAGCGCGTTCTCACGATATTTGGAAAGCCGATATCGAATTCATCGCGTTCGATTGGCGCGGGCGCAGCGTTACAGAAGACTTCCTGCACGAGGTGAACGCCAGGCGCGGTCCGCCGGCCGCCGTCGTGATCTCGACAGGCCAGGATTCAGAAAATATCGCGCTGGCGCTCGGCGTGCTGCGCGCCTGCAATGCCGGTCTGGCCGAGGAGGAGCAGCAGGCCTTCTGGCCGATCCCGATATTCATGAAGGAAACCAGCGAATCCGAGTTCTCACGCGAGTTCGCCGCCGGAGACCGCACGCCGGACGTCGATGACGCGTTTATCGAGGCGTTCGGCGCGGTGGAGCATACGGCCACGCGCCGCTTGATCATCGAAGGCATGATGGATGAAGGCGCGGCGATGGCGCACAAAATCTATCAGATGGGCGTTGATCGCCGTGGCAAGCCTGCGGGCCGCGAGCTGGAAGCGGTGCGCCGGAACTGGGGCGATGTCGGCGAAACCTATCGCACCGCCAGCCGCGCCGTCGCCGATCACGCAATGGTCAAAATGTGGGACGCCGGCTGGACGCCTGCCGCCGAAGGCGAAAAGGGCGAGATGGCGCCGGAGATGAGCGATGCCGAAGTCATGCGGCTCGCTGAACTTGAGCACACGCGCTGGATGGCCGAGCGCCTGCTTTCCGGCTGGCGGCCCGGTGAAAAGCGCGACAATCGCCTGCGCGTGCATCCGAACATCGTGCCGTGGGATTCTCTTAGCGATGACGATAAAGCCAAGGACGCCGATCAGGTGCGCAATTCCATGACGCTCACCCGCGCGATGCATAAGCATGGTTTCAAGCGGAGAGGCGCCAGGCCGATGTGATTTGTCCTCCCCCGTTTACGGGAGAGGATTTCAGGAAAGCGCAATTCGCATCTCTTCGATGTCCGCCAGCTTTGCTTCGAACGCGCTCCAGTCATCCCGTTCCGCTATCGGCGCCCATAGCGCCTCGATCCCCTCGATCAGCAGATCGACGGGCGTTTCGCGCTGGAAGTAAGTGCGCTTCACGCGCGGGTCATTTGCATCGGCGCGGGCTTCAATTCCGGCGCGGATAGGAGCGAACTCAGGCGCATGGTAGAGCGCATCTTTGCCAGCGTTTCGTCCGGCGAACCAGTCGTGAAAGAATTGCGCCCAGCCGATCTGGCTGTCGGTCATCCAGCCGAGCAAATCGTTTACGAACGGCAGATCGGCTTCAACGTCCCCTGCGGCGAGGCCAAGTCGCGCGAACAGCGCGTCGCGCAGGGCGGTTCGATAAAGCAATGGAAACGCGCTGATCGCATCGTTCAGCGGTTCGCTGGCGCAGATCAGATTCAACGCACCGCCGAGTTGGGCGAGATTCCACGCTGCCGCTTCCGGCTGGCGGGCGAAGGCGTAGAGCCCGCCATGATCGAAATAGGCGGCGGTAAAGCCGGGCTGGCTTGCGGGCAGAAAGCGCCACGGGCCGTAATCGAAACTTTCTCCGGTGATGGTCATGTTGTCGGTGTTGAGCACGCCATGGACGAAGCCGGCCGCCATCCAACTTGCCGCAAGCCGCGCCGTCGCGCGCACCACCGCAGCGAAGAACGCGGCCACCGGCGCTTCGCCATCCAGTTCACGCAGTTCGGGGTAATAATTCTCCGTCGCATGGTCAGCGAGCGCGCGCATCAGATCTGGTTCGTTCATATAAGCGAGACGCTGGAACGTGCCGAAGCGGATATGGCTATGTCCCAGCCGCGTCAGCACAGCGGCGCGCGTTGGCGAAGGTTCGTCCTGCCGCTGCAAGGACTCGCCGGTTTCGAACAGGGCGAAGGCTTTCGACGTATAGACGCCCTGCGCCTCGAGCATCGATGCAGCAAGCACCTCGCGCACGCCGCCTTTGAGCGTCAGCCGTCCATCGCCGAAGCGCGAATAGGGCGTTTGGCCGGAGCCCTTAGTGGCCAGGTCGAGCAGACGCCCCGCGCCGTCGCGAAGCTGCGCGAACAGGAAGCCGCGGCCGTCGCCGATGTCAGGATTGTAGGAGCGGAACTGGTGGCCATGATAGCGCATCGCCAGCGGCGCCCGCATGTTCTCCGGCAGGGGGTCGAAGCGGGCCAACGCGTTTTCCCATTCCTGTGGCGTCAGAGCGCCTAGCCCAATCGCTTCAGCCCAGCGCTGATGGCGGAAGCGCTGGCGATGCTGCGGGAAGCGCGCTGGCTCCACCGGGTCGGCGAACGCGCCGCGGTGCGCTTGGTTGAACGCGTCATAACGTGGATCGGCGCGATAGGCGGGGCTGGTCGGCATGGGCTTGGCTTAGTCGATCATGAACTTGCCGCATAGGAACCTCGCGCGGCGTGACGCGGTTCGCGTTGTGTGGCAGATTCGGCTCGTGGTGAGCAGGAGAGCGTGATGAAGGTGCGGGTTGCGGCGTTGGCGGCGGCGATCATCAGCCTCAGCGCCTGCGAGCGTGACGCGGCCACCGGCACGGTTGCGCCCTCCACCGCTGCGAGTATGGTCGATGCCTGTCCGCAGACCAGCGTGCTTTGCCGCGATCCGCGCCTCGCGGCCGTGCGCGAGCAGATGAAAAACGCACTCAGCCAGGCGGCGGCAGAAGTATCCGATCAGGGTGCGCGGCTGTTGGCGCAAAACCAGAACGAGTGGCTTGAGGCTCAGCGCGTCTCTTGCGGCGTCGCGGACGGCGCTACGACGCTGACCGCCGATCAACAGACCTGCGTCCAAGCCGCGATCGCTGACCGCGTGAAAAAAGCTGCGCAGGCGGTGGAGAAGATCGGCCCGTTCACGTTCCAGCGCGTCGAACTTAACAGCGCCGCTAAGGCCGATGCGAGCGCCATGGCCGATGCGCCCGGCGCGCCCGATACGATAACCCAAGAAATCGCGTTTCCGCGCATCGACGGCGATTCTCCGGCGATCAAGAAATTTAATGAACTCGCGGCGCAGCGTCCGCGTTTTTCGAAGGCGGACGCCACCAACGAGACGACGAAATATGATATTGCCTTCGCCGGGCCCGAACTGATTTCGGTCAAGTTCGATTACTACGATTATTCGGTGGGCGCGGCGCGTCCGAACACGGACGACAAGGCGATCAATTTCAACATCAAGACGCTGGCGCCGTTGCGCGCGACGGACGTATTCAAGCAAGGGTCCGGCTGGGAGAATTTTCTCGCCAAAAAAGGCGCTGATGGCGTGACCAAAGCGCTGAAGGAATTTGACGACACCCTAACGCCGGCAGAACCGTCTGAATTGCGCGCCGCCGTCTCCGATCCGTCGAAATGGGCGATCACAGATAAGGCGCTGGTGCTGCTGTTCTCGACAGAAGATATGGGTGCTCACGCCCTCGGCAGCCATGAAGTTGCTGTGCCGTGGACGGCGTTGAAAGCCTATCTCAATCCCGCCGCACCGGCGCCGATCAAGGCGAATTAGAGCCTCACCGCCCCGCTGATCAGTGCGGCGTGCAATTCCGGCGTGACTGGCGTGAAGCGTCCGCTGGCCGGATCGTCGAAGTAAAGCGGATCGCGAACGATCGTGGGGTCGAAACCTTCGCGGACGAGGTCGATCTTGCGGTATTTGAACGTGCCGGTAGTTTCGATTTCCGGCTGCAAACGCACAAAGAGCGGACGCGCAAACGGCGGCAATTCCTTGCGCAGATGCGCACCGAGTTCGTCGAGATTCAAACCTGGCAAAGTGGTCAGCGCCGCCATGCCGGCGCGGCCGTCGGCGCCGCCCACTTGCACGCCATAGACGTTCGCCTCTTTGACGCCGGGAAATGCCGTCAGCACTTCGGCGACCTGGTTGGTCGACACGTTTTCGCCTTTCCAGCGGAACGTGTCGCCGACACGATCGACGAAATAGAAATACCAGTCCTCGTCACGCTTCAGCAGATCGCCGGTCCGGAACCACGCGTCGCCCTTGGCGAAGACGTCGCGGAGGATTTTCTTTGTGGTCTGCGCCGGATCGCCGGAATAACCCTCGAACAGGTAGCGGCGGTTTTTGGAACGAATTTCGCCCACCGCTTCGCCCGGCTCATTCACTTCGGCTTCAATACAAAGGCCATCGGGCCCGCGCACCGGCGCTTCGGCTTCGATGTCGAATTTCACCAGCCGCGCGTTGATCAGCGCCTTTACATAAGGCGGCGCACGGCCGACGGCGCCGGGTTTGCCGTCGAAGTTCAACATGTTCACGTTGCCTTCGGTGGAGCCGTAGAATTCGAGGATTTTCGGGATCCGGAATCGCGCCTTGAATTTCTCCCACACGTCCGGCCGCAGGCCATTGCCGACAATTGCGCGCAGGCAATGTTTTGTTTCCGCCGCGTCTTCCGGCAGGTTCATCAGATAGCGGCACAGTTCGCCGACATAAAAGAACATCGTGGCGCGTTCGGCGGAGATATCGTTCCAGAATTGCGTGGCCGAGAAGCGCTTACGTACGATCACGCAGCCGCCCCGTTCCAGCATCACGCCGACAGCGCACAGACCGCCGGTGGAGTGATAGAGCGGCAGCGAGACGTAGTTGCGGTCGGTGTCGCGCGCGCCAACGCCGCCGACGAAAGCGCGCATCATACCCTGTACGCGCCAGTGGGGCATGCGCGCGGCTTTCGGCGGCCCGGTGGTGCCGGAGGTGTAGACGAGCAGGCAGAGCTGCCCGCCGAGCATGCCGCCGCGCGCGTCCTCGCGCGGGATGCGTTCGCTGCTTTGGTCCGCGGCGAAGCCATCGTCGAGCGGCCAGACCTTCGGTTTGCGCGTCAGCGCAGTTTCGGCGGTGGCGTAGGCGCTGGCGAGTTCGGGATCGACGATGACGTGATCGGCTTCGGCGATGTTGATGCAATGGGCGAGCGCGGCGCTGGTCAGATTGGTGTTGATCAGCGCGCAGACCACGCCGATTTTGGAAAGGCCCATCCAGATCGCCACGTATTCCGGCGAATTCAGCGCATACAGCGCAACGCAATCGCCGCGTTTCAGCCCTTGCGCGCGGGCCCAGTGGGCGGTGCGGTTGGCGTAATCATCGAACTGGCGGTAGGTGAGGGTGTGGCTTTCGCAGCGGAAAGCTTCGTTCTCCGGGAAGCGATCGACGGATTTCTCCAGATCGTCGCCGACGGTGAGCGGCGCGTCTTTGTCGATGCGGCCATAGGCCAGGAACGTGGCTACGATGCCGGCGATCAACGCCGTTTCGGCCTTCAGGCGTTCGGTTAAGCCCATGCTCTCTCCCTGCGCTGCATCGGTATAGGAAGCATGAACAGCGAGGGAAAGTGGACGCAGCGTCAAGTTTATGCGGGACGAATCCGCGTGTTCATTTCACCGCATGCGCTTTGGCTTCGATCCAGTCCATGGCGGCGAAGGCGACGCCGGAGACGATGAAGGTGAGGTGGATGATCACGTACCACATCAGCTGCTCGCTCGAATAATCCTTCACGTTCATGAAAATCTTCAGCAGATGGATGCCGCTGATCGCGACGATGGAGGCGATCAGCTTGATTTTCAGGCCGGAGAAATCGAGCGTGCCCATCCATTCGGGCCGGTCGGGATTATCGTGCGCCGCGTCGATCTTGGAGACGAAATTTTCGTAGCCGGAAAACAGGATGATCAGCACGAGATTGCCGGCCAGCGAAAGATCCACCAGCGTCAGCACCAGCAGGATCACCTCCGTCTCGTCCATCGACATGACGTTCGGCAGCATCAGGTAAAGCTCGCGGAAGAACGTCACCGTCAGCACGCCCAGCGCGAGGATCAGGCCGAGATAGACCGGCGCCATCAGCCAGCGGCTGGCGAAGATAACCCATTCGATTAGGCGTTCGAGCGGGTTGGAATGGGCGCGGCGGGTTTCGGGGGAGGGATTGGACATTCTGCGCTCGAAACTAGGCGCAGGCGCCGCCACCGCAAGCCTGTTCTCGTGAGCGACGAAGCCGCAGGGCCTCAGACGCGATCTCGATAAAGGATGTAATCCTTACCGCTGATCGTCACGCTATTGGCCTTGATCAGCTTTCGCTTGTGATCCTTGGCGCGATTGCCGTTAATGGTGATTTTGGCGCCCGGCGCCAGCATCGCGTCGTCCAGCCCGGCCTGTTCATTGCGCCAGGGCTGGCCGACTTCGACCGTCCAGCTCTCATTGTTGGCGGTGACGAGCGTAAGCTCGCCATGCGGATTGCCTAGTCTGGCGGCCTTGACCGTGCCTGTAACGTCGAACTTCGCGGTTTCGGCCCAGCCCCAGCCGTGATGGGCCTGCGCAACGGGCGCCGCGCTCAGCGCGAGGGCGGCGGCGATGGCGCCGAAGACAATGCGTGCGTCGATCATGGAATTTTCCTCCGCGGTGGCGATGATAACGCAAACGCGCCGGCAACGCGATGGTTGCGTGGTCCGTTAACGCCAAGCGCAAGCCGCCGTAGAGGCTTTCCCAAACTTACCACTCCCCACTTACCCTCTCCCCTTATGGGAGGGTGTCGGCGACGCCTCATCCGGCTTGGCTTCGGTCAGCCACTTTCTTCCACAAGGGAGAAGGGTGACGCCGTTAGCGTTTCGGTTTCTTCTCAGCCTCAAATGGCGCTGGCGCGCTGTCCTTCACCACTGCCGCTTTCGGCTCGGGATAAAACCGCCCGGCCTTATCTTCGCGCGTCCCGTGAACGGCTTTCCAGGCGGCGCGCTTGAACGCGGCGTTCATTTGCTCGACTTCAACCTTGCCGGTCATTGATCGTCCCACGATTCAGCCAGGCGGAAGCCGCCTTCGAGGCTTTCCCAAACATACCACTTATCGACCAGGGATTTGTAGCGCTTCTCCAGATAGTCAAGGCTTCTGCCGAAGCGGCGGCGGATCGTGGCTTCGGGAATGTTGTGGCCGCCTGACGCGACACGGCGGCGGACGCGGGCGAGCGAGGCTTCGACATTGGGAAGGCGGACGTAGATGAGGCGCACGGCATAGCGGGCGGCGCGCCATTCGGGGATTTTGCGGGCGTAGGTGAGCGAGGCGAGCGTGGTTTCGATGGCGAGGGATTGGCCGGCGCGGATGAGCGCGTCGATCTGTGTCAGCATTTCGCGCGCGGCGGCGATTTCGCCGGCGCCCGGATCAGCGGCGCGCAGCGCGCGCTCGATCTCGTCCGCGTTGACGAACGCGACGCCCGCGCATTCGGCGGAGAGATATTCCCTGGCGAAGGTCGTTTTGCCCGCGCCGTTCGGGCCCGCGATCATGATGAGGTCGGGCATTTACATTTGCCGGCGCGTGCCCTCATACGACGATAATAGACGCCTATGTACCCCTTTTGGAGACGCGCGTCGGCATCTGAATATTCATCTTTTCCAAAACCTTGCGCGCGCTTGAACGGGTCGCCGATATCTTCCAGTCAATTTGAAGCGTGCGGGTAACTGGTTCTGGCAACGTATCCGCATAAATTCGCGCTGTGATAATCACAGCACCTTCCTTCCGAGCGCCAATCATGAGCGTCGAGGCCGGACTAATTTCTCGCTTTGGCTGAATCGCGCCCAGGTCAAGCTGAGTAGTCCAAATGTTTCCGCTCCGTTCAAAGCTCAAAAGGTGTTTTGCGCTTAGTCCATACAGCATCCCTTTTGGCCGGGGTTGCTCGTGAGGGTCGAATTCGCCGATGCTCATATCGATGTCATCGGATGTCACGATCACTTCCGCAAAAACATCTCGCGCTCCAATACCTCCCGCATTTTTTAGCCAAAATCTTACTGGTCGATAGAAATTTTGCCGGATCGCGAACGCTGCAGCTTGGCGATAATAGTTTTGGTTGGGGCGGTCGAAATAGTTGTATTCCGCAGGCTGAAGTGGATTTTCGTCCTCATAGTCTGGCAATTCTTCGATATCAGGAAGTTCAAGAAGATTGGAGTGCAGCGAAAGTTTCTGCCCCAATCGTGAGCCAGTGAGTGGATCTGAAAATTCAAAGAGAAGATCGGTGCCGCCAACCGCTTCGCCAGCACTCTGGTTCTCTTGTGCGAGCAGAGTGCGAATTTGAATTTCTAAATGGTTCCATAGCTTGTCGCGAAACTCAATTTGATTGGAGTAATTCTCAATGCGCGCCTTGGGAAAAGTCTTCTGCTTAAATTCTCGAAGAAGCTTAAGCTGATCCAGATCAATCTTGTCGGGATCCTGCTTCGCCTGCGAGAAGTAGAGCATAACCGGCTTTCCTAACGATGCGACGCGCTCAATCTCTTCTAGGGTGCCGCTGTCTGCTTCGCCCGTCGGGCTTCCGATGCGTGTCCAAAACACTCCAACAAGCAGATCGCTATGATCTACCACCTGTCGATTGATGGAGCCTTGAGGTCGCACGTTAAACTCTGGCGCGGAGTGCGTTTCCCATCTAAGTGGGAGGAGCACCACTTGCCTTTCCGCTGAGTGTAGATCGTTCCACGCCTGAATCGTAGATGCGGCTATTTCGCGTTCATCGGTGACATCCGACGGAGACGCAATCAAAACGCGAAAGACCCGAGCATCATAGGACAAGGGGACCCCAAGGAATTGGTCGTGCTGTTGGTTGATTAACGCCGTCGCCCGTTTCTGACAACTAAAAGGCGCTTTTAAAGGGCTTCGGGGCTCCTAAAATTAGCTTCTCAGCCTCACATCGATCTCCCCACCACCTTCCCGAAACTTCCGGCTCATCTCCTCCATCCCGGCTTCTGCGCTCGCCACATCATTCTGCGCGCGCGCCGTATCGCGTATCTCCTGGCTGATCTTCATGCTGCAGAATTTCGGGCCGCACATGGAGCAGAAATGCGCGGTCTTGTGCGCTTCTTTCGGCAGGGTTTCGTCGTGGAAGGCGCGGGCGGTTTCGGAATCGATTCCGAGGTTGAACTGGTCTTCCCAGCGGAATTCGAAGCGCGCGCGGCTTAGCGCGTCGTCCCACAGGCGCGCGGCGGGGTGGCCCTTGGCGAGATCGGCGGCGTGGGCGGCGATCTTGTAGGCGATCACGCCGTCCTTCACGTCCTTGGCGTCGGGCAGGCCGAGATGTTCTTTCGGCGTGACGTAGCAAAGCATCGCCGTGCCGAACCAGCCGATCATCGCCGCGCCGATCGCGGAGGTGATGTGGTCGTAGCCGGGCGCGACGTCCGTGGTCAGCGGCCCGAGCGTGTAGAACGGCGCCTCGCCGCAGACCGCGAGCTGCTTGTCCATATTGGCTTTGATCTTGTGCATCGGCACATGGCCGGGGCCTTCGATCATCACCTGAACATTGTGCTTCCACGCCACTTGCGTGAGTTCGCCGAGTGTTTCGAGTTCGGCAAATTGCGCACGGTCGTTGGCGTCGGCGATGCAGCCGGGGCGCAGGCCGTCTCCCAGTGAGAAGGAAACGTCATACGCCGCCATGATCTCGCAGATTTCCTCGAAATGTTCGTAGAGGAAGCTCTCCTTGTGATGCGCGAGGCACCATTTGGCCATGATCGAACCGCCGCGCGAGACGATGCCGGTGACGCGGCTGGCGGTAAGCGGGATGTAGGGCAGGCGCACGCCAGCGTGGACGGTGAAATAATCCACGCCCTGCTCGGCCTGCTCGATCAGCGTGTCGCGGTAGACTTCCCAGGTGAGGTCTTCGGCGACGCCATCGACTTTCTCCAGCGCCTGATAGATCGGCACGGTGCCGACGGGCGTGGGCGCATTGCGGATGATCCATTCGCGGATGTTATGGATGTTGCGGCCCGTGCTGAGGTCCATGATCGTGTCGCCGCCCCAGCGGATCGCCCAGACCATCTTCTCCACTTCCTCGGCCATGGAGGAGGTGACGGCGGAATTGCCGATATTGGCGTTGATCTTCACCAGGAAGTTCCGCCCGATGATCATCGGCTCAAGTTCGCCGTGATTGATGTTGGCCGGGATGATGGCGCGGCCGCGTTCGATTTCGCTGCGCACGAATTCGGGCGTGACGAAATCGGGGATCGAGGCGCCGAAATCCTCGCCATCTCTTATGGTGCGCAAGTCCGGTGAACGGTTGAGGTTTTCGCGGATGGCGACGAATTCCATCTCCGGCGTGATGATGCCGCGGCGTGCGTATTCCAGCTGCGTGACGCATCTGCCGGGCTTTGCGCGCAGCACTTTCGGTTTCGACGGAAATTCAGGCGTCAGCTTTTCGGGGGCGACGTTGCCGTTATCGACCGGCTTTACTTCGCGGCCGGCAATTTCCTCGACGTCGCCGCGCGCTTTCACCCATGCTTCTCTCGGCCGCGCCAGCCCGCGACTGATGTCGATCGCGATGCCCGGATCGGTGTAGGGACCGCTGGGATCATACAGCGTCACCGGCGGTTCTTTCGCGCTCGGATGCACCGCCACTTCGCGGAACGGCACGCGCAGATCGGGATGGGCGCAGCCGGCGGCGTACACCTTGCGCGAGCCGGGGATCGGCTCGTGCGAAACTTTATCAAAGGTTTTGGAGTCTAGCGGCTTGTTCATGGTCTCTCCCTTCGCCGGTATGAGCCGGAGCAGGTTCGGCGGGTCGCGGACACCCAACCAACATGATTGGGCCCGCCTCTCAGCCCACTAAGGGCTCCCCGGAGAAGAGACGATGTTTAGGGCGCCCGGCGCATGGGCGCTAGCGGTTCGTGGTGATTTGCGCTGCGCCGGCGCCCGCGCAACAAGGCTGGCGTCATGCGTCAGGGTTTTCGCGCCCGACGCATGACGCCAGAAGAAGCGATCCTACTTCTTGCCAGCCGGCGGCTTGGCCTTTTCCTTCTTCGGCTTGCGGGTTTCCTTGTTGGATTTCATCTGACCTTTGGCCATTGGGGTGCTCCGTTGTAACGGCGGTGATTCTACTGCGTTCGCGGCGCGCTGCAACATCGGGCGGGCCCGCGGTTACTTTCCGAAGTACATCCAGGCCGCCCAGTAACGCGGATGCGCAAAGGGCGGATCGCCCGGATAGATGGCGAGTGTTGATCCGATCACGCCGCCATCTGCTGTGCTTACAAGCCCCGCAACGCGTAGCGCTTCGGCATGGCTGGTCAGGTCCGCGCGGCGCGCGCGCGCCAGCCATGACCGCGCCTGACCGAACGCAAGGTCGGGCGGCGCGCCTTCGGCCATTGATCTGTACGTGCGCGACATCAGGAAGAACGTCGCCGCGTCATCTACGCTCCACAGCGAGGCGATAACGGCTTCGGCGCCAAGGCCGAGAATCTGGCGCGGCGGGAAGGAGAGGATCGAGTCGTGGCCGTAAGGCACGTCAAAGCCGCTCTCGCAGGCCGACAGCACAACAAGCCGGGGCTTCTCGCGGGCGAAATACATATTGGCGAATTGCCCGATCGTCACGACCTGTCCGTTCTCGCCCTTGATGATCGTTCCCGTCTCCGAAAAGCCGGCGTGGGTGGCGGCGTGGATGATAAGGTCTGCCCCTGGCGCCGCGGGTAGGGCGCGCTTGACTGCGGCGCCTTCGATGCGGGCCATGGGAATATCGACATTCTCCGCCGGCGCGATCACCGTTGCGGAATATCGCGCTGCGGCTGGGCGCGCGGGCGGCAGGCAATCGCGCAGGTTATGCGCCTGCTTCACAGCCATGCCTTCGCCAAGATAGCGGCCAGACGCGCTCTGCATCGCAATGATCGGCACGACGGTAAATTCGGCATGCGGCGCCCATAGCGCGCGCCTCGCGCCGGATGCGCGCGCGGCGTCGAACGCTGATTCCAGCGCGTCACCGAGATAGCCGCGCCAGTAGGGGCCAAAGCGCGTAAGCAAGCCGCGAAAATCTTCGCTTTCGCCAGCCGCTGCGCCCGGCGCGTCGACGCGCATATAGCCGCCCCAGAAGCCGCGGAAGCGGCCGTTGCGATTGGCCGCCGCCCAGTAATCGCCGTAGAGCGCCGTGTCTCGCCGGAAGCGATTGAAATTGGGGACGTCGAACACTCTCGCGCCGCGCAGACCGCTCTGGCGGGTCGCGAGCCAGATTTGCGCGGCAGCGTCCGCGCAGGCCAGAACGATGACCGCGTCCGTGGTCTCGAACACGCGTTCAAGGTCTTCCAGCGGCGGCGCCGCGCCGACCGCGGCGGGAGAGGCGCCGCGCGCGCGTTCGAGATAGCGCCAGGCGGTAGGCCAGTCGCCCAAGCGCGCCGCGCCCATCGCCGCCGTCTCAAGCGCGGTCATGGCGGTGTGGAATTGGTCGCCCTTCTGCGTGACGAGTTCGGTGGCGAAGGCGGCCTCGGCTGCGCGGCGCGCGCCGGCCCAATCGCCCAGCGCCATCGCCGAATTTGCATCGAGCGCGTGATAGGCGGCGACCTGCGCGAAGCGCCTGGCGGTTAGACTCATCAGGCGGCGGGTTTCGCGCATGCGCGCCGGATCGTTGCCCGCCTGGCGGCCGATGGCATAGCAGAGCGACGCGGCCATGTAGGCCATCTGCTCGGTGAAAGCGGCGAGGCGCGGATCGCGAAATGTGTTCACGATCCGGGTGAGCACGTCGAGCGTGTCCTGGGCGCCCGTAAGATTGTCGCCGGCGAGCAGCATGACCTGCGCACGGCCGAGAACAAAGCCTGCGTCCATCAGGCCCGGCAAATCCTGCACCTGCATCGCGATAGCCACGCCCTCGCGCGTGATCGTGCGGGCGCGAATCGCATCGGCGTCAGAATTTATGTAGCCACGCGCTTTCTGCCCATCGAGGATCGCGGCGGCCTGATCGGATTTGATCTGGGCGGCCGTGCGCGGTGCTTTTTGCTGGGCGGAAGCGGGCGGCGTTATCGCCGCCGCGACGGCGGCGCCAAGGGCCCAGCGCCGCGACGGAGCAAAGCCGCCCATTGCATCATGCTCCCGCGCGGTTCTTTACCAGATCGTCAACTACAGCGGGATCGGCCAGCGTGCTAGTGTCGCCGAGATTGGAAAGGTCGTTCTCGGCGATCTTGCGCAGGATGCGGCGCATGATCTTGCCCGAGCGCGTCTTCGGCAGGCCGGGCGCGAACTGGATCACGTCAGGGCTGGCGATCGGGCCGATCTCCTGGCGCACCCATCTGACCAATTCGCTGCGCAGTTCGGAAGAGGGCGTCTCGTTCACGTTGAGCGTGACATATGCGTAGATGCCGCTGCCCTTGATGTCGTGCGGCATGCCGACCACGGCGGCCTCGGCGACTTTGGAGTGAGAGACGAGCGCGCTTTCTACTTCCGCCGTGCCGATGCGGTGGCCGGAGACGTTGATCACGTCATCGACGCGCCCCGTTATCCACCAATAGCCGTCCTCGTCGCGCCGGGCGCCGTCGCCGGTGAAGTACATGCCGGGATAAGCGCTGAAATAGGTTTCAAAAAAGCGCGCGTGATCGTTGTAAACCGTGCGCATCTGGCCCGGCCATGAATCCAGCAGCACGAGATTGCCGCTGGCCGCGCCCTCGATGATCTTGCCTTCGGCGTCCACCAACGCTGGCGCAATGCCGAAAAACGGCTTTGTCGCGGAGCCGGGTTTCAGCGCCGTGGCGCCCGGCAAAGGCGAAATGAGAATGCCGCCGGTTTCGGTCTGCCACCACGTATCGACGATCGGGCAGCGGCTGTCGCCAACCACGCGGTGATACCAGAGCCAGGCCTCAGGGTTGATCGGTTCGCCCACGCTGCCGAGCAGGCGCAGGCTCGCGCGGGTGGCTTTCTTCACCGGCGCTTCGCCTTCGCGCATCAGCGCGCGGATGGCGGTGGGGGCGGTGTAGAAGATGTTGACCTTGTGCTTGTCGATCACGTCCCAGAATCGCGAAGTGGTCGGGTAGGTTGGCAGGCCTTCGAACATCAGCGTCGTCGCGCCATTCGCGAGCGGGCCATAGACGATGTAGCTGTGGCCCGTCACCCAGCCCACGTCAGCGGTACACCAGTAGATTTCGCCGGGCCGATAATCGAACACGTATTCATGCGTCATCGCCGCATAAACCAGGTAGCCGCCGGACGTGTGCAGCACGCCTTTCGGCTTTCCGGTGGAGCCGGAGGTGTAGAGGATGAACAGCGGATCTTCCGCGCTCATCGGCTCTGGCGGGCAAACGGCCGAAACGTGCTGTACCGCTTCCTCATAGCGCACGTCGCGGCCGGGCTGCATCGCCACGTCGGCGCCGGTGCGCGTGACGACGATCACGGTATCGACGCCGCGAACACGCGCCAGCGCGGCGTCAACATTGGCTTTCAGTGGGATGGTCTTGCCGCCGCGCACGCCCTCATCGGCAGTGACGACGATGGCTGAATCGCAATCTTCGATCCGGTTGGCGAGGCTTTCGGGCGAAAAGCCGCCGAACACCACGGAATGGATCGCGCCAATGCGCGCGCAGGCGAGCATGGCGTAGGCCGCTTCCGGGATCATCGGCATGTAGATCGTCACCCGGTCGCCGCGCCGGGCGCCGCGGGCTTTCAGCACATTGGCGAAACGGCAGACCTCGCGATGCAGCTCGGCATAGGTGATGTGCTTGGTATCATTCGGATCGTCGCCCTCCCAGATGATCGCGGTTTGGTTGGCGCGCGCGGGCAGGTGGCGATCAATGCAATTGGCGGCCACGTTGAGCAGGCCGTCCTCGTACCAGCGGATGCGAAAATCCTCGGCGTCGAACGAGGTGTCTTTCACCTTGGCGTACGGCTTGATCCAATCCAGGCGGCGCCCATGCACGCCCCAGAAGGCTTCCGGATCGGCCAGGGCGGCGGCGTGCATCGAGCGGTACGCCGCATCGGTGGCGTGGGTGTTGACTAGCGCCGATTGTGGAACGGGAATGATCGTGGGGGCCATGCTTCCTGCCTTTGGGCAGGAAGCTACGGCGTGCCGGTGGGGAATGAAACTAGGCTCGCCCTCCCAGCGAGGCCATGTGTAGTGCTAGGCTGCCTCAGCCGGGAGCCCTTATGCGCATAGCCTGTCCTAAAGAGATCAAACCGCAGGAACACCGCGTCGGGCTGACGCCGGAGAGCGCGGCGGAGCTGGTGCGGGCCGGCCATCAGGTTTTTCTGGAGACTGGCGCCGGCGAGGGCGTCGGCGCGACCGACGACCGCTACCGGAAGATTGGCGTGGAGATCACGCCCGACGCGGCGAGCACGTTCGCGGCGGGCGAGCTGATCGTGAAGGTGAAGGAGCCGCAGCCGCAGGAGATCGCCCGGCTCAAGGCCCGGCAGACCCTGTTTACATATCTGCACCTTGCGCCCGACCCGGCGCAGGCTGAAGCGCTGCTCGCCTCTGGTGTTACGGCGATCGCCTATGAAACGGTGACGGACGCGGAGGGCCGCCTGCCGCTGCTGAAGCCGATGAGCGAAGTGGCTGGGCGCATGGCGGTACAGGTGGGCGCAAACTACCTCGAAAAAGCGCATGGCGGGCGGGGCGTGTTGCTGGGCGGCGTGCCGGGGGTGAAGCCGGCGGATGTGGTGATCCTTGGCGCGGGCGTAGCTGGGTACAACGCCGCGCAGATCGCGGTCGGCATGCGGGCGCGGGTGACGGTGTTCGACAAGAATGTCGCCCGGCTGGAGGAGCTGGACCGCGAATTCAACGGCCGGCTGGAAACGATCTATTCCACGCGCGCGGCGGTGGAGGAGGCGGTTTCCGAGGCGGATCTGGTGATCGGCGCCGTGCTGATCCCCGGTGCGGCCGCGCCTAGGCTGGTGACGCGCGCGATGCTGAAAACGATGCGGCCCGGCGCGGTGCTGGTTGATATTTCGATCGACCAGGGCGGCTGCTTCGAAACATCAAAGCCGACGACGCATGAAAACCCGGTCTATGTTGTCGACGGCGTGCTGCATTATTGCGTTGCAAACATGCCCGGCGCGGTGGCGCGAACCAGCGCGTTCGCGCTGAACAATGTAACCCTGCCGTTCACCATGGCGCTGGCGAGCAAAGGCATCCATCAGGCGCTGCGCGACGATCCGCATCTCGCGGCGGGGCTCAATGTGGCGGACGGCGCGATCGCCCACCAAGCGGTGGCCACAGCGCTGGACAAGCCATTCCGCCCGCCGGCCTGGGTCAGTTCTTTTGGGAACGAAGGTGTGAACAAGGCGTAGGTTCTCCAACAATTATGGAGAAACGCCATGAATGGCATTGGACTTTTAAGCGCGATTATCGTCGGCGTTTTTGCCGGCTGGATCGCAGAGCAATTGATGGGGCGCAAGGACGGCTTGCTTACCAACCTTATCATCGGCTTGCTGGGTGCGTTGGCAGGCGGGTTTATTGCCAGCGCCTTTGGTATTGGCTTTGCCGGTTTCTGGGGCAGCCTCATCATCTCTACCCTAGGTGCCGTCGTGCTCCTGGTAGTGGTCAACATGTTCCGCGGACGCCGCGCGGTTTAAAGGTATACGCAGAAAAGCGCCCGCACTCGAAATGGTGCGGGCGCTTTCGCGTCAGAAGTTTTACTATTTAAGCGTTTTCAGATAGGCGATGACGTCGGCGCGATCTGCGGGCTTGGGGACGTTGATCGCCATCTTGCCGCCGGTAATTAATTTAGTGGGCGCGGCCAGATAGACGTCAAGCTTTGCGTCGTCCCATACGATGCCGGAAGCGGTCATCCCCTTTGAATAGGTAAAGCCAGCTGCTGTTCCCGCTTTGCGCCCATGCACGCCGACAAGCGCCGGCGCGACCGGCGTGCTTTTTGCGCCATGGCAAGCGGCGCAAACCTGCGTGAACCGGGTTTTGCCCTTTGCCGCGTCGCCGGCCAGGGGCGGGGCGGCGGACTGGGCCAGCGCTGGCGTAAACATCATTGAGCCCAAAATCACCGCTGCTGCCAACCGTTTCATGCATCCTCCAACGTAATCCGGCGAGATAAACGCTCCGCCACGAGATATGAGCGATCCTGCTGCTTGCCCATGAGCCTCTACCTTGGCCAAAATGCACCCGGGGTGAATGGAGACCTAACGTGAAACATCTCAATCTGGCGTTTATGGCTGCGTTTGCACTTGGCGCCAGCACGGCGCGCGCCGAAGAAGGCATGTGGACCTTCGACAATTTCCCGACCGCCAAAGCGCGCGCCGAATTGGGATGGGCGCCGGACCAGGTATGGCTTGATCGGGTGCGGCTCGCCTCAGCGCGCATCGAGGGCGGTTGTTCGGCGGCGATCGTCAGCGGCGCGGGGCTGGTGCAGACCAATCACCATTGCGTGGTCGACTGCGTGCAGAATCTGTCCACGACCGGCAACGATACGGTCGTCACCGGCTATCTTGCAAAAACCCGCGGCGAGGAAAAATCCTGCCCCGGCATGGCGCTGCAAGTGCTCACGGAAATCAGCGATGTCACCGTCGAGATCGGCAAGGCGACAGCCGGCGCCACGGGCGCCAATTTCACCAAGGCGCGGGATGCGGCGCAGGCGCGCCTTGAAAACGCCTGCAAGAAAGATCGCAAGGATCGCGCCTGCGAGGTGGTCTCGCTGTATGAGGGCGGGCAATACAAGCTCTACGCCTACAAGCGCTACGAAGACGTGCGCCTGGTGTTCGCGCCGGAAATCGACACCGCGTTCTTTGGCGGCGATCCGGACAATTTCAATTTCCCGCGCTACTGCCTCGATGCGGCTTACATCCGCCTCTATGAAAACGGCAAGCCGGCGGCGACGCCGCAGCATTTCAAATTGCGCACCACGCCGCTGACCGCGGATGAGCCGGTGTTCATTTCCGGCAATCCCGGCGGCACCAGCCGGCAATTGACCAACGCCGAACTGGCGTTCCAGCGCGACTATGTTCTGCCGTGGCGTCTCAATCTGCATTCCGAATTGCGCGGCCGCTTGCTGGCTTATTCGGCGCTCGGCGATGAAGAAAAGCGCATAGCGTCCGATACATTGTTCAGTCAGGAAAACAGCTTCAAGGGCCGCTCGGGACGGCGTCTGGCGCTGGTTGATCCTGCCGTGTTTGCCGCCAAGCAGGCAGAGCAGAACGAATTGCTGGCGCGCATCAATGCCGACGCAAAGCTGAAAGGCAGCGTTGGCGATGCGTTCGGCGAGATCGCCAGCGCGACGACGACGTTTAGCGGCTTCTATCAAACCTATTATTTCGCCGAGCAGGCGCCGGGCAGCGGCTCGGAACTTATGGCGTTTGCGCGCATGCTGGTGCGCGGGGCGGCCGAACGCGGCAAACCGGATTCCGAACGCCTGCCTGGTTTTACCCAGGCAAGCCTGCCGCGCATCGAAGCCGAATTGCTTGCCGCCACGCCGGTGGAAAACCCGCTGGAGCGGCTGCTGATCTCATTCTGGCTGTCCAAGACACGCGAATATCTCACGGCGGACAATGCGCTGGTGCGCAAAATCTTGGGCAAGGAGAGCCCGGAGGATCTGGCGGCGCGGCTGGTGGTCGGCACAAAACTCGGCGATGCGGCGGAGCGGGCGCGCTTATGGAAAGGCGGGGCCAAAGCCATCGCCGAGTCGAACGATCCGCTAATCGTATTCGTGCGGAACTGGGATGATGACGCGCGCGCCGAGCGCAAGCGCTACAAGGAAGCGGTCGAAGGGCCGACGATCCAGGCCCATGAGCGGCTGGCGAAAGCGCGCTTTGCCATCTACGGCGACACAACCTATCCGGACGCGACCTTTACGCTGCGCTTGTCCTACGGCCGTGTGCGCGGCTGGACCGAGCCGAACGGAACTGCGGTGGCGCCGTTCACCTACGTCTCCGGGCTGGGAGAACGCGCAACCGGCGCGCCGCCCTACAAGCTCACGCCGTCATGGCAGGCGAAGCTGTCGTCGCTGAATCCGGGCACGATCTTCAACGTTTCGACTACAAACGACATTATCGGCGGCAATTCCGGCAGCCCCCTGGTTGATCGCGAAGGGCGCGTGGCCGGCGCGGCGTTTGACGGCAACATCCATTCTTTAGGCGGCGATTATATTTACGACGCGCGGCTGAACCGGACGGTTTCGGTGGCCTCGACCGTGATTCTCGAAGCGCTTTCCAACGTGTATGGCGCCGATGCGCTGGTGGCGGAGCTGACGAAGTGAAGAACGCCGCCGCGATCGTGCTGAAGCCGCGGCTGATGAAGGGCGGTGAACGCGTGTTCGGCCCCGGCAAGGCCGAGAGACAGCGGGGCGCTGTGTGATCAGGCGGCATGTTTTGCGACTAGGCGTCTGGCTGACGCTTTGCACGCTGGGCGCTGGGAGCGCTTCGGCGCAGACACAGAAGCCGTTGCTGGTCTATGCCGCGTCCAGCCTCACCGACGCGCTCAATCAGATTGCCGACGTGTACGCTGCCACCGGCCGCGCCAAGCCGACGCTGAGTTACGCCGCCAGCTCCACGCTGGCGCGGCAGATCGAACAGGGCGCCAGGGCCGATCTATTCATCTCCGCCGATGAGCCATGGATGGATTATCTTGCAGAGAAGAAGCTGATCGATCCGGCCACGCGCGTTTCGATCATCTCCAACAAGCTCGTTCTTGTCGCGCCGGCAGGCAAACCGCTGGCCGTAAAGATCACGCCGGGATTCAATCTCAAGGGCGCGCTGGCCGGCGGCAAGATGGCCATGGCCGATCCTGAAAGCGTACCCGCCGGCAAATATGCCCGCGCCGCTTTGCAGGCGCTGGGCGTGTGGGAAAGCGTCGAGCACGATGTGGCGCGCGCCGAAAACGTGCGCGCCGCATTGCGCTTCGTTGAAACGGGCGATGCGGCGGCGGGTATTGTCTATCTCACTGACGCGAAGGCGGCGGGAGCCAAGGTCGTCGTGGTGGGCGAGTTTCCGCAGGCGACGTTTCCGAAGATATCCTATCCCATGGCTGTCGTTTCGGGCGGCCAGGCGCGCGAGGCGAAGGCGTTCGCCGCGTTCCTGCGCGGGTCCGAGGCGCGAACGATCTTTCAGGCGCAGGGCTTTGTGCTGCCGTAGAGAAGATCCTTCGCCGCCAGCATGTAGGCGGGGGGGAGCCGGCGGCGAAGGACTTTCAGCCGTTCGTGGCGGACGCCCGGCCGGGAGGGAGCCGCAATGGTGCGCGCCCTGCCACACGCATAGGTAGCCCCCCTGGATCGGCGAGTCGATAAAAAATCAGCGTGAGTGCGCGTTTACCGTGTTGATGGTTCGGCCAGCACGCCGCTGATCGCGCTTGTCAGCGTGGCGAGATCGTCATCGCCGATGTTTAGCGCCGGCGTCAGGTAGACCACGCGCCCCATCGGTCTGATCCATGCGCCGCGCGCGGCGAAGCGGCGGGTCAGGTCGGCGCGATCCGGTTCGCGCTCAAGTTCGACCACGCCGATCGCGCCCAGCACGCGCACATCGCGCACGCCCGGCAGATCGCGGCAGGGCGCCAGGCCGTCGCGCAGCCGTTGCGCAATCCGCGGCGCGTCGCGCTTCCAGGCGCCGGTTTCGATGATGTCGAGTGCAGCGTTGGCGGCGGCGCAGGCCATGGGATTGGCCATGTAGGTGGGGCCGTGCATCAGCGCCTTGGCCGGGTCGTCGCTCCAGAACGCCGAAAACACCCGCTCGTTGGCGATCGCGGCCGAGAGCGGCAGCACGCCCCCGGTAAGCGCCTTGCTGAGGGTGACGATGTCCGGAACCACGCCCGTGTGGTCCATGGCGAACAATTGCCCGGTGCGCCCGAAGCCGGTGAATATCTCGTCGAGAATGAGCAACAGGCCATATTTGTCGGCCAGAGCGCGCACGCGGCGTAATGTTTCGGAATCGTGGAAGATCATGCCGCCGGCGCCCTGCGCCATGGGCTCGACGATGATCGCGGCGATCTCGCTCTGCTTCTCGGCGAGCAAGCGGTCCAGGGCGGCCGTGCTTTCCTCATCACGCGGCAGCGCGACGACATGCTGGGCGGGCAGAACGCCGGCGAACATGGCGTGCATGCCCTCTTCCGGATCGCACACGGTCATCGTCGCAAGCGTGTCGCCGTGATAGCCGCCGCGGAATGAGACGAATTTCGTCCGCCCGCGCACGCCGCTGTTCAGCCAATATTGCAGCGCCATCTTCATCGCGATCTCAACCGAGACCGAGCCGGATTCTGCGAAGAATACACGCCCCACACTACCGGGGAGTATGTCTCCGAGCCGCCTGGCCAGACGCCATGCCGGCTCGTGCGCCAGGCCGCCGAACATCACATGCGGCATGGTCTCGGCCTGTTTGCGCAGCGCCTCGACGATGTGCGGATGGTTGTAGCCGTGCGCCGCGGTCCACCAGGACGCGATGCCGTCGATTAGCACGCCGCCATCGGCAAGATGCAGGCGAACGCCCTCGGTGCGCACGACCGGCAGGGGCGGGGCGGCGTTCTTCATCGCGGTGTACGGGCGCCACACATAAGCGAAGCCGCCGCGCATCCAATCGGGTATGTCTTCGCCCATCGCGCTGGCTTTCGCGCAACGGGGCTTGCATGTCCAGCGCCGGCGCGGCAGCACGGGGCGATGCAATCGCTTGACGCTTTCGCCGAGGCCAAGCTGGGCGCGCTTGCCGCCAGATCGCTGCTGCGCACTTTGCGGGAGGACCTGCGCGTCGATGGGCTCTATGTTGAGCGCCAGGGAAAGCGGCTTTTGTCTTTCTCCTGCAACGATTATCTCGGCTTGACGCATCATCCGGCGCTGAAGGCCGCCGCGCGCGCGGCGATCGACGAATACGGGACCGGCGCCGGCGCATCGCGGCTGGTAACGGGCAATTATCCGCTGCTCACGCGGCTGGAAGAGCGGCTCGCGGCGCTGAAGGGCGCGGAGGCTGCGTGTGTGTTTTCTTCCGGCTACATGGCCAATGTCGGCATCGTGCCAAGTCTGGCCGGGCCGGACGATTTGATCCTGATCGACGAATTGGCGCATGCGTGCCTCTGGGCCGGCGCGCAGCTTTCGCGCGCAACTTTGCGCGTGTTCCGGCACAACGATTCCGGTCATGTACGCGAGATATTGGCTGCCGAGCGCGCACGGCATCCGTGCGCCATGCTGCTCACGGATGGGGTATTTTCCATGGACGGCGATCTGGCGCCGCTGGATCGTTTGTCATGGCTCTGCGGCGAGTACGATGTCTGGCTGATGACGGACGATGCGCACGGGCTCGGCGTTGTTGGCGGCGGGCGCGGAGCGGCGCACGAGTTTGCCGGCGTTCAGGTTCCGCTGCAGATGGGCACATTGTCCAAGGCGGCGGGCTCTCTGGGTGGTTATCTCTGCGCATCGCGCGCGGTAATCGATCTGATCAAGACGCGCGCACGCACGCTGATTTTTTCCACTGGCCTGCCGCCGGCAAGCGCGGCGGCGGCGTTGGCGGCGCTTGATATTATTGAAAGCGAGCCGGAGCGCGTCGCCGCGCCGCGCCGCAACGCGCAGCGTTTTACCGCCGCGCTGAATCTGGCGGCGGCGCAGAGCGCGATCGTGCCGATTGTGATCGGCGAAGCAGACCGCGCGCTGGCGGCGGCGCGCGCGCTTGAGGCGCAGGGTTTCCTTGCTGTGGCGATCCGCCCGCCGACGGTGCCGGCGGGCACGGCGCGGCTGCGCTTTGCCTTTACCGCGCTGCATCCAGCGGATGATGTTGACCGCGCCGCGGCGGCGGTCAGAGCGCTGGCGGCGTGACGGCGTTCTTTGTAACCGGCGCCGGCACGGATATCGGCAAAACCCATATCGCCTGCGCGCTGCTGCGCGCCTGGCGCACACGCGGGCTGGCCTGCGCCGCGTTCAAGCCGGTGCTGAGCGGGTTCGACGAGGCGTCCGCGGCGGAGAGTGATGCGGGGCGCTTGTTGAGCGCGCTTGGCGCGGAGGTGAACGCCGCGACTGTGAACGCCATCACGCCGTGGCGCTATTCCGCGCCGCTCTCGCCACCGGCGGCGGCGCGCGCTGAAGGGCGGGACATACCTTACGGCGCGGTGGTGGAGGCCTGCCGTCGATTGATCGGTGCTCACGATGGCGCCGCCTTGATTGAAGGCGCGGGCGGGGTGATGTCTCCGATCGCGGCGGACAAAACCAATCTCGATCTGATCGCGGCGCTCAACCTGCCCGCACTGCTGGTGACGGGAAGCTATCTCGGCGCGATAAGCCACACGCTGACCGCAGTGGAGGCGCTAGCCGCCCGGCGCGTGAAGCTGGCCGCGATTGTTGTAAGCCAGTCGGTGGCATCGGCCGAACCGCTGGCCGGAACGGCGGCCAGCCTTGCGGCTTTCCACGACGGGCCAATATTCGTTGCGCCGCGTTTTGTCAGCGGAACGCCGCCCGAGATCAAGGCGCTAGCGGATATTCTGATAGCGCCGCGATCCTGAGCGCCCACTGGCTACGGGGGCTGGACATGATTGCCCCCGCGCTGGACTAATGCCCGTGCTAAGGAGCGGCCTCCATGCCTAATTTCGCATCGGCGCGCCGTACGATGGTGGCAAGGCAGATTGCCGCGCGGGGCGTGCATGACCGGGCCGTTTTAGCCGCGATGGGCGCAGTGCCGCGTGAGGCTTTTGTGCCGCTTGAATTGCGCGCGCACGCTTACGCCGATACAGCGCTGCCGATTGAACAAGAGCAGACGATTTCGCAGCCGTTTATCGTTGCGGCGATGATCGAGGCGGCTGGGGTGCGGCGCGGGACGCGCGTGCTTGAGATCGGCGCGGGTTCTGGTTACGCCGCGGCGGTGATGAGCCTGATCACCGCGCGCGTCTTTGCAATCGAGCGTGATGGCGCGCTGGCGGCGCAGGCGCGCGAACGTCTTGCTCGCCTCGGCTACTGCAATATCGAATTGCGTGTCGGCGATGGCGCGTTGGGTTGGCCGGAAGCTGCGCCGTTCGACGCGATTGTGGTTTCGGCAGCCGGCGCCGCGATCCCTTCCGCGCTGCGCGATCAACTTGCGGCCGGGGGGCGCCTGGTGATGCCTGTCGCCAGCGACGGCGCGCAACATCTTATTGTGATGCATCGCGCGCCAGAGGGCGACACGCAGAACGATCTTGGCCTCGTCAGTTTTGTGCCGTTGATCAGCGGCTGATCACGACGGCGCGTTCACGTCGATTGCGCCGCTAACGCGGCCGGGCGTGCTGTTAGCGGCAAAATGATCTTCGCCCAGCGGCAGCAGCGTCGCCGGATCGAGCAGCGCGCCCCGGGCGTTCGTCAGTTCAACGTGGACGTGATTCGTGATTCCGCCTGGGTAGCGCTTGGCCAGATCCTGCGCCGTGCCGATGACCTCGCCGGCGGCGACAACCGCGCCTTCCTGGATGCTGGCGTCTACGTAAAGGACACGCGCGCGCATGCCGGTGTCAGTGTTCTTGATCTCGATGAAACGCAGATCGCTGCGCTTGTAGGCGTAGCCGTGTTTGGTCACGATCCCGGCAATCGGCGCTTCGACCCAATCACCAGGCTCTGCGATATAATCGACGCCATGATGCTTGCGCTTGCCGCCATCGCGCACGGTTCCAAAACTTCCAGAGCCGTAAGCATCTTCGCCGCGAATATAGCCGTGCGTGGGGTTGGCGAAATCGGCGATCCCGTCGCCATCCGCATCGACGACCCAAACGTCTTGCGGCGTGTTGGCGCCGGCTTCAGGCGGCGCTGTTGTTTGCGCGCCGCGTGTGAACGCCGCGATCTGATCAAGACCGCCCCACGACGCCCAGCCAATCACGGCCGTGGCCAGCGTGGCGTTGCGTCCGAAACGAGCAATTGTGGCCGAAAGGCTGGGGCTGCTGCGTTTTTTTACGGCGCGGCGGCGAGTGATTTTTTGCGCGCGGCCGGAGCACGGCAGCACGCCCATATCGACTAATTTCACAAATGAGCCCTGCGTTACAAGTGGGACCAATCCGCCTCGCGGCGGGTGTGCGGCGCTACGTCCCCAGGGCGGCGCTGCGTCCGGTACATGCTGTGCGGTAGCGCACAGTGCAAGCGCGCGCGGCGCCTTAACTGCAGTTGACCTGCATTTGATATGGAACTTTATCCGTTTCTAGTGCGGCGATGCTAGGACGTTTGGCGGGGCGCTAACGATTTACCGGCGGCGCTTCGCGCCAGCCGCCGCCGAGCGCCTTGAACAGCGTGATCTGGCGGCTGATCGTCTGGCCTTCCGACGCGGCGAAGGCCGCTTCGGCTTGCGCCTGCGTGCGCTGCGAATCCAGTAGCGTCAGGAAGCTGTCGGCGCCGGCGTCGAACCGCAATTGCGCCAGCCGCGCAGCTTCAGCGCTCTGATCGCGGGCGCGCATCAGCGCGGCGCGGCGATCAAGCTCGTTGGCGTAAGCGGAGAGGGCGGTTTCGGTTTCCTGCAGCGCCGCCAGCACGACGCCATCGAACTGCGCCAGAGACGCATCGGCGCGCGCGCCGGCCGCTTCCACGCGTTGACGCGCGCCGAACACGTTTGGAAAACTCCAGGAAATCAGCGGGCCGACGCTGAAGCTGAACGCCGCCGGTTCGTCGAGATCGCGTGTTTCGGGACCGATCACGCCAGCGCTGGCGCCCAGGGAGATCGTCGGCAGCAGATCAGCTACAGCGACGCCGACGCGTTCGGCGCTGGCGCTCACCTCGCGCGACGCCTGACGCACGTCGGGGCGGCGCGCCAGCATCGCCGCACCGTCGCCAACGGGAATAAGGCTGCTCAGCGTCAGATTACGCGCGCAATCGCGGGCCTCGGCCGGCGCGCGGGCAGGCGGGCGGCCAAGTAGCGTGGCGAGACGGAACAATGCTTCATCGCGCGCGGCGGCGAAGGTTGGCGCATCGGCGCGCGCTGATTCAAGCAGGGCGTTGGCGCGTGCGGTGTCGAGCCCGTTGCCGCGGCCCGCATCAAGCAGGCGCTGCGTGAGATCAGCTGTGTCGCGCTGCAGCGCGATCGTGCGATTAGCGACGGCGAGCTGCACATTGGCGGCGCAGGCGTCAGCGAAGGCGCGCGCGGTTTCAGCGGCCACGGAGACGCGCGCGACATCGCGGGCTGCTGCTGCGGCGTCACGGTCAGCGCGGGCGGCGGCTACGCCGCGGCGCACGCGTCCGAACAGGTCGATCTCATAGGAAACGTCTAGGCCGGCCTGATAATTGTCTTCGATCGGCAATTGGCTGGTTGAGCCCGGCACCGTGTTGGCGGCGACGCGGCCGCGCGTGGCCGAAGCGCTGAGATCGGTCCGCGGCAAATACTGGCCCACGCGCGCTTCGCCCAGGGAGGCGCGCACGGCGCGCAGATTGGCCTCTGCGGCGCGCAGATCGGTGTTGGCGCGCAACGCTTCGTCGATCAGCGCGTCGAGCGCGGGATCGTTATAGAGCTTCCACCATTGGTCTGACGCCGCATCACCGGAAACGGCGGCCGGCGTGGCGCTGATGAACGCGCCCTTGCCGTCATCGGGGATCGCCATTTTCGCGGCTTGCGAGCCGGCGCAGCCGGAGGCGAGCAGCGCAGCGGCGATGATCAGCGTTCTACTCATGGTTTACCGCCTCCGCCGGCGGCGCGGGTTTGGACTTGCGGAAGTCCGCTACCTTCGACGCCAACCAGCGGCACACGACGTAGAATACGGGCGTGAAGATCAGGCCGAACACGGTCACGCCGATCATGCCGAAGAACACCGCGATGCCGAGCGCCTGACGCATCTCCGCGCCCGCGCCCGTGGCGATGGCCAAGGGCAGCACGCCGAGAATGAACGCGAACGATGTCATCAGGATCGGGCGTAACCGCACGCCAGCGGCTTCTACCGCGGCGTCAAACGTGTTGGCGCCGCGCTCATCCTCAGCCTGCTTGGCGAAAGCGACGATCAGGATCGCGTTCTTCGCCGCCAGCGCGATCAGGACAATGAGGCCCACCTGCGTCAGGATGTTGTTATCCTGCCCATTCAGATTCACGCCGAGCATGGCCGCCAGGATGCACATCGGTACGATCAGGATCACGGCGAGCGGCAGCGTCAATGATTCATAAAGTGCGGCGAGCACGAGGAACACGAACACCACGGCCATCAGAAAGATCGTTGTTCCCTGGCCGGCGGCGGCCTTCTCCTGCGCCGCCAGATCGGTCCATTCGTAACTAAAACCGCGGGGCAAGGTTTTCGCGGCGAGCTCTTCCATCGCCGCAATCCCCTGACCACTGGATACGCCCGGCGCCGAGGCGCCTTGCAATTCAGCGGCAGGGAAGAGGTTGAACCGCGCCACGCGCACGGGGCCGGTGTCATAGCGCAACGTAGCCAGCGAACCGATCGGCACCATCGCGCCGCTTGCGGAACGAACCTTCAAGGCGCCGACGTCCGAAAGATCGTCGCGCTTGTCGGCTTCGGCCTGCGCGGTCACGCGGTATGTCCGGCCGAGCATGTTGAAATCGTTCACGTAGCGCGAGCCGAGATAGATGTTCAGCGTATCGAACACGTCCTGCGGCTGCACGCCGAGCAATTGGGCCTTGTCACGATCGAGATCGAGTGCGATGCGCGGCGAGCCGGTGGAGTATTGTGAGAACACGCCAGCGACGCGCTTTTCCTGCTGCGCTGCGCCCATCATCGCGTAAGTCGCTTGCTCCAGCGCGCGATAACCCTGGCCCGAGCGGTCCTGCACCATCATCGTGAAGCCGCCGCTATTGCCGAGGCCCTGCACTGGCGGTGGGGACAGGAAAAAGACTGTGGCGTCCTGAACGCCGGCGCCTGCGCCCATCAGCGCGCCGGCCAATGAGTTTGCGTCCTGTCCCTTTTTGCCTTTGCGCTTTTCGAAATCGTCGAGCAGCACAAACAAGACCGCCTGGTTGGTCGCTGGCGCGAAGGTCGCCCCGTCGAGGCCGGCAAAGCCGCCGGACGTGCGGACGCCGGGTATCTTTGCCGCGGCCGCCATGACTTTCTGCAACGCCTCATCCGAGCGTTCGAGCGAGGCGCCTGGCGGCAGAGAGACAACACCGAGCAGATAGCCCTGGTCCTGCTGCGGGATAAAGCCCGTTGGCGTGGCGGCCAGACGCCAGCCGGTCACGCCGATCAGCAACGCATAGATGATCAGCAAAAGGCCGGTCTTGCGGATCGCGGTGGCGGTGAAGCGGCCGTAGCGGTTAGAGAGCCAATCGAAGCCCTGATTGAACTTTCTGCCCGCGGCCACCACCGGCCGCTGCCACGCTGGAACATCGCTGAGCGAACGCTCTCTGCGGTGCGGCTTCAACAGCAGGGCGGCCAGCGCTGGCGACAACGTCAGCGACACGATCAGGGAGATGACCGAAGCGGCGGAGATCGCCACTGCGAATTGACGGTAGAACTGGCCAGGTATGCCGGGCGCCAGCGCCGTCGGCACGAATACCGAGACGAGCACCGCGCCAATCGCGATCAGCGCGCCCGAAACTTCCTGCATGGTCTTGTATGCGGCCTCGCGCGGAGAAAGGCCTTCGCCGATATGCCGCTCGACGCTCTCCACGACCACGATCGCGTCATCGACGACGATGCCGACCGCCAGGATCAGCGCGAACAGCGAAAGCGAATTGAGCGAGAAGCCTAGAGCGAGCTGAATCGCGAAGACCCCGATCAGCGACACCGGAATGGCGATGATCGGAATGACGGCGGCGCGCCAGGTTTGCAGGAAGACGATGACGACGAGTACGACAAGAATGACGGCTTCGATCAGCGTGTGCTCAACCGCCTCGACGGAAGCGGCGACATACTCGGTGGGATTATACGGCACCGAATAGGATAAGCCCTTCGGGAGTTCGCCGCTGAGCGCCTTCATTTCATCGAGTAGGCCCGTCGCCGCCGAAAGCGCGTTCGAGCCAGGCTGCTGCACGGCGGCGATGAAGACCGAGCGCTGTCCGCCGATCCGGGCGCGATATAAATAATCCTGCGAGCCGATCTCGACCCGCGCGACATCACGGATCCGGGTTACTCGGCCCTCGCTGTCGCTCTTGACGACGATGTCGGCGAATTCGTTTGGATCGCTGAGACGGCCGCGCACGTCGATCGGAGACGAAAACGCAACCGAACCGTCTCCGGGCGCCGACCCCAGGCCGCCAGCCGCGGCCTGGATGTTTTGCGTCTGCAGCGCATTGATGATTTCCTGCGCCGTTAGATCGCGCGCCGCGGCGCGATCGGGATCAATCCAGATCCGCATTGAATAATTGCCGCCGCCGAACACCTGCACGTTGCCTACGCCGGGGACGCGCAGCAGCCGTTCACGAACCACGGTCTGCGCATAATTGCCGATATAATCGACATCCTGACGCCCGTCGGACGTCAGCGCTATGAACAGAAGAAACCCATTCGCCTGCTTATCGACGGTGACGCCGATCTGGCGCGTTTCGGCGGGCAGGCGCGGCTCGGCGAGCTTGACGCGGTTTTGCACCTGTACCTGCGCCGTATCGAGATTTACGCCCTGCTTGAAAGTGATCGTGATGGACGCGGCGCCGCCTGATGCTGACGAGGACATGTATTGCATGCCCTCGACGCCGTTGATTTCCTGCTCAAGTGGCGCGGCAATGGTTTCCGACAACGTCTCGGCCGAGGCGCCAGGATAGACCGCGTTCACGACGATCGTCGGCGGCGCGATTTCCGGATATTGCGCCAGCGGTAAATACGGTAGCGAAAAGAGCCCGATCAGCGTGATCACAACCGAGATCACGGCGGCGAAAATCGGCCGGTCTATAAAGAAGCGTGACATGCGTTAGCGGCCGGCCGGAACGGCCGAAGCCGGGCTTGCCCAGGCGGGCGGGGCGGAGATCGCGTTTGGAGGCGCGGCTGAAGGCGGCGCGGCTTCCTCGATCTTGGCCTGTTGCGGCGTAACTTTCTGGCCGGGCACGGCGCGCTGCACACCGTTGATCACAACCAGATCATCGGGCCTGATTCCCGTACGGATCACGCGCAACGAACCGCTGAGCGGGCCGACATCAACGGGGCGGACGGCGACGACGCCGTCCTTGGCCACGACATAGACGATCTTGCCGGGGCCGTCGTTCGCGATCGCCTCGTCCGGCACCAGCAGCGCCTGATAGGCGCCGGAGCCTACAACGCGTCCGCGCCCGAACATGCCGGGGCGGATAAAATTATTCGGATTGGCGATCACGGCGCGCAGGCGCACTGCGCCGGAGCGCGCGTCCATGGCGTTGTCGGCGAAATCGAGCTGGCCGCTCCAGCCGAAATCAGATTCGTCCTGCAGCTTGACGCGGACGGGCGCTGCTTTACCTGCCCGCGCTTGGCGCTGGTATTTCAGCAGCGTCGCTTCCGATGCGTCAAACGTGAAGTAAATCGGATTGGTTGCGACGATCGTTGTCAGCACATCGGCGGCGGACGAGCCGCCGGCGACGAGATTGCCTGGATCGACGCGGCGGTCAGACACAAGACCGCTGGCCGGCGCCGTGACGCGGGTAAATTCCACATCGAGCGCGCGGGCGCGTTCCGTGGCTTGCGCCTGCACCATCGCGGCGCGCGCGGAATCGTATTCCTGTTGCGAGATCGCTTTCTGTTCGATCAGCTTCTCGGCGCGTTCGAAATCGCCTTTGGCGAGCGATGCCTGCGCCTGGGCAAATTCGTACTGCGCCTGCGCCGGACGTGGATCCAGCGTAAATAGAAGTTGGCCCTTCTTCACCGATTGCCCGTCGCGGAAATGTACGGCCTGCACATAACCGCCGACGCGCGCGCGCACTTGAATGTCCTGCGGCGCTTCGAACCGCCCGGTGAAATCGTCCCAATCGACCATTTCGCGCGCGATCGGATTGGCGACCGATACCGGCGGCGCTGGCTCCGCAGTTTGCGTGCTGGCGGCGCCCCGGCTGCAAGCGCTCAGCGCCAGCATGGCGGAGACATACAAAACCGCGCCCACAGGCGCTGACAAAATCTTCATTCCCCGGTTCCCCGCGCACTGTCGGCCAGACGGCCGATTGCGCATGTGCTGCGGCTTTCGCCATTGGGGCGAAAGTGCGGCGTATATATTTGGCTAGATGGAGTTCCATAACAGAAAGTCAACGGCTTCATCCAGCAAGGACGAGCAAAGCTATTCTGTGCCGACAACGCCGCATGAAAAAGTTGTTGGCGCGAAATGCCTCTGCTGAATGTGACAGCGACATTAAACCATCGTGGGGCGCCGCCGGCCAGCTAGCTTATCGTAAGGGAAGGCGGAAGATCGTGCGCTACCTTTGCGTAGTCGCTAGCGTCTCGTCGCCAGACACTACCAGCAGCGCCTGGCAGGGTGTTTCGCCGCCTGCGAGTATGGCGTGGCCAACGCGTCCGTCAAAATAAACCGACTCGCCTGCCTCCAGAGAAAGCGGCGCGTAAATGTCAGTGTGCAGCACGGCGATGCCTTGCAGAACGTGCAGATAGGTTTCGCCGCCGAGCGCCTGCATCGGGCCATGCTCGCCGAGGCTCCGCACTTTGATGCTGATCACCATCGGCGTGAAGCATTTCGAGAGCAGGTCGGCGGCCACGACGCGGCAGGGGTGGGGCCCCATGTTGTGCGCGTGAGCGTCGCCGGCGCGGCTTACCGCCCGCCGGCCGGAAGGCGCGGCCGCCGCGTTGAGCGGATCCTGCAAGAGGGTGAGGCCCGGATCGACGCCGAGGGCGCGGCAGATCAGCAATAGCTTTTCGTAGCCAAGCGCCGACTGGCCGAGTTCCAGCTTCGAAAGGGTCGATAAGGGCACGCCGGTGCGCTGGCTGAGCTCTGCCAGAGTCAAGCCCTTCGCCAGGCGCAGCTTGCGCACGGCTAGGCCGGCCTGCCCGTTGGTTCTCACGCGGCCCGATCCCCACGCTGCTCGCGTTCGCCAAATGGCCGTGCGCCCACGTTTTGCCTCCGCCCCGAACGTGTTTCGCCTTCACCCATCAGCGCCATACGGCGTAACGCCGCCGCCGGCGCGAAACAAATTCCAATATACAAGAAAATTCTCGGCAAGCGTAGTAAATGCGCCTGGAATGCTAAAAGTACGTACACAGACAAAGTCTTGGCGTCGCGAGAATTCTCAAAATTTAGAGAAAGTTAATCGTTGGACGCTTTGAATGCCGTGAAGCATGGCGCGGGCGCCAGCCGGCGGTTGTTGGAGGCAGGTTTTTCGTGACGGCGGTGTCATTGTTGCCCGCGGAAGAAGCGCGGATGCGGGCGGTGCGCGCGCTCGACGTGCTCGATTCGCCGGCGGAGATCGCGTTTGATGATCTGGCGGAGAGTGCGCGCGCGGCGGCCGGCGCCGAACTTGCGCTTGTCACGATCGTCGATAGCGAGCGATTGTGGTTCAAGGCCTGCGCCGGGGGGCGCTGCCATCAGCTTCAACGCGCGCAAAGCTTGTGCCACAGCATCGTGTCCAGTCACGCCCCGCTCGTGGTGCTCGATACTCATAAAGACGCGCGATTTGCGCAAAGCGCGCTTGTTCGCGGCCTGCCCTTCGTGCGGTTCTACGCCGGCGCGCCAATTTTCTGCGACGGGCAGGCCATTGGCGCCGTGTGCGTAATCGATACTGCTCCGCGAAAGAAATTCGCGCCCGAAACGGAGCAGCAACTCGCGCGGTTTGCGCGAATCGCCGGCGAAATGCTCAGCCTGCGGGCCAAAACGCGCATGCCGCCGCCATCGCCAGAAGGGCCAGCGCGCCACTTTGCCGATGAGGCGCGGCGCTTTGCGCGCGATTATGCGCGTCTTGCTGCGCAGGTGGATGACCTGTCGCAAGCGGTTTCGCGTGCGGGGCCGGAAGAATTTGCCGCACTTAAACGCAGCGTCGGCAGTCTGCGCGATCTGGCTCTTGGCGCCGATGCCTCCGCCGGCGCCCCGTTGGCGGAATTCTGCAGCCCCGATTCCATTCTGGACGAGGTGGTGGAGGCGGCGCGGCCGGCGGCGGCGCGCGCCGGAATAACGATCGAGTATGTGCGCTCGTTCAACGATTTTCTTATGCTGGCCGATCCGCAGGCGCTTGCGGTGGTGATTCAGCTGACGCTTGACTGCGCGATTCGGCAGCGGGGCGGCCCGGCGCTTCAAGTGCGCGCGAACTTTTACGACGCGCAGGATGGGCGGCGGATGCTGCGCCTGATTGTTGAAGGGATCGCGGGTTTGCCGGAACCTTGCGCGCTGGCCGCGCTCGCTGCGGCGGCGCGCACCCTCGGCGGCGGCGTGACAATAGCCGGCGATGCGGTCACGTTGATGGTGCGCGCGCCGCTTGCCGGCCCCTCGGCGTTCATCTCGATGCAGGCCGATATCGACGAGCAAGCCGGCTAGGCCCAGTCAGGACTATCCCCGGACAATATGATCAACGCGCGGGCGGGCTTTTCGTGCGCGAGCAAGACGTGGTTGCGGGCGCCGTCGAAATAGATGCTGTCGCCGTGCGCTAGCGTGACAGGACGGTAACCCTCGGCGTGAAGCACTACACAGCCCTCCACGACATGCACGAAAATCTCGCCGCCGCCGCGGCGTGGAGGGCCGTGTTCCTCCAGGCTCCCGGCGAACAATTCCACGAGCAGCGGTGTGAACGCCTTTGCGGTCAAATCCTCCGCTGCGGGTGTGATCATGTAGGGGCCGGAATACTCACCGCCGCCGCTGTGGCGGTAACGGACGCTACGGCGCCCCGAAGGTGGCTCACCCGATCCGCCGCCGCCCAATTCACGCAGGATTTCGTTTGCTGGATCGGCCTCAAGTGCGTTGCAAAGCAACGTCCATTTCTCGTGAGTAAGCACCGACTGGCCCAGTTCAAGTTTGGACAGCGTCGAAAGCGGAATGCCGGTGCGCTGACTAAGCGCATGCAGCGTCCATCCGCGCGCGAGGCGCAGCCGGCGTACCGCCAGACCCGCGCGGCGGCTAATAGGCGAGCGCACTAACGCGCCCCCGCAACACTCAATCGATAGGCGTGAGGATTACGATCAGGTCGATGGCGGCGGGCGGTTGTTCCGTTCGCTTTATGATTGCATCGAATGTGCGCCACGAACCGTCCCCGCCGCGCATTCTCAAGCGCGCAGATGCCGGCGCATCTTTCCGTTGCGTTGCATAGTTTGCAAGCACGGCTTGCCAGGCAATGTCACTTTCTTCGTCGAGGTATGTCGAAAGGCTGATGCCTTGCATCGGTCCAAAGTCGTATTTCGAAGTGGATGACGTAGCGGAAACTTCCTGAATTGTGCCGGCTTGATTCACACGCAGAAGTAGATCTCGCGTATTGTCGGCCAACAAGCGATAATGAGCTTCTGCGACGATCACTTCGCCCCACGCCTGCTGGGCTTCCTCGAAGGCATGCGAGGCCGATTCATAGAGCTGCGCCTTTTCCTCCACGATGGCGGCGAGCGGCAATATGCATGCCGACAGGACCAGCAGCAGAAGTTGAAGGCGCACGATCGTCTCGCGCGGGTCGGCCGCGCCGAATGCGGGGCTGTAGCCGAGAACGCCGCCTGAAAGCAGCAGAAACGCCGTGACGCCCAGGCCCACTTCGGCGCCAGGCATTCCAAGATCGAAGGCAATCAACACCAGGATCGGAAAAACAAGCCATACGACCACCCCGGCTTGCGGGAACGCCATCCCGACAACGCAAGTCACGGGCAGCAGGCCAAGCAGCAGCGCCGATTTCGCGCGCAGGTCAGGTTTCGTCAGTTGGGTCCAGCTGCGCGAGTTTGCGCTTTTGAACAAAGGCAAAAACAAAAGCAGCCCGAGCGCGATGGACAAGAACCACATGAGGACGTCGCCATCGGAAATGGATTGTCCGGAGGCGGTTACACCGATCTTCATAATGGCCGCGGATACCGCCGGTACGGCCAGACCGCAGATCGGAAGGAAACGGAGCACGTCGGTGCGCTCTCTGAACGCGAGATCTACCTTCGCCCGATTAAGCAGAAACGCTGCAAGCGCGCCTTCCGAAATGTTGGCCACAAGATAAGGCGCGGCGAACGCCAGGGGCTCGTTGTTGATCGCGTTCGCCGCTGCATGCGCGAGCGCGGCCAGGCCCAGCATAAGCGGCCACGATCTGCCAGGAGAGGCGAGCAATGCGCTTACCAGGATGGGCGTGGCGAACCAAACCGGGGCGACCTGCGCACCAAAACGCGTAAGCGCGATGCAAACTGCCGCCGCGACGAAATATATCGCGATGGTGGCTGCCGTGCGTATGTGCGGCGTCGCTTGCACGTTGGCCCGCCTGCGATGATGACAAATTATGGCATAGCCAAAGAAAACTAACCATCACGATCTAGCATGATGACGGCTAGAGAAATTCTCTGCTGATCCGAATATTTCCCCGAGAGTATATCTCGTGAGAATTGAAGCGTTCAAAATCGCAGCCGCTGATCTGGCATCGGACCGGCGTCCTCTGCATCCTCGGGGCGCGGTGAGCGGCCGAGCGGCCGGCCATCGGCGGAGAGCAGCGCCGCGATCCACCGCGTCTGATGAAACTGCGCCAGTACGATCATCACCAGAACGGTGAGCGGCGCGGCGAGAAACACGCCGGCTACGCCCCAAAGACTCCCCCAGATCGCCAGCGAGAGCACGACGACCAAGGTGGACAGGTTCATCGTTTCGCCTGTCATCCGCGGCTGGAGAAACGTGCCGATGCCAAACTGCCACACGTGCAGACCCAGCGCTACCGCGGCCGCGTGACCCCAGCCGGCAAACTGCACCAGTGCGAACAGAGTTGGCAGTAGAACCGCAACGATCGAGCCAATGGTCGGGATATAATTGAGCACAAAGATCAGCAGCGCCCAGAAATTCGGGTAGGGCAGGCCGATCGCCAGCAGCGTAAAATAGCTCGCGACCGAGATCACCGCGCTCATGATCGTCTGGATCATCAGGTATTTCTGGATCGAGGTGCGGATAGAACCCATCACCGCCTGGGCGTGCGCCCGGCCCTGCGATGTGGCGGCCAGATGCGGCAGTTTTCGCTTGAAGGCGGCGGCCGAGGGAAACAGGAACGCCAGGTAGATCAGGATCAGCACGGTGTTACTGACGACGGTCTGCAGCGCGGCGGCGATCTGCACCAGCAACGTGGTAGGCCCGATCTGCGCGAGCAACGCGTTGAGCGTCCACGTCTCGCCGCCAAGCCCCAGCCGCCTCTGCACGCCCACGGCGATTGTTTCGAGCCGCGCCTGATAGACCGGGCCGTTTTCGACGAACACGCCGATATTCCGTATCAGCACCCAGAACACAAGGGTCAGGAAGCCGAGGATGAAGACCACGGAGATGGTCAGCGCCGCCCAGCGCGGCAGAAAGCCGAAGATGCGCTTGATGCCCGCCGCGAAACTATCGATGGCGAGCCACAGGATCAGGGCCAGCGCGAACGGCGCCAAGGTGTCGCGTAGCCAGTAAAGCATGGCTCCGATCGCAGCGACGGCGATGATCCAATTTGGCGTGGTGCGTCCCAGGGTCATGCAACGCACCTTAGCGGGATGGCGTGTGACCGCTAGCGCCCACCGGCGCTTGAGGCTGGATCAACTCGTCCGGCGGGTGCTTGCCAGACCAGGCTAGGCGCGGACCCATCTGTCGCGCGGGTCAGAATACAAATAGGATCGCGCATGGATCTCAAACACCGCAGCCGTATCATGGTCGAGGGGAAGGAACGCGCGCCCGCACGGGCGCAGTTCAAAGCTGTCGGCCTTACGGACGCCGATATTGGCAAGCCGTTCATCGGCATCGCCAATACCTGGATTGAGACGATGCCGTGCAATTTCCATCTGCGCGCGCTCGCCGAACCGTTGAAGCAAGGCATACGTGATGCTGGCGGCGTACCGTTCGAGTTCAACACCGTAGCCATCAGCGATGCGATCACGATGGGCACGGAGGGCATGCGCGCTTCTTTGGTCAGCCGCGAAGTCATCGCCGATTCTATTGAGCTGGCGTGCGTTGGCTATGGCTTCGACGCGGTGGTTTCGCTGGTCGGTTGCGACAAGACGCTGCCGGGCGCGGCGATGGCGATGGCCCGGCTCGATATACCGGGCATGATTCTCTACGGCGGTACGATCGCGCCGGGGATACACCGCGGCCGGAAAATCCTGCTCGCCGAAGTCACCGAGGGCGTCGGCGCCAATGCGGCGGGCAAGATCAGCGATGCTGAACTGAAAGAGATGGAAGACGCGGCGTGTCCCGGCGCTGGCGCGTGCGGCGGTCAATACACCGCCAACACGATGGCGATGATCCTGGAAGTGATGGGGCTTTCGCCGGCGGGCTTCAATTCAATCCCGGCAGTGGCCGAAGGCAAATACGCAGCGGCGCGCGCCACGGGCAGGATCATCCTCGACGCGCTCGCCAATGGGCGCAGCTTCAGCAAGATCGTCACCCGCCGCTCGATCGAAAACGCAATCGTCGCGCTGTGCAGCAGCGGCGGTTCCACCAATGCGGTATTGCACTTGCTGGCGATCGCCGAAGAGGCTGGTATCCCGCTCGAGATCGACGAGTTCCAGCAGATCAGCGACCGCTCGCCAGTCTACGCCAATCTGCTGCCGGGAGGGCGTCACTCCGCTTACGATTTGTACGAAGCGGGTGGCGGCGGGTTGTTGACGCGCACATTGATTGAAGCAGGGCTAATTGACGGCGCATCGCCGACGATCACAGGCGAGACGCTAAAGCAGGAAGCCGACAAGGTGAAGGAAACGCCCGGACAGGACGTGATTTTCCCGGCCGGCAAACCGCGCAAGCCAACGGGCGGCATCGTGATCCTGCGCGGCAACCTCGCGCCCGGGGGCGCGGTGGTGAAGGTTGCGGGGCATGAGCCGCAGCTGCTGAAAGGCGTCGCGCGGGTTTTCGATACACAAGAGGCGGCTATGGCCGCGGTGCTGGCGAAGAAAATCAAGCCGGGCGATATCGTCGTGATCCGCTACGAAGGCCCGCATGGCGGGCCCGGCATGCGGGAAATGCTCGACGTGACGGCCGCAATCGTCGGCGAGGGGTTGGGCGAGAGCGTTGCGCTGGTAACGGATGGCCGCTTCAGCGGCGCGACGCGCGGCTTGATGATCGGCCACGTGTCGCCGGAAGCCTCAAGAGGCGGCCCGCTCGCCGCAGTGCACGAAGGCGATCCAATCCTGATCGATATTCCGCGGCGCGCGCTGACGCTGGAAGTTGATGAGACGGAGATTCAGGCGCGGCTCGCGGCGTGGACGCCGCCGGCGGCGAAGAAGATCGGCCGCGTGTTCGAGAAATATCGCGCGCTTGTCGGCTCTGCGTCGTTCGGCGCCACCACCCGCCCGGAACATTTTCGGGGGAATCAATAATGCCGCGCGTTGGCTGGATCGGCCTCGGCGACATCGGCGAGCCGATGGCCGTGCGCATGATTGACGCGGGACACGAGACGTATGTCTGGGGCCGTACGCCGGGGCGCCTGAAGCCCGCTACCGATCGCGGCGCCACGCTTGCCGCTTCGCCCGCCGATCTGGCGCGCAAATGCGACGTGGTCTTTCTGTGCATCACGGACACGGACGCCGTTGAGCAGACGGTGTTTGGCGCCGGCGGCGTGGCCGCTGGCGCGAGCGCGGGCAAGGTGCTGGTCGATCATTCCAGCATTCATCCGCATCGTTCGCGCCTGATGGCTGAGCGTTTGCGCGAGGAGACCGGCATGGGCTGGCTCGACGCGCCGGTGTCGGGCGGCAGGGTCGGCGCGGAGAAGGGTGCTCTGGCCGTGTTCGTTGGCGGCGACGAAGCTGAGCTGGCAAGAGTGCGGCCGCTATTGAGCGCGTATGCGGCGCGCGTGACGCATGTCGGCAATTCCGGCTCCGGCCAGATCGCGAAGACGGTGAACCAATCCGTGCTTTGCGCAACGATGGCGGCGTGGGCGGAAACACTGAATTACGCCCATCGCGCAGGCGCGGATGTCTCGCTGATCGTACAGGCGCTGGAAGGCTCCTGGTCGGACTCGCCGATCCGCAAGCTCCACGCGCAGTTCATGATCAAAGGCGAATATCCGCCCGGTCAAGCGGCGACGATGTTGAAGGACATGGACATCCTCGGCGAGATGGCGCGCCTGACGAAATCGCCAATGCCGGTGAATTCGATCGTAGCATCGCTATTTCGCCAGCAGATATTGATGGGTTACGACAAGTCCGGCCCGCCGGGCATGATGAACATCTATCATCAGGGCCCGATGACGATCGACCCGAAGTAATAACCCGGCGGCGGCCTTTTTTTTCTGCGGCGCCAATCGCCCTGTTCCATGATCAATAGACGATCACGCTGCGGATGCTCTTGCCTTCGTGCATCAGGTCGAACGCGTCGTTGATACGCTCAAGCGGCAGCACGTGCGTGATCATCGGATCGATCTGGATTTTGCCGTTCATGTACCAATCAACTATTTTCGGCACGTCGGTGCGGCCGCGGGCCCCGCCGAAGGCGCTGCCTTTCCACACACGGCCAGTTACCAACTGAAACGGACGGGTGGCGATTTCCTTGCCCGCTTCGGCCACGCCAATGATGATGCTTTCGCCCCAGCCGCGGTGGCAGGCTTCAAGCGCGGTGCGCATGACTTGCGTATTGCCGGTGCAATCGAACGTGTAATCGGCGCCGCCGCCGGTCAGCTCAACGAGGTGAGCGACAAGATCGCCTTTCACGTTCGCCGGGTTGACGAAATGGGTCATGCCGAAACGCTTGCCCCAGTCTTCCTTAGCGTCATTGAGATCAACGCCGATGATTTTGTCAGCGCCGACCATCTTCAGGCCCTGAATCACATTGAGGCCGATGCCGCCGAGGCCGAATACGATGCAATTGGCGCCGGGCTCAACCTTGGCGGAATTGGTGACGGCGCCGACGCCGGTGGTGACGCCGCAGCCGATATAGCAGGCCTTATCGAACGGCGCGTCGGTGCGAATTTTCGCCACCGCGATTTCCGGCAGCACTGTGTAGTTCGAGAATGTTGAACAGCCCATATAATGCGCGATCGCCTTACCCTTGTAGGAAAAGCGGCTCGTGCCGTCTGGCATCAACCCCTTGCCCTGGGTCGCGCGGATCGCGGTGCAAAGATTGGTCTTGCCGGAGAGGCAGCTTTTGCACTGGCGGCATTCGGGCGTGTAGAGCGGGATAACGTGATCGCCTGGCTTTACGCTGCTGACGCCGGCGCCTACTTCCACCACAACGCCTGCGCCTTCGTGGCCGAGGATGGAGGGAAAAATGCCTTCGCTATCGAGTCCGTCGAGGGTGTAAGCGTCGGTGTGGCACACGCCAGTGGCTTTGATCTCGACCAGAACCTCGCCGGCCTTTGGGCCTTCTAGGTCGACCTCGACGATTTCAAGCGGCCTCCTGGCTTCGAATGCGATTGCGGCGCGCGTCTTCATGCTTGCGCTTCTCCCGAAAGCTCAGCCGAGCGCTATCGCACAAGATTTGGCTTAGCAAGCATCACCGCTGGTGATGCTTGCGACGACGCATCGGGCCGTAGTTCGGGCAACGCTTTCACGCGTCCTAACGCTGGACGAACTGTCGTTGGTCGCTGACGCGCATGAAGCCGGCGATCACGACGTGCGGCCGTGATTTGTACTGTACGACATCAACGCCACGAAACTTTCGGCCAATTGCCGCGTTGGGCCCACAAGACGACAAGTGCGCCAAGGATGCCGAATATCCCGAAATGCGCGCGCGCACTGGAGCTGCTCTTGTCTAAATCCCGAACAGCGATCACCACTTGAACCGGCCTCTTCTATTGCGCGCGCGGGAAGCGCCGAATGCTTGATCCGTACATCGCTTTCTTGCTGGGGCTGGGCGTTATCGTGCTTTTGGTGGCGTGGCTCCCGCTCGCGCTGAAGACGATACCTTTATCTTTGTCGATCGTGTGTGTGGGGCTAGGGGCAGGTATCTTTGGGCTTGGGTGGCTGCGGTTCGATCCCGACCCGCGCACTTACGACACCATCGTAGAAAAACTCTGCGAGGCGGTTATCATCATCTCCCTCATGGGCGCGGGGCTAAAAATCGATCGCAAGATTGGCCTGCGGTCGTGGGCGTCGACTTGGCGGCTGCTCGGCGTCGCGATGCCGATCACAATTCTCGTGGTCACGCTCCTCGCCGTCTATGCATTGAATCTTCCAGTGGCGATGGCGTTGTTGCTTGGCGCCGCGCTGGCGCCGACGGACCCCGTTCTGGCTTCAGAGGTGCAGGTCGGAAAGCCCCGATCGGGAGAGGAGGATGAGGTCAGGTTCTCGCTGACATCAGAAGCCGGCCTCAATGACGGACTTGCGTTTCCCTTTGTGCACCTTGCGCTGGTTTTCGGATTGGCCGCAGCATCATCGGGCGCATGGCCAGCCCCCTCTATGCTCGGCGGCTGGCTCTTGGTTGATGTTTTGTGGCGCGTTTTGGCCGGCGTCGGCACGGGATGGCTGGTCGGGCGCGGCTTGGGCTGGCTCACCTTTGGCAGGTCGCGCTCGAAATTGTCGGGGACACGCGATGGGCTTGTCGCGATTGGCGCAACTTTTGTGGCCTATGCGAGCACAGAGATTTTACACGGTTACGGATTTCTTGCTGTGTTTGTCGCCGCTCTCGTGCTGCGCGATACCGAACGCAATCACCAATATCACGAAGCCTTGCACGATTTTTCCGAACAGATCGAACGTCTGTTGATGATGCTCGTGCTCGTCTTGTTCGGCGGGGCCATTGCAACCGGACTGTTCGCCAACCTGACGTGGCCCGACTACCTCGCAGCGCTTGCGATCGTGTTCTTAATCCGGCCGCTGGCGGGATGGATATCACTCATCGGGTCGGGTCATCCCGCCCAGGAGCGCGCCCTGATCTCCTTCTTTGGCATTCGCGGCATCGGGTCGTTTTATTACATCGCCTACGGCGTCAATCACGGTGAGTTTGCATCAAGTGAGCGGCTGTGGGCGATCACTGGTCTGGTCGTGCTCGTGTCCATCGTGGTTCACGGCATAAGCGCCACACCTGCGATGCGCTGGCTGGACCGTACGCGGACTTGATTGCATCCCGGCTCTAATGCCGGGCGGAGGCGCAGGCGCTTCAGCCTGGCGGAGAGGCTCCCATCTATCGGCTTTGATCTGCGCGGACGACTCAACACCGCGGCGCTTGGTTCGATGGCTGGCCTGGGGGTTAAGCAGGTCCATCGCTTCGGCGATGCTTGTTGTCTGCGGCAATGGCGGAACGTTGCTGCCTGGTCGGATTTCAGGCGCAGCTCCGCGACAAAGCCGACAGGGCAGAGCGTGTCTTTGGCGTCGGGAAAGTTGTTGCGCATCGCCTGCGCCAGCGACGATCGGGATGCCTTATTTTTCGTGGAAGTGCGCCCGCGCCGCCGGCCAGAAAGCATCATGGGCGGTGTGGCGTCCACTGAAGCGGCAACAGCCCAGTTGGACCAGCCCGCCGTCAACTAACTTTGCTCACGAAACCGGCGCCTGCTCTAGATTTTTGTGTGGCCGCATTTTCTGACGACGAACCGCATCCACTTCGCTGGAAAATGCTCTAACTGTAATCTTGGAATGGGTTTCGGTGCGGCGCCCACGCCGCCCACAGCCGGTGAGAATGATCATGTCGCTCCGTAATTTGAGCACCGCTCTTGTTCTGATGCTGACCTGTTCGTCAGCGCCTGTGTTTGGCGCGCCAGACTACAACGGTGAGATTTTGTTTGATCGGTATGGTGTACCGCACATCTATGGCGCGGACGAAGCGAGCATGTTTTACGGGTTTGGCTACGCCACGGTGAAAAACCATGGCGACCTGGTCTTGAAACTTTACGGTCAAGCCCGCGGGAGAGCCGCCGAATATTGGGGAGCGGGCGAGGCGGAGTCGGACCGGTGGGTGATCGCAAACGGAATCTATGATCGCGCGGCTTCTTGGTACAAACGACAGCCGCGGCGCTTTCGCAGCAATCTGGACGCGTTCGCTGCAGGCATGACGGCGTATGGCCGTGCGCATCCGGACAAGCTCGATCCGGCTATGCGCCAGGTTTTGCCGATCACCGGCGTCGATGTCATGGCGCACGCCCATCGCCTTATGAATTATATCTATGTAGCGCCGCAAGCGCGCACGCTGAATGCTAACGACGAGGCGGGCTCTAATGCTTGGGCCGTGATGCCCAGGAAATCGGCCAGTGGAAATACGATGCTCCTAGCTAACCCGCACCTTCCCTGGGCCCCGAGCTATTACACGTATATGGAAGTCGACCTGAACTCGCCCGGTTTCCATGCGTATGGCGCCACGCAGGTGGGCTTGCCGGTGCTGCGCTTCATGTTCAACGACCGGATGGGTTTTACCAACACGGTCAACGGTGTTCTCGGGGCGACGAATTACGAACTGAAAACGGTTCCAGGAGGCTACCTGTTTGATGGCAAAGTGCGGCCGTTTTCATCGGTCGCCAAGACCTACAAGGTGCTTCAAACGGATGGAAGCCTGAAGCCAGAGACGTTCGAAGTGCAATCAAGCGTGCATGGCCCAGCCTTCACGCGGCGTGACGGAAAGATTGTGGCGCTGCGTGTCGCCGGCTTGGATCGCCCCGGCGCCCTCCTGCAATATTGGGACATGAGTAAAGCCGCGAACTTTGCCGAATATCAGGCGGTGATGAAACGGGTGCAGGTTCCTTCGTTCAATATCATCTATGCAGACAAGGAAGGGCACGTACAATATCTTTATAACGGCATCCTTCCCAAACACAGGGAAGGCGATTTGCGGTTTTGGTCTGGCTTAGTCCCTGGCGATACGTCCAACACTTTATGGAAGGGCGTGCATCCATACGATGACCTGCCAAAGGTGAGCGATCCGGCCTCAGGATATGTGCAAAATACCAATGATCCGCCGTGGCTCTCCACCTATCCCGCAAAACTTCGCTACGAAGACTATCCGCCATACATGGCCAACAACGGACCGCTCTCGTTGCGGGCGCAGCACTCCAATCATCTTCTTGCTAACGCTGAGAAGATATCTTTCGAAGACTTTCAAGCGCGTAAACTCAACACGCGCGCACTCCTGGCCGATCGCGTCCTTGACGATTTGATCACGGCTGCTTTGCGCGATCCCGATCCTGCTGTGCAAGAGGCTGCGGCTTTGTTGGCGGCATGGAACCGGCGTTACGACGGGGACGCCAGAGCCGCTCTTCTCTTCGAGACCTTTGCCCGCAAGTTTGCGGGGCCGACGTTTCAGAGCGAAACAAATTTCAAGATACCCTGGTCTGAAGAGGCGCCCATCTCAACGCCATCCGGAATAATGGACCAAGGCCAGGCAGTCGCCATGTTGAAGGCTGCAATCGGAGAAACGATAAAATTGTACGGGCGGATTGACCGCCCCTTCGGGGAGGTCTCCCGCTTCAGTCTTGGCGGCGCCGTTTCTGTTCCTGGTAATGGCGGGTTCGGCAACCTGGGTGTTTTCCGTGTTATTTCGTGGGGCGCGATGCAGAACGGTACGCGTGTTCCTGTACATGGCGAGACCTGGGTCGCGATGGTGGAATTCTCTACGCCGATCAAAGCAGTGGGGTTGATGAGCTATGGCAGCTCGACACAACCCGGCACGCAGCACCGTAGCGATCAACTGAACTTCATGGCTGAGAAGACGTTCCGCACCTTGTGGTATACGCGCGCGGAAGTGGAAGCGAACGTCGAGGAGAGGGTTGGCTTTTAGTATCGCCCCTCTGAGCGCGCAAACTGCACGCGCGTGTCGCATCGCTTTCCCAATAAGCGAAATGACGTATTGAGGGCGAAGAGCTGAGACCGCCATGCTCGTCGGGGCGCACGACTTAAGCACTTGCTGGCGCTTCTACGAGGTCCAACTGTAAGCCTTTGAAATACGGTTGGATCCCACCGGACGACAGCCAACAAGGTTCTTCATGGAAGATGTGCCCGCGCCGCAGCTAACAAAGCGCAGCCTGTTGGCCATGGTGGGAAAAGCCGCCGGCGCATCGGCGATGTACATGGCCATGACCGCCCTTGATCAAGCGCGGGCCTCAACATTCAAGGGGCCTGTCAAACTTGAGGGCGGTGCGAAAGGCGCCTCTATTATAATTCTTGGCGCTGGCGTGGCGGGCATGACTGCAGCGCTGGAGCTTAGCCGTGCGGGCTATAAAGTTCAGATTTTGGAATACAACAATCGCCTCGGCGGGCGCGCATGGTCGCTCTACGGCGGCGATGTTTACACTGAACTCGGCGGCGCCACGCAGCGGTGCCAGTTTGCACCGGGCAATTACATTAATCCCGGCCCGTGGCGCATTCCATGGCATCATTACGGCCTGATGCATTATTGCCATGAGCTTGGCGTCGCGCTCGAACCCTTCATACAAACCAATTATAATGCCTACGTCCACTCGAAGAATGCATTCGGCGGAAAGCCGCAGCGCTACCGGCATGTCCAAGCCGATTTTTACGGTTATGTCGGCGAGCTGCTGTCGAAGTCGGTCCGGCAGGGTGCGCTGAACGACCGGATCACCAAGGAGGATGGCGAAATCCTGCTCGAGGCCCTGCGAAGCTGGGGAGCGCTCGACAAGGATTTCCGCTATGTGAAAGGTCAGCCTTCAAGCAATCGGCGCGGTTGGGAGAAAGATGCTGGCGGCGGTTTGACCGCTCAGCCAATACCATCAGAGCCCATGACGCTTGAGACGGTGCTGCGCTCGGGCGCGTGGCGCAACATCGCCACTAACCTCACCTGGGATCATCAGTACACCATTTTCCAGCCAGTCGGCGGCATGCAAATGGTGGCCAGAGGCTTCGAGCGCGCGGTCGGCCATCTTGTGCGCCGGAACAGTAAAGTTACAGCGATCAAGCAGGGAGAAAATTCAGTCACGGTTACTTTCACCGATACCAAGTCGGGTAAGGTAATGAATGCAAGTGCGGATTATTGCCTATGCACTATTCCACTGCCGGTGCTTTCTCAGATCGAAATGGATTCGAGCCCCGAACTGGCCAGCGCGATCCGCGCCGTTCCCTATTCCACCAGCGTAAAGGTCGGGCTTGAGTTCAAACGCCGCTTTTGGGAGCAGGATGAGTTCATCTATGGCGGCATAACCTATACCGATCTTCCGAACAGCCAGATCAGCTATCCCAGCACGAATTACGGAGCCAAGGGACCAGGCGTTCTGCTTGGATGCTACGTAGGTGGGGCGACGGGATATGAACTCACCGCGTTAGCGCCTGAACAGCGCATAGCGCGCGTGCTTGAGTGGGGTTCGAAAATTCATACGCAATACAAATCGGAATTCATGAACGGCGTTGCTGTCGGATGGCATCGCGTGCCGTGGGTGTTGGGTTGCTTTGGAACCTGGTCTGAAAGCGCGCGCGCCAACCATTACGAGAACCTTTGCAAGATGGATGGGCGGGTTTTGCTTGCGGGCGAACACGCGTCTTATTACGGCGGGTGGATAGAAGGCGGCATTACTTCTGCAATAGATGCAATCACGCGCCTTCACGCGCGGGTCGTGGCGAGCTGACATGAAAAAAATTACTTTGGTTCTGCTAGTTGTATGCACCGCAACTATGGCCGTCGCCCACTCCCAAACGAGCCCCGCAAAAGCGCCGTCATGGGAGGCGCAAGACGCCGCGGATGGCGCCTTCGTTGCACGCACCACGTTCGCCGAGACTGACGGGGAGAAAATGTATCGTCGTGTTTGCGCTGCCTGTCATATGCCGGACGGCAAAGGCGCTGAGGGGGCGGGGCGCTATCCAGCCCTCGCAAATAACCCCCGCCTCGCAACCGGCGCCTATTCGGTAATGGTCATCCTGAAAGGCCTTAACGGCATGCCGCCTATTGGGTCGATGATGAGCGATCAGCAGGTTGCTGATGTCGTGAATTATACTCGCGCGCATATGGGAAATAAGTACACGGACCTGGTCACTGCTGCTGAAGTAAAGGAGATTCGCGAAACCAATTAGGTTGCGCGCGATACTATACCGTTATTCCGGCGACGGCGGATCTTTTGGTTTTACGAATTGCTTCACATCGGCTTCTGTCACCGGGCCGGAATATGAGTTGTAGTGGCTGCGCACGTAAGTGGCGACAGCGGCGATTTGTTTCTCACTCAGCGCATCGCTAAATCCCGGCATTCCGCCGCGACCGTCCAGAAGCATTTTTACGAGAAATCCTTTTTCAGAAAGGTTGGCGTTTCCGGCGAGCGCAGGGATGGAAGCGCCCGCGCCTACCGCGCCCTTGGCGTCAGCCATATGGCAAGCCTGGCACATCTGCTGATAGATACCTTTGCCGTCGGATGAGATTTCATTAGTGCTAACGCTGCTTCCGGCGGAGTCTGCTTGGCCATGCGCGCCTGATGCCGCCAGCACCAGCGCCATGGCGAACGTTATCAGCCCGGCAATTTTTTGGACCATGGTTGAAATCTCCGGTGGGCCGGTATCGGTAAGAAATTTTCCTCGATAGTTGAAACGTGAATCTCTCACGCTGCTACAGCGCGTTCATGTATGCGAGCGATCGCATCTAACGCCGAAAGCAGGGAGCCTTCCATCCAGCCGCCGTAATAGGATGCATGCTCTCCCGCCAAAACGATCCGGCCGTCCATCGCGGTCAGATTTTTATAGTGTTCGCTTCGCGATGCATCCGTCCAGCGCGAAGTGCAGCCGAGAATCCATGGCATTCGGCTCCATGCGAAGGAGACGCCGTTCATGAACTCCTTACGATATTCAGCCGGATGAAAAACCGACCCCTGGCGCAGCGCCGACTCTATTCGTTCGGCGGGCGTCATGCCGGCGAGCAGTAGACCGTTGGCGTTGCTTGCAAAGGCGCCGAGCAACACGGCAGGTCCGCTTTTGTGCATATTATTGTTGGGATAGGAGATCAGCTGGATCGGCTGATCAGTGAAACTGTGTCCGCCATAAATCGCGTAATTGTCCTCCCAGAAGCGCCGGCGCATTTCGAGCCCGATCTTGACCTGCGGACTGAAGGGCACTGCGCTGATCGCTGCCTTCATGGCTGGGCCTACTTGTATGTCGAGTTGGCTCAGCACGGGAAGCGGGATTGTGTTCAAGCAAAAATCGGCCTTGCTGACGCCGGCCTGCCCATTCTTTGCGTCGCTCCAGTTGATTGTAACGCCGCTCGCGTCTTGTGCGATGCGCGTGACCTTGGTGTTGAGACGCACCTCGCGGGGTAGTTGCTTAGCGAAGGCTTTGCCGATCATGTCCATCCCGCCTTTGGGCTGGAACATCGTGGTTTGCATCACATAGTTGAAATAGAAGCTCATCTGCGTCCACACGCCTGACGAAAGCACATCAGACAGCGAGTTGATTTTCGAAGGCGTTGGCGCGCCTTCAGGCCCGCCGCCAGGAGCCCGATTGTAACCGCGCTGGGTAGAGACGCGCAGACTGGATGCGTAGCTGAGATCGGCATTAAGCAGGCCCCATTCCCTCAGCGCTTCGACAAGCTTTTCCTTGTCTTCCTTTGAAACGTTCTGATCGAGCGCGCCGGCTTTAAGCGCCTTGCTCAACAGTTCCGACGTGTGGCCTTTGAAATCGACGGCCAATTCCTTGTAGCGCTGCGGCTTGCCGCCGAACCCGCGTGAATTATGGACGAAGCAGTTTTGGTTGTATTGAATAAATGGCTCAAGTTCCACGCCAAGCGCCTTGCAGTAATGCAGCAGCGCGCGATGATGGTGCGGAATACGCCAGGGTCCGGGATTCAGGTAATTACCCGGCGCGAACTCGCAAACCTGCGTCGTCCCGCCGATTTCAACGATTTTGTCGCCGCCACGGACAGAATAACATCTTCCGCCAGCGCGATCCTGATATTCAAGAACTTGTACCCTGTAGCCAGCTTTTTTTAATTCATACGCCGCCACCAAGCCAGCAAGTCCGGCGCCAAGGATGACAACGCTCTTGCCCTTCGGTGCGCCAGAAAGGTTGATGGGACTACTAAAACGCGACTCTTCAGCGTGTCCCAACGCGGTCATAGCATTGTACAAAGCAATCGATCCGCCAAACATGCCGATCATGCTCAATAGATCGCGCCGTTTGAGCTGATTATCCTCCGTCATATAGAGGTTTCCTTTGTGCCAAATGCGGCTAATCGCCAAACATCAATGCGGTGTTGACGGCCAGCGGGAGCCGAAAACGCCGCGATCGCCGCCGTTAAGGCGCTTTAGCGGCAATCGCTTCAATTTCAACCAGAACGGCGGGACGGCCGAGCCGGGCGACCTGGACGGTCGATCGAGCCGGCCGGTTAGGCTGCTCGGCTGTGCCGAAAAATGTCCTGAAAACCGTATTCATGCCCGCGCTGTCCATTTGCCCATTGTTCTCGGGCACGCCGACAAGAAACACAGTCATCTTCACTACATCGCCCATCGTCAGGCCAACGCTCTCAAGCGATGTTTTGATCTTTGCAAGAATGTTTTTGGTTTGCGCTGCCGTATCACCAAGTTCGTCGGGCTTGGCAGGATCTGGTGGTGACGCGACCGAGCCGGAAAGATAGACAAGACGACTGCCCGCCGGAACGTCGACTACGCTCGATATTGTCGCCGTCGGAGCGTTGAGTGTTCTGGTGATCGCGGGCTTTTCCGCGACGGGGGCCGTTGCGCAGGCGCACACAGAAAAAACGGCGATCATCGCACTGGCGCTAAAAATTTCTCGCATCCACATACTCTCTCGCTACATTTGCACCGAGGCGACGGCCACAGGGAGCCGCCGCCTTCACATCAGAAATCGTATGTCAGACGGGCGTAATAGTACCCGCCATTGCTGCCGTAAGGCCCGCCCGCATACTCTCCGTTGATAGTGGTAGAGCCATTTATGTACGGCGAAGTGCCGTTGTTCGGATAAGAAGACCCGGCTGGTATATCTGACGTCGGGATAAGTCCCGGAGTCTGTGGTTTCTTGTCGAACAGGTTATTGGCGCCAATTGCAAAATTGGCTTTTTCTGTAATGTCGTAACCAAGCTCGAGGTCAAAGATGGTGGCGGGTTTTACGATCGCTTCATAATAACCACCGCTGAGGGTGACTGTGGTATTGATCGCCGGTGTCGTCAATTGCTTCGATTGAGAGTAGTAGTTTGCACGAAAGTTAGCGCTGAACGGGCCGGTCGTGAAAAGCGCGCTGAGAGTCGTTTTGAATTTTGGCGAAACCGTTTCAAGGAACGATCTGCCTTGGGCGTTAAACAGCGACCCCAGTCTATTTTCAGTAACGACCGTGTTGTTGTAATTCATGCCCAACGTAAGGTCGAGGCGTCCGATATCCATATCGATTGGGTAGCGCGCCGCCAGTTCGGCGCCGACTGTTTCTGTGTCAACTCCGTTGGTGTAGGTTTGGATCGACAACGTCCCCGTTGAAAGCACGGTCGGATCTATCTGCTTGCCGCTGGCCGCAATGGCGTTTGTAACAAGAGCATAGGGTGTTTGGCCATTAATAAGCGGCGTAAGAACCTGTACGCCACTGCGCTGCCCAGTGATCTGGCCCGAAGAAACGATGCGATCGTCGATCTTAATAAAATAGCCATCAAGCGTGACCATCAGCTTTGATGTCGGCCGCACCACGAAGCCGGCTGAATAATTGGTCGATTTTTCTGGTTTGAGAGAACTGAAGCCGGCCGAAGCAGCGCCAGCGGAGTTAGGAGCCAACTGAATTGTGGCGCTGGTCGGTGCGACGTTGGTGGCTGAATAAAACGATTCAGCCATTGTCGGCGCTCTAAATCCGGTGCTCGCGGTTGCGCGAACAGCGAAAGCCGGCGTGAAGTCGTACCGACTGGTAATTTTTCCAATCGTCGTATCGCCGAAATCGCTGTAGTCTTCGTACCGCCCAGCGATATCGATGCTCCAATCGGACACTGGCTTGACGATGACGTTTGCGTAGACCGCCTTGGCGTCACGCTCCTCATTTGTCCTGTCGCTTAGCGCGTACCCGGGAAAAGATTGCCCGCCTTCGACGTAACGTGATCCGTCGTCTCCCGCCAGAATCTGATAATTTTCTTTCCGGTATTCCGCGCCGAATGCGAAAGTCAGCGGATCCTCAAGGCCAACGCCGAATTCCTTACTCATGTCGAGCGTCGAGGTCGACTGCGTGAATACGAACGAGCCATCATAGAAATCGCGGGGCGTAAAGGCGCGATCCGTTGTCGAGCTGCTTTGCGCCGCGGCGACATAAGTATCCGCCCACAGCGAAGCGTTGGCTGATCCCGTGGTGTAGATGTTCGCCTGGTCCTCCGCATAAGTATTTGAGAGATCCCAGTTCCATCCGCCGATATCGCCGCGCAGGCCTCCTGTACGCGAGAACTCGTCTTGCTCGACCTCAATCAGCGGCACCATGCCGTTGGTCACGGTTGGCTCAAAACAGGTGGCCGGGTTAGTGGGGCTTGCGCTCGTCCCGGCGACGCAAATGCGGTTGGGCGGGCGATAGCCCTGCAAAGCCCAGCCATGCCGGAAGGACACGTTGCCAAATGAATAGGCTTCGACCACGCCGAAATCGTAAGCGAAATTGTAAAAGGCGATGTCCAGCTCTGATTTCGGCTGCCCGCCGTTGATGTTCGCCGTGCCGTTCCGCGCGTTAAGAGTATCGTAGATTGACTGGAACCTGGTGTTTGCGCCGGTCAGTCTGACGGTCGAGCCATCGACATTTCGTACAGTCGTCTGGCCTTCGCCAAGCGTCGTATAGTCGTTCCACCGATGGAACAGGCTGATGTCGAGGAAGCCATTTTCACCAACGGGCAGCGCAAAATTGCCGCTTACGCTTTTGGTAAGGCCCTCGCCATCGTAGTATTGGCCAACAGAACTCCTGATCGTGCCACCCGATCGATCCGATTTCAGGATTATGTTTATGACGCCCGCAATTGCATCTGAGCCATATTGAGCTGCGGCCCCATCCTGAAGAATTTCAATACGCTCAACAATATCCGGCGGTATCAAATCGATGCTTGGCGCCGCTGAGCCGCCGAAGGCGCTGTTGACGACTTGCAAGATGGAATTGCCATGACGCCGCTTTCCATTGACCATCACCAACGTGTGGTTGGGGTTGATGCCCCGCAAACGCGCGCTTAGCGAGAAGCTCGCCATGTCCGTGCCTTGCGTCTGGGCCTGGAAGGACGGCACTAGCCGCGTCAAAGCCTGATTTAGGTTTGGCACGCCGACTCGCTCGATGGCGGCTTCACTTACCATTTGAATCGGCGCGGCGCTGTCGACCGCTTGCACGCCGCGCGCGCGTGTTCCGGTGATGATGATATCTTCGCCTTGACCCGCGCTTGCGTCACTCGGCGCCGAGGAGGCTTGCGCAAACGCCAGCGACGGCAAGGCGCTGGTGGCGAGAAGCAAAGTATACATAAGCCTGTGGCTAGATTTCATCTGCGAATTCCCCGTTAGTTGTGCGCCTCGCTGTGTTTGCGCTGGACGAATTAGCCCGACACAATACAGAGTCATTTTTTGCTGAGCGCATATTGGCCTGTTAGCTGATTCAGCTGATCAAACCGGATTGCCGCCGCCCATACGCATTTGTGCGTATTGGCTTGCAGAGTGCGCCTCTTCACTTTCTGCGCGTACGCAAATGGCTGCGGGTATGAAAATGGCAAAAAAATATTCTGCGCAGCGATACGCAACGCATGTCGCTGCTTTCACTGTTATGCTTGCATGCACCATGTTTTCTACAGCAGCGTATTCAGAGGTAAATCGCATCAAGGGAAATCCCAACGCTCTTATTCTCGACGGCGTGCGCGTAAGTGCGAATATGGAGACGTTTATTGTCTCTGGTCAGTTGGCTTCGCCAATCAATCCGACAAAGCCGATGAGCGAGGTTAAGAGCCTCGATGAAATGGGGGATACAAAAACCCAGACCGTCAGCGTGCTGATGAAAATCAAAAAGGTCCTTGAGTCCCAAGGTTATGCCATGTCGGACCTTGTCAAGTTGACTTTGTTTGTCGCCGCCGATCCCCGCCTCGGAAAAATGGACTTTGCCGGCGCCAATGAGGGCTTTCGCCAATTTTTTGGCACTGCAGAAAATCCAAACACAGTGGCGCGCTCAACATTTGAGGTCGCTGGCCTCGTAGGCCCGTATTACCTGATTGAAATCGAGGCGATTGCGGCGAAGACGCCGAAGGGGAAGTAAATGGCGAAACTCCGCCAACCGCCAGCTTAATGAGCGATGAGGCGTGTGGCGACTACCGCCGCCGCCGATCGTGTCTCTACGCCAATTTTGTCAAAGATGCGCTCCAGGTGCTTCGTGACGGTCCGCGGGCTAATATCCAGCACTTCGCTGATGTCACGGTTGGTTTTTCCGTAGCTAACCCAAAGCAGCACTTCGGCTTCCCGGCGGCTCAAAGCCAGTCGCTCTTGCAATCGAATGAGACCGCCGTCGGCTCTGATTTCGCTAAGCCGGATAAGCACTTCATTATGCCGGTAGCGTGCGATCACGGTCATCTCGAGTTCATCGCCTTCGCTCATCTGTCGTATGCGCACAGAGGCGCCCGCACTTTTGCCGGGCGTGAGCAGCCTCGCGATCTGAGTTTGCACCTCGACGGGGAGTTGCGAGTTGGCGCGCCGCCAGTTTGGCGCAATACGCACGATGGCTTCTTCGGCGCGTGACGTACACCAAAGCAATCTGCCGTCGGCGTCGGTCGCGAGGATTGGTCTTTCCGTTGCATCGAGGCCGGCAACGCTAGCTTGGAGCGCGCGGCTCTGATTCAGGTGCGCCCGCACCCGAGCCATAAGCTCCGACAGTTCAATCGGCTTGCGCACGTAGTCGATGCCGCCGACCTCGAACGCTTCGACCACATGTTCGGCCTCGGTAAGGCCGGTCATGAAAATGACCGGCACGCCACACATGTCAGGGTTAGATTTGATTTTCTGTGTGGTTTCAAAGCCGTCTAGGTCGGGCATAATCGCGTCCATCAAGATTAGATCCGGCACGATCCTGTTCAGCAGATGGAGCGCCGCTCCTCCAGATGTCGCGACCAGAGCCGACATGTTTGCTAGTTCGAGGGCGTCGGTCAGAAAGCGCAGGCAATCTGGATCGTCGTCCACAACAAGAATGGTGTTCATATAAGCGGGCAACAGCATAACGTTCACATATCCTCAAGCAGCCGAGCCATGCGCGCGAGATCGTAACGGTGCAGGCAGTCACTTAGCCGGCCGGTGAAGTGCGCCGCGTCGGGGGCGGCTTTTTCAAGCGCTTCGATTTCATGATCGAGTCCGCGGACGTATCCGATCCGTAGATATTCTTTCATGCGCGCGATGTGCTGCCAGGCGTGCTCACTGAATGGAGGTTTTGCCGCGGGCACCGACAAAACCTGGGGCGTTTCCGCTTGATCATGCGCGTCCCACGTCCATGTCAGCGACAAAAGTTCGCCGATCGTTTCGATCAAAGTTTCGAACTCAGCCGGTTTTACGAAGAAGCGATCGTAAGGCCGCGCCTTGGAATGGGCGTGCACCCGCTCTTCGCTATTGGCTGACAACATGACGATGCGGATGCGGTCGCCTAACTGCTCCCGGATCTGGGCGCTCGCTTCGAGGCCGGACATGCCCGGCAGGCTAAGGTCCATCAAGACGAGATCGGACATTTCCGTCGCGAGCAGAGCAAGCGCGGCCTCGCCATTGTCTACTACCTGAACCTTAAAGCCGACAGACTGAAGGAGGCGTTCTAGTACAAGGCGCTGATCTTTATCGTCCTCAACGAGTAAAAGTGCGCGATCACCGCCCTCGTACCCGCAGCGTCGGCGCGTCGATGCCGCAGAGGTAAGCCGCCCACTCACTTCGCTGAGCATCAGTTTCACGCGAAAGCATGTGCCGACGCCAAGCTCGCTTTCGAGCTCCATCTTACCGCCCAGGATCTCAACGATCGTGCGGGCTATGGCCAGACCCAGACCTGCGCCTTGCGGCGCGAGCCGTCCCTGAGGGCCGGCCGTGCCGTCTGCGTCAGCGCCCTGCTGAAAGGGTTCAAAGATGCGCTGTTGGTCCTCGGGTGCAATTCCGGGTCCGGTATCGCGGATTTCGAACGTAACTATCTGGCCCGCGTAGCGAACGCTAAAATTCACCGAGCCGCGTTGGGTGAATTTGATAGCGTTGATAAGAAGGTTGATCAGGACTTGGCGTACGCGGCTTTGATCCATGCGGACCAGATCGGGTAAATGCGCTGGCGAATCGTAAACGAAGGCAAGATTCTTGGCGCGCGCCTCAGGCCGCATGATCGCGGCGATCTGATCGAGGAAGGCGCGAAGATTGACTTCATCATTACGAATGCGAAGGACTCCATACTCGAGTTGCGCGATGTCGAGCAGGCCTTCAACCAGATTGATCAAATGTTCTACAGAGCGGCCGATCGCGCGCCCGGCCTCGCGGGGGTCGACGCCGCCGCTTCGCTCAAGAAGCTGCGCATAGCCGTATATTGCGTTAAGCGGCGAGCGGACCTCATGGCTGACCCCGGCAAGGTAACGGCTCTTGGCGCGGTTGGCTGATTCAGCCGCGGCTTTTGCGCCCTCAAGAGAAGCCAGCTCCGCGACGGTTTCGCGCTCGACAGAACCGTTTCGGCGTTGCTGCAGAAGAAACATAAATATGGCTGCGGCCGCGCCAAATTCGCCAAGTATCGCGGAGACATTTAGAAGTTCGTCCTGGCGATCGGAAAGCAAATCAATGAGGAGCAGCAGGCCGGACAAAGCGATCGCAGCAAGAGCGCCTATCAGCTCGCTTGGCGTTCTGGCCGATCTTTGGCGATAGGATTGGGCAGCCAAAGATTTTCCATAGAATCGGTCCGCTTGCCATTGAGGCTTGCAACCATCGTCGCTTACCACGTTTGGCCGGCCAGCGCGCATCAACGCGCACTACGCCGGAAGCCGGCGCCCGTCACCATCTCCATTTTCGAAACCCCGTCAGGCTCTTAACCTCTGCCGGGTAATTCAACAGGCGCGTGGCGTGTAAGCAATTCCTGAATACGGAGGCAGGTGCGGCCGTTGAGACTTGCTCAAAATGTCAGCGTAAAGGCTTGGGCGAATTCATTTCACGAGCAGCCCCCTTCACGCCATTACTTGTTAGGCGCTGCCGCCTTTCCCACGCTTGGTTTCAGCATGCGCATTGACGCCGTCTGGGCTGGAGACAGTTCCTGGCCGCCGCTGGGGAAGCCATTCATCTTGAGCAAAAAGGCCAGTATCTTGGCGTTTTCATCGGATCCAAGCGAGCCGGGCGCAGATTGTGGCATGGCGTTTCTGATGTAATCGAACATCGCGCTTAACGGGGCATTGCTCCAATTGGCGATAAAGCGGCCTTGAAGCGCCGGCGTTTCAAACGTGCCTTCAAGCATTCGTCCGTGGCAGATGGCGCAATGTGCGCTGTAAAGCACGCCGCCAGCCACCGCTTGCGCATCGGAGTATAAGCCGCCTGGCGTCTTGGCGGCGGGCGCCGCCGCGATCAGGGCCGGGATCGACAGAACCAGGAGCAGTCGCAGGTCTCGGAACTTCACGCGTCACGCTCCCGGCTGGCGAAGACCGGCGCGATCAGCGTAAGCCCCGCTTCAATATCGCTGCGCCGCGGCAATTCTAGGCTTTCGCCGACGCCCAGCATGTCTCCAATATCAGGGTTTGTATTCATGACCACGACCCCGTCGGTTTTGGAAAGCAGGGATACGTTGTGGTAGCGCACAGCGTATTTGGCTTCAGGCTGAGGCACGAGCCAGCCTGTCTGTCCGCGCACCGGAATGACTGTTTTATCTTGCCAAAGGTCGCGTGCTGCGTAGCCGGTGCAGTGGATTACAACCTTCTCTTTCAGCGTTCCCATTTCCGCCGGGCTATGAAAGGTTCGAGACACGTATTGGCCGCCGCGGGCGAAGAATTCGCTCATCAGGATGTGTGCGTAGCTGGTGAAGTTGAAGTGCATTTGTGACGTGCGCGTGGCGTAAGCGACCGGAAAGGGGATGTCCTCCTGTATCAAAGGCTGCGCTTGAGGCACGATGTCCCTGATGCGATCACTGTAACGGGCGAACTCGCTGTTCTGCTGTGGCTGCCCTTTTGTAGCAAAGCTTCCTGTCACCATCGGATCGGGCAGCCAGACTCGCCGTTCGATCGGCCGATCCGACAATTGATATGAATCGATGAATTCCACCGGATTGCCCGGGACGCCAAGCAGTGTGCGAAAGGCTTTCCAAGAAAAGCGCGTCATGCGCTCCCACTGATCTGCGAACGACGGATCGGTCTGCGCCGCAAGGGCGATGCGGCTGTCGGGCGTGAACGATCCGCTGGCGCGGAACGTGCGCGTGCGTTCGATTGGATCTCGTGCATAAACTGTGACTTTAAGTCCCGCCCGCAGCGCGACAATGGCGGTGGTCAGCCCAACAATGCCGCAACCGACGACGGCGACCGCGTCGGGAAGGGCGCTCATCGCGTTGCCGACGGCGATGTCGGCCGATCCCCAGGAAAGCGACCAGCCGCTTCCGCCATGTCCGTAATTATGCACGACTAGCGCGCCGCCTGCCTTCTCAACGCCTAGGTTTGGTCCGGCGGCGCGGAGCGGGCGCAAGCAGCATTTTACGTCCACGATTTGGTCCGGGGTGATGCGCATAGGCGCGAGCGCCGCGCGCTTGCTGGAAACAAGCGGCGCCCTGCCAGCGCGTGATGTTTTGGCTGTGGCCGCGCAGGCTTGCAGCCCCATCATCGCGGCCGCGCCCAGCGAACTCCTGAGAATCGCGCGTCGCCGCCATCCGCGCTCAGGCCGGTCGTCGTAAGCCACAGAAGCTCCTTTATGATATTGTTCGAGGGCTGGCATCGGCTCGCAATTGCCCGGAATGCGTATTGGGGAGAAATATCCGGAGCGGCCTTCTCGCGAAGGAACCGTTCGTCGGCGACGCGCAGGCGGGGTTCGTGCTGCAGATGAGGCAGACCTCGTGGGCTTACACGTAGGTGCTGCGCGGCCGGGAATATGAGAGCCAGGACGACGCCCAGAGCTTCGGGGCCTTCACCATCGCGCGGCGGCGGTGAAGGCGATTGAGGCGCCCCCCTGGCGTCCCGCGCCGAGAGGTAGAGTCAACGCCTTCTGGCCTGATCCCAATCTCGACGGCAGCGGGCCGGATCGGCCGTCCGGCGAGCCAGGCCTGGTCAAACCGCCTATAGGGCGACTTGACAGGTATTTGAATTTATTGATTAAAAAATGCAATCGTGGCGGAGAGGGGGCCTGCTGCACATCCGTTCGCAGGTGCGCGCCGCCGGTTTGGTTTCACCAGTTTAGCTTGAAAAATCGAGCCTTGCAGTTCGCGCCTCGTGCGCGCGCGTACGCACCCGACCGCGTGAAGCCGCACCCTCGGCATGGATAGCCTCGTGGATAGGACGTTCGCTTTACGTACCCACGGGTTTGTCCGTCGAATTCCGACCGCCAAAAGCAGGCCGCCAAGACCCAATCATTGACAAACAATTGATTTTATTATATATTTGTGGCCGTAGGCGTTCGTGAGTGTTCGCAGCGGTGCGTCTGCGACCGAGGCCCAATGGGTACGGACAGCACTCCGTTGAGCCTTCTAGTTCTCCACGGGATAAAGGTCATGGCAGTCAAGAATAAGCTGGCGGCGACATCGCTGAAGATTACGAAACCTGGTCTGTACGCGGACGGCGGCGGGCTCTTCCTCCAGATCACGATTGGCAAGAACCAGACTCCCAATCGTTCATGGCTGGTTCGATATCGCGCTCCCAACGGCAAGCTTCGCGAGATGGGTCTAGGATCCACCCAGTTTGTCACGCTGGCTGAGGCTAGGATCAAAGCTGAGGCAGCGCGAAAGAAGGCGGCTAACGGCATCGATCCAATCGCGCAGCGTGACGACAAGCGCCGCCAAGATCGCGAAGCGTCTATCCAGCTACTCACCTTCAAAGAAGCTGCCGAGACCTATCGTCAGAGCCATGAAAGTGGATGGAAGAACGAGAAGCACCGCCAGCAATGGGCGAGCACGTTAGAGACCTACGCTTATCCGGTGTTCGGCGATGTGCCGGTCGGGGCAGTGAATGTCGGTCACGTCACCAAGGCGCTCGATTCGATTTGGAAGACGAAGAACGAAACGGCCCGGCGCCTCCGCGGCCGCATCGAGAACATTTTAGATTGGGCAGCTGTTCGCGGCTATCGCACCGGCGATAATCCGGCGCGCTGGCGTGGACATCTAGAGAAGGCGATGCCTTCCGTGAGGCGCAACCGCGCGCATCATCCCGCCCTTCCGCACGCGCGAGTAGCGAGCTTCATTGGAGACCTTAAGAAGGTGAATGGCATGGGCGCCACCGCGCTCGAGTTTCTGATCCTGACCGGCACCCGCACCAACGAAACAATTGGCGCCCGCTGGGAAGAATTCGATTTGGAGAGCGCTACTTGGACCATCCCAGGCGAGCGTATGAAAGCGGGGAGGGAGCATCGTGTCCCGCTTTGCGAGCAGGCCGTCCGTGTGCTGCTGCCGTTGCGCGAAATGAATGCCGACGGAGCGTATGTCTTCGCGTTGACGCCAGGCGCCGAGCCGATCTCCAACATGACGTTGCTGATGACTTTGAGACGAATGGGACGAGTGGAGATTACCGTGCATGGTTTCCGCTCGACCTTTCGCGATTGGGCTGCAGAGAAAACAGAGTTCCCTCGCGAGGTGGCCGAAGCGGCTTTGGCGCACACTCTTCAGGGAGTTGAAGCAGCTTATCGGCGCACTGATCTTTTCGACAAAAGACGCGAGCTCATGAACGCTTGGGGCAAATACTGCTTCGAGGTCCAAATGATTGCGCCGGTGGCGGCAGATACCAACGTGGATTTTGCACTGGGATCGGCCGAGCCGAAAAAGGATGATTCAAAACGCGAGCGGATAGGCCGTCGTAGTTCGAAGGCCGCGTAAGGCCAGATCAGAGACGCGCCCCCAGAAATAGAGATGCGTCCCATTCAATATCCGCGGGCCGCCAAGAAACCGAAAACCCAAAGATACCCGTAGACGCGTCTAGAAGCGGTTTTGACGTCTAAACAAACATATTTGGGGCGTCGATAGACGAGCAGGGGGGGGGGGGTAATAGATTAGATTTCTAGCTTGCTCGCGATCGCGATAATCGCAATCAAAAGATGATTTTGCACTGTCCAGGTTGCGGCTCAGGCCACCGCCAAATAGAGCGCTTTTCTCGACTTTCGTTTTCGTTCAGCTACTTTTTATAGGCGCAAACACTGTTTGGCGGGTTCGCGAAGTCATTGTGTTTGCTCACTATTTTTGGCGGTCGCGAAAGCGAGCCCCCTAACATGCTGTTTTCACTAGGATTTCGTTCAACTTGAAAATGCGGTAGGTGCATACCGTTTTAGGCCGGTAGCTGGCAGTTATACAGGCGAGGGGCGCGCGCAAAGTAATTTCGAGCCAGCCTGCAACCTTCGACTGCTAGAGACCGGCATGGCGACTCGCCAGCGTCATGCACCCATTGATCATCGGACGCGATAGTCCGGCTTGGAAAAATAAGACTGACCGGCAAGTTGGTTCCGCAAAGCAGACCTTCGGGTCACCGATTACGAGCGGGTATCATTGGCCCAAAGTCGCCCGTAGGCGAACTAACAAGAACGACCGATTGAAATCGGAAGCCGGACATCGTCCTTCGCAGCGCGCATTCGGTGTTGGCAATTTGAGGCCTAACCCGAGGCGAGTGTGGTTGGATGCGGATGTTCGTCCGATGGCGTTGGCCGGCCAGCAATGGTCGGTAACGCTCAGGGCAAGTTGTAACGGGGCTGGCGCCGGTGGGCGGCGCCGCCAGTTGCGAGCACTGGTTTTCCGCCATATTCGCGCTTGGCCAGAATCTACACGCCTTTCTTAAGCATTTGGTCTAGCGTAGGCGCAGGACGGCATATGGTTGAGCGCAGGCATATTTGGCGGCAGTGGGCGGCGGCGCTTTGCGTGGCGCTGCTGGCCGCGTTGTTCCTCCAGGAAGCCGACGCAACGCAGCACGCTCTGACTGAGGCTGCGGGGCACGGACAGGTCTCCGTCGGCGACGGCGTCTTCATTCATGTTCACGAAGACGGTGTGGCGCATGACGATGATGCGCTGCCGCATGAAGGGGCTGCGCCGCACGCCCATCAATGTCTATGCGTCCACCCCGCCAATTTACCGGGGATTTTGGGCCTGGGCCTGACCCATCGGAGCGGCGTAAGCGTCGCATTCGCGGGTGTTCAGGAGACCAATCTTGTTCGTCGATTTTACGCGCTTGAGCGGCCTCCAAGGTCTCTGAAGGCCTAGCGTACCGCGCTCGCGCGCCGTGCGCCCTTTTCTGACGCATAGCGAGTTTTCTCATGTCATCCCGATCTTTTCGGGCGCGTTTCGCCACGATTATGGCGCCGCGCCTGCACATGGCCTGTCTTGCGGTTTGCACATTTGTGGCTACCGCGAGCAGCCCCGCGTTCGCCCAAGAGGGCGACGCGACCACGCTCGAAGACATTTTGCGGCGCGCCGTAGCAACGGATCCGCGGCTCAACGTAGCGCGAGCCGGGCGCGATGCGGCAGAGGCCGGCCGTGTGCAAGCGCGGGCGCGTCTCAATCCATCACTTGAGATCGAAGCCGAGAATTTTGGCGGTCAGGGCGTGGCGCGCAGCTACGACATCGCTGAAACAACACTCCGGCTTTCGCAGACGATCGAAACGGGCGGCAGGCGCGGCGCGCGGGTAAGCGTCGCCGAAGCCGAAATCCGAACCGCTATGCTCGACGCTGAGATTGCCGCCCTCGATGTATTTGCTGAAGTGCAGCGAGCCTATTTCGCGGCCGCCGCCGCTGATGCGTACGTTGAAATTGCCCAGGAGCGCGCAGCCAACACGGAAGACTTGAAAAAGGCGGTTGATCGTCGTGTGGCGGCAGCGCGCGATCCTTTGATGGCTGGCGCGCGCGCGGCGGCAGGATTGGCCGATGCAAAGTTGGCGGTCTTACGGGCGCAGCAGGAGGCGGCTACCGCCAAAGCAAACCTTGCCTCTCTGACAGGCGCGGTTGTGCCGGTGGCCGACCTCAGCCCGATACCCCATGCTCATTCCGGAGACGCCCCCGATATTGAACGCGCAAAATTCGCAGTTGAACGCGCCGGCGCCGCCGCGCGGTTGGAGCGGGCGCGCGGGTTCAATGATCCTACGCTAAGCGTAGGCGTGCGCCGTTTCGAGGCCACGTCCGACACCGGCCTGGTTGCGGGGTTTTCTGTGCCGCTGGGCGTGTTTGATCGAAATGCCGGCGGAATTGCCAAGGCCGCCGCAGAGCAACGCAAGGCGGCGGCGCAATCGGCGGCGGAGACGCGCCGCATCGAGCGGGAACAACTCGCGCTTGAGCGCCAGCTCATTACGTTGCGCCTCTCAGTCGAGACAATAGAACGGGACATCATCCCCGAAGCTGAGCGGGCTTTACGTCTCGCACGGCAAGGATATGCGCAGGGCGGATTTTCCTACCTCGACGTATTCGAAGCGCAGCGCGCCTTAAGCGCTGCGCGCCTCGAACGCATCAATGCGCTTCTTTCCTTTCACAACGCGGACGCGGCGCTCGATCGCTTGACCGGCCGCTTTTCTGATCTGGCCGAGGAGGCCGTCCGATGAAAATGCACGTTATCAAAACGCTTGCCGCAACTCTGCTGATGGGCGTGACGCTTGGCGGCTGTGGTCGTGCTGGGGAAACTTCCGGGGAGGACAGCGCCGAACACGCAGAAGAGGCGTTCGAGCGCGGGCCCCATAATGGGCGTCTATTGCGCGACGGCGATTTTTCAGTCGAGATGACCATCTTTGAGGAGGGTGTGGAGCCGCAGTTTCGCGTTTATCCGTATCGCGACGGCAAACCTATGGCGCCGGCGGGCGTGCAGTTGACTGTTGCGCTGGCGCGCCTCGGCGGCGAAGCCAACACGTTCACCTTTAGGCCGGAGGGTGATTTTCTTCTCGGCGACGGCGTTGTCCACGAGCCTCACTCCTTTGATGTTGCCGTGCGCGCCGTGCAGGGCGGCAAAACCCACCAATGGAAATACCAATCCTATGAAGGGCGCACGACCATCGACGCCGCGCAGGCTGAGGGCGCTGGTGTAAAGGTAGAAGCCGCGGGCCCAACCACGATTGAAGAAACCGTGTCCCTATCGGGTCGCGTTGAACTTCAACCAGAAGGCAAGGCCGAAGTTTCGGCGTGGTATCCGGGCAGGATCGTGTCGATGACCAAGACGATTGGCGAGCGCGTCAATCGCGGCGAGCCGCTTGCCCGCGTCACGTCCAGCGAAAGCCTGCAGACCTATTCGATCCCTGCGCCAATCTCGGGCGTGATCATGGCCCGCAACGCGAACGTCGGAGACGTCGCCGGTTCTTCGCCAATCTACGTCATCGCCGATGCACGTCGCGTGCATGCTGAGTTCTATGTGTATCCGCGGGATGCAGAGCGGTTGCGTTCCGGGCAGGCGGTAACAGTGCGGAATCTGGCGGGGGACCATGTCGTGCGCGCGAAAATCGAGGCCATCCTCCCTACCGCGGATATGATGACCCAGACGATCGTCGCGCACGTTGAGTTGCCGAATGCGGACGGCGCGTGGCGGCCGGGGCAGGCGGTTGAAGGGGACGCAGTGGTTGGTTCCTACCAAGCGCCACTGGCTGTGCGGACCAAGGCGCTCCAGCGCTTCCGCGATTTCACCGTGGTCTATGCGCGCGTCGGCGAGACCTACGAAGTGCGCATGCTGGAGCTGGGGCGGCGGACGCCTGAATGGACCGAAGTGCTCAGCGGCATAAAGCCGGGCACGCAATACGTAACCGACAACGCCTTCCTCATCCGCGCGGACGTCGAAAAGTCCGGCGCGTCGCACGATCACTGAGGTTGCCTGTCATGCTCGACCGCATCATTCGCCTATCGATCCGAAACCGCTGGGCGGTCTTGGCGCTCGTACTGTTCAGCGCCGCTCTTGGCGTCTGGAGTTTTCAGCGCCTCCCGATCGACGCCACGCCTGACATCACGAATGTTCAGGTACAGATCAACACGGAAGCGGAAGGCTATTCGCCGCTGGAAGCCGAGCGGAGACTGACCTTCCCGGTCGAAACCGCGATTGCCGGTTTGCCGGGCCTCGATTACACGCGCTCGATCTCGCGTTACGGACTCAGCCAGGTCACCGTGGCGTTCCAGGATGGCACGAACATCTATTTCGCGCGCCAGCTGATCGCCGAACGTCTGCAAGGACTGCGCAATCAATTGCCTGCCGGTGTCGAGCCGGAGATGGGGCCCATCGCGAGCGGTCTCGGCGAAATCTTTATGTACACGATTGAATCCAAGCCCGGCGCCAAGCGTCCTGACGGCGCTGCATGGACGCCGGAAGACCTGCGCACGATGCAGGACTGGGTGATCCGCCCGCAATTGCGCAATACGCCGGGCGTAACGGAGGTCAACACGATCGGGGGCTATGCAAGGCAGTATCACGTCACGCCGTGGCCGGATCGCCTTGCCGCGGCGGGCCTGACGCTCAATGACATCGTCAGCGCACTCAACACCAACAACGCAAATGTCGGAGCCGGATATGTTGAGCGCTATGGCGAGCAGCTATTGATCCGATCGGAAGGGCAAGCCACAGGCATTCCCGATCTCGAAAGCATCATTGTCGCCAATCGCAACGGCGTGCCGGTGCGGATAGCGGACGTGGCGGACGTCATCATCGGCAAAGAATTACGCACCGGCGCCGCGACCGAGAACGGGCAGGAAGTCGTTCTAAGCACGGTGCATATGCTGCTTGGCGAGAACAGCCGCACTGTAGCGCGCGCCGTAGCCGCTCGACTGCAAGAGGCGGCAAAGGCGCTGCCCGAGGGCGTGATTGCAAAGCCAATCTATGATCGCACGGCGCTGGTGGATCGCACGATCCTTACTGTGGAAACCAATCTCGTGGAGGGCGCGCTGCTCGTTATAGCCGTGCTGTTCTTCCTGCTCGGCAATATCCGCGCCGCGCTGATAACAGCGGCCGTTATCCCGCTATCGATGCTGCTTACGATCACCGGCATGGTCCAAAACCGGGTTTCAGGAAACCTCATGAGCCTTGGGGCGCTGGATTTCGGCCTGATTGTGGATGGCGCCGTGATTATCGTTGAAAACTGCCTGCGGCGCTTCGGGATAGAGCAACACCGTTTGGGCCGCCTGCTGTCGCGCGAAGAGCGTTTCGATCTCGTCGGCTCGGCGACAACGGAAGTGATCAAGCCATCGATTTTTGGCGTGCTGATTATCGCGCTTGTTTATGTGCCGATCTTCGCGCTCAGCGGCGTGGAAGGCAAAATGTTCCACCCGATGGCGTTCACCGTTGTCTTCGCACTGTCGGCGGCGCTCGTATTGTCACTGACATTTGTGCCTGCTGCTGTCGCGATGTTTGTAACCGGCAAGGTGGAAGAGAAGGAAAGCCGCGTTATTCGGGCCGCGCGGCGCTGGTATGAGCCGATGCTGGGCTGGGCCTTGCGCGCGCGCGTCGCAGTGGTGTCCGGCGCTCTGGTGCTGGCGCTGGTTAGCGGCTTGGTTGCTTCGCGTATGGGCTCGGAATTCATACCCAACCTCGACGAAGGCGACATTGCGTTGCACGCGCTTCGGATTCCCGGCACTAGCCTTACCCAGGCGATCGATATGCAGACAGCGCTCGAACGGCGCCTTCGTGCGTTCCCTGAGGTTAGAAACGTCGTCTCCAAGATCGGCACGGCCGAAGTGGCAACCGATCCGATGCCGCCGAGCGTGACCGACACACTTGTGTTGCTCAAGCCGCGCAGCGAATGGCCCAATCGCTGGAAACCGAGTGCGCAGCTGGTGGCAGAGATGCAGGACGCGGTCAACAAAGTGCCCGGCAACAATTACGAATTCACGCAACCCATCCAGATGCGGTTCAATGAACTCATATCGGGCGTCCGGTCCGACGTAGCGCTGAAGATTTTCGGCGATGATCTCGATGAACTTAATCGTCTTGCCTCGGTGGCGAGCGAAGTGCTCGAAGCCGTACCCGGCGCAGCGGACGTAAAGATTGAGCAGATAACCGGTCTGCCGGTTCTGCAGGTCACCCCCGATCGAAACGCGCTTGCCCGACACGGCCTTAACGTCGGCGATCTGCAAAGCGTGCTGCAGATTTCGCTGGGCGGGGCGCAAGCAGGGCACATCTACGAGGGTGATCGCCAATTCGACGTGATCGTTCGTCTGCCAGAGCGCTTGCGCGAAAACGTCGATGAAATCGGCCGTCTGCGCATTCCCTTGGCTGGCGCCGCCGATGGCGTGCGGGGGTTTGTGCCCCTGCAGGAGGTCGCCAAGGTCGAGCTTCTTGTGGGTCCGAACCAGATCAGCCGAGAAGATGGCAAGCGACGCGTGGTTGTCACAGCCAATGTTCGTGGTCGCGATCTCGGTTCTTTTGTGGATGAAGCGCGCCGACGCATCGAGTCCGGCGTCGAGTTGCCAGCGGGCTACTGGGTTTCATACGGCGGCACTTTCGAGCAATTGATCTCAGCAGGAGCGCGCCTCGCGCTCGTCGTGCCCGCGACATTGCTGATTATTTTTGGTCTGCTCTACGCGCTCTTCCGTTCGGCCAAGGACGCCGCGATCGTGTTCACGGGCGTGCCGCTGGCGCTTAGCGGAGGGGTGCTGGCGCTTCTGTTGCGTGGAATGCCACTATCGATCTCGGCGGCGGTGGGCTTCATCGCGCTCTCCGGCGTCGCGGTGCTGAACGGACTCGTGATGCTGAGCTTCATCCGCACGCTGGTCGAGGAAGGACGAGACCTCGATAGCGCCGTGCGTGAAGGCGCGCTGACGCGCCTGAGGCCTGTCCTCACGACTGCTTTGGTCGCGAGCCTCGGCTTCGTGCCGATGGCGTTCAACGTCGGCGCTGGCGCAGAGGTGCAGCGTCCCCTCGCGACGGTAGTAATCGGCGGCGTGTTTTCATCGACCTTGCTAACGCTTTTGGTGCTGCCGGCTCTGTATATGCTCGTGCATGAATCGCGCGGCACAGCGCGAAGATTCCGGCGGCGGGCGAGTTCGCCGCAGCCGTCTGAGCCAGCGGATCAGCAGGCTTAGCGGCGCTTCGCTCGCTTTTCTGTAGATTGGTCAGCGTCGTCGCTTGTCCGAACAGTGCTGGAAAGCGGCCATTCGATAGCTCGAGTTGTGTGACTTCTTTCGGCGAGTTCCGGCCGATTGCGTGTGGACGACGAATGTCCGCGATCGGCCGCGATCCCGCCGCTGAGTTTGATGGCGGCTAACCCTTAGTGCGCTTGTCGGTGGCCCTTTAAATTGGCAGCCAGTGGCCGCCGCAGCCCCGCCCGAACGGGCCGAAAGTGCGGCGGTGTCGCCGAACGCCTAACCGCTCGTAACCCTTGAAAAACGCACTAATGTATCGGGCTACGTAGTCGTAGTGACTGTTTCGGTGTGGGCATGGCGTGGGTACGCGGGTCGAGCGCCACCCCGGTGCGTGGCATTGGTGGGTATCGATTGGCGCGATGAGCCGGGCCGCCATGCATGCACCATGCGTGCAGGAACGCCATGCGAATGATATGCTGTCGAGAACATGAAAATTGCCGACCTTGCCCCCAATCCGCGTGACGAATTGAAGGCATACCTCGACCGCTTAGCCGTGGATAATCCCGGGGTGGCCGGGCAGGTACAGACCGCATTCGATGATATAGTGGACCTCGCGAAGGTGTTTGTAGCCGCGTCCTCGCCGGATGCTCTGCGCGCGGCAGGCGCAAAAAGGAATCGCGAAGCCCGGGAAATGGAAAAGGCTGCGGAGCAGTTCAAGGGAGTCGCCGATCTGCTCGCAAACCCGCCGGGTCAATGGGGCGTGCTGCGGCTACGCAATGCACCGACTATGGCGCAACATATATCGACACCAGTGCTGCATCGCATTTCAAGAAATCCTCAACCAGGCAGTTTACAGACGAAGTTGCCAAGAGAGGAAGTCGAACGCGACCTGCGCGCGTATGAGCACATGTGCCTTTCCGCGGCAGACATTTTGCGCGATCTGAATACCTCAACGCGGGGTGGTGCCAATTTTTTTGCGCGGTGTATCGAGTTAGCCTATGCGTTGGGCCAAAGCCGATTCCCGAAAACCAAGCAAAAGGAGCATGTGCCAAAATTTTATAAAGTGTTGTGTCGCTTGGTGCAGGGCGAGGCGGGGCGATCGCAAGCGCTTGACTTAAGTCCACCAGGTTTAGGCGTTGATAGCTGGTACACTGCAATCGAGGTTCTTGAGGATCCTGCATCGCACTCCCTATTCGGAGCTGACGCCCTTGCGTTTCATAAGCGGAAGACTGAATCGTCATTGAAGAAGGCAGAGAAACGAAAAGCACGGCGAAAGCTTGGAAGCGCTAAACTGCGGGCCCCAACCAAGCCTTGAATGTTGGGGGCGCCGGCCCGTTGGCTGAAGGCAGGAGTACCCCCAGGACTACACCCCGGAGATGCAATAAATGATTGCCCGCCGGCGCTTATTGCCGGTGTTGGCAAGGCACCTCGCGTGGCTCCCAAAAACTGCTCAATCAAGGAAGGTTGTGCGCGCTGGGGAACGGGCCGCACCCGTCTCTACGAGTTGTTGCGCACAAACCAAATCGAGTCCGTTAAGTTCGGCGCGAGAACTTTGATTGTAGTTGAATCGGGAGACCTTTTCTTCGCGAGCCTGCCTCCTGCCTTTAGTAAGTAGGAGTAGAATATGTTTGCAGGACATCGCGGTATCGGCGTGAAATTTAGATATGACTGTGCAAGTGAATATGACGCTGTGCATCAGCTCGGCGTGTGTCTCCGAATTTTTGCTGATCGCTCTCGGAGCTATCAAACGAGAACTGTGGCGCTCGACATGATCGATGCGCTGTTGGCTGAAATGCTCAATTGGGACGGCGTCAATATCAAAAAGGGGAGGGGCGAATGACCCCCCTTCTCCTTGTCCCGGTCGGCGAAACCGGCGCCATTACTCCAGACCAAGGCGATTGGTTGTCAGGCGCTGCAGGGCCCTACGCACGAGCATACGCGGCGGCGAAGTCCACGGGATCCAAATTTAGTTTCGACGAGTTTGCCGAGAAGCCGCTGATCGCATGCAAAGGCCTCTGGAACGGTCCCCAGTTGGTCAGTGATCGTCTGTTGGCGGAGTTTCGCCACCACGTATTGATGATCCATGGTTTCGATCCGGGCGACCATCTAAAGGACGCGGTATATCGACTCTGCTTGGAGTTCCCGTTCGATCGCGTCCGAAAGCATCTGAAGAAGGCGCACGACGAGTTTGATCGCGATCGCAAAGTTTTAGGAAACGAGCTTCTCGACTGGCTTGCCGCGAAGCGCACCCGGTACAACCGGGCAGTAATCAGGTCGCTCTTTCTGGCGCTAGTAGCGCGGGCAAAAGATCCCGGCTGCTTCTACGATTACATGGTCACTCTGATTGGCAACCAGGGGATTCGAAAATCCACCTTACTCAAAACGCTGGCGCCTTCGCCGGACCTGTTCTCCGATACCGACCTATTTCGCTTGAATCCTCAGCAGCTGCAGGAAGCCTTGCGAGGCAAATGGATCGTGGAGATACCCGAGATGGGCTCATTCAACAGGAGAAATCCGGGCGACATAAAGGCGATGCTGTCCCGGACCCATGATTTAGCCAGAAGGCCGTGGGATAGGGTGGCAACCGAGCAACCTCGGCGATGTGTAATTTTCGGCACCACGAACGAGGCGACGTTTCTAAACGACGCGACAGGCAATCGCCGTCTCCTTCCGCTTGAGGTGGGCCTCGATGGAAAGCGCATAGATATCGATGCAATCGCAAAGCACGTCGATCAGCTGTTCGGTGAAGCCGTCGAATTGCATTCAGGGGGCGCCTCGGTCCTGTTGCCGCAGGGTGTGCTGGCGATAGCCCACAAGAAGCAAGAGGCGCGAATGGACGACGACCCGTGGATGGATCGTCTGTCGACCCTCAACACTTACGTCATCAATGGCGAGGAGAGGGTCACCTATAAAATGATTTTCACCGCGCTAAACGTCTCTGTTGATCGTCAGACCCCGGCGCTCGCCAAGCGCGTGGGAGACTGCATGCTGCGGTTGGGCTGGAAGCGAGCGTCTTTCCGGCTCCCCGGTCAGCCAACTTCGCGGGGCTTCATCCGGACAATTGCAGAATAGGAATGATGTGGGCGACGCCGTAACACCGTAACACCGTAACAGGTGCGCGGTCTTGCGGTGACGCCTCCGTTTATGACAACGGACCTTGGTCGGCGAGTTCAGATGTCATGTTCGGGACAGAAGCGGACGAGGAGGCAGGCGCCGCGACATCGGCTACCGACGCTGAGCACGCAGCCATATCTCCGCTTCTGCCCCGACGCGGATATGCACGGCGGCAGCATGAAGCCGAAAGCAGAGGCTCAGCCGCCATCCTGGGTGTCGGCCCAAGAAGGCTCGACCGCTCGTCTGCCGAAAAAGAAGTCCGGCAAAGGGTCGGGTTCACGCACGAATTGACAAATCAGTTCGATGTTTGCTTCCGCAGCCTTCAGGGCAGCGGCTGGAAGTAACTCAAGCGCGCGGGCGGCCTCCGTCATATCGATTGCCGCCTCATCGCCGGCTGGAGCAAGTCGCACAATCCGATCACGGCCGATAAGCAGTCCTGCTTGGCCAAGAGAGTTCTTATCGGCATAGTGAATAAAGCTGTGGTGAACCGTACTCCAAGCGAAGCGACCGCCGTCAATTTGATAGTCAGCGATCAAAGGCCGTGCGCCCCCCGTGCCGACGGAAAGTATTCGGACCTGCCTGCGCGCAAGGCTGAAGCACGTCAGTGCGTCCACGAGGGCGACCATAATCGGATTATTCGCGATAAGGCCGCCGTCGAGCAGAACGTATTCAGTCGTACTGTGGGCCGGAAAGAACGTCGGTGCGGCCGTGGTGGCCATCGCCACGTCGAGCATCAGCTCGCCCGCGTCGAATTCATAGTCTGGGTGATGAGGCGTTTTGAAAATGCATGGCTCGGCCTTCGCCGCGTTTACGGCCGGTATACATAAGCGCAATGTTGAATCGCTCAGCACGCGGTCTCCGACGACCGCATGCACGCTGGCCCGCAGGGCCTCCGATTCAAAGCTGGGCTTGAGCCAGCCGCCCGAGACGCGCTCGAATATCGCTTGCCCGTTTTGGGTGTACATACGCAGCGCATCTGCCGCGGTCAGGCCTGCCGCCAGACACAATGCGATTAAGCCGCCTGTAGACGTCCCAGCGACCATGTCGAAGCAGCTGCCAATGGACTTGCCGCCCAATAACCGCTCTTCAAGTCGCGCCAGGAGGGCGGCCGTATAAATCCCTCGGATGCCGCCGCCATCAAGGGAGAGGATACGAAAGTCCCGGTCCTGCGGAAAACATAGTTGTCGGCGGCGCGTGTATAGCGTCCCGCTTTCACGACTTCGGCCGGCGGGTCTGAGTTCTCTTTTGTCGCCTTCCACTCTTCGTACTCCGGGTCGCCAACATGCACGCCGCTGCCGATCCAATGCCGACCTCCGGTTTCGCGCCAGATTTCGTAGCAATACAGCCACAACGAGGTCCAAGGCAGGATCGTTTCCGAGAGGGGATCGCCTGGCGCCCATTCGCTTAAGTCGGGCAAATGCAAGCACAGCCGCGACGAAGGCGGGTCGTCCTCGTTCAGGTACACATGAGGTAACTTGCCATCGATCGGTTGCAGACGCGGTGTCAGAACCTTCACGCGGGGCCAAAACGATTTCGGCGTAAGCTGGGCCCATCCCAGATCGGCGCGGCATTCAAGCGTAACCTGAACGCGGTAACTGGTCTCACGCGGCGTCAGCACCCCCTCCCAGATCGTCCACCAAGACCCCTTGGAAACAACCTGAAAGGAGGTCCAATCCGCGGCGATCGCGCGGCGTTGGTCCGGAAGTCTGAAGTAGCTCATTCCATATCGTCGCCGCCGAAGTAGGTCTGGGGCCGCGGCGTAACAACGGTAGCGGCTATTGGAGCCACACTGGTCAGCACGCGGCCCGACTTCGTCTCGATCAGCGGCTTAACCGAGTTCAGGCGGCGCCGTTCACGATCAGCCTTCTCGACCAGCACCGCTTCCGTGACCCGCTCACCGAAGAGCACGGCGAAAATCTTGGCCAGCTCGTCGGGCTGTGCGTCGCGGGCTTTCACCAGCGCGGCGATGAAGCGTTCGAGGTCGGTGATAAACTGCCGCTGCACGTCGAGGTTTTCGGGCCAACGATCCGTGAAATGATCCTGCTGGAGAGTTGGGTTGCGAATTTCGGCTTTCGCGCTCAGCGCGTGCGCCTCAACGAACACCTTACGGATCGCGACCGCCTGGTGGATGATTTCGTCAAGCAATGAACGATCGCCGCGGGCGTTCTGACCGACCACGCAGGTCAACGCCACCGAGGGCGGGCGGCGCACGTCGCCACGATTGTGATAGAGAACCTGTACGTGGCGCTTGATCAGCTGAAGGGCGACTGTCGCGCGCGATTTGCGATAGATGGCCTTTTGCTCTGGAGGCTGTTCGACATCTGCCCCCTTCGCCAAGAGGCCGCCACGTTCAATCGACCGTTCGAGTAGCAGGTTGCCGAACCAGTCATCGGGCGGCGTCTGCGCGGTGTACCAGCGGCCAAAGCCCCAAGGGTTGGCCAGGATCTTCCGGTGCGTCGACGCGGGCGTCCCTTCCTTAGCGTGAAAGATGTGGCCCACGCGATCGGCGCTGTTCACGACCCGGACCAATGGCGTCACGTCGATGTGCATTTCCGCGTACTCGACGGTGATGCAGCGCGTCTTACGTTCGGTCATCGCCCAATATCGAGAGCCTTCGGCGCCGGCCAGCGCATCTTCGACAAGATCAAGCGCATCTTTCGGCGTGATCGATGACGCCACGATCAGTTCGGCGATCATATCGAGGTCGAAGAGGTCTTCGTTGCGCCAGCAGCGGATGGTCGATCCGACCATGACCGACCCTTGCGCGTGAACCTGATCGATCTTGCCTTCGAGGGGGCTGCCCGACCGTTCCATCCATTCGGCGATGGTCTGATAGCGCTCAAGCGCCAGGGCGTAGAGACCCGGCGGCAATTGAATTTTCACGGCGATATCGACGAGGAATTCGTCGGCTCCGGACAGGACGTGGGGCTGGCGGAATGGTGCGGTCATTAACGAGCCTCTTCGTTGCGGCCTGTCGAAGAGGCCTTGATTCTGCCCTGATAGTACTCTTTATTCGAAATAAACGCAACAACTGAAATATTCGAAATGGTTCAGAGCGATCGCCGGAACCGGAATTTCGTTTATTGCGTTTAAACCCCGTGCCTATACCCTAGCCCATGGAGGGGGCCATCATGACCATTCAGACCCGCGCGCAGGCTGGCGTTGCCGGCTATCCGACCGAGCACGAGATGCGTTTAGCCACCGAGGCAAACGAGTGCCTCGGGCGACATCTTATGATTGAGCATGGCAGCATTAGGCTGAACGTAATCGACAGAGATTCCGTCACATGCACGGTGGAGGTGCCGCCGCTTGCGATGCGCATGTTTGTAGAAATTCTAGAATATATGTCGCGCGGTCAAACGGTGACGCTGTTCCCAGTGTACGCGGAGCTTTCAACGCAAGAGGCGGCCGACCTATTGAATGTCTCTAGACCTCACGTTGTGAAGCTCTTAGAGCAAGGCGCAATACCTCACCATAAAACAGGTTCGCACAGACGAATACGGATAGAGGATTTAATGGCCTATAGGCTAAAGGTTGGAAGCGGGCGACGTGCCGTGCTGGATCAGCTGGCAGCTCACGGGCAAGCCATTGATCCGGAATACTGAGTGAGTCACAGCGCGGCCTTTGCAGCCTTTTTCGATTCAAGTGCTTTTCACGTACCGTGCGTGCGTGATCTGCTGTTGCGGCTGGCTGCAACCAATTTGTTTCGAGTGCGCTGGAGCGCTCAGGTCTTAAATGACTGGTGCGACGAATGCATGCGCCTGAATCCTGAGCTCGACTTCCGTCTTTTGGAAGAAGCCTGCCGTTTTATAAATGAGGATGCTCGAGACGCTTTGGTTAGTGGGCACGAAGTATTCTTCCCCATCCTAGAAACTCTATGTCCGGCGAGCCGCCATGTGGTGGCTGCAGCAATTCACAGCCGATCTGATGTAATCGTAACGACGGGCGAGCACGACTACCCGTGCGAGTTATTAAAGCGACATGCGCTACATACGGAAACTCCGGACGAGTTTATCGTACACTTGCTTGACCTTGATCGTTCCGTGGCCGAGTTGGCCGTCAAAGATGCAAGGCTTGCGTTAAGATCGCGACCGAGAGGAGTAGGCGAGTACTTGTCCATGCTCGAACGTGCCGGCCTAACCCAAACTGTTTCGATTTTGCATCGTCGTCAGTGAAGGAACTTGCGCCAGGCAGTGTAGAAGGTCCGCTTTACAGGCGATGCCTTCGTCACCCGAGCTCTGAATGTTTGTTTGGCGGTTTGCGCGGTCTCGATGGTCAGATCAAAGTATCCACGGCTCCATCAATACCGCCGCCCCCAGCCCGCTGTGGGGCGGGCCAGGCACGCTATAAATGCGCGTTGCAGCGCCCCTCGTGCTTGTATTGCGGAAGGGCGCTGATGTGTCGGCTGGGCTCAGGGCGTATTGGCAGGTTGACTGATGAGGCGAAGCCTCGTGGGTTTTTGGTGGGTACGCTTGCGAACGATCAAAACTATCAGCTTAAAAACGCTGATATTACCGACAATTATCAACCAAATTTTTCAAAATCTGGCGGAGAGGGGGGGATTCGAACCCCCGATACCCTTGCGAGTATGCCGCATTTCGAGTGCGGTGCGTTCGACCACTCCGCCACCTCTCCTATGGGGGTGGGGCTCTAGCCTCTCCCGTTCTGCCGGGCAAGCGCCGCGGGATCGCTTAGTCTGTTTCGATTGGCTAAGCGAAAACACGCCGCGGCCGCGAGACGTAAGGCGCCCGCCAGCGCTTGCGGACTATGCGTCGCGTCGCAGCTTTCTGTAACCTGTGGCGTTGCGTCTGACCGGATCGCACTCAGCATCAGCGCCTCGTCCTTGCTCACCGCGCCGCGCACGCAGCAGCCGGCGTGAAGCCGCCGCGTAGTATGCGCGGCGGTCCAGTGAAAGAAATTGTGCAGCGGCCAGCGCGCGCCCGCACCTAGCCTCAAACTCATCCGCGAAACGCGCGCGTCTCCGCGAAGCGCGCAAGGCGGCCCATTTGGCAGGTTATACGTGCGACGCGTCTGATTCGCCGGCGCAAAAACGATAATTGATAATGCGTCGCAACGTCAGCGCGGTAAGCAGCGCTTATTTCTTGGGCGCGGACCGCTGCCCGGCGCCCTCAGAGGGCCATGGGCAGCGTTCAGAGAATGCGGTCAGTATTACGACTAGGCGAAAACGTAATACCCGGCTAGCGCAGGGGCATGGATGTGATTGCCCAACTCGCCCGGCTGAGCGTCAGCCTGCCTGCTGATCTTGTGCGCCAGCTCGATGCTATGATCGCCGAGCGCGGCATTCCCAGCCGCTCGCAGATGGTGGCCGAATTTATTCGCCGCGAATTGGCCGAGCACGGCGAATGCACGCCAGGCGCGGTGCTAGCGGGCGCCGTCACGCTGATCTACAGCGCCGAGCGTGGCCGCGTGCGTCAGGCGCTCGCACAGACACAGTCGTCGTATCTGAAGGAAGTCATTTCCTCGCAGCACGTGTTTCTCGAAAACGATCAATCGCTGGAAGTGCTGCTGGTGCAGGGGCCTTCGGAGCGGCTCAATCAGCTGTGCGACGATTTACGGAAAATTCGCGGCGTACAACAGATCAAACTAGTCACGACACGTTCCCTGTTGCCGCCGCTGCACGACAAGCCAGCGGTCGACACACCGCGTGTTGCTGGCGGACGCAAGTGAGCGCCACCGCCGATCCCACGAGCGCGCGTGAGCACGCGCGCGCCCAAGCCGGTACGCGCGTAGAGGCAATGCCGACGTTGCCCGCGAGCGCCGCCGCTGATCGCCCCGCGGGTGTAGGCGCAGAGGACATGATTTGGGAGGAGACCATTGCCGCCGGCGGCTATGCGTCGGCGCGCCTCGATCGCGGCGCCCGCCTGCGCCTGATTGATCTGCATGGCGATAGCGCCCCGTCTATGTTGATTTTCAACGCCGATCAGCCGGCTGAACGGCTGAATGTCGCCGATACGATCAAGATCCAGTGGAACGCCTATCTTGGCGCCGGAAAGCTGTTGCTTTCGGATATGGGCCGCGTCTTGTTGAGTATCCTGTCCGACGATGCGTCCGGTCATGATGTTTTCTGCGGCGCGTCGAACGAGAAGATCAATGCGCGCAAATATGGCGACGGCGCCAATTCAGGCCCGCACCCGAACACCCGCGATCGCTTTATGTTGGCGGCTGCGAAATGGGGACTGGAGCGGCGCGACGTGCATCCCTGCTTGAACTTGTTCAAGCCCGTGACCATCGCTGGTGATGGCGCGACCAGGCTGGACATCGGCCCTTTCCCGCCTGGACGCGAAATTGTGCTGCGCGCCGAGATGAATGTGATCGTGGTCATCGCCAATTGTCCGCACGTGCTCGATCCGCGGACGGAATACACGGTGACGCCGCTGCGTGTGTCTGCCTGGCGCGGGCCGGTAACGCCGCCGGACGATTCCATTCGTCTCGCCACTCCCGAGGGGCTGCGCGCCTACGAAAATGTCGAAGCCTATTTCAGCCGGTAGGGATGTGATGGACGCGGCGGAAGGTCTGGGGAAAGTCTTGCATGATGTCGTCGTGCCCGCGCGCGCGCCTTGGACGCATGCCGTCCGCAAGGGCCAGACGCTCCGCATCGTCGATCTCGAAGGCAACCAATCGGCCGATTTTCTGGTCTATAATTTGCACGATCAGGCCGAGCGCTACAGCGCGCAGGACACGATCGCCGCCCAGCAGAACATCTTTCTGCGCTCTGGCTCTGCGCTGCTTTCCAATGAAGGCGCGCCTATGATGACCATCATGGCCACCAATGTGGCGTATCACGATACAATTGGCGGCGCGTGTTCGTGCGAATCCAATACACTGCGATATGGGCATCACACCAAAGCGCAGCACGCATGCGCCGAAAATTTCCTCACCGCCATGGTCCGCCATGGCGGCGGCAAGCGCGACATGGTCTCCAACATCAATTTTTTCATGAACGTGCCGGTTGAGGCGGACGGCGCGCTCGGCATCGTCGATGGCATTTCGGCCCCAGGTCTTTCGGTTGATTTGCGTGCGGAGATGGACGTGCTGGTGGTGGTGTCAAACTGCCCGCAGATCAACAATCCCTGCAACGGATTCAATCCCACGCCGCTTCGCATGATCGTGGCGGAACAGGCGTGACCAAACCGCCGTTCCGCAAGCTGCTGATCGCCAATCGCGGCGCGATCGCGCGGCGCATCATGCGCACCTGTAGGCGCATGGGGATCGCCACCGTGGCGGTCTATAGCGAGCCGGACGTGGGCTCGCTGCACGTCGCCGATGCGGATGAGGCGGTATGCATTGGTCCGGGCCCGGCCAGCGAAAGTTACCTGCGCGGCGATGCGATCATCCAAATCGCGCAGCGCGTCGGCGCCGAAGCGATCCACCCCGGCTATGGCTTTCTCAGCGAGAACGCGGCATTCGCCGAAGCCTGCGCGGCGGCGGGCATCGCCTTTGTCGGTCCAAATCTGGATAACATTCGCGCCTTCGGTCTCAAACACACCGCGCGCGAGCTGGCGCAGGCGCAGGGCGCGCCGCTCGCGCCCGGAACGAGCGTGCTCGACAATGCAGAAGCCGCGGCCAGCGCAGCGGACGCCATCGGCTATCCAGTCATGCTCAAGGCCACTGCTGGCGGCGGCGGCATAGGCATGCGCGTCTGCGAAGATCAGGCAGACGTGCGCACGGCGTTCGACGCCGTTGCGCGTCTAGGGGCAGGAAATTTCGCGGACGCGCGTGTATTTCTTGAGCGTTACGTTCGCCGCGCGCGCCACATCGAAGTGCAGGTGTTTGGTGACGGCGCCGGCCGCGTCATCGCGCTGGGCGAGCGGGATTGTTCGCTTCAGCGGCGTAACCAGAAAGTCATCGAAGAAACCCCTGCGCCGAACTTGCCTGCAGCAACGCGAGAGGCGCTGCTCGAAAGCGCGACGCGCCTTTGCGCGGCGGCGTGCTATCTTTCCGCCGGCACGGTGGAATTTCTCTACGATTCCGATCGCGACGACTTCTTCTTCCTGGAAGTGAACACGCGCCTGCAGGTCGAGCATGGCGTTACCGAGCAAGTCACCGGCGTCGATCTGGTCGAGTGGATGATCCGCGGCGCGGCGGGTGATTTTACCATGCTTGATGCATGGAGCGGCAAAACGCAGGGTGCTTCCGTTCAGGCGCGGCTCTACGGCGAAGACCCGGCGCAGGGATTTCGTCCATCATCCGGCGTGCTCAGCGAAGTGCGCTTCGCCGAAAATGCCCGCGTCGAGACGTGGGTGCAGGATGGCGCCGAAGTCAGCGCCTTCTACGATCCGATGATCGCCAAGCTGATCGTCACCGCGGCCGATCGGCCCGCAGCCGTGAAAGCGCTGCAACAGGCGCTCGACGAGACGCATTTCGCGGGCATCGAGACCAATCTCGATTGGCTGCGCCATGTTGCGCGCGGCGCGGCGTTTACCTCTGGCGACGTTTCAACGCGCGCGCTTGATGAATTGAGCTATCGGCCGGCGGGCGCGCGGGTCATCTCCGCAGGCCCTGCCACCAGCGTACAGGATTATCCGGGCCGGCTTGGCTATTGGGATGTCGGTGTGCCGCCGTCAGGGCCGATGGACGGCTTATCCTTTCGCCTCGCCAATCGTTTGCTGGGCAATGACGAGACCGCCGCTGGCCTCGAATTCACCGGCGTCGGCCCGGCACTCCAGTTTCAGCACGAAATTACGATCGTTCTGACGGGCGCCGCTTTCGCGGCCACGCTCGATGGCGTTGCGATCAGTGCTTACCAACCAATTCTCGTCAAAGCCGGACAGGTTTTGAAGACTGGCCGCGCCAAAGGGCCCGGCATGCGCGGCTATCTGGCGATTGCTGGCGGCATTGCCGCGCCGGTCTATCTCGGCAGCCGCTCGACGTTTGCGCTCGGCGGATTTGGCGGGCCGTCGGGCCGTGCGTTGGCGGCGGGCGACGTTATTGCATTCGCAAACCCGCAAGCGACAGCCAGCGCGCAGGCGTTGAAGCCGGAAGCGCAGCCAGACATCACCCGCGACTGGGTTCTGCGTGTGCTCTACGGGCCGCACGGCGCGCCGGACTTCTTCGCGCCCGAAGATATCGCCATGGTCAGCGAAACCATCTGGCGTGTTCACCATAACTCTAGCCGCACGGGTGTGCGCCTGATCGGACCGAAGCCGCGCTGGGCGCGCGCCGATGGCGGCGAAGCGGGGCTGCATCCTTCCAACATTCACGACAATGCCTATGCGGTCGGCGCGATTGATTTCACCGGCGATATGCCGATCATTCTCGGGCCGGATGGCCCTTCGCTCGGCGGGTTCGTGTGCCCGTTCGTGCTGATCGTGGCCGATCTCTGGAAGCTTGGCCAACTGGCGCCGGGCGATAGCGTGCGTTTTGAGCCGGTCAGCGAAGCGGCGGCGGCGGAAGCCGCGCGCGCCGAACGCGCGCTGATCGCAACACTCGCGGTGCAGGCGCAGCGTTCGACCGCGCCGCCTGAAGTTTCACCGATCCTGCGCGATCTGCCGGCCCAGGGCGCACGGCCGCGCGCTTTGTACCGCCGTCAGGGCGACGACAATGTGCTGATCGAATACGGTCCGCTAACGCTCGACATTGAATTGCGCCTGAGGGTGCAGGCTTTGCTGGAGACGCTGCGATCGGCGGCGCTGCCCGGCGTGATTGATCTTACGCCCGGCGTCCGTTCGCTTCAGGTGCATTACGACCCCTCGATCCTGTCGCAGCATGCGCTGCTGGATCGTCTCGTGACGCATGAAGAGAGTCTCGGCGATCTCGACGATTTCGAGATCGCATCGCGCATTGTGCATCTGCCGCTGTCCTGGAAAGACCCGGCGATCTATCAGACGATCGATAAATACATGGAATCGGTGCGCGACGATGCGCCGTGGTGTCCGGACAATATCGAGTTCATTCGCCGGATTAACGGTCTTGGCGCCATCGAAGACGTCCACCGCATCGTGTTTGATGCAAATTACCTCGTGCTTGGCCTCGGCGATGTTTACCTCGGCGCGCCGGTGGCTACGCCACTCGATCCGCGCCATCGGCTGGTGACAACAAAATACAATCCGGCGCGCACATGGACGCCGCCCAATGTCGTTGGCATTGGCGGGGCGTATATGTGCATCTATGGCATGGAAGGGCCGGGCGGCTATCAGCTGTTTGGCCGCACCATCCAGGTCTGGAACACCTATCGGCAGACAGCGGATTTCGTCGATGGCAAGCCGTGGCTGCTGCGCTTTTTCGATCAGATCAAATTCTTCCCGGTCAACGCCGGGGAACTGATCGAGTGGCGCCGCGAATTTCCCGCCGGACGGCGCAAGCTCGACATCGAGCATACGACCTTCAAATTGAAGGATTATCGCGCTTTTCTGTACAAGAACGCGCAATCCATCGCCGCATTCCAGACCACACGTCAGGCCGCCTTTGACGCGGAGCGCGAAGCCTGGCGCGTGAGTGGCGAGTTTGAGCGGATTGAGGCGTTGTCGCAGGAGCATGCGCCAGAGGTGAGCGCTGCAGCGGCGCTTCCCGCCGGGTGCGAGATGATCGAAGCGCCGCTGGGGGGCAGCGTCTGGCGGATCGACGCCAAGCCGGGTGATCATGTCGCGGCCGATGGCATAGTCGCAATCGTTGAGGCGATGAAAACGGAATGCGCGGTGCATGCGCCAATGGCCGGCGTGATCCGCGCGGTGTACGCGCGCGAAAAGCAGATGATCGCGCCGGGGGCGCCGATGTTCGCGATCGAACCGGCATGATCAGCGCGCGCTCCATCGTGGCGGATGTTCAGTCCGGCAGGCGCAAGGCGGTTGAGGTTGCCGCAGAGGCGCTTGCCCGCGCGGACGCTTACGAGGCGCTTCAACCTGAAGTGTGGATCGCGCGCGTGGCGCCGGACGACGTGCTGCAGGCCGCGCGCGTTGTGGATCAGCGGATCGGGCGCGGCGAGAAATTGCCGCTGGCCGGCGCGCCGTTCGCGGTGAAGGATAACCTTGACGTTGCTGGTATGCCGACGACCGCCGCGTGCCCGGAAGCGGCCTATACCGCGACGCAATCGGCGCATGTCATCGCCCGTTTGCTCGAAGCGGGCGCGATCCTGATCGGCAAAACCAATCTCGATCAGTTTGCGACCGGCCTTGTCGGGGTTCGTTCGCCTTACGGTGCGCCGGGCTGCGTATTCAACCGCGAATACGTTTCGGGCGGTTCGAGCTCGGGTTCTTCCGTCGCGGTCGCCGCGGGGCTGGTGAGTTTCGCGCTTGGCACGGATACGGCGGGTTCCGGCCGCGTGCCGGCGGCGTTCAATCATCTGATCGGGCTGAAGCCGACCAAGGGCAGGTGGAGCACGAGCGGCCTTGTGCCCGCGTGCCGCTCACTCGATTGCATTACTGTATTCACGCGCGACACGGCTGACGCCGCGCTCGTCGATTCTGTCGCAAGCGGGTTTGATGAGGCGGATCCATTTTCGCGCATGTCGCCGCCCGCGCTACAAATCGGCGCCGCGTTCCGGCTCGGCGTGCCAGACAAGCCGCTGGAATTCTTCGGCGACGCGGAATCCGCGGCTTTGTTCGACGCCGCCCTCGCGCGCCTTGCAAAGCTCGGCGCGGAGATTGTGCCCGTCGATGTCGATCCGCTGATCGAATGCGCGAGCTTGCTTTATCAAGGCCCGTGGGTGGCGGAACGAACGGCGGCGATCAAGGAGTTGGGGGTTGATCACGCCGCGCTTCATCCGATCGTGCGCAAGATTGTCGAAGGCGGAAAGAAATACTCGGCAGTCGATAGCTTTGAAGGCTATTACAAGCTCAAGCGTTATATGCGCAGCGCTGAGGCGCTGTGGCGCAACCTCGATGTTTTGCTGCTGCCCACGGCGCCCACGATCTATAAAATCAGCGATGTGATCGCCGATCCGCTCGCGCTCAACGCCAATCTTGGGCGCTACACCAATTTCGTGAACCTGCTCGATATGAGCGCGATCGCTGTGCCAGCGGGGTTCCGCAAGAATGCGACGTGCTTTGGCGTCACGCTGATCGGGGCCGCTTGGGCCGACGTTGCTTTGCTCGCGCTGGCCGCCCGTTATGAGGAGCATTTTCCGATGACCGATAAGCCGCAACTCGACGAAAAGCCGCGCGCCGCGATTACGCTGGCCGTGGTCGGCGCGCATCTGCAGGGGATGCCGCTGCATCATCAGCTCTCGTCGCGCGCCGCGCGCTTTCTTGGGGCGGCGCAAACGGCGCCAAGCTACAAACTTTATGCGATGGCCAATTCGACGCCGCCGAAACCGGCGCTGGCGTTCGATGAAAATGGCGCGAGCATCGCGCTAGAGCTTTATGAATTGGGCGTGGCCGAATTCGGCAGCTTCGTCGCCGAAGTGCCGCCGCCGCTGGCGATCGGCACAGTAACGCTCGCGGATGGCACGCAGGTAAAGGGCTTCGTCGCCGAGCCGCGCGCCCTGATCGGCGCGGAAGACATCACCAAACATGGCGGCTGGCGCGCATTTATTGCGTCTAAGACGTAAGGCCTTCGCGCAACAGCAAATCGCTTTCCGCCAGTAGCGCTTCGATCTCCGCCGGCGGCGCGGTCTTTCGTTCGAGTTTCACGTCGTACACGGGCGCGGCGCCATAGCGGTTTGGCGCCTGTTCATCGCGGCGCACTTTGTCAAACGCCAACACGCGCGTACCCAGGGCGAACGCTTCCTTGATGTCGTGCGTCACCATGAGGATGGTTAGGTTGTGCTGGCGCCACAGGTCAGTGATCAGCGCATGCATGTCGAGCCGCACGCCGGGATCGAGCGCGCCGAACGGCTCGTCGAGCAAAAGCACCTGCGGATGTTTGACCAGCGCCTGCGCGATGGCCAGGCGTTGCTGCATGCCGCCGGACAGCTGCGCCGGATAGGCGCCCAGCGAATCGCCGAGGCCGACCGAGGACAGCATCGCCGCCGCCTGGTCGCGCGCCGCGCGCTTGGCGGCGCCGCTCAGTCTGCCAAGCAGCGGCGAGCCCGCGCATTCGGGGCCGAACATCACATTGTCGATCGCGGTCAGATGCGGAAACACGGAATAGCGCTGGAACACGACGCCGCGATCGGGGCCGGGTTCGGCGCGCAATGGTTTGCCGCCGAGCATCACCGCGCCGCGCGTGGGTTTTTCCTGTCCGAGCACGAGGCGCAGGAATGTCGACTTGCCGGCGCCGGAAGGGCCGATGATCGAGCAAAAGCAGCCTTCCGCGATCGTGAGGCTGATCTTTTCGAGCACGACCTTGTCGCCATACTCTACCCACACCTTGTCGAAGGTCAGCGCTTCGGTCATGCGTGCGCCTTCATGAATGCGCCTTGGGATGCGCCCACGGAAAGGCGCGCCGGCTGATCATGGTCAGCACAACATCATGCAGGATCGCGAGCAGCGAGATCCACGCGACGTAGGGCAGGATAACGTCCATCGCCAGATAGCGGCGCACCAGGAATATCCGGTAGCCAAGTCCTACGTCAGACGCGATCGCTTCGGCTGAGATCAGGAACACCCACGCGGGACCCAACGAAAGGCGCAAGCTGTCGATAAGCCGCGGCAGCGCCTGCGGCAGCGCTACGCGCAAAGCGACTTGCCACGTACTGGCCCCGAGTGTTTGCGCCTTGACGATCTGCTCTTGCGGAATCGCGGCGACTTGCGCGGCAAGGTCGCGCGTCATGAAGGGCGTCACGCCGAATACGATCAGGGCGATCTTTGCGGTTTCTCCCAGACCGAGCGCTATGAACAGGATGGGCAACACGGCGATCGGGGGGATCACCGCGATGATTGAGATCATCGGGCCGAGCGTGGCGCGCGCGGCTGGCAGCAGGCCGAGGATCAGGCCCAGCAGCAGCGTCGTTGCGGTAGAGATCGCCAGCGCGATCCAGATCCGCGACAGGCTGGCCGATGTATCAGCCCAAGCCGGGATGCGGCCTGTATTGGGATCGACGTTCACCCACATGCGGATGATGGCGTCGCCCATCTGCCCAATCGTGGGGAGCACTTTGTCAGCCGGATTGGCGAAGTGCCGCGCTTCCGACGACATGATGTAGAAAAGCGCGATCCCGATAAGCGGGATCGCGCCTAGTACGAGGCGGACGCCGCCACGCGGCCTGACATTCAGCAAGCGCCGCATGGCATGCGTCCGTTTCCGTTCGAGCTTATGGAGCGGCGCTCAATTCGCCCTTGGCCGCCATTTCCGTGTAGCTGGGATCAAACCGCAGCTTCACATTGTTCGCGTCGCCAAGTGTTTTGCCACCAGGGAACGCGATGCCGATCGCATCGACGCTGGTCGCGCCCTGGCCGAACAGGCCGTTGGCAAAGCTGAACTTGCGCACGCGATCGGTGGCCGCCATGAGCTCGTCGCTTTTGTAGAACGTGTCGGCCGCGGTTGGCTCGTAGTACATTGCCGTGGTTTTCAGCTGCGCTTCGAAGCCCGCCAGATCGGTGCCCGAAAGTTTGCCCATCGCGTCGCGTGCGGCTTTGCCGGCTTCGTCATCCTTCTGCATCACGGCGATGGTTTCGTACCAGATACCCACCAACGCCTTGCCGAGGTTTGGATTCGATTGCAGCGCTTCGGTGCTGACCACGAGGGCGTCGAGAATTTCGCCGGGAATCTGCGAGGAGTTATAAACCTCAGTCACGCCCGCGGTTTTCTTGATCTCCGCCAATTGCGGATTCCACGTTGCCATCGCCAGCACGGCCGGCGCGTTGAAGGCGGCGACCATGTCGGCGTCAGTCGTGTTGACGGTCTTCACATCGGTTGCCGCTAACCCTGCGCTTTCAAGCGCCCGCGCCAGCAGATAATGCGACACGGACAGCTCGACCAGATTGACCGGCAGACCCTTGATGTCCTTCAGGGCTTTGCCCTTTTTCAGCACAACGCCGTCATTGCCGTTGGAATAATCGCCGATGATGAGGACGGTCGTATCCTTGCCGCCGGCGGCGGGAACGGTGAGCGCGTCCATCGTGGTGGAGGTAACGCCATCGATCTTGCCGGCGGTGAATTGGTTCAGCGATTCAACGTAATCGTTGACCTGAACGACGTTGATTTTCACGCCGTATTTGGTCGCCCATTTATCGACGATGCCCGCTTGCTGGGCGTAAGGCCACGGCATCCAACCGGCGTAGATTGTCCAGGCGATGGTGAAATCAGTCCGCGCTGGCGGGGCGGCGGAGGTTGCCTCCGTGGCTGGCTGCCCGCATCCCGTCAGCGCCGCGGCGCACACGAGCCCCGCTGCGATATTGCGCAATCCGCTCAGCCATTTCATGGCGCACCCCTTCCGGTTATCCGGCGCTCGCCCGCCGTCCGGTATTACTAAACGCGCAATTCGTAATAACCCAAGCGCCGGAAACGGGCGGGCGGCTAGATTCTAGAGGGCGCCTAAGGGAGTGGCGCCGATGCGCGCGCCTGTCCGCTTCAGCGCCATCGGCGGTGTCACGCCGCAAGTATGAAGCGCAGCGCGATCAGCACCTGATAGACGCCAAAGGCGCGCTCAAGCGTTCGGCGCGAGAACCGATGCGCCAGCGCGGCGCCGGTCGGCGCGAGCAGCATACTGGCCGGGGCGCACAAGACGAACCCGATCAGCGAAACATAGCCAAGCGAACCCGGCGGCAGCAGCGACGCGTGCGGCAGGCCGATCAGCGCGTAGAGGATCGCCGCCGGTATCGAGATCAGCACGCCAAGGCCGGACGATGTCGCGACCGCGCGATGGATCGGCACGCTGTACAGCGTGAGGATCAGATTGGAGAGATTGCCCCCGCCGATGCCGATCAGCGTTGAAAGCGCGCCAATAGCCCCGCCATAGGCGCGCATGGGCGCGGGTCCGGGTGGCGCGGCGCCAAGGCGCCAATCATCTCGCCCCGCCAGCATTTTGACGCCGCTGGCCAGCAATACGGCCGCAAAGATGAGCTTCAGCGCGTCGCCCGAGACGATTGCCGCGATGATCGCGCCGGCGACGACGCCGATAACCACGGGCGCAGCCCATAATCGTAGAATCTCGCGGTCGGGTGCGCCGCGCTTGAGGTGCGCCTGATATGAGCGAAGCGAGGTCGGAATAATAATCGCCAGCGACGTGCCGACGCAAAGGTGCGTGCGCACCTCGTCGTCGACCCCCAGGATGCGAAACACTTCATAGAGCGCGGGCACGATGAACATGCCGCCGCCGATTCCGAACAGGCCGGCGAGCACCCCGGTCAGCGCCCCCGCGGCCAGCAACGCGCCAGCTAGGAGCGCGGCCTCACCATACGAGATGCCCATAATCATTGAGCTTCTTTGCCTAACGGCATCGCCTGCGTCGAGCCCAAAAGGAAAGGCTTATATATAAGTGACCAGTCATTTATATATGGCGGAATGACCGCCGTTAAGCGCCCCCGTAAAGCTGCGCCCCGCAAGGCGCTGGCGAGCGTGCGTAAGTGGAAGCGCCGCGCCGAAGCGCGGCCGGATGAATTGCTCGATGCGGCGCTGGATGAATTCATGGCGCGCGGCTTCGACAGCGCGCGCGTTGAGGATATCGCCAAACGCGCAGGGCTCTCGAAAGGCGCCGTCTATCTTTACTTCAAGAGCAAAGAAGACCTCCTGCGCGCGTTGATTGAGCGCGAGGTTGGGCCGGTGCTCTCGCGCGTCGGCGATCTTGCGCGGCATGCGGAGGATCCGCGCGCCACCTTGCATCTGATCGCGCGCACCGCCGCCGCGGCGGTGGCGCAGCCGCGCCTCATCTCGATCCCGCTACTGGTGATCGCGGTGGCCAACCGCTTTCCCGATCTCCGGGATTTCTACCGCGAAGAAGCGGCGATGCACGCCAAGGGCGGCGTCGAGGCGCTGATCAGGCGCGGCATTAAACTGGGGCAGTTCCGCAAGGTCGATCCGCACGCGGCGGCGCGGGCGCTGATCGGCGGCATCCTGTTTGAAGCCTTGTGGGCGCATGTTCTGTGCGGGCCGACGAAGATCGCCGTTCCGGGCTGGCCCGACGGCCACATCGATCTCATTCTCAAGGGGCTGGAGAAACGCTGATGCGCAGAATGGCGCTTCTGACTTGCCTTGCTGCGCTCAGCGCATGCGGGGCGCCGGATAAAGACAAACGCCACGCTGAGGCGGACTATGTTTATCTGTCGCCGCGCGCGCCAGGTTTCGTCGAGACTAGCTCGGAGCCGCCGCGCCCCGCTAGGGCGCGGCGCAAACAATTGACCGTCAAGGAGGGCGATGAGGTCAAGGCCGGCGCGCTGATCTTTCGGCTGGATAACGATCGCAGCAACGCAACGCGCAGCCGCGCCGCCCGCGCCGCTGATGGCTTGAGCCGGAAGCCGTCAGGCCCCATCTTGGGCGCATGAGCAGCATGGAAATCGTCGAAGTCAGTCCGCGCGATGGATTGCAGAACGAAAAGACTTTTGTTTCTACCGAGAACAAGGTCGCGCTGATCCTGCGGGCGATAGAAGCGGGCGCGCGCCGCATCGAGGCGGCGAGTTTTGTATCGCCCCGCGCCGTGCCGCAAATGGCCGATGGCGCGGAAGTTATGGCTCGGCTGCGCGCGCGCAACGATCTAGCCGGCGTAACGCTGATCGGTCTGGCGCTGAACCAGCGCGGCGCCGAGCGCGCGCTGCAGGCGGGCGTCGACGAAGTAAATTTCGCCGTCTGCGCGACTGAGACCTTCAACAAACGCAACCAGAACGCCGCCGTTTCAGAAACCATGGCGGCGTTCAGCGCCGTGGCAGACCTTACGAAGCGCGCGGGCAAACGCATATCGCTGACGATCGCTGTCGCGTTCGGCTGTCCGTTCGAAGGGGAGGTCGATCCAGCCCGCGTCGTGGCGCTCGCCGAGCGAGGCGCGGCGGACGGCGCGTTCGAGCTTGCGCTCGCCGATACGATCGGCGTCGCCGATCCGCTGGCGGTGGAGCGCCTGATGGCCGGGGTGCGCGATAGAATCGGCGGGCTTCCGCTGCGTCTCCATTTTCATAATACCCGCAACACCGGCTATGCCAACGCGATCGCGGCGTTGCGGGCCGGCGCGGCGACGCTTGATTCCTCTATCGGCGGCATAGGCGGCTGCCCGTTCGCACCGAACGCCACCGGCAATATCGCCACCGACGATCTGGTCTATATGCTTGGCCGCATGGGCGTGGAGACGGGTTACGATCTCGCCAAGCTGATCGAAACAGCGTCGTGGCTGAACACCGCGTGCGGCCTGAATCCGCCGAGCTTGCTGCCGAAAGCCGGTGGTTTTCCCTCCGCCTAGGCTTCGCAGGCTGCTTGCGGCAAATGAGCGCCTGGTAAAACAGTATCTTGTTTGGCCTGACGATCAGAACGCGCCGCCGAACGGCGCTTCAAGTTGGCAGCCGCACTTCGAAAGTGCGCTTTATCACATTTGAGGCGAGGAATTGGGTCCACCGACCACACCATTGCCTGCGCGCGTTGCCAAAACGCAATAAAAACGCGTAGCTGCCGCGCAGCAGCGCCGCCAGAAGATCGCCTAAAAGACGAATCTGTTTCGCCGACATGGCGAGCGGACTGGAGCAATCCAGCTTCCGTTTCATAGTTGGCGCGAGGGTAAAAACATGGTGGATTCAGTATTTCTTGCGGCGCAAGAAATCAGCGTTGGCGAAGCGGATGGCCAAGTTCTAGTAACGTTCAAGCGCGCGGGCGATTTTTCCGCGCCCGTTACCATCACCTATGGCATTACAGCCGATACAGCCACAAACGGCGCCGATTACACGGCGCCGGCATTCGGCACGGTGACGATACCGATTGGCGCCGATCAGGTATCGATCACGATACCGATCACAAATGATGCGTTGAGCGAGGCGACAGAAGCATTCGTCGTTTCGATCGTCGGGGTGAACCCGGAATTTCTAACCAACGGGATCATCTCGGCGCCGCGCACAGCGCGGGTCTCGATCCTGGACGATGAGAATCCGGTGACGCCGCCGGTCGATCCGCCGCTGGTGTCGAACTTCAACGTCACGCTTCAAACGATTTCGACCGGCCATGAGCTGCCGATCAAGCTCGAGTTCCTTCCCGGCGCCGCCAATCAGGCGTTGGTCGGACAGAAGGACGGCCTGATCAAGGTCATCGATACAACGACGGGTGCGCAAGTCGGAACATTTCTTGATCTGCGCAGTCAGGTGAATGCGGTCCAGGATCGCGGCCTGATAGACATCGCGGTCAGCCCCAATCTGGCGCAAAATCCTTATTTCTACGCAACGTTTGCTGTCGATCCGGCCGGGACAACGGGAACGGGATTGAACGGCGTGGACGGCTCGGGAAACCGCTTCGTTCATCTGGTGCGCTACACGCTCGACGCCGCAACCAATTACACGACGATCGTGCCGGGCAGCGCCGTCACTCTGGTAGGTAATGCCGGGCAAACCTTCGCGGACATCAGCGGCGGCGGGCAGCAGGACTTCACAGACCCGGCAAATGCCGCGCTCGTCTCGTCGGAAAAATACATCGCCGCCGGCCAGACGCCGAGCACGGTCGTCGATGGGTTCAAGCAGAATTACTGGAAGATCGATTCGCTGTCGCATATCGGCGGGGCGATCGCGTTTGGCCCGGACGGGATGCTGTACGTTTCGACGGGCGATGGCACGTCCTTCGATTACGCCGATCCACGCACGCCGGATGTACTGAACGTCAATTCGCTCGCCGGTAAGGTTCTTCGCCTGGATCCTGTCACTGGCCAGGGCTTGACTGATAATCCGTTTTACACAGCAGGCATGTCGCTCGATAGCAACGCGGCTAAGGTCTATCAGTCGGGGCTGCGCAATCCGTTCGCGATGGGCTTTTCCGCCGACGGCCAGTTGTTCATTTCGAACACGGGCTGGAATTCCTATGAGATGATCGAAAGCGGCCCGGCTGGCGCCAATTTCGGGTGGCCTTACTTCGAGGGCGGGGATGGCGGCGTTCTGTTTCAAACGCCGATCTATAAGGACTTTGCTTCGGCGCCTGCATTCTATGCGGCCGTAGCGTCGGGGCAAATCAATGTAACGCCGGCCTATCGCGCATTCGCGCATGACAGCGCCCTGCCAGGCTACCAGGTGCAGGCGATCACCGCTGGCGACGTGGTCTATTCCGGTGACAAATACCCGATCCAGCTTGCCAATGATTTCTTCTTCGCCGACGTGGTCGATGGCGAGCTTTACTCGGTCGACGCCTATAACCGGCAGGACGTGCAGTTCCTGTTCAAGGGCGCCAATGTCGGCATTACCGACTTTAATCAGGGCCCCGACGGCTACGTCTATTACATTGATCTCAATCAGGGGATCGTCGGCAGACTTTTGATCACGCCGAAGGCGACGGGCAATTTGCCAGCGATGACCGCCAGCGGTTCTGCGGCCGCCGTACCAGGCGCCCCGGGCGAATATGTGCTGACCAACGCGGTCGAGCAGCTCGGCGGGTTGATGTCAAACGCGCGCATCGACCTGACGCAGAATTTCGTCATTACATTCGCAATGAATTTCGGCGCCAATGATTTTGGCGCGGACGGCGTTGGTTTTGTGCTGCACAACGATCCGCGCGGCGCGGCGACGATCGGCTGGGGCGGCGCCAATCACGGGCTGATGTCGATCGTCAACGGGATCGGCATCGCGTTCGATACCTATCAGAACGCCGATCGCGGCGATATCGTGAACGATAGCGCCAGTTGGGTCGATACCGACGCGTTGACACAAACCGCACTCGTTGATCTCGGCAATATCGAAGACGGCGCGTACAAGACGATCGTCGTATCGTGGAATGCGATCTCCAAAACCCTCAGCTACACGCTGAACGGTGCAACGATTGGCACCATCACAGACGCCAATTTCATCCAGACTTATCTGGGCGGCTCGAACTTCGCGTATTTCGGATTTACGGGCGCCACCGGCGGCGCATTCAACACCCAGTCGGTCCGTATCGACAGTGTTGCCGCTGTCTTCGAGGGTGCGGGCGCCAACAGCCCGCCCGTCGCGGTCAATGATGTGGCTGCTGCAATCATCAATACGCCGCTGGTGATCGCGCCGGCCACGCTGCTGGCCAACGATACCGACGCCGACAACAACCCGCTGACGCTGACGGCCGTTTCCAACCCAACAAACGGCGTGGTGACGCTTGCTGGCGGTCAGATCACCTTCACGCCCAATGCGGGTTTCACGGGCGCGGCCTCGTTCCAGTACACGGTGAGCGACGGCGTTGCGAACGCGACCGGCCTGGTGACGGTGAACGTGCAGCCGCCATCAGCGCTGCCCGCGCTGACGATCAGCGGATCGGCAGCCAATCCTGCCGTCGACCAATACAATCTGACCAACGCGCTCGATCAATTGGGCAGCGCCATGTCCGCCGTGCGGCTGGACGTGCGCCAGAATTTCACGATCGGCTTCGAGCTGAATTTCGGAGCCAACGATTTCGGCGCCGATGGCATCGGCTTTGTGCTGCATAACGATCCGCGCGGCGCGGCGACGCAGGGCTGGGGCGGCGCGAATCTGGGCCTGATGTCGATCGTCAATGGTCTCGGCATCGCGTTCGACACCTACCAGAACGCCGATCGCGGCGACATCGTCAACGATAGCGCCAGCTTTGCCGATACGGACGGGCTGACGCAAACCGCACGCATCGACCTCGGCAATCTTGAAGATGGCCTGGCGAAGAACATCGTCGTTTCTTGGAATGCGGCGACGCAAACACTCAGCTACACGCTGAATGGCGCCGCGATTGGCAGCGTGACCGACGCGGCTTTCGCAGCGACCTATTTCGGCGGATCGAACTACGTCTATTTCGGATTCTCCGCCGCCACTGGCGGCGCGTTCAACGCGCAAAGCGTAAAGCTGACCAGTCTCACCGGAACGCTGGAAGGCGGAGGCGGCCCGACGAATACGCCGCCTGTCGCTGTGGATGATGCGTACACGGCAACACTGAACACCTCCTTCGTTATCGCGGCGGCTACGCTTGCGGCGAACGACACGGACGCCAACCTTGATCCGCTGAGCGTGACGGCGGTTGCGAACCCGTTGAATGGTACGGTGGTGCTCGCAGCAGGCCAGATTACGTTTACGCCGACCGCCGGTTACACCGGCGCGGCATCGTTCGATTACACGGTGGCGGATGGCAATGGCGGTTTTGACACCGGCACGGTGAACCTCACAATTCAAGCGGCGTCCAACACGCCGCCGACCGCTGTTGCCGATACGAACGCCGGCGACGCTGTAGGCGACGAGCGAGTGCTCACCTTCGGAGATCTCGACGGCGCGACCGGCAATGCGCTTCTCAACGATGTCGATCCGGATGCCGGCGACACCAAAACCGTTGTTGGCGTGGCGGCGGGAACGTTCACAGGGCCGCTTTCCGGCGGTGTCGGTATCAGCAACGTAGGAACCTATGGGTTCCTGAGAATCGAAAAAAACGGCGTCTGGCAATACAATATATTGCCTGATGATCCCGAGTTGAACGCCCTGGCTGATGGCGCACAGGCGCAGGATGTTTTCAGCTACACGATGCAGGACGCATCGGGCGCTTCATCCACCACGACAATCACCGTCACCGTCACCGGCGCCGACGATCTGCCAATATTTGCGCTGGACGGCGAATCGAGCGTGGCCGAGAATACGAGCGCGGCTTCGGTCATTTACACCGCCAACGCTGTCGATCCTGAAGGCGCGGCCGTAACCTACGCACTTTTGGCTACCCCGGATTCCGCACTGTTCAACATCGACGCTCTGACGGGCGCGCTTCGGTTCAATGCCCCGCCGAACTTCGAAGCGCCCGCAGATGCGAATGGCGACAACGTCTATCAGTTGTTCATCGCGGCCTATGATGGGCCAGTTGCAAACGAAGGCAGCCTCCAATTCGTGGCGATCACCGTCACGGATGTGGTCGAAACAGGGAACGCGCCGCCGACCGCGGTCGCCGATACCAACGCAGGCGATCCGGTGGTCGAAGCAGGCGCGGCGGGCGCGGGTGATCCTGCCGCAATCGGCAACGTGCTCACCAACGATACCGACCCCAATGTGGGCGACACCAAAACGGTCGTCGGCGTTGCGGCTGGTACGCAGGCAGGGCCGGTTGCAGGCGGCGTTGGTACTTCGCTCGTCGGCGTGTATGGCGCGCTGACGCTCGGCGCGGATGGCGCCTGGACCTACGCGCTGGCCAACGCCGATCCGGACACCAACGCGCTCGCGCAGGGCGCAGCCGCGAGCGACATCTTCAGCTACACCATGCAGGACGCTGCCGGGGCTGCGTCCACCACCACGCTGACGATCAACATTACCGGCGCGAATGATACGCCGACGGTCGCCGGTGAAATTCTCGCCGCCACGCGCAACACGCCGCTCACCGTCACCGCGGCTGCGTTGCTGGCTAATGATAGTGACGTAGACGGCAACACGCTGACGCTTTCGGCCGTGTCCGCGCCCGTGAACGGAACGGTAAGCCTTGCCGCCGGGCAGGTGACATTCACGCCGACCACAGGGTTCGTCGGCGCCGCGTCGTTCGCCTACACCGTCAGCGATGGCGCCGGCGGAACCGCGAACGCCACTGCGACTGTGAACGTGACAGCGCCCGCCTCGCAGGCGCCGGTCGCGGTGGCCAACGCCTACAGCGTCAATGAAGATACAACGCTTGGCTCTTCGTCCACGCGCAACCTTTTGAGCAACGATACCGATCCCGATACGCCGCTCAGCGGCCTCACCGCGGAATTGGTGACAGGCTCAGCCAACGGCGGCACGGTGACAGTGACGGCGAACGGCCGCTTCACCTATCGCGGCGCGGCCAATTTCAGCGGCATCGACACCTTTACCTACCGCACGTTCGACGGTGTGAATTACAGCCTGCCGGCGATCGTTACGATGACGGTGAACCCGATCAACGATGCGCCGGTGATCACGTATAATAATGGCAGCGGGCTAACGCTGTCGGTGGTGGAAAACCAGCAGCTGATTCTCGCGCAAATTACAGTGACCGACGCCGATGGCACGGCGCCTGTCTATTCACTTACCGGCGCGGACGCGGGCGATTTTACAATCGGCGCCAATGGAACGCTGCGCTTTACTACACCGCCGAATTTTGAAGCGCCGGCCGATAGCGGTGTGAACAACCAGTACGTTGTCACAGTCAGGGCCACCGACACCGCTGGCGTGGCGGACACCATCAATCTGACAATCAACGTGCAGGATGCGCCCGAGGGCGCCGTGCTGCTCGGCACGGCCGGAAACGACACGAATTTCCGCGGCACGGCCGGCGCCGACATCATGCAGGCGGGCGCCGGCAACGATACGGTGCTCGGCCTTGGCGGCAACGATGTGTTCCTGGCGACCGTCGGCGATGGCGCCGATTCTTATACGGGCAGCACCGGCGTCGATACGATCGATTTCAGCGCGATAACCGCCGCCGCCACGATCAATCTCGCCACCGGCGCGGCGTCGAGCGCGCAGACCGGCGCCGACACGCTCGCGACCATTGAAAACGCCACCGGCGGCGCCGGCGCCGATACAATCACCGGCACGACGGCGGCGAACCGCCTCTCGGGTGGCGCGGGCGCTGACGTGCTCACCGGCGGCGGCGGCTCGGACGTGTTTGTGTTTGGCCCTGGTTTCGGCGCCGACCTCATAACCGATTTCGGCGATGTCAGCGGCAATCAGGACATGGTCAGCTTCAGCGGCTTCCTGTTCACCGACATTTCCTCGGTGCTTTCGAACGCGACGCAGGCCGGCGCCGATACGGTGATCAATTTGGGCGGCGGCGATGTGCTGACGCTAGCGAATTATCAACTGGCCGGCTTCGGCGCGGACGATTTCTTCATCTGAGGGTTGGCTATCCCGGTGGGCCGGCGCGTGGTGCGGGTAAACGAAGCCGGCGAGAACGCAGCGCTCCCGTGTTGGCGCAGCAGCGCCGCTACGGCCTCCCAGGCGAGTATGGCGGCAAGCGTCACCAGCACACGCGTCCCTGCAATGTTCCAGAACGCGGCTTGGTGTGAGCCGTCAAGCGTGTAAGCCAGTAATTTGCCAGCCAGGAATAGTCGAACAAAGGCGGGCGTGCGCATTGCGAATACGACATACGCCGCCACCGCGCCATAATAGGCGCCGAGCAAGCCGGTCGCCAGTGCGCCGCCCACAATGCCCAGGGTCAGAATCAGGTAGGCCTCTGTGCCCGCGGTGTATGTGACCGTGCCGCGAAATTCCTGGATCGTCGCCCAGAGTTCGTCCGGCGCGTAACGCCGCATCAGGTAAAAAATATTGGTGCCGCTTTGGAACGCCAGATCGTGTCCGTCCATAGGATACAGCGTCTGGGTCATCTGATTCCATTGCGCCTGGTCTCCTTGTAGAGGCCGCGCATCAATCCATGCTGCAAACCATAATTGGCCCTGGCCCGCCACGCGCGACATGATTCGTTCAAGCGTGTATCCGGGAAGGTTCCGGCCGTAATCGCTGTAGATGTACCATGTCACCGCGACAGCGCCGCTGAAGATCAGCGCAGCGATCATCCACGCCCCAGCGCCCACCTTGCGCCCTCCGCGCGCCAGCAGCGTTGGCGCGACGAAGACGCAAGCCATCGCCAGGATGCTGAAGAATTTTTCCCCGAACAGAAACATCGTACCGAGAAAAACAGCCATCGCCGTCGCCGCGCACAGGCGAATAAGCGGATGTCGTCCGTAAGCCAGGCATACGCCGAGCAGGGCGGCCAGTACCAGCGCGTTGCCGATCACCAGGCCCAGGAAATAGTCGCTGGTTTGCAGACGAAAGGCGAATCGGTCGGTCTGCGTGAACAGCGGAAACCCTTCCGCCATGCCCTTCAGCAAAAGGTAGCCGACGCCGGCCGTCACCACGATCAGTGCGGTCGAAAAAATCAATCGCAAATCGGGGTGCGCCAACGTTAGCGGTGGCCTTCGGCCGATTAACTGGAATGCGCGCGCGCTGTGCGTGAAGGAAAATTCCGCGGCGGTATACATCAAGATCATAAAGATCAGGAACGCCGCCGTGGCGTTCGCATATTGCCCCTGGCGCCCGATCTCGGGCATGTAGGCGCCGTACTCGGCTGCAACGAGCGCAACGAAAATCGTAATGCGCCAGAGCGTGAATGGCGCCATCGCGACGGCGAAGTCGAATCGACTCCGGAATTGTTGCACGCTGTACGCAACGAAGGCGAGTGCCGCGAGCAAGGCCGCAGCCGGCATTTGTCCTGTGCTTCCAAGACCGAAAATTGCCGCGGCTAAAAGGAGCCAGAGAAGACCGTGCAAGATCCTCATCCTCTGGGCGTGAGCGTGGCGATGGATGATGCCGGCTTTGGCGCGTTGCGCGCCAGGCTTGCGCGGATCGGCTCGTCATACCACCGCGTCGCGATGTAGGCGGCGACGATCACAACCACGACCTCAAACACGATCCATCCCGCGAAGGCGAGGCCCGACAGATTGAGCGCTGCTCCAATACTGCCGAGCGGGCGGATGATCGAGGCGTGCAGGATGTAGACCGCGAACGATATTCTTCCGGCCAGACGCGCAGCTTCCGCGCCGATGCCGCTGGTTTGTGTGTTGGCTCCCAACGCAACGATCACTGGAAAAGCGAGCAAGGTTGCGAAGATATCGAAGACGCCGGGAAAAGGTGTTCTGGGCGCGCACAAAATCAAAGCCAGGCCGGCATAAAGAAGGCCCGGCGGCGCACGCCATTGCGGAAGCAGGCCGGCGCGATTGAGCCGAAACAGCGCAACCCCAGTCAGGAAGGGAAAAATCACCCGGCCGAAACCGAGCGGTAAGGCGCTAAAGGTCGATCCCATGTCGAGCGTGTTGAAGGTAAAACCGATGGCAATGACGGTCAGCGCGCCGGTTACAATAAGGCCGGCCAGCACTTTCGGCGTGAGCAAACGGATAGCAAAGGCGTAAGCGAAGTTTGCCGCCAGCTCGGGCAGCAATGACCATGCCGGCACATTGAAGGCATAGGCGTGCCCGTCCGGCGTTGCGATATCGATCGGCGTGGGAATCAAAAGCGCTGTCGCAATCCCGGAAATAAGCCAATCTGCGCCAAGGAGCTGGTTATCGAGCGCGGCGCGCAATGCGAAAAGCAATGCACCCAGGGCGCCGCCTGCAATGATCAACGGATAGAGCCGCACCAGGCGTAATCTGGCAAACCACCATGGCGACATGCCCGCAAGCAGCTTGTTCTCATAAGCGTGAGCTATGACGTATCCGCTCAGGATAAAAAAGAAATCAACCGCCAGCGGGAAGTGCGCCAGCACCGGCTCTCCGGCCAGGCGTGACGTGCCATGGCCAACGACGACAATAATCGCCGCCACGCCGCGTAGCCCGTCAAGGGTGGCAAGGCGGTCAGCTTGGAGCACCGGGGTCCTTCGCTTTCCGGCGTCCGAATATTCTGGCCGTCATAGCGGTGGCGTGAACATCCGGAACCGCAACGATCTCTTCAAATCCGCTATCAGCGAACGCGTTGAAGATGTCGTTTAGCGGATACTCATTCATCTGCATGCCGGGCGTGTCCCACGGCTTCCCTTGCAGAAAATTCATCACGTGGCGTCCGCCGGGCACATAATGCTTCAGCGCATAAACAGCAGCCTTTTGGGGTCCCAGCGTGCGCGCGAGCGAAAAGTGGAGAACGGCGACACCGCCGGGCCTCACGAACTGCAGCAATTTTTCGGTCAGGCGCAGACCGCGTTTTGTCGGTATGTGCTGCAGCACGATATAGCTATGGACCAGATCAAACACACCGTGGACCCTGGAAAGGGCGTCGTCTGACTTTTCGAAGACAACGTTAGGCAAGGCGGCGCAATTTCGCGCGGCCTCCGCGAGCATTGAGTCGGATACGTCAACGCCCACCACGTCGTCGAAATGAAGCGCGAGCGGAATGACGAGACGCCCAACGCCGCAGCCGAAATCGAGCGCCCGTCCGCGCGGAACATGGCCGTAAAGCTTTTCGATGTAGGAAAGAGCAAGATCGATGTCGTTCTTTCCTGAAGAAAAGAAATGCGCCTTGTTGGCCTCAAGAGCGTGGGAGTGAAACTCCCGTTTCGTTACGACAGCGAAATAGGGATCTAGCGCGCCCCACTGTTCCCAGTGCCGGTCGGTGTTGTGTGTCATCGGACGAAGCCTCCGATTTCCCGCGATATGAAGCGCCTCAAACCGCAAAAAGCCCGCTCCAGCGAATCATCTCCCCATGGGACTGCGGAACAAGGCGTTGCACCTTTCGGGGGAAACACAGAAAGCGCGTGGGCTCGAACCAGTAAGTGCAATTTATGCTGTGCCTGCAAAGCGCGAGAGATAGGCGCGCGAGTCATACCCTCTCTTGCTCTGAAAGAATTGCGCCGTATGCCTCGACAAGTTCATCCAGGTGATTTTCAGGCGTTGTCGGCCGCGCCCAGTAGCGGGCGTAAGCCGTCTCGCTCATCGCTTGGGCGCGAGCCCGATCGGCGAGCAAGGCGATCTTTGCCGCGAGGTCGCGCGCATCGCCGCCACGAAACAGAAGGCCATTTTCGTTGTGTGTTACCGTTTCGGCCGCGGCTACGCCATCTGCAACGATCACGGGCACGCCGCGCGCCAGCGCTTCATACACCGTCAAGCCCTGGGTTTCATACCAGAGCGAGGGGAATATCAGCGCGCGCGCTTCGGCAAATTGGGCGATCGCATCTTCAGGCGCCATCCAGCCGGCCATTTCAATCTGCGGCCAACGCCGCGCGATCGATTCACGCTCTTCGCCGTCGCCGATGATGCGTGCTTTCACCCCGGCCATAGCCGCCGCTTCAGCAAATAACGGCGCGCCTTTTTCCGGCGACAAGCGTCCCAGAAAGAAGAAATGCTCATTGTATTCGGCGGCGATCCGCGGCGATTTGGCGACGTTTATGCCGTTTGAAACTTTCCGCCATCGTGTGCCCGGTTGGTAATAGGGCTCAAGAACGGCGCGGGAGAATTCGGAGAGGTAGATCACGTCGCGCAGGCCGCCGGGGACTCGGCCCGCGCCTGCTGCGATCGCCTGGCGCGCCACCCGCCACAATTTATGGCCGTATGTGCGGCTGTCGCAATGCGTGGCGATGCAACCGGCGCTCATGGCGCGTTGGCCGCACGGCTTTTGCTTCTGGTAGTTGTAAAACCCGCCATTGGGGCAGGCGGAAAAATATTCGTGCAGGCTAACCACTGCCGGAATGCCGGAGCGCCGAACGGCGGCGAACACACTCGAAGACAGCGCCTTGGTCCAGCCGTGGAAATGCACAATCGCGCCGCGCGGATCGATCCTTGACAAGAGGTCTTCCAGCGCTTTCGCGGCGGACTGCTTCCAGAGCCCTTCGACCATCGCCCGCGGGGCGTCCGGCGCTTTCACAAATTCACTCTGCTCCAGGCAGGTGACGGCTACGCCGGCTTTGGCGAGTTGCGGGTCGGCGGGTCCGACGGCGCAGAAATAATCCACCTGCACGCCGCGCGCGGCAAGGCCGATTGCCGATTGGATGGCGACCTGCGCGGCGCCGCCGTTCACAAAGCCAAAGTCGTAAACGATGACGACGCGGCGGGCCGCTTGAGCGCTGGCTCGGGGTAGCTCGCGCTCCTGCGCGCGGCGGCGATCGTCTAAAAGCGTCACGAGCTTGCTCCAGTCGCCAGGATTTCGGTGCGTTTCGTCCGCAGGCGCTGGCGCAGAAGGGGCGCCAGGAAGACGGCGTAGAGCACGGCGAACAACCCAAACCGCGCCCAGGTTGGAATAGTAGGCGGCAGGTAAACGCAAAGCAGGCCCGCGGCGATGGCGGCGGCGGCTACCCGCGCACTCTCGTCAAGCGCGAGCAGGGCGCGGGTTTGGGGCCGCATCAACACAAGCCCGGCGATTCCGGCAGTTATGGAGGCGATCGTGAAGGCGATCGGTACGCTGGCCATCGCCCAGATTGGCGCGATCGCGAAGCTCAGCGCCACAGCAAGCGCCAACGCGCCGACATTGATCGCGAGCACGAGCAGCGTGCGCTTTTCCAGCAATAGCAGGGTTTCGATCAACGCGTTTCGGGCGGTGTGGACGACGACGGCGATGACGATCGACGTGAACAAGACCGGAGGCAGCAGAGCCGTTGTCCGCGCAAACAGTGCGGCCGCTTCGGCGCCAAAAACCAACGCGCCAACTGCAATTGGCGCCGCCACGACCGTGAAAGCGGCAGTCATCAGGCTGTAATGCGCGCGCGCTTGGTTTTCCTCGCCGCGATCGAATGCGGAAAGGATGTCCTGCAGAAACGCGCCCACCAGCACGCCCGCGAAGAACATGAGGGCGCGAATGCAGATATCTGACAAGCCGATGTAGCCGCCGATCGCCGCGTCGGTAAAACGGTCCATAAATGTTATGATCCAGCGATCGGACATCAGCAGCAGCGTATTGATCAGCGCGCTTGCCATCAGCGGACCGCCGAAGCGCAGGATTGACATCGCGCCGCTTGCCGAAGGTAACGCCGCTGGCGGCATTGATCCGCGGAACACCGCGATCGTAAGCGCCGATACGCCAGCATAGGCGGCCACATAGGTGATCAGCGTCGCTTTCGCATCGCCGGTCGTCGCCGCGGCCACGCCGCATGCGGCGAGGGCCAGGACGCCGCGGCCGGCTTGCATAGCCACAAGCATCAGGGAATTGCCGGCGCTGCGGGCAAGCACGATCAGCAGGTCGCATAGCGCCTGCACAATGGCGACGGCGGCTACGATCAACGCGAATTCTTTAATCTGGCCGCTGACGCCCAATAGCGTGCTCACGCCAGCCGCGAACAGCAGCGCCGCCGCCGATAATGCATAAAGGAAATAAATCGGGCCAAGGCGCGATGGCTCGGCGCTAAACCGCAGGGCGTAAAACCGCAACCACTCAAATGTAAGCGCGCCGGCGAACATGCTTGCCGACAGCGCCAGGCCGATTGATTTGTATCCCTCGGCGCCGAGCAGGCGCAGCAGCAATAGCGTCAACGCCACGCTGCAAAGACCGCCGAGCGCTCCGGAGATGAAATAGGTCAGCGTGCGCCGAAGCGCGCCCTTGTTTTGCCCGGCTTCCGAATTGTTGCGCTCGCTGTGCTGCGAAGGTTCTCTTGCTGCTTCGGCGGCCGGTGCTTGCAGCGTGGTGGCGCTAGGACGCAGGGGCCACACGGGACGCCCCTTTTACCATATTCTCGAACCAGTTCGGTCCGGTGTAATGCTCGCGCGTGTAATACGAGCTGGTGCGCAATTGCCCGTGCCAATCGCGGAAATCCACCTGATTCAGCACAATGCCGGAGACGTTGGCTTTCGCCGCGACGAGGTTTTCGATTGCGTTTTTCAGCGCTGAGCGCGACGTGCGCCGCCAATTTGTCGTTACGATCACACGATCGGCCTGCGCCGCGACAAGCACGGAATCCGCGACGAGAAGCACAGGCGCGCAATTCAGAACGATAACATCATATTCTCCGCGCAGTTCATCGAGGAGAGCCCGAAATGCCTCGCCATTGAACAGGTCAGCGGAATCCATGTCGCTTGCGGTGGCTGGCAGGACGTGGGCGCGCGTGCGCGAATCAGTGCCGATGACCTGACGCCACTCGGCGCTGCCGGCCAGGACTTCGCGCAGACCAATTGTCGGGGCGATCCCGAAATACTTTGAAAGTGACGGATTGCGCAGGTCGCAGTCTATGAGCAGGGCGCGCTGGCCGGCGAGCGCGCTCAGGCGCACAAGGCAGAGGGCGGCGGTCGATTTTCCTTCATCCGCGACTGCCGAGGTCACGGCGATTGACCCCAGGCGGGCGTCAGGCGCCGAGACCATCAAGCCGGCGCGCAGCATGCGGTAAGACTCCGCGAACCGCGTCATTGGCCTACGGACAAGATAGTCGGTAACGGACCGATCTTCGGGATCAAGCAGGCGCAGCGCGGCGGCAGAAACAAACGGAATCGAACCGATCACGGGAAGGTCCATCTCGCGCTGAATTTCGTTCGGATCACCCAGCGGGTCAGCCAGGGAATCGATCAGGAACGCGGCGCCTACGCCCGCTACGCCGCCCGCCATCAGCGCAACAAGCAGCGCCAACAAAAAGTGCGGCGAAGTCGGGGATTTTGGCGCCTTGGCGGAGGAAATCAGCATGGCGTCGGACGGGCCGAGCTTTCCTTGCTGGGCGATTTCCTGAAAGCGTTTCAAAAAGCTCTCATACACAGCGCGCGAGGCGCTTGCATCGCGCTCAAGCTCGCGCAGATGAACCTGTGCGGTATTGTCCGCGATCACTTGGCCGCGCGCTGTCGCCAGATTGCTTTCCAGCGCCGCCAGACGCGACCTGGCGATTTCCACTTCATTGGCGGCGCTGGAGGCGATCCGCTTAACTTCCGCTTCGATACGAGCGCGTATGTTGGCCAATTCGGCCAGGCCGGCCTGCACGGAGGGATGCTCGGGCGTATAGCGGAATTCGAAATCGGACTGGCGGCGCGTCAGATCTGCTTCGCGGGCGCGCAGTTCCTTGATCGTTTCCGAGGTAAGGGCGAGGCTGAGCGTGTCGGCGTCGCCGCGTTTGCTTGCTTGCGCGACCTGCTCATAGCGCGCGGTCATTTCGGCCACTTGCGCGCGGGCTTCCAGGACGGAGTTCTGGATGTTGGATATCTGGAGCTCGGAGAGCGAGGTCTCGCCGGATTTCAACAATCCGTTTTCGGCGCGGAATGTCGAAATCTCTACTTCTTTCTGCTGAACTTCCTTGCGCAGTTCATCGAGGCGCCCGGTCAGCCAGCTGTCGGCCAGGTTCATACTGTTCGCGCGCAATTCTTCGCGGCCGACCTGGTAGAGCTCTATAAGGGTATTGGCCATTTGCGCCGCTTGTTTTGCAGTTGGCGCTTCGACATTTACTTCGACCACGGAGGACAGCGCCCGGCGATGCACGTTGATCGCCTTCATCACGTCTTCGACGACCGCAAGTTCGATGTCCCGCTCTGTCGCCGCGGGCGAAGCGGCTCCTCCACCCCACTTGGGGTCGTTTTGCAGTTTGAGGGCCGTGACTAACTGGCGGGCAATATAGGGCGATCGCAGAATTTCAATGGCCGTTTCCACCGCGCCGGAATCGGCCCGGTCGTCCACCAGCGATTGTTCGGGGCTGACGACTTGCGTCTGTGAAATCATCACCAGCGATGTGGCCGTGTATTTCACCGGCTGGAGCAAAGCGCCAATGACGATCAGCGCGAACACCGTCAGAGCAACAGCGATGGCCTCGCGCCGCCGGCGCGACAGAATGTAAGCCAACCGCGACATCAGCGGCGAATTGTTGTGCCGCACAGGCTCAAGCGTTGACCATTCAGGCCGGCCGACGGGATTGACGTAGTTCATCGCAACACCTCACCGCGAAGGGTCAGAACAAGCGCTCACCGATGCGGACCGTATCTCCGGCGCGCACCGGGGTAGAATCCGACAGCGTATATTTGACTTCATTGACTTCCTTGGCCCGCCTGATGAACACCTTCTTCTTGGCCGCGCGGTCAGAAAAACCGCCCGCGCGCGCAACCGCGTCGATGACCGTCAGGTTTGGCGAATAGGGGTAGCTTCCGGGCGATTTGACCTCGCCGATGATTGAGAACGGCCGATATTCCACGATCTCCGCCGTGACTCTGGCTTGGCGCAAATAGGTTTTCAGCGCATCGGCGATGCTGTCGGCCAAAGCTGGCAGGGTCTTGCCGTCGGCGTTGATCTCTCCGATCAGCGGATAGGTAATTTTCCCATCCGCGCTAACCTGCACATCCCGTGTCAGGTCCGGTTCGTTGAATACGCTTACGCGTATTTTGTCGCCCGGACCGAGCGGGTATTCGGCGTTGTTCTGAGCCAGCGCTGGCGCCGCGAGCGCTATGCAGGCCGCTAGCATTATCGCGCGGCTGAGGGCGGTTATCATCTTCGCGTTCACCAGCCTGTTCCTGCCATAACGGGGTGTGGCTCATATTCTCCGGACTCTTTGGCGAGTGCGGCGCGTAGAGCGGCACGGTCGATAATGTCGATAACGCCGCGGCGGGGCACCTTCAGCAGTCCCCGGCGGGCAAATTCCAGAAGGTGCCGGGTTACGCCCTCGCGGCTCGAGCCAACTTGCGTGGCGAGCATATCGTGCGTCGGCGCGGGTTCTATTCGCGCGCCAATTCCGTCTATGCGTCCGGACTCTGCCAAGCGTGAAAGTTCCGCCAGCAGGCGCGATCGCACATCCAGCGTAATGAACTCATAGATCCGCTCAGCCCGGCGATTAGCTTCCGCGGAGATCACGCGCACGACTTCCTCTGCAAGCCGCGGCGAGTCGGCAAGCAAGGCGCAGAATTTCGGCCCAGGCACCACGTAACACGCGCCGGCTTGGTCGCAATGGATCGTGTTCAGCGCGATAGGTTCGCGGGTAAACACCTCGATTTCGCCGAAATGATCGCCGGCCAAAGCTGCGCGAATGGACACGAACCGCCCATTCGCCGTCATGCGTGATACGCGGAACGCCCCGCGCAGCACAAAATAAACCGCTGCATCGGCGCCCCAGCCCAACTGGCTGACCTCGCCGGCGCGGTAGCTTCGCAACTCTCCGTATCGTTCCACTTGCGGCAGAAGATCATCATGCAAGGCCGAAAGCAGGCGGCTCGCGCGCAGAATTGACACTGCATCCGGCGTTGCACTAGTCGCGGTAGAATGGCGCGGCGCGATCACGGCGTGTTCCTTTGGCGCGTGACGCCTTCAAACTGGGCGTTTGCGTCGCTGACATTTGACGTCAACACCGCAAGGCCCCCCTCGCGCACCACGAGTTACCGATTATTCACAGCCGTCGATTTTTTGTATTTGATTCGCTTGGTTGGTGTGCCAAACCGCACGCGCGCCAGTAGGCGCCAAAGTTTTCGCCCGCGCGTGCAACATAAAGCGCGCTGCCTATGCAAAGCCAATAACTAAAGCTGTTTTCGAGGTGATCAGTCTCGGCATCTGTGGGCCGGCGCCCGCCCGACAGCGCATTTGCAGCGTAACTTGGCGTCATCTTTGCAATTCGCGAAATAAAAATGGGCCAACTGTGATTTGCCGCACATTGGCGGCCAGGGAGTCCATTTTACGCTCCACATCATAACGCGGGCGATGGGCATGAAAACCGACACATTTATGACGTCCATGGAGAATTTGGCGTCGCGGGTGCAGGTGACGCCGTCAGCCGTCTCGGCGGGCGGCGCCCGGCGCGTGCTGCCATTGCGCGACGTGCATCCGCCGCGCGCTGTTCATGTCACGCCGCGCGGCCCGATCGGCGGAGCGCCAAAACGGATGTTCGATGTCGCCGCCGCCGCCGCCGCCGGTCTAGTCGCACTGGCGCCGCTGCTTCTGCTTGTTGGCTTGCTGGTCCGCTTGGAATCTCCTGGTCCGGCGTTGTTCATTCAACGGCGAGGAGGCTATCGCGGCAGGACTTTCCTGATCTGGAAATTTCGCACGATGAGAAGCATGGACGACGGACATGTCGTTGCGCAGGCCGGCGCCGATGATCCCCGGGTCACTCCACTGGGCCGGCTGCTGCGCCGGACGAATATTGATGAACTTCCTCAACTCATGAACGTGCTGAAGGGAGAGATGTCTCTGGTCGGTCCGCGGCCGCACGCCGTGTCCCACGACCGGATGTTCACCACGATAACCGGCGACTATGTCCAGCGGCAATGCGCGCGGCCCGGAATGTCCGGCCTGGCGCAGGTATCGGGTAGTCGCGGCGAAACGCGGGACGTGGAAAGCGTATGCGAACGTGTGAAGCACGATCTCGATTACGTCAGGAATTGGTCGCTCTGGCTCGATTTGAAGATTATCGCCAAGACCCTCATGGCGAGGCGGGGGTGAAGTCCGTAAATCTGGCTGCGTGGCCCTTAGCGGCGGCCTCCGATCGGGTCGTTGACCACGGAATTGAAGCAGAGCCGATCCGGGTTTTGCATGTCGCCGAAACGCTTGTCGGAGGGCCGGCGTCCTACATCAACGCGGTGTTGACCGACCAAATAGGGCATTTTGGGCGTAGCGGCGTGCGCGTCATCGGGCCTTCCGATCACCTGCGCTACATCGCCGAGCCGGACGTGTGCGTCGGCTTCGAGCGGACCGGCCGTGATTTTGCTTCCGCGCGCGCCTTGAAGCAGTGCATCGAAAACGTCATCGCGACGTTTCAGCCAGATATCGTCCATTTGCACTCCTTTTTCGCCGGCCTCGTGGCCCGGGTCATGGTTAACCCGGCGGTGCTGACCGGCCGGTCGGTGATTTATTGTCCGCATGGATGGGCGTTTTCACGCCGTACGTCGCTGGCGTCGCGGTGGGCGAGCCTGGGCGTTGAATGGGCATTGCAACGCCGCGTCGATGCAATCCACTGCATTTCACACCACGAATACCAATGCGGCGCGCGCGCCGGTATCGGCGGCGAGCGGATGTTCTGCCTGCCGAATAGAATCCCCGATACGCCTGCCCAAGCCTCGCGCGCTGCGCCGGCCAGGTTTTCCCATGCTGCAACATTGCGCGTTGCGTTCGTAGGGCGGCTGGATCGTCAGAAGGGCTTTGATGTCTTGCTGCAGGCCGCGCGCTTGGCCGGCCCCGGCATCGAATTCCTTGTCGCTGGCGCTGCGGCGGTCGACCGCGCGGGCAAACTTGATGCAGTTCCCGCGAACGTGCGCCTGCTCGGCTGGCTGGCGCCGGAGGAAACGCAGGCGCTTGTCCTGGAGGCGGACGTTGTGGTCGTGCCGTCGCGCTGGGAGGGGTTTGGCTTGACAGCGCTTGAAGCGATGCGCGCGGGCAAGGCGCTGGTCGCGTCCCAGGTCGATGCGCTTCCCGAACTGGTCGATCACCAGATCACTGGCCTGCTCACGCCGCCTTGCGACGGCCAAGCGCTGGCCAGCGCACTCGACAGCCTCTCGCGCGAACGAGCGCAGGAAATGGGCCGCGCGGCGCGGCGCAAATTCGAATTGTTTTTTTCGTTTGAAACTTACGCCAATGCACTGCGGTGGCGTTATGCCGCGCTCCGCCGCGCGCGCCTGGACGGATCAATCGCCTGATTGGCTCCAGGGGCCTGCGGCGTCACTTCTCTGGCTTGCGTTCTCGTCATTGCTCGCCAAGTGAGTGAACCAGGCATACGGCGCCGCCGCGGCGATTGATAAATCAGAGCCAGGCGGACAGCGTTTCCCGCTTTATGTTCGCTTCAGATGGCGGCCGGAATGGCAGAACGCGTAGTCACGGCTGAAAAAGGCGACGGCTTGCGGGCGGCCCTGCGGCTGAGCCGGGTGCTGATCGTATGGGCCATTGTGTTCAGCGCCGGTGTCAACCTGCTTTATCTGGCGCCGTCGATTTACATGATGCAGGTGTACGACCGCGTTTTGGCCACGGGCGGGTTGGGAACGTTGGCGCTCGTATCGGTCGTGCTGGTGTTCGCGCTGGTCACGCTCGTGACGCTCGATGCGATGAGGTCGCGCCTGTTGGTGCGGATTTCGGCGCGTCTGGAACGCCAACTGGCGCCGCGCTTGCTGGAAGCGGGCTTACGCAGCGATGTTCGCGATTCGCGGCCCCGGCTGGCTTTGCGCGCCTTCGATTCCCTGCGCCAGGTGCTGTCTGGTCCTGCCGCAAGCGCGGTGATGGACGCGCCCTGGGCTCCTATTTACCTGATCGCCTGTTTCCTGATTCATCCTTTGGTTGGCGTTGTCGTGACACTTGGCGGCGCTGCGTTGCTGGCGCTTGCCGTGCGCAACGAGCGGGCCGTTCACGGCATGCTGGAGCAAAGCGCTGAGCTGGCCCCGCGCGTGCATGCCGCGCAGGAAGCGGACGCTGCCAATGCGGAGGCCGCGCGCGCACTCGGCATGCGCCGGGCCCTGATCGATCGGCAACTGGCCGGCCGCGCCGCGCTTGACGATCTCGCGGTGCGCAGCGCAGTCCGCATTGCGCATTACGCGGGCTTTTCCAAGTTTTTGCGGTTGATGTTGCAATCGGCGGCGCTGGCGGTGGGCGCTTATCTGGCGGTCGAGCGTCAAATATCTCCGGGCGCGCTGATTGCCTGCTCGATCCTGGCGTCTCGAGCGCTGCAGCCATTGGAGCAGATCGTTGGGGCCTGGCGCCAAATCGGTCAGGCGCGCCTCAACTATGCGGCGGTCAACGAGGCCCTGGCCGGCTCCCCGCCCGCGCCTGAGCGCACAAGCCTGCCGGCGCCGCGCGGCGAATTGCGGTTTGAGCGCGTCTCGCTGCGTGCGCCGGCCGGGCAACGTCTGCTCCTAGCCGACATCAGCTTCGTGGCGGGCCGCGGTGAAGCGCTGGGCATTGTTGGGCCGAGCGGCGCCGGAAAATCCACGTTGGCGCGGATCGCCGCTGGCGCGTTGACGCCGGACGCGGGCCTTGTTCGCCTCGACGCCGCGAATTTCACCGATTGGGACGGCGATCAACTAGGCGCACATGTCGGCTATCTGCCCCAGGATGTTGGTCTCCTCGCCGGAACCGTCGCCGACAATATCCGCCGCTTCCAGCCCAAGGCGGACGCGGGTGACGGCGCCGTAATCGCCGCCGCCACGGCGGCCGGCGCGCATGAGATGATCCTGCGCCTGCCGCTCGGCTACGAGACGCTGCTGGAAGGGCAAGGGCGCGGCCTTTCCATGGGACAGGCGCAGCGCATCGCCCTTGCACGCGCGCTGTTCGGGCGTCCCGCGCTGCTGGTCCTGGATGAGCCGAACGCCCACCAGGATGCGGAAGGAGAGGCGGCCCTGTTTCAAGCGATCAGCGCCGCGCGCGCCCGCGGGGCCACAGTGATCGTCGTGGCGCATCGCGCCGGTCTGATCGAGGCGATGGACCGGCTCGCCGTGATGCGCGAAGGCAAAATCGAATTGATCGGATCGCGGGAGGACGTGTTGCGCCGGCTTTCGCCCGAGGCCGTTCGTACGCCGGTGCGCGTACAGGAGGCGCTCAGGTGAACAAGGTTCTCGCACGAATCTATGCCGCGGGCGGCGCGATCAAACACTTCTTCGCTCAATCGGCGGCCGGCGAGCATGATGCGCGCAGCGAAATTCGAATTGGCGGCGCGGCGTTTCTTGCGTTCTTCGTTTTTTTCCTCGGTTGGGCTGCGGTGGCGCCGCTCGATGCAGCGGTGGTTGCGCCGGCAGTCGTCACCGTGTCGGGCGAGCGCCAGACGGTGCAACATCGCGATGGCGGCGTGGTTTCGCGCCTCGCGGTGGTCGAAGGACAAACGGTTAAGCAGGGAGACATTTTGCTCGAGCTCGCCGCAATCGAAATGCAGGCGCAGGAGCGGGCGCTATTTTCGCAATCGGTTGAACTGGGCGCCCAGCATGCCCGGCTGGTGGCTGAGGCGGCCGGCCAAAACAAGATCACGCCCCCGCCCGAATGGGCGGCGATGACGCCCGATGAAAACGCCGCCGCAATGGCCGCCCTGGAGCGTCACCGGCGCGAACTGGCCGCCCGCGGCGCGGCGCTGTCCTCGGATCGCGGCGTTCTGTCCCAACGCGAGGGGCAACTCGGCGCGCGCATTCAAGGCCACCACGATGAAATCGCCGCCGTCGAGCGCAGGCAAAAGCTGAAAGCTGATGAATTGGCCGGCCTGCAGACATTGCTCGAAAAGGGCTTGGTGCCGATGACGCGCGTGCGCGCGGTCGAGAGCGATATTGCCGAGCTGGACGGGCGCAAGGCCGAATTGCTGTCGGCGATCGCGCAGGCCCAACAAGGCATCGGCGAAACGCGGATGCAGTCCACCGGCGTGGAGAACACGCGGCGCAAGGAAGACGCCGAAGAGCTTCGCCAGGTGAGCCTTCGTCTCGCGGAAGTGGCGCCGCAATTGGCGGCGGTTCGCCAGCAATTGGAGCGTACACGCCTGCGCGCGCCGATGTCGGGCAAGGTGGTTGGTCTGAGCGTGCATACGGTCGGCGGGGTGGTGCGGCCCGGTGAGCGGCTGATGGATATTGTGCCTGACGGCAAGGCGCTGGTGGTGCAGGCCCGCGTACGGCCGGAAGACGCTGACGACATCCGGATCGGCCAGAATGCGGAGATCAGAGTGACCGCCTTCAGCGGGCGAAGCATGCCGATCCTGCACGGCGTAATCCGCGCCGTTTCCGCCGACCGGCTGGTCGAAGAACACACCGGCGCGGCCTATTTTCTCGCCGAGGTCGAGGCGCCGGCCGATAAACTCTGGACTGGCGGCCAATTGCGCATGAGCGCCGGCCTGCCCGCGGAGATGGTCGCGGTCACGCGTAAACGCACCGCGCTAGACTATCTGCTCGAGCCGCTGAACCAGGCGATGTGGCGCTCTTTCCGCGAGCAGTAAATGCGGAATGGGAATGCGGGGACACTTACCAATTAATGCGCGCAAACAGTAACACGCGGATGAGATCTGCGTCCGCTCCTTGCGCGGGTCGTGTTTGTTAGCACGCCCGCTATCCCCGCCTTTTCCCAAGCGGGAAAAGGAAAAGCACAAACTTATCCGGCGGGGTTTGCATCGCGCCTATAATCCTACCCGTCCCGCGCAACAGGGAGCGAAAGCCCGTGAACGCAGAAGTGCGCATGGAAAATGATGCTCCATCCTTCCCCTCGACGGGGAAGGTCCCGAGCGAAGCGAGGGGGATGGGGCGTGAATGCGGGGACACAATACCTAATCCATCGCCAAATTGCAGAGCGGCTTTTCCGCCACCACGCTCGATGCGCTGAACGAAGCCAATGCGAATTATCGCCTGCGCGCTGAGGAAGTAAAAAAGGCTGAGGATAAAGCTTCGCTGACAACATTAGTGTCACCGATCGATGGTGTCGTCGCACAACTGAAAGTGCATACGATTGGCGCGGTGGTAAAACCGGCTGATCCTTTGCTGCTGATTGTGCCCAAGAATAGCGAGCTGATGGTGGAAGCGATGGTGCTCACCCGGGACGCCGGCTTCATCCGCGAAGGCCAGAGCGTCGAGGTGAAACTCGAAGCCTTCCCGTTCACGCGCTACGGCATCGTCAAAGGCCAGGTTGAACGCATCTCCCGCGACAGCGTGCAGGATGAAAAGCTGGGGTTGGTTTATCCGGCGCAGGTGAAGCTGTCGCAAACCGAGATCAGAGTGGATGGGCGGATGACGAAGCTTGAGCCCGGCCTCGCCGCGACGGCGGAGATCAAGACGGGGCAGCGAAGGATTATTGAATATTTGCTCAGCCCGCTGGCGAAGCGCGTGAGTGAGGCGGGGAGGGAGCGATAGTCGCCATGTGGTATCAAGAGTTAGGGGCCACCGTAGGGAGTGATGCACAGGTGACTGAACCGCGTTACTACGTAATGCAGCCTTCGGAAGGCCGCTCGGGTCTGACGTTTGCTACCGACGATGTTTTTCAGAGTCCTGGCATTTACCGGCGCGGCTCTCTTTTTGGCGGGCGCGGCGTTCCGGAACTTAGGAGCAAAGTGAAACTGGAATATCGCCGTGAAATTGGCCCACCACCACTGGACGTTGAGCGCCTGGGCCCCTGGTGGATTGTGTCAGCGGAATTTGTCGAATTTTCAAAACAAATCGACCCTCTCGCATTTGAGTTTTTGGAATGCGAAACATTTGAATTTGAAGACTCTACGCGCATCGACATGAAGCCTCGATGGCTCTGCGCTACACGTCGCATCGGCAGTTTCATAAACGCCGAAAAGTCAACAGGCTTAGTTGTCGATATGGGGGCTGGCGTCGATGGAGTCGACGTTTATGTTGCGCTGAGCACGTTGAAAGTAGCTGTGCATGAAGGGCTTCTTCCGGCCGACGCACATGTATTTTCGACGCCTCAGACAAGCAAAACATTCTGCGACGCGGAGTTTTATCGCGCGTTCAGAAGCCATGGTTTGCGCCTAAACTCATTCAAGCCCGTGTAGGAGCCGACAATGGCCGCATCGAATGAGCATCACATACTAGGGCAGCAATTCAGAAATAACGTCGTCGTTCAGATGCTGACGAGCCAAACGGGTTTCAGCATTGACACGCCACAGAACCTGACGGGGCTACCCGTGGATAAAAATGTTGCGCTTGCGGCGCGACGCGCTTCTCACCCTGGTGGCCACCTCGCGAGCTATTTCGACGGGCAAGCTGAGTTTCTTGAACGGATAGAGGACAGTGCCGATTTTCAGTTGGCTCAGAATGGAGACGCGGGCGCCGCCAATAGAATTCGAACCAAGGTAGATGACTTCATTGGTGTGATGGAGATTGAGCTTACCAAGGCAGACGGTCGTTTAAGGCCCAATACGGGGACACAATACCTATTTCCGCCGCGCAATCGCGACAACCAGTGAATACGGACACCCACCGAAATTGCGCCCTTGAATGTTCGGACATGGGCGGAAGCGTCGCGTAATTTCACGCCTATCCCACAGCGCTCCCAACCCAAACCCAAGCGCCCAAACGCAGTTTTTCATGCGCCCTCAAAGTAATCCGGCCCACCTCCGCGCGGCCGTATCATCTGAATGCGGGGACACAATACCTATTCGATGCCCGACTCTCAAAAAAACAGGCCTTGACGCAGAGAACAAATAGTGAACAATTTGCGGAGAGCGAGGAGGCGTTGATGGCTCGGCTGGCGCGCGTTGTGGTTCCGGGGTGGCCGCATCACATCACGCAGCGCGGCAATCGCCGGCAGCAGACGTTTTTTCGTGAAGCCGATTACGTGCTCTATCTGCAACTCGCCGCTGAGTTCTTCGCGAAAGCGGACACTGAAGTATGGGGCTATTGCCTCATGCCTAACCATGTCCACATCATCGCCACGCCGAAAACCAAGGATGGGCTACGCGCGGCAATCGCCGAGACACACCGGCGCTATACGCGTATCGTCAACAAGCGCGAGCGCTGGACTGGCTATTTGTGGCAAGGGCGGTTTGCGTCCTTCCCGATGGACGGCGATTATTTCGTTTCCGCCTCGCGCTATGTCGGGCTCAATCCAGTGCGCGCGAAGCTCACGGCGCAAGCGCGTGAATGGCCTTGGTCCAGTGTCAACGCACATCTGCGCGGCGCCGACGATGGACTGGTGCGCGTCGCGCCCTTGCTGGACCGCATCGGCGCCGCGGAGCGTTTTTTCCTCACCGATCTGGCCGAGGAGGGCCGGCGTAAACTGCGAAGAGCCAGTGCTACGGGCAGGCCTTTAGGCGCTAGCGAATGGGTCAAGGCGTTGGAACAGCAACTCGCGCGGCCGCTCGCCCCGCAGCGGGCAGGCCGCAAACCCAGCCCGCAATTGCAAAGTGCGGGAACACAATTCTTACATAACCCGAAATCCGGGAGCGCTTATCGAACAGGTGACCCCGGAGAGCAGCGCGCCCGCCATCTGGTCGCGCTTCCTTGAAAGGCGGATTAACCGCTCCCTATCCCGCAGCGCCTCAACGTAACCGCAAGCGCCCCAAAGCATTTTTTCGACCAATGCCAAACTAATCCCATGCACCTCCGCGCGGGCGTATCATCCTCGCGGAATGAAGCACACGCACCGCCCCGTTCTGCCGACAGCGCAGCGCCTTCAGCGCCTCGGCCTTTGGCTGGCGCTGACGGTCGCGTGGTTTGCGGCGCATGTGCTGGCGCATGTGGCGCCGCGCGGGGCGCGGGGCCTGTTGAACGAATACGCGCGCCATGCGCGCCTGCTTCTGGTGATCCGCGCCGTGAAGTCGGTCGCGTTTCGGCGCGGCGTCGTGCATGCGGACATGCGCCGTCTCACCTGCCGCGCCGCCGCCGGCGCCGTGTTGCGCCGCGCGCTGCGCAGAGGCGCGCTAAGCCAACGCGCCCGCGCCCTCTGCAATGCGCTCGCAGAGCCCGAACGCTGGATCGCGCGGATCGCGAAACGGTTGCAGCGCGGCTTCACCAAACTCCGCCGCCAGCCTTCGCCGCGCCGCACGCGCGTCAAAGCACTTGCGCAAGCGCCGCGCGCGGCCAGCGCCGTCAACTCGTCCTAGCCGGCGAAAGGACCCCTGGCGAGAATTAATCCGTACACGGAGCAAAAGCCTGTGGCCGCGAACGTGCGCGCTCAGCCCTTCGCCGCATATTGGAAAATGCCGTCCCAGGCCGTGTCGAGGCGCTTGAGCGCTTCGTCCGGCGCCAAGGCGGTGAATTTGCCGCCGTCCTGCGCAATGAGATTGAGGCGCTGCAATTTGCCGAGGGCGTCCTGAATCTCGAAATCGACGGCGAATTTCATCTGCTCGCGCAGGAACGCTTCGCAAGCGGCGTCAAGCGCGGCTTTGTCCATCGCCCCGTGTTTCAGCAGCGCGTGATAGGCGAGCGCGGCTTCCTTCACATCCTGCTCCTCGGCGGCGGCGACGAGCGCGTAAAGCACGCCGGTATTGTTCGCCGCATTACGGAAATAGACCGTGTCGGAGAGCTTCTTCTGATATTTCAGCGTCTGGCGTTCGTATTTTACCCATTGGCGCATCATGAAGCCGCCCAGCGCCACGATGCCCGAAAGCGCCGCCAGCGCCTTCTTCACATCGTCGTCGTTCACTGCGCCCTGGGCGCCGAGATAGGCGGCGATCACCGCGAAGATGATCGGAATGGCGGTGCCAAGTTGCAGCAGCAAGGGCGCGCCGCCCGCCAGCGCCGGCACGCCGAGAAATAATTGGTCGCTGCGCTTCATCGCCGGCCGTGCGCCGGGATGCAGCGCTGCAAGTTCGTGGCGCGCGACATTGCGGAAATGCTTGAGCAGAACCGCGCCCGGAATGGCGCCTTGGGGGCTGCGCTTTTGCGGCGCCGCGCCGAACGCCACCATCAGCACCACATCGTGCAAAACTTCGCTTTCGACTTCGAGCCGCGACAGGCCGAGCATGCGGCGGCGCTGGAATGTCTGTTCATGCGCGCCGCGCGAAAAATAGCGGATGCGCTTTATGCCGGCCTCGGAGGTCTTGAGGCGCAGTTCGCTCAAGGCGTCAGCGCGGGTATCGCGATTCAGCTGCTCAAACAGGGTCTCTTCGAAATTGGCTGCGGTGAGGATGTTCACCAGGGCCGCTTCGAACGGGGCAAGGGCCGCCTCGTCCGGCGGGGTGGTGCGGTCGGGGTCGAGCGGGAAGTAGAGGTCGCGCAGCTTTTCCAGTGCGGCAAACGCTTCGTAGTGGAAGATCGCCGCCACCAGGCGCATGGCCTCCTGGTATTGCGCCTCGAGACCGCCCAGCCCCTCGGCGCGCGCCAGGGCGGCAAAAAGCTCCGCCGGACGGACCGGAATGTACGAATCCTTGCGCGGCGGCGTTTTCGACATCATCTTCGTACCCTGACGCACTTAGCCGCCGGTCTAACCGGCAGGCAAGGCGGCGAGGATGGAAGGATCAGCCTTCATGAGATTTGGCCTGCCCACCCTGATCGCGGCGCTGCTGCTCGCCGGGAGCGCCGCCGCCCAACCGGCGCCTCGCCCGGCGGCGATCTACAAAGGACTGGGCCTTCAGGGCGGCGAAATCCCGCTGCCGCCGGAGGTCGAAGCCAGACAAAAATCGCTGATCGAGGCGGCTCTATCGGGCCTGCAGGCGCAGCGTCCGGGCACGCACGATGTCTACGTGATGACCGCCGGGCTCTGGAGCGATCATGTGTTCGAGAGCGAAGCCACAGGCGCGGCCGCCATCCTTACCGAACGCTACGGCGCGCAGGGGCGCACGCTGGTGCTCAGCACCAATTTCGCGCCGAGCGGCAAAGGGCTGCCTGCGGCGACGCCAGAGCACCTGATCGGCTCGTTCAACAAAGTCGGCGCGCTGATGGACAAGGACGAAGATCTGTTCGTGCTGTTCATGACCTCGCATGGCGGCCAGAATGCCGGCATCGCCCTGCGCGATCGCGAGCGTATGGATTACACCTTGTCGCCGGCCAATCTGCGCAGCGCTCTGGACAAAGCTGGCGTCAGGAAACGCGTTGTCATCGTGGCGGCGTGCTATTCGGGCCAGTTCGTTCAGGCGTTCCGCGACGATCCGAACACGATTTTGCTCACCGCCGCATCAAAGGACCGTCCATCCTTTGGCTGCCAGCCCGAGCGGGACTGGACGTATTTCGGCGATGCGTTTTTCAATCGCGCGCTGCGGGCGGGCGGCGGGCTGGTGCCGGCGTTTCAGCGCGCGCGCAAGCAGATCGCGGCATGGGAAGCGGCCGACGGCGAACTGGCCTCCAATCCGCAGATTTATGTCGGCGCGGAAGCAGCAAAGCTGCTGGCGCTGGTGGAGCAGAATATTCCCCCGGCCAAGCCGGTCGATATGGCCGCCACCCGACCGCCGCCCGCGACGCCCTAGCTTTTCGCCGCCAGACCGAGAGGCGCCGCCGTAGTCCTTTTCGCCACGCGCACAACGATGCTCGACTGCACATCCGAAACCAGGCCCAGCGCCAGCACTTTGTCGCGCAGGAAATCGTCATAGGCATGGATGTCGGTTGTAATGATGCGGAGCAGATAATCGCTGGGGCCGGTCACGGTCGAGCATTCGACGACTTCGGGCCAGCGGCGCGAAGCGCTTTCGAAGCGCTCAAGATTTTCGCGTGTCGGCAATTGCAGTTTCACGGTGGCGTAGACTTCAAACGCAAGGCCGAGCTTTTCGCGATCAAGCAGCGTCACGCGCGCGGTAATGACGCCTTCCTCCTCCAGCCGCTTGATGCGCCGCCAGCAGGGGCTGGAGGAAAGGCCAACCTGCTCGGCCAAGTCAGCCACCGAGGTGGAGGCGTCATTCTGCAAGAGATCCAGCAGCTTTGCGTCCACGCTGTCTATATCGACCAAAGGCAAACACAACCCCTAAATGACCTTAAATGAGCAATAACATGCCCTATTTATGGACATTTATAGCAAGACAGGCCAGCAATTTCCAGTTCGAATGGCAATAATATTGGCTAGGGGAGAGCTGGAGCCCGCGCCGATGAGCAAGCGCCACGTTTCCCTACACGATAAATATGAAGCCGGTCACGGGCGGGTTTTTGTCACCGGCGTCCAGGCGCTCGTGCGCCTGCCGCTGGACCAGCGCCGCGCGGACCGCGCGGCCGGCCTTAACACCGCTGGTTTTATCTCCGGCTATCGCGGCTCGCCGCTCGGCGGTTACGATCAGCAGCTGCATCGCGCCGCCGCGTTTCTCGACGCCGAGACCATCACCTTCCGTGAAGGCGTCAACGAAGACCTCGCAGCGACCGCCGTGTGGGGCAGCCAGCAGGTGGGCCTGTTTCCCGGAGCGCGCGCAGATGGCGTGTTCGGCCTCTGGTACGGCAAGGCGCCGGGCGTCGATCGGACAGGCGACGTGCTCAAGCACGCCAATTTCGCTGGCGTCTCGCCGCGTGGTGGCGTGCTCGCGGTGGCTGGCGATGATTACCTTTGCAAAAGCTCGACCTTGCCTTCGCAATCCGAGTTCGCGTTCGCCGATGCGGAAATCCCGGTGCTCAATCCCGCCGGCGTGCAGGAAGTGCTCGATTACGGATTATATGGCTGGGCGCTATCGCGCTTCTCCGGTTTGTGGTGCGGGCTGATCGCGCTGGCCGACACAATGGATTCGTCGGCGGTGATCGATGCCGGCGCCGGGCGGCTTTCGATCGTTACGCCGGATTTCGAAGCGCCTGCGGAAGGCTTATGGCTGCGCCGCGCCGACGAGCCGATGGCCAAGGAACGGCGGCTGCGCCTGTATAAAATTCCCGCGGCGCAGGCGTTCGTGCGCGCCAACTGGCTTGATCGAATCGTTCTCGAAAGCGCCGCGCCACGGCTCGGCATCGTCGCGACCGGGCAGGGCGTGCTCGACGTGTTCGAAGCGCTGGACAATCTCGGCCTGCCTCCAGAACGCGCGGCGGCGCACGGCGTCACCGTCTTCAAGGTGGCGATGTCCTGGCCGCTCGAACCTGAAGCGCTGCGCGGCTTTTCGCGCGGGTTGGAAGAAATCCTGTTTGTGGAACACAAGCGCGCCCTGATCGAGCCGCAGGCGAAAGCCGCGCTCTATGATCTGGCGCAGCGCCCCCGCATCGTCGGCAAGACGGATGAAACCGGCGCGCCGCTTCTGTCGCAAACGGGTGCGCTGACCATTCCGGAAATCGCGGCCGCGATTTACGCCCGCTTGCCGCAATTGGCGCGGAACGCGCAAGCAGAAGCCTATTTCGCGCGCGTGGCCCGCAGCCTGGAGCGCGCCAAAAAGCTGGAGGCGGACGTCCATCGCCTGCCGCATTTCTGCTCGGGCTGTCCGCACAGCACATCTACTGTCGTGCCGGAAGGCTCCCGCGCGCTGGCGGGCATCGGCTGCCATTACATGGCGACGTTTTCCGGCCGTGCGGACATGACATCGCAAATGGGCGGCGAAGGCGCTGCGTGGATCGGCCAGGCGCCGTTTACCGATGAGCAGCACCTGTTCGTCAATCTTGGCGACGGCACCTACTCGCATTCCGGCTCGCTCGCGATCCGCGCCGCTGTGGCAGCTGGCGTGAACATCACGTACAAGCTGCTCTACAATGGCGCCGTCGCGATGACGGGCGGGCAGGAGGTAGAGACCGGCCTTTCCGTCACGGACATAGTGTTCCAGCTTAAGGGCGAGAAAGTCGCGAAGATCGCGATCGTGGCGGACGATATCTCGCGCTACGCCAACGTCGATCTCGGCGGCGTGAAGATAAACGACCGCGCAAACCTGGACGAAGTCCAGCGCAAGCTGCGGACTGTCAACGGCGTTACAGTGCTGATCTACGATCAGGTCTGCGCGACCGAGCAGCGCCGCAAAGTGAAGCGCGCGCTTGTGGCGCCGAGACGCACCCGTGTGTTCATAAATGCCGACGTCTGCGAAGGCTGCGGCGATTGCTCGGTGCAATCGAACTGCCTGTCGATCGAGCCACTTGAAACCGAATTGGGAACCAAACGTGAGGTCAACCAGAATTCCTGCAATCTTGATACATCATGCGTGAAGGGCTTCTGTCCCAGCTTCGTCACGGTCGAAGGCGCTGTCGATGCGCACCGCACGCATGCCAAACCTCCGATTCCCAGGCCGGAAAACCTGCCAAAGCCCGCGGCGCCTTCACTTGACCGGCCGTTCAATCTCTTGTTCGCGGGGGTTGGCGGCACGGGCGTGACGACCATCGCCGCGATCATTGGCATGGCCGCGCATATTGATGGCAATGCCGCGGCCACGCTAGACATGGCTGGTTTGGCGCAAAAGGGCGGGCCTGTGCTCAGCCATATCCGCATCGCCCGCGCGCCGGAGGATATCCGTTCGGCGCGCACGCCCACAGCGGCGGCGGATGCCGTTATCGCCGGCGATCTAATTGTTGCGGCCAACACAGACGCCCTCTCGCTGTTTGATTCCGAACGCACACGTGCGGTCGCTAATTGGGATGTAGCGCCGACATCGGAATTCATCCGCGACCGCAGCAAGCGCTTCCACTCGGGCTATTTGCAGCGGCGCGTCGAAAAGGCCTGCGCAAGCGTTGAAGGCCTGAACGCCGAGGCGCTGGCGGCGGAGTATCTCTACGACAACGTATACGCCAATACGATTCTGCTTGGCTATGCGTGGGCGCGCGGGCTCGTGCCGGTGTCGCTGGAGGCGTTGACGCAAGCCATCGGCCTGAACGGCGCCGGCGTGGCTGAAAATCTCGCAGCGTTTGATCTTGGACGCGCCTATGCGCATGATCCGGCGCGGTTCGCGCCGGTTGTACCCGTGCGCGCACGTCCGCCGCAACGGCCGCTCGACGATTTCATCGCACATCGCGCCGCCTTGCTTACCGCCTATCAAGACGAAAAATACGCGCAGACTTATCGCGACCTCCTCGCTTACGTGCGTGATAAGGAAAGCCGCGCCGGCCTCGGCGAGAAATTTACCCGTGCTGTCGCGGCCTATGCGTACAAGCTCATGGCTTACAAGGATGAGTATGAGGTTGCGCGTCTCTACACGGACGGGCGCTGGGCGAAATCGTTGCGCGCTGCGTTCACCGGCGATCTCAAAATTCATTTCCAGCTTGCGCCGCCGTTCTTGCCGGGCGGCCAGGATGCGCAGGGCCGGCCGCGGAAGCGCGAGTTCGGCTTCTGGATTTTTTATGTGTTCAAGCTGTTGGCCGCGATGAAGGGGCTGCGCGGTTCGGCGTTTGACCCTTTTGCGCGCACCGATGAGCGAAAGCGCGAACGCGCTTTGCGTGACGAATATTTGAAAATGATGCGCAAGCTGGCCGACGGGCTGTCATCGTCAACGCACGATCTGGCCGTGCGCCTTGCTGAACTGCCGGATATGATCCGCGGTTTCGGCGCGGTGAAGGCTAGCGCAGTTGCGGACGCACAAAAGGAGGAAGGCCGTCTGCGCGCGGCGTATGAGGCGGCGCGCCACGCGCCGGCGGCGCCGTTTGCGGCGGAGTAAACTGACGCGGCCTCTGGCCCTGCCGCGCTGACGTGATAAGTAGGCTGGCAAAAGGTGCGGCGGGGGACGGCGCATGGGACTTCTGACACAATGGGGCGCGCGCGTTTTCGCCTTTCTGGCGAGCGCAGCCGGTTTGGCGATCTGGCTCGGCGGCGTGGCGCTGCTGATCTACGCGGCCACGCGCGAGAGCGTGCGTTATACCGCAAACGGCGAACCCATCCTTACGGGCCTCACCCTCGACATTGCGATCCGCTCCGGCTTGATCGCCATCGGCGCGCTCCTCGGCCTTGTTGCGTCGGTCGTGCTGCTGCGGTTGACCGGCCGCATCACAACCTTCCTGATTTGCCTGGCATTCGGGGCGCTTGCTTTTGTCGGCGGCGCGACATGGCGGCCGCCGGTTGAAACATACGCGACTGAAAGCGCTGAGACTGAAAGCGATGAGGTCGTCGCTGACGCCGCTCCACCGCCGCCCGCTGCTGATGACGAAGCCGCGGCGCCGGCGCCGCCGCCGTTGACCGACGTTGCGCCGCGCGCAGAGGCGCCGCCGGCTGTTGTGGCCGCACCAGAAGCGCCGGCTGATAGCGCGCCGGCGGAGCTTCAAGCCGCGCCGCGCTCACGCAGTCTGCAGCCGCCAGCTTCCGCTGAAGAGCCGCTCGCCGCGGCGCCGCCGCCGCCTGCGGAGATGGCAGCGCCTCCCGTCGCCGTTGCACCACCCGCCGCGGCTGCCGCCGCCGACGCTAAGCCATCCGATTTTCAGGTGGCCGAACTGAAATTCAACAAGCCTGCGGAAATGCAAATCGATACGCCCTACGTGGTGGCGGCGGCGATCGCTGGCGCGCTGGCCGAAACGCAGGCCACGCTCGGCAATGTCGGCCCAACCGTCAGCCGGCAAACCAGCATAACGCGCAAGGTGCGCGTGGAACTCGTCGCCAGCGATTTCGAGGTCAAGAAACTGCATACAATCGATACGGTGCTGATCACGCCTGAAACCACCGGCCAGTGGTCGTGGGAGGTAATTCCAAAGCGCGAAGGCGCCGACCGCAAGATGCTTCTACAAGTGTGGGGCGTGCTGGAACGCGACGGCGTCGCGCAGGGCGATATCCTGATAAAAACCTATGAGGAAACCATTCCGGTGAAAGTGACGCCGATCGCGCGTGTGCGGCTGGTTTCGCAGGGCATTATCGATCGCTGGCAGCCGCTCGCGGGGGCGCTGGGCGTTATCGGCGGCATCTGGGTGTTCCTGCAAAAGCTGCTCGGCTCGATGCGCCCGCGCAGGAAGGAAGAGCCGGTCTAGCAGTCATTTGACCGGATTCTGATCTCCGGCGGCGGCGACAGCCAGATGGGCGCCGGCGTCCATCACCAGGTTCTGTCCTGTCATGGTGCGCGCACCTGCGCCGACAAGAAACAGAATGCCTTCGGCGATGTCCTCGGCGCTGGCGGCGTAAGCCAGCGGCGTCGTTGATTCGACGTTCTCGATCATGGCGGCATAGGCGTCCTTGCCCATGCGGCGCGAGAACCATGGCGTGCCGACAAAGCCGGGGCTGATGGCGTTGACGCGTATTTCCGGCGCGAGCGAGCGCGCCAGTGATTTCGTCGCCGTCAACAGCGCGCCTTTGGACGCGGCGTAGGCGGCGGACGAGCCAATGCCATGCAGCGCCGCGATCGAAGCGATATTGACCACCGCGCCCCAGCAGCCGGCTTTCATGTGCGGCGCGCACGCCCGCGTCATCTGCCACGGGCCCACGAGATTGACCTTATAGACCGTCAGAAAATCTTCCGCTTGCAATGCATCGAGATCGGCGTGCCGGGCGTGTTTCGTAACGCCGGCGCAATTGACCAGAATATCAATCCGTCCCGTGGCGGCGACTGCCTCGGCGGCGAGCCAGCGGCAATCGCTGTCGCTGCTGACGTCGGCTTTGAGCGCGAGCGCTGTGACGCCAAGACCGCTGCAGCGCTGCGCAACGCGTTCCCCAGCTTCTTGATCGTCAAGGTAATTGACGATGACATTGGCGCCATGCGCGGCCAGCTTAACCGCCGCGGCCTCGCCGATGCCGCTTTGCGCGCCGGTGACGATCGCGGTCTTGCCCTTGATGCTCATACGCCAACCTCCCGTTTGCGCCTTCTAAGACGCGCGCCGGCTTTCGCGAATGGATCCAGCACTTGTTGCGAGCGACGGCATATATACGGCATATATAATTTTGAAGGTCGTGCTGGGCAGGTCTTGCGTTTTGGGCCGCGGCGGGCGCAATCAGATCATGGCCGACGCGCGCATCTTGTTTCTAGGACGCCTTGCCGATCTCGCGGGCGGACGGGAGCGCGCGCTGAGACTTGAAGCGGCAGCGCCGCTTTCTGAGATCGTCGCCGCCCTCACGCGGGACAATCCTGATCTGGCGGCCGCCCTTGCGGCGCCCAGCGTTCGGGTTGCGATCAACCAGCTGATTCAGCGCGGCCGGGAGGGGCGCGCCGGCCCGGGAGACGAGATCGCGTTTTTGCCGCCGGTAAGCGGGGGATGATCCGGGTTTCGGCCGAGCCGTTTGATCCGCATGGCGAGACGGCGGCGTTCGCCGCCGGTCACAAGGAAGCGGGCGCGCTGGCCAGTTTCGTGGGGTTATGCCGCGCTGAAGGCGGCAGCGTGGACACGCTGCACCTCGATCATTATCCGGGTTTTACGGAAACGGAAATCGCCCAGATTGATACCGAAGCCCGCACGCGTTTTGATCTCATCGACACGCTGATCATCCATCGCAGCGGCGCGGTGAGCCCTGGCGAGCCCATCGTTCTGGCTGCTGCGTTGGCGGCGCATCGCAAAGCGGCGCTGCAGGCGGTGGACTTTCTAATGGATTACCTGAAAACCGGCGCGCCGTTCTGGAAACGCGAGAGCGGGCCAGAGGGAGAGCGCTGGATCGAACCGGGCGCGCAGGATTATCAAGCCCGCGCCGAGTGGAAGGACAGGAAATGAGTGGCGAGGTTCCCGCGCCGGGCGGCAAGATCAACGAAGGCGCGCCGTTCCGTGTTGTCGGCATCGCTGTGTTGACCATTTCTGACACGCGCGATGCGAAAAGCGATACGTCCGGCAAGGTGCTTGCCGACCGCGTCACGCGCGATGGCCATGATGTAGCGGCGCGTATGATGGTAAAGGACGATGTCGCCGCCATCCGCGCGCAGATGCAGGCCTGGATAGATGATCCGTCGGTAGATGCGATCATTTCGACCGGCGGCACGGGACTTACCGGACGTGACGTGACGCCGGAAGCGGTGCGGCCGCTGTTCGATAAGGAGATCGATGGCTTCAACGTGGTTTGGCACATGGTGTCATACCAGAGCGTCGGACTTTCTACGCTGCAATCGCGCGCCTGCGCGGGCGTTGCGAAGGGCACGTTCATTTTCTGTCTGCCGGGGTCCAATGGCGCCTGCAAGGATGGGTGGGACAAGATTATCCGTTGGCAATTGGATAGCCGCCACTCGCCCTGCAACATGGTCGAGTTGATGCCGCGGCTACTTGAGACATGATCGCGCGCTGATGCTGACTGTTGAACAGGCGCGCGCTGCGATGCTGGAAGCGGTGCGCACGCTCGATGATGAAGACGTGGCGCTTGATGAGGCGCTCGGGCGTACGCTGGCGGCCAATATCGTCGCGCGCGGGTCGCAGCCGCCGTTCAACGCCTCGGCAATGGACGGCTGGGCGCTCCGCGCCGCCGATGCGCCCGGCGCACTGCGGATCATCGGCGAAAGCGCTGCGGGCAAAGGGTTTGCGGGAGCAGTGCGCGCGGGCGAGGCGGTGCGTATTTTCACCGGCGCGCCTGTGCCAGCTGGCGCCGATATGGTGATCATCCAGGAGCGCGCGCGCCGCGAGGGCGATGTGGTTCACGTTGAGACGCCCGAAGGATCAAATATCCGCGCTAGGGGGCTCGATTTTGAAGCGGGCGACAAGCTGCTGGCCGCAGGCGTTCGATTGGACGGCGTGGCGATCGCGCTGGCCGCGGCGGCGGGCGCCGATCCCGTGCCGGTGTTTCGCCGGCCGCATATAGCCATCATCGCCACCGGCGACGAACTGGCCAAGCCAGGCGGCAAGCTCGCGCCCGATCAGATTTTTGAATCCGTGAGCTACGGCGTGGCCGCGCTGGCGCGCAGCTGGGGTGCGGAGGTCAAACGCATCACCACTGTCCGCGATAAGCTCGACGCGACAGCCGCGGCGATGGAGAAGGCGGCGGCCTCTGCCGATCTCGTGGTCACGATTGGCGGCGCCTCGGTTGGGGACCACGATCTGGTGAAGCCTGCCGCCAAGCAGCTTGGCGCCACGCTGATCGTGGAGAATGTTGCCGTGCGGCCGGGCAAGCCGGTCTGGTTCGCGCGCGGCGATCAATTCACGCTGCTTGGCTTGCCCGGAAATCCGGCTTCGGCGCTGGTTTGCGCACACCTGTTCTTGCGTCCCCTGATTCAGCGCATGCAGGGCGAATCCGGACACGTATGGATGGGCCGCGCCGCGCTTGGCCGCGCGCTGCCTGCGAACGGTCCGCGTGAGCATTATATTCGCGCCGGTCTCGGCGTGGATGACAACGGGCAAAGGATCGCGGAGCCGTGGGAGCTTCAGGATTCTTCACTGCTGCGCGTGTTCGATCGCGCGGATGCGCTTATCCGGCTGCCGCCGAACGCACCGGCTAATCCCGCAGGCGCCATCGTCGACGTACTTCGGCTAGACCGGCTTTAGATGGGCGGCGGCCCGGCGAGGGAGCGCGAAACCTCGCGCGCATCATAGGCGGCGGAATCCTGCGGTTTTGGCCCTCTGCCAAGTCGAATTTCCAGGCTTGCGGTGGCGCCCGGACCTGGACCCGCGAGCGGAATGCCGACGCCCGTGCCAAGACTGACGCCGCTTCGCCTGCCGAAAGACCCGACGCCCGCGCCCACTGAAAGACTTGGCCCGCTATCGCGTCCGGCTTCGGCAAAACGCGAGTTGACCAGGAACCAGTCATAGCCACGCGCGAGGGTGAGTTCGGCGGCGCGGCGTAGCGCCATATCCTCTGCATAACGCGCGCCGCCGGCGGCGGTTTTGAAGCTGATGCGAACACGATCGGCTTCGATTTGAGACTCCGAGTAGCCGACCGCGCCGGGCTTCGTCGCCGGGCCGTAAGCCGTCGGCGTCGCGCAGCCGGCCAGAAATCCGGTCATCACCGCAAGACATGCATATCTGATCATCTCTGAACCTCTCAGGCCGCGCCGCGATCTTACCCTATCCGCGCGCACTTGGCCTCCTGATCAAGCTAACGGATGCCCGCCCCGCGCGTTCCTTACATTTGCCGGCAGGGCGGCGCCTTTGGCGCTTCGATCCTGACGCGCGTCGCCGTTGAGGGCTAACCCGGCGCGCCGCCGCTGTCTTCCATGAGCTTGGCGAAGCGCTTCAGCGCCGCCGGCCGGTAGGGCGGCGACATCTGATGGCGCCAGCGCTTGATCGCGGCGTCCGACAGCATCATCGAAATATCCGCGGCTTCTGGTTTCGCCGGCCGCTTATAGCGCTTGAGCACGCGCAGCTTCTTTCCGCCCAGACTGAGCAGGCCGCGGTTCACGACGAAATCGTAGAACGGATCCTGATATTCAGGCTGCGTGTAGATGGAGAGCGGGCCTCTATCTCTCATGAATTCCAGGCCGCTCTCGCGCGCGCCTTCCGCGATCCAGTGCAGCGTGATGTTCGCGAGCTTGGAGCCGACGCCGCCGCCTACTTCACCGTGGCTCCCAGGGAACCAGCGCTGCTGATAGGGCGCATTCAGATCGGCTGGATCAAATCCGCGCTCGCGATTTCGCTCGTCGAGATTTTCCCATGGCGTCACCGGAAATGCGCCTCGCAATTCATCGATTGCGCAGGCGTGGCGTGCGGATTTGACACGCGCGCTGAGCGTCAGGTCGTGGAATTGCAGCTTGCGGTTCCATAGCCATGCGATCGGCCCGAAATTCGACGGAATGCCGCGCTGTCCAACGGTATCGAAAACGCCGACATAGGTTATCGGAACCGGATCATAGGAATATCGCTTCCGGAACTCGCCCGCCTCGTCCTGATCCGGCTTATGCTTTGAGCGGTAGTGCCGATAAGCCTCCGACGCCATCTCTGCGTACGGCCGGTGCAGCAGTCCGGCGTTGCGGACAAGGCCGCACAGGCTACGCGCGGTATATGCGCCGCGCGAAAACCCAAAAATGTAGATTTCGTCGCCCGTCGTATAATTCCAGCTGAGGAACAGGTACGCATTCATCAGCGCGTCTTCGAGGCCCGCGCCGGTGATGCCGCTCAGGATGCGCCGTTGAGCCTTATGTGTCAGCGAATCGGCGCCGACTCCCCGATCGTAATAGACGATCTGTTCGATGCCCTTGGAATCAGTGTGCGCGACGCTCTGCGCCAGCTTGGCGATGTTGGTGGGATCAGGCTGATCCAGCTTTTGCCACGTGCCATCTAGAAAAACGGTCAGGCGCTTCATTCGGACTCCCCCTCCGCGGTCGGCGGCCTCGATCCTAAATTGCCCCAACGGAAGAAGCAAAGCACGCCTGCGCCCGTGCTTTCTTCTTTGACCCTATACGCGGGGTAGTTCACGCTAATCACAGGATCATGCCGATATGACAGCCATGGACGGTCTGGAAGACACCGGCGCGAAAGTAGCGCCGAAGCTGTCTTATCCTTGCGGGGCTCCGCCCGCCGGCGGCGAAACAATCGAGATTGCCCCGGGGGTCAAATGGCTGCGTATGCCGCTGCCCTTTGCGCTGAACGCGATAAATTTGTGGCTGCTGGATGACGGCGAGGGCTGGACCGCCGTCGATACCGGCCTCGGCAGCGCCGACACACAGGCTCACTGGAACAGCGTGATAGATGAGGCTCTCGAAGGCCGGCCGATCGCCCGTATCATTGTCACTCATATGCATCCCGATCACGTCGGCTGCGCGGGGTGGCTGAGCCAGCGCTTTGGCTGTCCACTCTGGATGAGCCGGCTGGAGTATTTTTCCTGCCGCATGCTCGCCGCCGATACCGGGCGGCAGGCGCCCGCGGAAGGCGTAAATTTCTACCGGCAAGCTGGCTGGGACGAAGCCGCGCTTGAGACTTATCGCAAACGCTTCGGCGGATTCGGCCGCATGATCACGCCGCTACCGAACACTTACCGCCGCATCCGCGACGGCGAGGAGATCGAAATCGGCGGCAGGAACTGGCGCGTGATCGCCGGGTGCGGGCACTCGCCGGAACACGCCTGCCTCTACCAGCCGGAGCTCAATCTGTTCATTTCAGGCGATCAATTATTGCCGCGCATCTCGTCCAACGTTTCGGTGTTTCCGACCGAGCCGGAGGCCGATCCGTTGGCCGATTGGCTGGCGTCCTGCCGGAAACTGCGCGCGGCGCTGCCTGAAGATGTGCTGGTGCTGCCAGCGCACAACGAGCCGTTTTACGGCGCGCATGCGCGCCTTTCGGCATTGATCGATGGACATGAGCGCGGGCTGGATCGGCTGCTGACGCGCCTCAGGGAGCGTCCGCGGCGGGTTGTGGACGTGTTTGGCGCGCTATTCGCCCGGCCAATCGGTCCCGACCTGTTGCCAATGGCGACAGGCGAGGCGATTGCGCATTTGAATTGCTTAATTCAGCGCGGCGAGGCGATAAAGGGAATCGGTACAGACGGAGTGGCGCTTTATGGCGGAAGCTGAGCCCCCCAACCCCGAGCGGCGCTCTGACTCGGCGCTGCTTTGCCTTTGCATCGGCATTGGGTTGGTCGTCCTTTCCTGGTTCCTTGGCGTGGGTGGCATCATCGCCATGCTGTTCAAAGGCGGCGCCCCGGCCGCAGGCGGCTTGGTGGCGCTTATTCTGGTGCCGCTCACGGGCATCGTCGGCGCGATCATGGCCTCGTTTGGCACGGTTTGGCTGATCGTGCGCGTCATTGCGGACCAGCGGGAAGAGCACGCGCAAGAGCGATACAGCCGCAAGGTCGAGCGCTAGGAAACCTTGATGCTGCTATCCACCACGTTCGACATCGCTGGCCGCAGCGTGATCGAGAATCTCGGCATCGCGCGCGGCAATGTGGTGCGCTCGCGATTTTTCGCGCGCAACATCGTCGCCAGCTTTCGCATGATCATTGGCGGCGAGATCCACGAATACACCAAGCTGCTGGCCGAAAGTCGTGAACAGGCGCTCGATCGGTTGATCGAACACGCCCGCACGCTCGGCGCCGACGCGGTGATCGGCATGCGGTTTGAAACCACGGACGCCGCCCAGGGCCTGGCGACTGAGGTCTTGGCCTATGGAACCGCCGTCAAACTGGCATGAATGGCATGAGGCGCGGGGGGGGGGGGGGGGGGGGGGGGGGGGGGGGGGCGCGG
>JANNOO010000016.1:0-2189 GCA_031399165.1 Alphaproteobacteria bacterium | reverse complement strand
GAGAATCGCGAGGACAAGAGGCCGCAATTGTCTGACTTGCGCGAATCTGGCTCTATCGAGCAAGATGCGGACGTGGTGATGTTTGTTTTCCGCGAAGAATACTACGTGCAGCGGCGCGAACCATCGACCACCAAGGTCGAGGATCACCAGAAGTGGCAAGACGAAATGGATCAGACGGCGGGCTTGGCCGAAGTTGTCATCGGCAAGCAGCGTCACGGACCGACGGGCACGGTCCGGCTGCAATTCCACTCCGAAGTCACCCGATTCTCCGATCTCGCGAGCGACGACCGCCTGCCTGCGAGAACGCGATGAGGGGCGGGGGCAAAAGTGTTACACGAATGGAAGCCATTTATGGGCGGGCGCCTCCACGGGGCGTTCATGGCTGATCCGCCGCTCGCGAGGCCGTCTAGCAACGGACTGCTGGTCATCGATCTCGCGGCGCTGAAACGTAATTATCGAGCGCTGAAATCGGCGGTGCAGCCTGCGGCGTGCGCGGCTGTCGTCAAGGCGGACGCTTACGGCCTGGGCGTTGCGCCGGTCGTGAACGCGCTGCTGGCGGAGGATTGCAGCACCTTCTTTGTCGCGACGCTCGGCGAGGGCAAGCTGGTGAAAGCCATCGCGCCGTCCGCGACTGTGTATGTATTCAACGGCCTCTCGCCGCAAACCGCCCCTGAATTTGCCGCCAGCGGCGTGCGGCCGGTGCTCAACAGCCTCGACGACGTTCAGGACTGGGCGGAGCACAACGAGCGCATTTTCAAGCAACTGCCCGCCGCCGTGCATATCGACACGGGCATGAACCGGCTTGGCCTCACCGCGACCGAGGCCGGGAAACTGGCCGCCGCGCGCGATATGCTCGACGCCTTCCGCATCAGCCTCGCCATGAGCCATCTCGCCTGCGCGGACGAGACCGACAGCCCAAAAAACGCCGTGCAGCGCGATATGTTTGCAGCGCTCGCCGGTTTGCTGCCGGCGGAGGGGCGAAGCCTCGCCAACTCCGGCGGCGTTTTCCTCGGGCAGCGCTATCATTTCGATCTGGCGCGGCCCGGCATCGCGCTTTACGGCGGGCGCTTCTCGCAGGATATCGGCCCGCTGGAGCCCGTTGTGCGCCTCTACGCCCGCATTGCGCAAATTCGCGAGGCCGACAGGGACGAAACCGTTGGCTATGGCGGCGCCTTCACGCTCAAGCGGCGCACGCGGCTGGCGACCATCTCGGCGGGCTACGCGGACGGCTTCAAGCGTCTCCTCGGCTCGAGCGATGCGGGCGACGGCTGGGCGGTCTATGTGGGCGATTATCGTGCGCCCGTGGTCGGCCGCGTGTCGATGGATCTGATCATGGTGGACGTGACCGACGTGCCTGAGCCGTTCGCGCAACGCGGCGCGCTGGTGGAGATCATCGGCGAGCATGTGACCCTCGACGACCTGGCGGCGGCAGCGGGCACCATCGGCTACGAAATCCTCACCAGCCTTGGGGCCCGGTATGAGCGGGTTTATACGGGGTCTTGACGCCCATGGCGAAGTCGCCGCACTTTATCCGCATCAAGGGTGACGTGATGGCCATCATCGCTGCCGTGCCCTCGGGCGCGGTCGTCTCTTTTCGCGATATTGGCGCGCATCTTGATGTCGAGCCGCGCCACGTCGCCTACATCCTTTCAAACCTAACCGACATCGAGAAAACCACAGTTCCGTGGCATCGTGCGGTAGGCGAGAACGGCGCCCTCGGCGCCATGAAGCTCCACGCGGACGGACGCCCACAGGCTGAACTTCTGCGCGACGAGGGCGGAATCATTTCAGCGCAAGTCCTGAAGAATTACGAACTGATGGCGGTCAAAGTCGATACGCTGGCCCATAACGTGCCACAACAAAAACGCCCCGCGAATTTGTCATCACCCCAGGCATCCAGAAAAAAATAGATGGCGCGAACTTCACCCACATTTGTCTGTCAGGCGTGCGGGGCGTCGGCGTCCAAGTGGGCGGGGCGCTGCGGGGATTGCGGCGCGTGGAATACGATGGCGCAGGAGGGCGCGAGCGCGCCCGGCTCGGTGCTCGCCGCCAGCCGCAAATCCAAATCCCCCGCCGCGATCATGGAGAGCCTGGAGGCGCGGGAGGAAGAGCGCGCGCGGTTCTCCTCCGGCGTCAGCGAGTTCGACCGGGTGATCGGCGGCGGCTTCATCCCCGGCTCGGCGATCCTC
>JANNOO010000002.1:0-2238 GCA_031399165.1 Alphaproteobacteria bacterium | reverse complement strand
ACGTCCGCCATTGCGCCGCCACGATTCCCCTCTAGCGCCAGATCGACGGGACGAATCTCCGCCTTGTGCGTTGCAGTATAAAACAACGCCCTCGCCGCATCCATTTGCCGTACTGAAGTTTTTTCTATCATTCATGACCTGTTCAGGACGCACCAGCCAAAAGACCGACCGCACGTTCGCTGCACTGCAACTTAGCCCTAATGGTAAAGGCAGACCATGACGCAAATAACAACAAAAAATATAGTGTCCGAGCATGAGCTATCCGGCGATGGGCCGATGACTCCCGCCGGACTGCAATCTTATTCCGAACTGATACGGCGCCGCATTTTGGTTGGCGCGCTGAATATCGCGACGATCTCCGCCCTCGGTTACGCCTTCGCGCTGGTTCTTGGCTCCAACACCTGGACATGGCTGGATATCGGCATCTACGCCTGCATCATGATCGGCCTGCCATGGACGGTGATCGGCTTCTGGAACGCCATAATCGGGCTTGTTCTGCTGCATGCGCGCAAGGATGGCCTCATGCAGGTCGCGCCGCACGCCGCTGCGGGCGCCAGCCGGGAACCGCTGCGCATCCGCACGGCGGTGTTAATGACCATCCGTAACGAAGACCCCGCGCGCGCCTTCAAGCGCCTGCGCATCGTCCGGGCAAGTCTGCTGGCGACTTCCGAGGAGCGTCAGTTCGATTATTTCGTGCTGAGCGACACCTCCAAGCCCGAAGTCGCCGCCGAAGAGGAGCGTCTGTTCGAGGCGTGGCGTGCGGAGGTTGGCGACAGCGCCCGCATCACCTATCGCCGCCGCACGGAAAACAAGGGCTACAAGGTCGGCAACCTGCGCGATTTCATCGACCGTTGGGGCGCGAATTACGAGTGCATGATCCCGCTGGACGCCGACAGCCTGATGTCTGGCGATGCGATCGTCCGGCTCGCGCGCATCATGCAGGCTTATCCACGCCTCGGCATCCTGCAAACGCTTGTCGTCGGCGCCCCATCGACAAGCGCATTCGCACGGATATTCCAGTTCGGCATGCGCCACGGCATGCGGTCCTACACCATGGGTTCGGCCTGGTGGGCGGGCGATAACGGGCCGTATTGGGGTCACAACGCCGCCGTGCGCATCAAGCCGTTTGCCGACCATTGCACGCTCCCCATCCTTCCCGGTAAGGCGCCGCTCGGCGGCCATGTTCTAAGCCACGATCACATTGAAGCGGCCATGATGCGCAAGGCTGGCTATGAGGTGCGCGTGCTGCCCGTCGAAGGCGGATCGTATGAGGATAATCCGCCGACCATCCTCGATTTCACGCAGCGCGACCTGCGCTGGTGTCAGGGCGTGATGCAATACTGGCGGCTGATCGGCCTGCCCGGCCTGCGCCCGTGGAGCCGCTTTCAGATCGGCTTCACGATCCTGATGTATGTCGGCGCCGCCGCGTGGATGCTGATGATTGCGCTCTTCGCCGCCAAGGCGTTCGAGGGTGAGTTCGGCAATCTGCACGTCGAACTTGGCATGGCGCTGTTCTTCACCATGTTCATGATGAGCCTGACGCCGAAAATCGCGGGGCTGCTCGATATCGCGCTGACCGATGGCGGCATGCGTCGCTATGGCGGGCCGGTGCGCTTCACCGCCAGCGCCCTGCTCGAAATCGTGTTCTCGATGCTGCTGTCGCCCATCGCCTCGCTGCGAGTGACGATCTTCATGGTGAGCGTGCTGTTCGGTCGTGCGGTGATCTGGGGCGGTCAGAACCGCGATGCCTATGGCCTGTCGTGGGCGACGGCTGCGCAGGGGCTGTGGCCGCAGATGCTGTTTGGTTTCTCGATCCTCGCAATCCTTCTGGCTTACGCTCCCGGCGCCATCATATGGGCCATGCCGCTGCTGGCTGCCTTCCTGCTTGCGGCGCCATTCGCGGTGCTGACCGCTTCGCCGCGATTTGGCGAGATGCTGACGCGCGCCGGACTGTGCGCCATCCCGGAGGAATATGACATGCCGCCGGAAATCGGCGCGCTTGGCGGTCCGGACATCAACGGCGGCGCGGCGATCGGAGGCGTCGGTGAACGGCTGGCCGCCTGAGAAAAACACCGGCGCGGCGGCGGGCATCGGCCGGTCGCTGCGCCAGTATTACGGCGATAAGGCGCGGCTTGCTTCCATGGCGGCGCTTTACGCGCAGTTTGTGAAGCCGGGCGATCTCGCCTTCGACATCGGCTCGCATGTGGGCGACCGGGTCGCCGCGTTTCTGGCGCTCGG
>JANNOO010000014.1:0-27252 GCA_031399165.1 Alphaproteobacteria bacterium | reverse complement strand
TGGCGCATCAGGATTTTCATCCCATCCCGCTTTAATAAAGCCACAGTTAAGTCCAAAGGACTCCATTTTTTCGTAGGTTTGGCCTACTAACACGTCGAGATGTACCAAAAACATCAGCTTTTTCCCTCTTGCTTCCGCATTGGCACAAAGTTGGCCACTTATAACAGTTTTGCCTGCCCCTGTACCGGCAACAATGGCTACTCTCTTATGTCCCTTGTTGAGGACCTTAAACAGATCGTTAATGAGTTCAAGTTGGTAGGGACGCAGTTCGGGAGGCATTTGGAAGGGAAATAAGATGAGGAGGATGGGAAAGGGGAGGAAGATGGGGAAGACCATTACTGTCCTCAGTCCATAATCCCCCGCCTCAATAATAAACGAGTACTACCTTCTGCCCTCGTAATCAAGAGCGCCAGCGGCAACGGCGCTATCATGCAGGTAGCTAAATCCAGGGACGGGCGCTTGAGCATGGAAACTCGCAAGTTGGGCAACACCGATATTGAAGTTACGCCGCTGATTTTTGGCACTTGGCAGGCGGGCAAGACGGGCTGGGTTGGGGTTGAGGATGAGGTCATTATCCACGCCATGCGGGCGGCGCTGGATGCCGGGATCACCACCTTCGACACGGCGGAGGTCTACGGCAGCGGCTATTCTGAGGAGCTGGTGGGCAAGGCGCTGGGCGATCGCCGCGATCAGGTGATCCTCGCCACCAAAGTCTTCGCCAACCACCTCAAAGCCGACCAGGTGATCGAAGCCTGCGAGAATTCCCTCAAACGCATGCAGACCGACGTGATCGACCTTTACCAGATCCATTGGCCGTCGGGGGCGTTTAAGAGCGAGGTGGTGCCCATTGGTGAAACCATGGGGGCGCTGAACCAGCTCAAGGAGCAGGGCAAAATTCGCGCGATCGGGGTGTCGAACTTTTCTAAGGCCCAGATCGAAGAGGCGATGGCCTACGGGCGCATCGACAGCCTGCAACCGCCCTACTCCCTGTTTTGGCGCGGGGTCGAGGCCGAGCTGCTGCCCTACTGCGTGGAGAATAATCTGACGATTCTGGCCTACTCCTCCCTAGCCCAGGGGCTGCTAACGGGCAAGTTTGGCCCCGATCACCAGTTTCCTAAGGAAGACATTCGCAGCAAAAATAAGCTGTTTCAGCCGCCGATTTACGACAAAGCCCAGGCCGCTTTGGAGAAGCTGCGCCCCATTGCCGATCGCTACAACACCACGTTAGGGAATCTGGCCCTGGCCTGGCTGATTGCTCAGCCTCAGACCACGGCGATCGTTGGAGCGCGCAACAGTGAGCAGGCCGTGGAGAATGCCAAGGCGGCGGCGATTGTGCTCTCTGCGGATGACCTAGCGGCGATCGATGCTATCAGTCGCACCGTAACAGACCACCTGCCGACTGACCCAGTGATGTGGGCTTTTGGGTAAAAGACTTCCTTCGCATTGGCCCTCAACGTTCCCTGAGCGGAGTCGTTGGCGAAGTCTCGCCGAAGGAAAACGGGAACGAAGATTGTCCGGCGGCTGGGCGGAGTCGAAGCCACCGGGCATTGAATTTTCTCAACATCCTATATTCTCGCTAGCTTGGGGTAATACTCTAGGGCATGCCTCCTAGTTGAGTTGTCCATGAACCCAAAGGCGCTGGTTTTTCCCCGCTGGCTGCGAAACTCTCTGCTGTTTCCACTATTTTTCTTAAACGGCTGGCTGTTTACGGTTCTAATTAGCTTTCTTCAGCCCCTGGTCAACATGGTGCTGATCGCTATTTTGCTGGCCATTGTGCTCGACTACCCGGTGCAGGCGTTGCAGCGCCGGGGAGCGCCGCGATCGCTGAGTTTGACGGTGGTAGTAGTGGTGGCGATCGCCGCTATCTCCATCGGCGGTTTTCTCGTTCTGCGCCGGAGCGCGCCGCCCGGACTGGACTATATATAGGTCGATTAGCGGCCGGCGACGGCATATTTGCCGCGGCCAACCGCTTTCCTTAGCCCTGCGCGGCGCCTATCGTGCGCCCGAATCCGTATTTCTGAGGTTTGTCATGTCTCAAGCCGCGACTAGGCCCTCGGCGGCCGCCGACCGCTTTTTCAGCCAGGGCCTTTCCGCGGCTGATCCCGAACTGTTCGACGCCATCCGCGATGAGGGCGACCGCCAAGGCCGCCAGATCGAATTGATCGCTTCGGAAAACATCGTCTCGCGCGCGGTGCTGGAAGCACAGGGATCAGTGCTAACCAACAAATACGCCGAAGGTTATCCGGGTAAGCGCTATTACGGCGGCTGCGAATATGTCGACGTGGCCGAGAGTCTGGCGATCGAGCGGGCCAAGCGCTTGTTCGACTGCAAATACGCCAACGTGCAGCCCCATTCCGGCAGCCAGGCCAACCAGGCGGTGTTCAACTCGTTGCTGCAGCCGGGCGATGTGATCCTCGGCCAGTCGCTCGCTGCTGGCGGGCACCTGACCCACGGCGCGGCGCCCAACCAATCGGGCATGTGGTTCAAGGCCGTACAATATGGCGTGCGCGCCGAAGATGGCTTAATCGACTACGACGAAGTCGAACGGCTCGCGAACGAGCACAGACCCAAGCTGATCATCGCCGGCTTTTCGGCCTATTCGCGCATCGTCGATTGGGCGCGCTTCCGCCAGATCGCCGATGGCGTTGGCGCGTTCCTGATGGCGGACATGGCGCACGTCGCGGGCCTCGTCGCCGCCGGCCTTTATCCCACGCCGCTGCCGCATGCACATGTCGTGACCACCACCACGCACAAAACACTGCGCGGTCCCCGCGGCGGCCTGATCCTCAGCAATGACGAAGACATCGGCAAGAAGCTGAACTCGGCGATTTTTCCCGGCATCCAGGGCGGCCCGTTAATGCACGTGATCGCCGCAAAAGCTGTGGCGTTCAATGAGGCGCTGGCGCCAGAGTTCAAGATCTACGCAAAGAACGTCATCGAAAACGCGCGCGCGCTCGCGGACCGGCTGACAGAAAACGGTTTGGCGATCGTCGCTGGCGGCACTGATTGCCATCTGGCGCTGGTCGATCTGCGGCCGAAGAACATCACTGGCAAGGCGGCCGAAAAGACGCTCGAAGCCGCAGGCATGACCTGCAACAAAAACGCGATCCCGTTCGACCCCGAAAAGCCGATGGTGACGAGCGGCATCCGCGTCGGTTCTCCTGCCGCGACGACGCGCGGCTTCGGTCCCGCCGAATTCCGCCAGGTCGCCGATATGATGGTCGAGGTGATCGACGCCTACGCGCGCTCTAACGGTGACAACACTGCGACCGAAGACGCCGTGCGCAAGAAGGTCGAGGAATTGACCGCGCGCTTTCCGATCTATTCGGCGTAACGCCGATGCGCTGTCCGTTCTGCCAAAACGAAGACACACAGGTTAAGGACAGCCGTCCGACGGAAGACGGCGCTTGCATTCGCCGCCGCCGTCAGTGCGAAAAGTGCGGCTCGCGCTTTACCACGTTCGAGCGCGTGCAATTGCGCGATTTGACGGTGCTGAAGCGTTCGGGACGGCGCTCGCCGTTTGACCGCGACAAGCTGGTGCGCTCGCTGCAGATCGCGCTGCGCAAGCGGCCGGTGAACGAAGACCAGATCGAGCAGATGGTGTCCGGCATCGTGCGGCGGCTTGAAAGTCAGGGCGAAAGCGAAATTCCCTCGCAGGCGATCGGCGCGATGGTGATGGATGCGCTCGCCAAACTCGATCCGGTCGCTTACGTGCGTTACGCCTCGGTCTATCAGGACTTCAAGGAGACCGGCGACTTTGCCGCCTTTCTTGAGGCCAAGGGCCTGGGCGGCGAATGAGCGCCGCCGCCAGCGCGGCGAAAGCCGGCGTCAAACGCCCGCGCGTGACGCTGAAGCTGGCTACATCCCTCGATGGCAAGATCGCCACGCCGACTGGCGAAAGCCAATGGATCACGGGGGCCCGTGCGCGCGCCATCGGCCACGAATTGCGCGGCGTGCATGGCGCAATCCTGGTCGGCGCTGGGACGGTGCAGGCGGACGATCCGGAACTGAGCGCGCGCGGCGAGGAGCCCCCAGCGCGCCAGCCACTGCGGATCGTGCTCGATTCCCGACTTGGCGTTTCGCTGGAGAGCCAGCTTCTGAAAACAGTGGCGTTCGGGCCCGTGCTCATCGCCGGTTGCGCGGGCGCCGCGCCCGCGGCGCGCAAAGACCTGGAAACCAGGGGCGCACGCGTGGCGACGTTCCCGCGCGCGGGGCGCGGTGTCGATCTTGGAGCGCTGCTGGATTATCTCGGCGGACTTGAAGAGCCGGTGGATTCGCTGTTCGTCGAAGGCGGCGGGCAGGTGGCCGCGTCCTTTGTGGAAGCCAATTTGGTCGATCGGATGGAATGGTTTCGCGCGCCGCTGATCCTCGGCGAAGACGCGCGCGCCGCGATCGCCGGCGCCGATGCGCTGAAGCTCAGCGACGCGCAGCGCTGGAAGCGCATTAGCGTGCGTGAACTCGACGCTGATCTTTGGGAAACTTACGAGCGCGCCTGATGTTCACCGGCATTGTCTCAGCGCTTGGCGAAGTCGTGTCGGTAAAATCCGGCGGGGTGACGCGTTTTGAAATCGCCTCGCCCTACGATCCGGCTGGCGTGGATATTGGCGCTTCCATCAGCCATGCCGGCGCCTGCCTGACCGTGATTGAGCGCTACGCCGCTGGCGCAGGCATGGTTCACGCGGTGGAGGCCGTTCCCGAGACGATGGCCAAGACCACGTTGGGCGCCTGGCGCGCGGGCAGCCGCATCAATTTAGAGCGCGCATTGCGCGCGGGTGACGAGCTTGGGGGACATTTGTTGGCGGGGCACGTCGATGGCGTCGGCGTGGTGCGCGCGCTGGCGCCGGAAGGTGGTTCGTCCATAATGACCGTAGAAGCGCCCGATACGCTTATGCCCCTGATCGCCGCCAAGGGTTCGATCGCCATCGACGGCGTATCCCTGACCGTGGTGGATGCCCGGGACAGGACGTTTAGCGTGGCGCTGATTCCGCATACGTCCTTGGTGACGACCCTCGGGGCGCTTAAGGTGGGCGACATGGTCAATCTCGAAGCTGATCTCATGGCGCGCTACGTAGCCCGGCTGCTTGAAACGCGGAGTATCTAGCCATGTCCGCGCGCGCCTCGATCTTGGAGGACCTGCACCGTTACATCTCGCCGACCGCCGAGGTGATCGAAGAGGCGCGCCAGGGGCGCATGTACATTCTGGTCGATGCCGAAGACCGCGAGAACGAAGGCGACCTTGTCATTCCAGCGCAATTCGCCACGCCCGACGCGGTCAACTTCATGGCCAAGCATGGCCGCGGGCTCATATGCCTCACGCTCACCGCCGAGCGGGCGCATGCGCTTCATCTCGAAATGATGTCGCCGCGCAATCAGACGCGGCATCAGACGGCCTTCACGATCTCGATCGAGGCCAAGGATGGCATCTCGACCGGCATTTCTGTCCACGATCGCGCCCACACAATCGCCGTCGCAATCGATCCCACCAAAGGCGCGGACGACATCGTTTCGCCCGGGCATGTGTTTCCTCTCGTCGCGCGCGAAGGCGGTGTGCTGGCGAGAGCGGGTCACACTGAAGCGAGCGTGGATATCGCGCGCCTTGCTGGCCTGTTGCCGGCGTCCGTTATCTGCGAGGTGATGAACGATGACGGCGCGATGGCCCGCCTGCCGGACCTGATCGCCTTCGCCCAACATCACGGTCTCAAGATCGGTACGATCTCCGATCTGATCGCCTACCGGCGTGAAAACGATATCTTCGTACAGCGCGTGGCCGAGGCGCCTATACGTACAATCTACGGCGCTGATTTCCGTGTCGTTATATATCGCAATACGCTCGATGGTACGGAATCCTCTGCGCTGGTGCGCGGCCAGGTGCACGCCGACCGGCCAACATTGGTCCGTATGCATCGCCTGGATTTCCTCGCCGACATGTATGGCGAAGCCAATGACCGCGCCGGTATCCTGCCGCGCGCCCTCCAGGAAATCGCCGCCGAACCGGAGGGCGGCGTCCTTGCATTGCTTCACGATACGCGAAAAGACGCGCTCTCGCGCCGCCTTAGTCAGGGCGAAGAGCACGAGCAGGAAGTGCATGCGCGTATGCTGCGGGAGTATGGCGTCGGCGCGCAGATATTGCGCGATCTCGGGGTGCGCCGAATGGTGCTGTTGTCCAACACGCCGCAAAAGATCGTTGGGCTGGATGGTTACGGCCTGACCATCGACGGGTGGCGCGCCTTCAAAGCGGCGCGGGGCTAAACATGGCCGAACCAACCCGGACGGAAATGCCCCGCCTTGATGGCGCGCGCGTGCTGATCGTGGCGGCGCGCTACTACCCAGCGATCGTCGATAATCTGATTGAAGGCGCTGGCATCGCCGTCGCCCGCGCCGGCGCATCGCCCGATACAATTGAAGTAGCGGGCGCATTGGAAATTCCCGGCGCCATCGCGGCTGTTCACGAGGCGGCGCCGTTTGACGCCTATATTGCGCTTGGCTGTGTGGTGCGCGGCGAAACCAGCCATTACGACACGGTGTGCAATGAATCCGCTCGTGGCATCATGGAATTGACGCTGCAGGGCCTTTCGATCGGAAATGGCATTTTGACAGTGGAAAACGAAGCTCAGGCGCAGGCGCGTTCGCAGCGCGGCGGACGCAACAAGGGCGAGGAGGCTGCTGCGGCGGCTTTATCTATGGCTGCGTTACGCCGGCGGTTAGAGAGCGGCGCCTTGTGACCAAGTCTGCGCGCTCGTCGAAAAATGCGCCGATGAGCGCGGCTCGGATGGCCGCCGTGCAGGCGCTTTACCAGATGGAGCTTTCGGGCGCCTCGCCCGAAACGGTCGCCGCAGATCTCGCCGCCGGACGTCTGCCGGCCGCTGAAGCAGGGCCGGCCGATTGCGAAGTCGATCAGGCGCTGTTCCGCACCATCGTTGAAACCGCCGTCGAAAAACAGGCGGCGATCGATACCGAAATTGCCCGGGCGCTGAGCGAGGGGTGGAAGCTTGAGCGTCTTGATGCTGTAGCGCGCGCGATCCTGCGCGCCGGCGTCGTGGAGCTGTGGGCGTGCAAGAACACGCCCAGCGCGGTGATCATCGACGAATATGTCGAGGTGGCGAAGGATTTCTTTGAGGGGCCGGAGCCTGGCTTCGTCAACGCTGCGCTGGAGGCGTGCGCAAGACGTGCGCGCGACGCTCGCGATGCCAGACTCTGAGCGAGACGAACATGCGATCATCGCGCGCTATTTCGCGCCGCTGGCGACGCATGAAGGCGCGCGCGGCCTGCTCGATGATGCGGCCCTCTTAACAGCCACAGGCCCGCTGGTGATCACGACAGACGCGATCGTTGAAGGCGTCCATTTCCTGCCGGCTGATCCCCTCGATCTGGTGGCCCGCAAAGCGCTGCGCGTGAACCTTTCCGATCTGGCGGCCAAAGGCGCCGCGCCCTTGGGCTATCTATTGACGCTGTTTTGGCCCGCCGGAAGGGTGAGCGGTGACATTGCGCTGCTGGCCCAAGGGCTCGCGGTAGATCAGAGGGTGTTCGACATAGCGCTGCTTGGCGGCGATACGGTCTCCACGCCGGGGCCATTGAGCTTGTCCGTCACCATGATCGGCAGCGCCGGGCGGCGTACGCCGGCGCGCGCCGGCGCGACGCAGGGTGATGATGTCTACGTCACCGGAACGATCGGCGATTCCGGGCTCGGCCTCGAAGCGTTACGCGGCGCGCCGTTCGATGCAGCCGATCGCCCATTTTTGGCCGCGCGCTATCATCTGCCCGAACCGCGCGTTTCGCTGGCGGCCTGGATTGCGGAATACGCCAGCGCCGCAATGGATGTGTCGGATGGGTTGATCGCCGATGCGGCGAAGCTGGCTGCGGCGTCTCACGTCTCAATGGAAATTGACCTCGGCGCTCTGCCGCTCTCGCCCGCTGCAGCGCGTTGGGCGGCCGCGCAACCTGATCTGGGCGCGGCCAAGACGCGGCTGGCGTCGTTCGGGGACGATTACGAAATCCTGTTCACGGCAAAGCCAGGCGCCGTGCACGCATCAGCGGTTCCCGTCACCCGCATCGGCCGTATCAGCGGTGGCGGCGGCATTGTGCTCACGGAAGGCGGTCAGCCAGTCGCGGCGCCCGTCCAGAATGGTTACGTTCACCGCCTGGGCCGCTAACCATTCGGAAAGCCGGACGTCGGACAATCGGCTTATGCGTCCTTCTTCGATCCTGCCGCCCGTGATGATCATCGCCGCCAGCCTGGCGCTCACGTCCGCACCAGCGCACGCGGCGGGCGGGAGCGAGGGCAAAGAAACCAAGGAGGAGACGAGCGCGGACCGCAAGATGTCGGCGCCGAATATTGTCACCCCGGTGATCCGCGACGGCAAATTGGTGAACTATCTGTTCGTGTCGGTGGACGTGGAATTCTCCGACAAGGCGAATGCGCTCGTGCTGCGCGACCGCGCCCATTTCCTGCGCGACGCGCTTTTGCGCGCCAGCCACCGCACGGCTCTGGCCGACCCAAATGACGACTTCAAACTAAATTATCAGGCCGCAAATCCGGTGCTGGTGCAGGCGACGAAGGAGGCTTTGGGCGCCACGAATGTAAAAAAGGTGACTATTACCGGGGTCGATTCGCTCAATCGGCGCTGAAAACGCTCAGTTTCCCGGTGAAAATGGCGCCGTTGCTTGTTCATACGCCGTTTGGCATGTTCCGCGCCGCTTTAGCGGCAGGAATCGATTCCTGCTGCGCGGTGGCGCGCGCCAGCGTCGCTTATTTTTCTGATGGGGACGGGGCCAGTTCGGCGCCCTTCTGGGTTCTACGGGATACAGCATGAGCACGAATATGGTTTTGTGGCTTGTGATCGGCTCAGGTTTGCTCGCAGCCCTCTACGGCTGGCTCCAGAGCGGCGCGATCACCAAGCTAAGCCCTGGCAATGAGCGTATGCAGGAAATCGCTGCGGCGATTCAAGAAGGCGCCCGCGCCTATCTGAAGCGGCAGTATACGACGATCGCATGGGTCGGCGTTGGCGTGACCATCCTGCTCGCGATTGCCTTCCGCAATTGGCAAGTGCCCGTGGGCTTTCTTATCGGCGCGATCCTTTCTGGCGCGGCGGGCTTCATCGGTATGAACGTCTCCGTGCAGGCTAACGTGCGCACGGCGGAAGCCTCGCGCAAATCGCTCGCTGCGGGCCTCGACACGGCGTTCAAGTCCGGTGCGGTGACGGGCATGCTGGTCGCTGGCTTCGCGCTGATCGGCGTGGCCGGCTATTACATGTTTCTGACCGTCGGCCTTAACAACCTGCCCACGTCGCGGATCGTAGTCGACGCGCTCGTCGCGCTAGGGTTTGGCGCTTCACTGATCTCAATCTTCGCTCGTCTCGGCGGCGGCATCTTTACTAAGGGCGCCGACGTGGGCGGCGATATGGTCGGCAAGGTTGAGGCCGGCATTCCCGAAGACGATCCGCGCAACGCCGCGGCGATCGCCGATTCCGTGGGCGACAATGTCGGCGATTGCGCCGGCATGGCCGCCGACTTGTTCGAAACCTATGCCGTGTCGACCGTCGCCACGATGGTGCTCGCTTCTATCCTGTTCCGCGACGATCCGGCGGCGGTCAACGCCATGATGCTGCTGCCGCTGGCGATCGGCGGTACGTGCATCATCGCTTCGATCATGGGCACGTTCTTTGTGAAGCTCGGCAAGTCCAACAACATCATGGGCGCGCTTTACAAAGGCCTCGTGGCCGCCGGCGCGCTGTCGATCGTTGGATTGTGGGCCGCGATTCAAGTGGTCAATAACGGCTTTGGCGCCGTCAGCGCGGGCAGCGACATTACGGGCTTGAGCCTGTTCTATTGCGGCCTCGCCGGTCTGGCCGTCACGGGCCTGATCGTGTGGATCACCGAATACTACACGGGTACGGCGTTCAATCCGGTGCGCTCGATCGCCAAGGCGTCGACCACAGGTCACGGGACGAACGTGATCCAGGGTCTGGCCGTTTCGATGGAAGCAACGGCGCTGCCGGCGCTGGTCATCATCGCTGGCATCATCGTGACCTACTCGCTCGCCGGCCTGTTCGGCATTGCCGTGGCGGTGACCACGATGCTGGCGATCGCGGGCGTGATCGTGGCGCTCGATGCGTTCGGCCCGGTGACGGACAATGCTGGCGGCATCGCGGAAATGGCTGGTTTGCCGAAGGAAGTGCGCGTCACCACTGACGCGCTCGACGCGGTTGGCAACACCACCAAGGCCGTGACCAAGGGCTACGCGATCGGTTCGGCGGGCCTCGGCGCGCTGGTGCTGTTCGCCGCCTACACGGAAGACCTGAAGTACTACTCGAGCACGTCGAGCGAGCATCTGTTCTTCCAGGACGTGGTGCCGGACTTCTCCCTGAGCAATCCCTACGTGATCGTCGGCCTGCTGTTCGGCGGCTTGCTGCCATACCTGTTCGGCGGTTTGTCGATGACGGCGGTGGGGCGTGCGGCCCAATCGGTGGTCACCGAAGTGCGCCGTCAGTTCAAGGAAATCCCCGGCATCATGGAAGGCACGGCAAAGCCCGATTACGGCCGCGCGGTGGATATTCTGACGAAGTCGGCGATCAAGGAAATGGTGATCCCGTCGCTGCTGCCGGTGCTATCGCCAATCGTGTTCTTCTTCGTGATCATGACGATCGCGGGCAAGTCGCACGGTTTCGCCGCGCTCGGCGCGCTGCTCGTCGGCGTGATCGTCACCGGCCTGTTCGTTGCGATCTCGATGACATCGGGCGGCGGCGCCTGGGACAACGCCAAAAAGTACATCGAAGAAGGCAATTACGGCGGCAAGGGTTCTGAAGCCCACAAGGCGGCCGTGACCGGCGACACGGTCGGCGATCCCTACAAGGATACGGCCGGCCCGGCGGTGAACCCGATGATCAAGATCACCAACATTGTGGCGCTGCTGCTGCTGGCCGCGCTGGCCGGCGCCAGCGGCTGATCGCATCACGACGTAAGGAAAAGGCCCGGTCGCGAGACCGGGCCTTTTTGTTGTGGCCGCAGAAAAAATCAGCGGCGGTTGGCTGTGGCTTCTTCGGGGTTGGTCGGAAGGCGGGCGCCAACCGTGCCGAAAATCTGTTCGAGAACGCCAAGTTCGCGGCCGCGGGTGGGCGTCTTGTCGCCCGAATAACTTATGACGCGGCCTTTCTCGATGCCGAATTTATCGACGCCGGAAACAACGTCCTCGGCGTTGAACCGGATCACCGTAACCGTCCGGGCGGTTGTTTTCGGGTTAAAGTAGGCGAAAGATTCCTGCAGCGAGGTGATGTAATACCAATCGGCCTCGCCGAATGTGCCCATGGTGGAGGGCGAGCCCATGCGCGCCAGCACCGTCGAGCGCGTATCCACGCCCGGCTGAACCTCGGCCTCCGAGGCGCTGTCGCTGACCCAGCCATGGGTCTCGCGCACGGGTGTGCAGGCTGCGGCAAAACCGGCGCTCAGCGCCAGCGCCGCGACAAAACCGGCGGACGGCCTCTTCATCTCTTCTCCTCAAGCCTCCCAATGGCCATTTTGCCTAAGGCCCCGCCACGTCTGCGGCAAGGGGGCGATGCACGGGACGCGATGGCCGGTTTCAAACTTCCCTTCTTTAAGGAGCATCCGGCCAAGGCCGAAGCAAGGCGCCTGCTTGAGACAGTGTCCGGCGCGGCCCGGGATCCCGCCCTCTACGGCGCCGGCCGGGCGCCGGACACGTTCGACGGCCGATTTCAGCTCCTGGCGCTCCATGGGGCCATCGCCTTGCGCCGCTTGCGCGCTGACCCTGCGCAAGCGCGCCTGCTCCAGGCCTTTACCGACGAGCTTTTCCTCAACTTTGATGACGGCCTGCGCGAGGCCGGAATTGGCGATCTCAGCGTCGCCAAGCATATGAAGAAAATCGGAAAGGCGTTCTATGGCCGGTTTGGCGCTTACGACGAAGCGCTAGCCGCCGGCGACAGGGTGAGCTTGGAAAGCGCGCTCTCGCGGAACGTTTGGAACGAGGAAGCGGCTGCGTTTGCCCCCTCGCTGGCAGAGCGGGCGCTCACCCTGGCCGCCCGGCTCGGCAGCCTGCCCGTAGAACAGATACTCTCGCCAGAGGCATGGCGCTGCTGACTAAACTCCTGCCGTGTTTTGCATTTCCGGGCGCGCGCGATAAGGTTCGCCTCGAACGGCCGAAGCGCGCGTCGGCAACAACCGGACCGGATGCATGCCCGACGGGCTCGTGATTTCGATCGACGCGATGGGCGGAGACAACGCCCCAGACATTGTCCTCGACGGGATAGAGATAGCCGCGCGCCGGCGCCCCGATGCGCGGTTTCATTTGCACGGACCGCATGAGCGGTTGTCAGCAATGCTTGTAGATCGTCCCTCCGCCAAAGCCGTAAGCGAGGTTTTTGACACGTCGCTTGTGGTGGCGATGGACGCCAAACCAAGCCAAGCTCTGCGTCAGGGCCGCGGCACGAGCATGTGGAATGCGATTCAGGCGGTCGAGAACGGCGTTGCGCATGCGGCTGTCTCCGCCGGCAATACCGGCGCGCTGATGGCGATGTCGAAGTTGCGCCTGCGTATGGTGGAAGGCGTGCACCGTCCCGCCATGGTGGCGAGTTGGCCGACGCCGAATGGGTTTGCCGTAATCCTCGATGTCGGCGCCAATGTCGAAGCGGACGCTGAGCAATTGGTCGAGTTCGCGATCATGGGCGAGGCGTTTCACCGGGCGATTTATGGATCCGAGCGCCCGCGCGTGCGGCTGTTGAATATCGGCCACGAGGAAATGAAGGGGCATGAGGAAATCCGGGCCGCGGCCCGCCTCATCCGCACATCCGGCGTAGATGTGAACTTTGAAGGCTTCGTCGAAGGGCACGGCATCAGCGCCGGCCATGCAGACGTGATCGTCACGGACGGGTTTACCGGCAACATCGCGATCAAGACCGCCGAAGGTACGGCGCGGCTGATCGCGGGCTTCCTGCGTGAAGCGCTCACGGGAACCGTTCTTGGCAAGCTTGGCGCGCTGATTGCTATGCCGGCGCTTAAAAGGTTCAAGGCGCGAATGGATCCGCGCGCGGCCAATGGCGGCGTGTTTCTGGGCTTGAACGGCATCGTCGTCAAAAGTCACGGCGGCACAGACGGCCAGGGTTTCGCCGCGGCGGTCGATATTGCGGCGCGCATGGCGAAGAGCCATTTCAGAGACGAGGTGTCGCGCAACCTCGAACGTCTGGCGGCGGCTGCGCTGGTGCCAATTGCGGCGGAGTCTGGCCGATCTTGATCGAGATGAAATCAGTTATCGCCGGCGTGGGCGGGCGCTTGCCTGATCGCGTTCTCACCAACGCCGAACTGGCCAAGATGGTCGATACGTCCGACGATTGGATTGTCGAGCGAACGGGTATCCGCAAGCGCCACATCGCCGCCGATGGCGAAAAGACTTCCGATCTCGCGCTTGCCGCGGCGCGCGGCGCGTTAGCCGCCGCGGCGGCAAGTCCGGATGAAGTCGATCTCGTGATCGTCGCAACGGCCACACCTGACCTTACGTTTCCTGCCACCGCCACTCGCGTGCAGGCCGCTCTGGGCATGTCTCACGGCGCCGCGTTCGACGTGCAGGCGGTGTGCTCGGGGTTTATCTACGCGCTCACGATCGCCGATAATTTCCTGGCGCGCGGGCAGGCGCGGGCGGCGCTGGTGATCGGCGCCGAAACCTTTTCGCGCATTATCGATTGGACCGATCGCGGCACATGCGTGCTGTTCGGCGATGGCGCCGGCGCCGTGCTGTTGCGCGCCATGCATCCGGCGGATGCGGCCGGGCGCGGCATCCTATCGAGCTACATCCGCAGCGATGGCCGGCATCACGACCTGCTCTATGTAGATGGCGGGCCCTCACAGACCCAATCCGTCGGGCATGTCAAAATGCTTGGCAACCAGGTGTTCCGGCATGCCGTCGAGCATATCGCCGATGCAATGGCGGAAGCGGCCAAACGCGCTGACATGCCGCTTTCCGAAGTTGACTGGTTCGTGCCGCACCAGGCCAACCAGCGTATTCTTGACGGCGTCGCGCGACGTCTGGGCGTGCCGCCGCAGAAGGTTGTTTCCACGATCGCTGAGCACGGCAACACGTCCGCCGCGTCGGTGCCTTTGGCGTTGTGGACGGCCATGCATGACGGGCGCATTAAACATGGCCAAACCGTGTTGATGGAGGCCCTTGGCGGCGGTTTGACGTGGGGCGCTGTTCTCGCGCGGCTTTAAAGCGCAAATATCCACAGCAGTTTGACGGCCCGTCCGCACCGCTCTAGCGTTGATTTCACAAGCGGAGTGCAGGTCATGACCCAGCAAACCATCACGCGCGCCGAACTAATCGAGGCTTTGGTCCACGAAACGGACAAACCCCGACAAGAATGCGCCCAATTCCTCGAAGATATGTTGGCCGTGATGGAGCAAGCGCTCGTCGAAGGCGACACGGTCAAACTTTCACGCTTCGGTAATTTTGTCGTCCGAAACAAGAAGGAGCGTATCGGACGCAATCCGAAGACCGGAGAAGAGGTTCCGATAACGCCGCGCCGGGTCGTTAGCTTCCGTCCGTCGCAATTGCTGAGGGAACGAGTTGAAAAGGCGCATTGAGGGCATGAAAAAATCCGCCGCGCATAATTATGGATTTGGCGGCCGGTTGCTATCGATCGGCGAGGCGGCGGAAGAATTGGATCTGGAGCGTGGGCTGCTGCGCGCCTGGCGCAAGGCATTTCCTATCTTCGAAGATGCCCCGGATAAGCGCTTCACCACACGCGATCTCAGCGCAGCGCGCGCACTCAAACGCCTGCTGATCGACGAGCATTATTCATTCGATGAAACACGCCGCCTCATTGCTGAGGCAGGCGCAGGCGCGGTCATCGCCGTGTACGGCGCTGCGCCAGCCGCGCGCGCTAACCCTGCGCATGTATTGCAGGCGGCGGTGCATTCAGCCGCGGCGGCAGGCTTCTTCGGCGCGGTTGTCGCCGAGTTCGGCGGTGATAGTTCCGATGATGGCGATTCGCCGGAAGTTGCGTCCTACGCGCAGGCGCGCCTGGCGCGCCTTTCGAACGGCGAACACTAGCGCGTCAGTTCACGGCTCAAAGGCGTTCGCTGGGCTAATGTTCACATTATGTGGTCGGAGCGGCGGGATTTGAACCCACGACCCCCTGTCCCCCAGACAGCGTTGACGGTGGCTAGCGGTTTGGTTTCACAGCGGGTCTTCGGATTGTTCCGCCTCTGTGCCCTTGAAGGGGCCCTTGAGGTGCGGTGGCCAGTCCGAAGGGCAAATCAGGGTTCGTAGTCGTAGATATTTGGCGGCTGAAGCGCGAACGTGGTGATGTCGTTGCCGTCGGGCGGGGCGCACCGGCTGATGATCTTCGGGATGCACCTGACGCCGTTTACGGTCACTATGCTTGCCTGATTAGCGGCGCCCCGAAGCGCCACCGCGCGCTCGTCGCTGGTCGGCAAGGTGATTTCGCCGCCCGTTAAGCCTAGCTTTTCTCTTTTGTCGGTCATGCGATAATTCCTCTTGCGCGCTGCACCTCGATCGCGTCGGTGCGGGTGAGCTGGATATACACGTCTTCGAGCATGGCGGGGCTGGCGTGGGCGGTGATGGCCTTGACCTTCATCGGGTCTTTCACGGCCCTCCAGGCGTCGGTCGCGGCGCTGTGGCGTAGGTGGTCGAACACCATGTCCGGCAGGCCCCTGGCGGCCGCCAGCTCGCGCAGGCGGCGCAGATCCCAGCCGAGCCGGCCATCCTCGGCCGGTAGGTCATAGCCGCCGCCCTCCGGCGCCGTGACGATGACCACGGCCGCGTTGGCGCGGATCTCGGCGGCGAGGTCCTGGCTGATCGGCGTGAAGCTGGCGATTCCGGTTTTGCCGCGATCGTACTGAAAGCCGGGCATCAGCCCGTCATCGACGAAATGGACGCGCCGGTTCCACGCCGCCACGTCGCTCCTGTCGGCGCTGGTCTGCCACATCGCCCGGATCAGGATCGAGCCGCCCGGCCAGCCCATGCCGCCCGCTTCGGCCGGCGCGCGGGCGAGCGCGGCGTATTCATCGGCGAGCGCCGCGGTCCACTGGCTGATCTCGCGCTTTTTGCCGCGTCTGTGCCTGGGCGTGCGCACGACGCGCAGCGCGGCGACGGGGTGCATGTCGCGCGCGATCAGGCGTTCCTCGACCGCGATGTCGAACAGGATGCCGAGCACGACGCGCATTTCCTTTTTCATGCGCGGCCGGCCGGCTCTGCCGCCTTGCCCGTCCGGGCCGGGCTGGCGCGCGTCGTACAGCGCCAGAAACTGCTTGATCGCGCCCGGCGTGATCAGCCGCGCCGGCTTGTGATTGTTGGTCAGCGACCACGCCAGAATCGCGCGCAGGCCCCAGCGATAATTGCGCCGCGTGCGCTCGTCGTAATTCTTCCAGTCGTCGGCCGCATCGTCGGCCGCCGAATCCGGGTCCGGCATGTCCGGGTGCGGGAATTTCAGATGCAGCGCCTTGAGCAGCTTGGCCCCGCCCCAGAGCGTGATCAGGTGCGGAATCGTGCCGGGCAGGATTTCCGGCGCCGCAGGCGGGCGATCGATGCGGGCGGCGTCCAGCTCGGCGTTCAGCCTGGCCGCCTCGGCGACGATGGCGGCGACTTCCTCCGGCCGGCGCTCCAGATCGCCGGTGCGGCGGTGGTTAACCGGCAGCGGTTTCGACGGCGGCCAGTCGCGGGGCCGCAGGCGCTTGGGCACCTCGAACAGGACGTTGAACGTGCCGTCGGCCCGGCGGCGCGGAAAGACGTAACGGCCCAGATAGGGCGGCTTGTATGGCATGCTCGTCTACCTTCCAGCCTTCCTCCCCGGCGGGGGCGTTCTGCGCCCCGCCGTCGCCGTCTGAGCCGGCGCTGGCGGCTTTGCCGGCCAGCCACGCATCCACCGCCCGGAACGACCACAATTGGCCCTCTACGGGCTTGGGGAAGGCGCCGTCACGGACTTTCTTCAAAAGCTGGCGTTTCCCCCAACAGGTAACGGCCATGACCTCGGCCGCCGTCACCCGGCGATCGCTGAACGCGGCGGGGGCGGCCAGGGCGCTCACGCCGGCGGCTTGCCCGCGATCCAGTGGGCGGCGAGCAGCACGAGTGTGGCCGTGAGCAGCACCTTGGCGGCGGCTTTCAGCAGCCAGACCGCGAAGGCGGGTTCGACCTGGTCGGCGGCGTTGCGGCCTGCCAGGCTGTCTTCCATGACCTGGCCGATGCTCCATGCCGCGCCGCTGGCGAGCGCCAGCCCGATGATCAGCAGCGGGTTCATGCGTCTTCGCCTTTCATCAGCTGGTCGCAGGCGGTGCAGAGATCGGCGCCGGCCCAGCCGCAGCCGCCGGCGCAGGGCGTCTCGTGCGTGCAGCCGCAGATCCGGCATGCGCGTTCTGGCGCGGCGATCGTGACCACTTTGAAGGCGCTGACGTGGTGCGTTTCGGAATCGCGCACGAGGATCAGCAACGGCTCGGCCTGCGCTTCTCCCAATTCGCGTAGACATGCTGTCTGGTATGCGATCGCGCGGGTGATGGCGGCTTGGGAGGCGTCGGCGCGCTTAAGTCGGTTGCGCGTTTTAGGCTCGTCCTCGAGCGCCGGCGCCCAGGCGTGGAATTTGCCGGTCATGGTTTTGCGCCTTCCGGTTTGTTGCGGCCCGGCGCGTGTTTCGGTTTGGCTTCGCGGAAATTGAGGCCTTGGCCGTCATAGCGGCGCGGCTCGATTCCGGCGGCCTTGCGCGCGGTGATGCTGATGCTGGCAATGCGATCGGCCCGTTTCATGCCGCCCCCACGAAATCAATCCAGCAGATCAGCACGCCGAGGAACACGGCGGCTTCGGGATGTTGTGTTTCCCAGAACGCGCTCATGTCCTCGAAATCTTCGAAGCCATCGGCGCGCGCGAATTCATCGAGCTCGCGGGCGCGCAGCTTTCCGGCATCGAGCGCGACGCCCTTGCGCGGCATGATCAGCGCGGGCTCGACGCGCGCGCATGTCGAGTCGCCGATCTTGGCGCACGCCTTGGTGCGCATGCCGGTGTAGAGCTGCAGCGCCTCGCCGGGCCGCGCGTGACGGCCGCGGCCGCTACGCGGCGCGCGGATGGTCTGCGTCTTGTCGCCGGCGGCGATCTTCGGCGCAAAGCGCGGTTTGAAGGAATAGGCGACCATCAGCTGACGGGCGCCAGTTCGATAAGGCGGGGGCCTTCTTGCGTGATTTGATATTCCAGCATCACGCCGCCGTTCAGGTGCTGGAACTGTCCGACGAAGGCTTCGTCGCCTTCGTCTTCAAGGTCGAGCTCTGCGAGCAGATCGGCAAAAGAATCGTGGCTTACCTCCGCGTCGCAGCCGAGGCCCGGACCCCAGCGCAGCGCAAACCAGTTCGCGCCCGGTGCGGGCGAGAAATCGGATTGCCAGGCACCGTCGAACACATAGATGCGAATGTCGGCAAGTTCGAGCGTGACGGTGGCGGTGAATTGTTCGCCGTGCTGCGCCGGAGCGCTGCGCTGCCAATCTTCATCGGGCTTGCTCAGCCATTCGGCCCAGCCTTCCAGCGTTGGCTGGCAGGGCATCGATTCATCCGTCCACTGACCGATGTAATAAAGCCGCTTCATCACGCTCACCGCGTCGCGATCGCGATGGCCGATAAAGGCGAGGGCGGTGACGCCGAGGCCCGCGCCGGCAAGCACGCCGAGCGTGGCGCCGAGGCCCCAGCCGAGTCCGCGCGCCAGGGCGCCGAAAAGCGTTTTCATGCAGCAAGCTCCTTGAGGTGAGAGAAGGGCGGGCGTTCGTCGTGCGTGCGGCCGTCGAGGTGGCGGCCGGCGGCGGCTTTACCGACGCGCAGCATCGGCGGGGTTGCGAGCGCCTCGCCCTGATCGTCGATGCCGATCGGGGTGTGCGCGCCCCATTGCTTGAAAAAGAATGGCACGCCGGCGGGCACGAACAGATCGCGCAGATCGCGCGCCCATTGCGGATGCATTGGCCGTGCGCCGGGGCCGCTCTCGCCGCCGACGATGACCCAATCGATGCAGGGCGTGACGCCGTCGAGCGTGTCGCCGGGGCGCCACACGTCGCGCAGCCGCAGCGATACGTCTTCAAGCAGCGGTTCGAAGCTGATCACGCGGCGCGCCGCCGGCGTGAGTATCAGATCCCAGATGCGCGGGACGTTGAAGCGATCCTCGACGCTGACGCCGAGCCAGACGTTCGGCAGCGGCCAGTTCAACCAATCGACAGCGGCGTTGCACTCCAGCGCGCGCTGGCGCTCGTCGAGCCTGGCGAAGTATTTGCGCGCGCGGGCGGCGCGCTTGGTCAGCACGATGAACGTATGGCGCGGGCAAATCTGCATAACGCCCAGCAGCTCGTCGATGATCTCGTCGCTGACGAAATCGGCGAACACGTCGGTCATGCTGCTCAGGAAAAACGTCGTCGGCTTTTTGATCTGCAGGGGCTTGAGCAGCATCTTCTCATTCAGGAAGATTTCCACGCGGGCTTCGTTCTGTTTGGTGTACGCGAGGCCCGTGCCGCCGGGCGTCATACCGCGCCGGTTGTGCGCTTCGGCGTAGCAATGGGCGCAGCCGTCGGATGCGTGAACGCAATGCGTGCCGATCTTGCCGGTGACGGTGTCGCGCGCGCGGATCGGATTCCAGGTCGCGCCCGGCGTGCCGTCCGGATTGGCCGCCCATTCGATGCGGGTTTTATCGGCCATAGCTACACGCTCACCAGAAAGACGAGGTGCGCGATCGATGCGGCGGCGATGACGAGCAGCGCGCCGCCCCAGAGCGCGGCCTCGCCGGCGATGCGGCGGTGGAGGGGCGTGATCTTCATGGCTGGCCCCCCACGAAGTTTGCGGTGACGAGCAAGCCGATCGCTGCGGCGGCCGCCGCGCCGATCCAGCGGCCCGCTTCCAGTGCCGCGAGAACGGGCAGGCCGGCCATGAACGCGAGCGCGATGCTCGCCAGCATGACCAGCGTGTAGGCGAGCGCGGCTGCGGCAGTACCGGCGAGGAGGTGAAGGGCGAGGCGCATCAGGCAACCGTCGCGCGATCGGCGCGCTCGAGCCACGTGTCGCGACTATCGCCAAGGCGGCGATCCATCTGCTCTTCGGATTCCGGGAACAGATGGAAATCGTGCACGAGGCGGAGATAGACCTTGGCCCACCACTCGCGCACCCGCGGGTTCGGGTGCTTGTAGCCGACGATTTCGACGGCGTGCATGAAGTGTAGCTGGAAGTGATGCGGGAGTTCGTCGACTGCCGCGAGATATTCGTCGACCAACTTGTCCATCGGCGGTTCCCAGCCGCCGCTCGCCTCGAGATTTGCTATCGCAGCGGCCAATGCATGTTCGCCCTGATTAGCGATCGCTTGCTGAACGAGGTCGTTCCAGAAGATGCTCGCGCCGAGAAATGATCCGCCATCGTCCTTGTACGGATCGTCAATCTCGACACCCATGAAGGACGATTTCAAAATGGCGCGGCGGTAGAAGCGCAGCAGATACTTAACGCGGTGATATTTCGCTACCCCATCCGGCCCGCGCACGGAGCCGAACAGCACGCTTTGCTGCATCATGGTCAGCTTTTCGACCCACGGGCGAACGACACTGCTCATGATCACACGCCCTCGTCGTAGGCGCGCGGCTGCGCGGCCGGCGCGCCAAGGGGCGCTGTTGCGGCGAGCGCGTCGATCGGGCCGGCGCGCAGCGGCGTTTCGCTGGTGTCGCCGAGCGGCACGTCGCGCGGCATGGGCGCGATCGAAGCGGCGGCGGCTTCCGGCGAGTGATCGCGCAGGAAAGGCGTGGCGGTTTCGGGCGCGGGCGTCTCGGGAACCGCGGCCGTGGCGGCGCGCAGATTATCCCAGAGCCGCCGATGGTCCGGATGCGGAATGAACATATCCGGTTTGAAGTCGAGGAAGGCGAGCACGGCGGTGCGCAGCGCCGTGCGGCTGTCCAGCGCGAGATAATATTTGTCGCGCAGAGCGTCGCGCTCGCGTTCGGTCTGCTGCAGCGTGGCGCGGCCTTCGGCGATGGTCAGCCTGGCGTCGTCGCGTTCGCGCGTGAGATCGGCGGTCAGCGTGGCGGCCGCGGCGACGGCTTCACTTAGTGCGTCGCGCGCGCTCTCGGCGGTTTCGGCGCGCGTGCGCTCCTGCGCAAGCGTGGCCTCGGCCTGGCGCTGGCCTTCGGCGGCGCTTTCGGCGATCTCTTCGAGCTCGGCGATTTTGCCCGCCTGCGCGATTTCGATCTCCTCGCCCAGCAGGCCGGCGAGCGCGCGCTGGCCGCCGGTGGCCATCTGCACGACGACGGCCGCCATATCGGTATTGAGCTGGATCAGAACGCCGCGCGGCGGCGACAGATTTTCTTCACTCACGATGGTTCTCCTGCGGGATTGATCAGGGCTTCGACGAACGCGGCCGCCCCGTCATGGGCGGCGGCGAGCTGGGGATTGGCGCCGCGGCGCGCGAGATCGGCGCGGTGGCGTTCGGACATGGCGAAATCGGCGAGCGCGGTGCGCAGCTGTTGCAAATCGATGGCGGCGCTGGCGTTAACGGCGCCGCGATTGCGCAGCGCCTTCTCGGCGGCGGCGCTGCGTTCATTGGCCTGCGCCGCGAGCGCGGCCTGGCCGTACATGCGCTGCACCAGCGCGACGATCAGATCGTGGCCGGCGCGCATCATCGGGTGGCCGTCGCTGCGCAGGCGCGCCAGCGTGTCGGCGATGTGCGGCGGGCTCGATGCATGGCGCGCGCGCAGATGATCACCGCGCCAGGCGATGGCGCCAGCCCTGTCGATCGACGGCGCAAGCGCGGTGGCCAGCTCATGGGCAAAGCGCCCCGCGCCGGAAGCGGGCGTAACCGTTAGATCTTCCGGCGCGGGTTTATCCGCCGCGGGCCTGGAGGGGGCAGGCCCAGCTGCGGCGGATGGAGTTTCGCCGGCAACCTTCGTTGGTTGCGAAAGTGGGGGCTGGCTACCGGGCGCGGATAACGGCTCACTAGCAAGTGCCGGCGAAAGGGATGTGCGCTTCATGGCGCGATCACCACATCGCGCGGCGCGGTGTAATCGCCCTGGGTGCGCACGGTGGCCATGATGAAGGCGCAGTGATCGAGGATATGCCGCGCGACGTGGTCACGCGCACCGCCGGTCTTCATCGCTTCTTCGAACATGGCGCCGATGCCGGCCTGAATTGCCGAGCTGGCCACGTAATCGGCAAGCTCGTCGGCGTGCGTGCCGTGGCGGCGATCGACCAGCTGGCCGCTGACGATGCGCAGCGCGCCGCGAAACGCCGCGCTTAATTCGCCGGGCAGCTTTTCGTCGGCGATGTGATCGCCGATCTCGATAGTCAGCGTGACTTTCATGCGCTGCCCACCGGTGTTGGCGCGACCTTTGCGGCAAGTTCGGCCACGCGTTCGCGGACGCCATCGAACAATGCGGCGCTCACCGCCTCATGCGCGCGGCTGTCAACCTTCGAGACGTAAAGGATCACGCCGGCGACAATGCTCTCGGTCACGACGAGAATGTCGGTGTTTCCGCCGCCGGCGTTCTGCGCTTGCTGGATGATCGTGCGTAGCGCCGTGTTGGCGACCGCGTTGTGCGATGCGGACAGGTCTGCGGCGCTCACTTGCGCACCGCCTTCTTCGCCGCTGGCTTCTTCGCGGGCGTTTTGGCTTTGGCTTTTGCAGCAGCTGCTGGCTTGGCGCTCGCGCCGCACATCTCGGCCATGACCGGATGAACGTATTTTGCCGCCTCGGCGCGATCGGCGCACATGGCGGCGAGCGCGGCCTTGGTTTTCTTTTCCGGATTGTCGATGCCGATCGTCTTCGCGGCTTGGTCGAGCATGTCGCGGCGCATGCCCTTGAACAATTCGACGTCTGGCGCGAATTCGTTGAAGGGATCGGCGTTGGCGAGGGCGCCAAGCGCGGCGAGCCGCAGGCGGCGCGTTTTGTTCGGCCGTTCGGAATGGCTTTCGGCGACGTGCATGTGCTCGCCGACGCAGAAGCCGATCAGCGTGAGGGTCTTATCGACCGGCCATTTCGACAGGGCGATTTCGACCGCGCCGGCGGTTTTCCAGAACGGCGCCAGCTCGGCTTTCCACATCTTGCGATGCTCTTCGCGCTTGGCGTCGCCATAGAGCTTGATCGTTTTCGCATCGACGCGCGCGTGGCCGCCCACATCGTAGCTCGACGCCTGAAAATCCAGCGGCTCGGACTCGCGCGTGGCATGGGCAAACACTTCACGGGCGAGCCATGCAGCCAGAGCGACAAGCGCGATGTGCGGACGCTCCTCCAGCGCGCGGGCCACCACTTCGCCGGCGGCGGCGGTGAGGCGCGCGTGCTGCGCCGCTGTCATAGGCGGTTGGGGCGCCGTGGTTTCGCTACTGGCCTTGCCGCGCTCGGCATGCTTACCGGATTTCGCACTGCTGGCCTTGGGCATGTGCACGGCGCGCGTGACCGTTAGCGCTCCATCAAGGCCGATTGACACCAGGGCGCCGGACGCGGCCCGCTCGGCGGGCTTGTATTCGATCAGCGCCGCTTCGATGCGCTGCCGCGCATCGCCGAGATCGGCAATCTGCTCGTCGAGCCGCTCGGCCTCGTCGTTGAACCTGGAATCGTCCGGCAGCGCTGCGAGTTTTTCCTGCAAGGCCTCCGATCTTTTTTTGATATCGTCGAGGTCAGCTTTCTCTGCCGGGGTCGGCTTGCGTTTTTTGCCCAGCGATCGGTCCGCGTACGCGAAAGCATCCTCTTCGACGGACGCCTTCACTTCGGCCCAGCCTTCGGCGGCGATCTGCTCTCGCGCCGCCGCCAGTTTTTCATCGGCAAGCCGATTGACGATGTCGGGATTGAGCCAAAGCGCGGCTTCAACGTCGGAGAACAGATCGCGGCTGATCTGGCCGCCGGCGGTGAGATAGGCGTCCTCCCCGACAAATTTGCAGAGGCGGTCGGAGCCCTTCATCGCGCCCGCTTCGAAATGACGGCGAATCTGGCCAGCGTGACCATCGACGCCGAATTTCCTCCACGCGGCTTCTTCGCTCTCGCTCGATGGCGCGCGGCCATAGGCCTGCGCCGTGTCGATCGTGATCTGGTTGCGCGACAAGGCGTCGAGAATCGGCGGGTGCAGATTGGCCAGGCGCAGGCGGCCCTCGACGAACTTCACGCTGCGGCCGAACACCTTGGCGATCGTGGGCGATTGGGTGCAGTCGGCCATCTTGGCGAAGGTGCGCGCTTCGTCGGCCGGGTTCATCGCCACGCGCATCAGATCTTCGCTGAGCGCCACGCCGGGCGCGTCGTGGAAATCGTCGATGACGACAACCTTGATGCGGCCGGTCTCGCCCTTCGGCCATTGGCCGCGATCGGCGAGCAGCTGCAGCGCTGCGCGCCGGCGCCGCCCATTGATCGCGGCGTAATGCTTGCCGTCCATGTGACAAACGAGCGGATGCAACAGGCCATATTTGGCGATGTTCGCCGCCAGCGGCTCGGCGTCTTCGACATCGCGATCGTGGCGCGGGTTCATGGTCGAGACGATGATTTGATCGAGATCGACCAGCACCACGTCGTTCGGATGCGCGCGCGGCCCGTTGAGCGCGTCCAGCGCTGGCGGCGGGCTTTTCGGCGCGATCTTCTTCGCGGCTTCGGTTTGCTTAAAGGCGGCAGCGGCCATCACAATTGCCTTTTCAAAGTTCGTTGGGCTCGAGCGGGTAGGGGTTGGACGACAGCGCCGCCGGCGTTTCGCGCCCGGTGCTTTCACGCAAAGGCGGCGCGGGCGGATCGTTGCGGCGTGTCGCATCGCAGAGCGGGCGCCCGTCGATCAGCACCTTGGCGCTGATGCGCCAGCCATCGGCGCCGGTCATGTTGGCCCAGAGGCAGCCCTCGCCGTCGCGATGGTATGAAGTGGCGCGTTCGCGCCAGGCTGGCCATTGTTTCTGGGTGCTTGGGCTGGCCGTGTTGGATTGCGGCGCGTCGGCGCGGAACGCGTTTGGCGGCGCGGCGCTGGTCATGCCGTCATGCAGAGCGGCGAACAGCGCGACGATGACGAACACCAGCACGGCGATGGTGGCGAGCATGATGCGATCGCTGCGCGTCATGCGCCGCGGCGCGCCGCGGATGCCGAAGCGGGCTTCGGATTTGGAATGATGCGTGATCATGGGCGCACGCCGCCTTCGATCATGTGCAGGCGCGTCGCGCGCGCGGGCCGGCCGGGATAATCGGCAAGGCGCGTCACGGCCTGCGCTTCGGCCATGCTTTCCATCGCGCGCGGTGCGGCCAGCGGCAGCACGCTGACGATTTGCTCGATCGCGGCGTTGAAGCGCGACGCGCGCTCGATCACCCGGCGCATGTCGCGCGCGATCTCGCCGCCCTCATTGATCGCCCAGGATTTCACGTCCGCGCTGGTCAGCGCGAAGGCGGTGTCGCCGATCAGCAGGAACTCGGCCTCGATCTGGGCCATGCGCGCTTTGCGGGCGAGGCCTTCGCCGTGGGCGCTGCGCAGACGCAGGCGATCGGCCGGCGCAGCGCTCGGAAGCGTGGTGGTGTCCATCGGAAGGCCCCCTGGCCCGCGTCACCGGCGAAGAGGGCCGGCGCACAGATTGGTAAACGGGGCGTCAACGCCCCGTCAAGCATAAACCGGGGCGTTAAAACCCCTTGGCCGGCGGGGCTTGCGTGCCTTTGCCGCGTGCGGCAAGGGTTTCAGGGCGAAAACGAACCTGTGGGGGACGTAATGGCTGGGGCCGGGCGAGGATTTAGTGGCGGGTTTTTTGGATGCTTCGGCGTTCTGGCGGCTGTGCTGCTGGTGCTCGTCGGGTTTGCCGCAATAGGCCGCTTGAACGCGCCCCGGTCAGTGGCGCCTTCGGCGCCTTCAAGCCTTTACGTGGAGACTGAGGACGATGCGCGCGCAGCCTGCGCCATGGGGCATGAGTTGCTCAAACGACAGCAGCCGGACGCGCTCGCGGATCTGTTCGAAATGACGGCGCCTCCCGCAAAGTTTGAGGACGCGCCTTATAGGCGATATCGCTGCGAAGTCGCCGCACCGGGGCGAAAGTCGAAAGTTCTGCTCTCAGTGGAAAACCGCTGCGCCGGCGCGGATCATTGTTTTTTGTTGCTCGCGGCGATCGATAGCAGCGGCAACGTACTCTACAATTCTCCGGATTAGCTTTTGAGCAGCGCTTCGCCGGGGACGAAACCCACGATTTTCACCGTATCACCCTGATCTTCCTGCATGTCGGCGGTGAGATTGATCACCTCATTCCAGCGCGGGTCGGTTGAGCACCCTTGCACGGCCAGCTGACCATTTTTTATCACCACGCGCTTGATTGTGCGCTCGAACAGCCCTGAGCGTTCGCGCTCGATAACGACCATGTCGCCGACGCGCGGAATGTATCCCATGGCTGGCGCATCGACCACGCGTACGAGCGAGCCATTGGGAAACTTCTGATTTACGGATTCCCCATCGACCTCTTCCCACCATTGCGGGTAATTGCGGTACGCGTCGTTGGCGAGCGCAGGTCCGGTGTCGGCGATAAAGGCCTGGGGCTCCCCCGATTCGCGCCAGGCGCCGGCCGCGACGCGGTTACGCACCGGGGCGAAGGTGCTGGCGGGCACGGATGCCGAGAAGGGCAGGGGATCGTCCAGTTCGCCTAAAAGCCAGCCCGGATGACGGTCAAGCGCCTTGGCCAGGCGGATCAGGTGGGCGCCGGACGGCGGCTCGATTTGGCGGGCTTTCGAAATGTTCTTCACAGTTTCGAAAGGCACCCCGCTCTCATCGGCCAAGCGCTGAGCGCTCCAGCCGAGTTCGGTTCGGCGTTGCGCCACACGGGATTTGAAGGTTCCACTCACAGGGCGGGTATGCCACGCGTCGCCAAGCAATTCTGCGGCGTACACGCCCTTGACGAAGGGGGCGGCAACGCCCCATCAATGGCGCGATGAAGAGTCCGTTCAAAATCGCGATCGACGAATTTCTCGCGCGTTGCGACGTGCTCTGCCGCGCCCGCGATTGGCCGCGCGCGCGATTATCAAAGAAAATCTTTCAGAGAAGCGACCGTTTGCAGGCGCTGCATGACGGCGAGGAGCGATTTACATTGAAGCGTTTGCGCGACGCTGAAGACCGGCTCGGCGCAATCGAAAAATCTAAAAACGTTCCTGTGAGCAAGGCCGCCGCCGCTCATCGCGCGAAGCCCGCCCCCAAACGCGTCGCGAAGCGGAGGCGGGCATGATTTCGCGGCGTGCTCTGTTTGGCTTTACGGCAGGCTTTTGCGCAATTCCTCGTCGGACGGGAACTGAACGCTGCAGCCCAGCTGGATCTTCTTCAGCTCC
>JANNOO010000013.1:0-1508 GCA_031399165.1 Alphaproteobacteria bacterium | reverse complement strand
CGCGGCCTGCTCGTGCCGCCGAACGGAGTGTATGCCGCGCACGCGCGCGTGGCCGGGGCGCAGCATCGCGCGGCGGTGAACATCGGCACGCGGCCCACGCTGGCGTCGCCGGTTTCCGAACTGCGCGTCGAGGCACACCTGCTGGATTTTCAAGACGACCTTTACGGTCAGGAAATCGGCGTAGAGTTTGTCGACTTCATTCGGGGCGATGGCAAGTTCCGCTCGGCGGAAAGCCTTTCCGAGCAAATGGCGAGAGATTGCGCTAAAGCGCGCGAAATCCTATCGTCGGAAACGCGCGCCTAAGGCCATTTACAGGAAGCGACTGCGGCAATCCGCCTCTGCCTCGCCGCAGTAGCGCCGCCCTTTTTTTAGCCATGATGCGCTCACTTATAGTCTGCGGCAAATTTCAGTCGGCTTAACGCCGACGAAAGCCATGCTGTTTTCAAATGGATTTTTACATGAGTATGACACGTCGGAATTTTACCTCGGCGCTGCTCGCAATCGCTGGCGCTGCAACCTTGAAGCCTTCGGCGGCGCAGGCGGAGATCAATCTTGGCCAACCGGTGCGCTTCAATAGCGACGCCCTGGTTTCATGGGCCGAGATGGCGGCGCGCCAGCCTTATCATCGCGCCACGCTGCGCAACCCCGAGGTCATCAGCCGGATCGATTACGACAATTACCAGCAGATACGCTATCGCCCGAGCGCTGCTATCTGGGCCGACCGCTCGGCGCCATTCCCCGTCGAGCTCTTTCACGTCGGCAAATATTTCCAGGAGCCAGCGCGCATTTTCGTCCTGAACAATGGCGAGGCGCGCGAGGTTTTGTACAAGCCGGAGCTCTTCTCCTATGGAAAGGCCGACTTCGCGCGGGCGCTGCCGCCGGACCTCGGCTTTGCGGGCTTCCGCGTGATGTACGGTCCCGGCGAGCCGGACTGGCTGGCGTTTCTCGGCGCCTCCTATTTCCGCTCATCCGGCGAAACGCGCCAGTACGGACTGTCCACGCGCGGCCTCGCCATCGACACAGCGATGCCATGGCCGGAGGAGTTTCCGCGTTTCACCAATTTCTGGCTTGAACCGCATCGCAATCCGGAGGGCGTCGTCATCCACGCCATGCTGGACAGCCCGAGCGTCACCGGCGCTTACCGCATCACCGCCACGCGCGAGAAAGGCGTGATCACTGATGTCGAGGCGACGATCTTCGCGCGCAAGGATGTGGCCCGTCTCGGCATCGCGCCGCTCACCAGCATGTACTGGTATGGCAAGACGAACCGTCGGCAGGCGATCGACTGGCGGCCAGAAATTCATGACAGCGATGGCCTTGCCCTGTGGACCGGCGCGGGCGAGCGCATCTGGCGGCCGATCAATAATCCGTTCGGCGTGCAGACCAGCACGTATCTCGACAACAACCCGCGCGGCTTCGGCCTGCTCCAGCGCGAGCGCCGCTTCGACCAGTACGAAGACGACGGCGTTTTCTATGACAAGCGCCCAAGCGTATGGATCGAGCCGGTC
>JANNOO010000055.1:0-9162 GCA_031399165.1 Alphaproteobacteria bacterium | reverse complement strand
TTCACCGGACATGCAGTTTGCAACGCTCACGGCTTCAGGCGCACGCCCCGTCCTCATCGACGCCGTGGAGTATAGCTTCCTGGAGCAAGCCGTCGACATACCTGATGAGCCGATGGATGAAGCCGCCCTGGAATGGAAGCTCGCTTATGGTGTGTTTCTGCCACAACCGTATAAGGAGCCAGAGGTCGCCGCCGCCAAAATACGTGGCCATGCTGACCTGCTTCCTGAAAACTGGACCGGGCGGAGCTGGAAAATTCCAGTTACGATCCCCTGGGGCCGGAACATAGCGGCGCATGAAGAAGTCGAAGTTTTCGGAGGCTCAGATCGCCTTCATCCTCAAGCAGGCTGAGGACGGGACAGCGGTCGGCGAGGTCTGCCGTAAGGCCGGGCCTGCGCGGTGCTGAAGGCCGAACGATCAAGCTACCACTACAGGGGTCGCCGCCCCGATCAGGTCGGTTTGAAGCAGCGGATCAAGGAAATTGCAACGACGCGCGTGCGCTACGGATATCGCCGTATCGCGGTGTTGTTGCGTCGCGAGTGCTGGGGCGTGAATGGCAAACGCATCTACCGAGCTGCGCCCGGGTGCGGTGGCGGTTGCTGGCGGTGCGGCGGGGGTGGAGGGCCGGCCCAAACCGAGTTTAGCAAAGCCTCGACGGTCGTGTCCCTGGAGGGTAAGACTTCCCCCCGCGGAGGGGGCGGGCATGCGGATCATCGTCGGTTTGGTGTGGCTCGCCTTGGCCGCCGCCGCCGCCCCTTCGGCCGCCGCCGCGCCGCAGGCCATCGCCCTCGCGCCGGCCTCCCTCGAGGCGCAGCGGGTGGCGCGGGGCCTCGAGGCGCAATACCAAGCGGCCCTGATCCGGGACCGGCGGCTGGCCGACGACCGGGAGCTCCAGCTGATCGCCACCTACGAGACCCGATTGCGCACCGCGCGCACCCGGGCAGAAGGCCGCGTCGCGGGCGCGGCGGCGGCGCTCGAAAAAGCGCGGGCGGACTACGCCCAGCTGGTGCAATCCATCGCCCTGCGGGACGCCGCCTCCCGGGCCGAGATCGAGGCCTATCGCGCGGAATTGCGCGGGCTCGCTGCCAGCGCAACGCCCGAGCTCTTGGAGGCCTATCAACGATTTGGGGACGGGGACCGCGTTGGCGCTGGGCCGGTGATCAAAGCATTGGAACAGGCGCAGGCCGCAGCCACCATGGCCGCTGCGGGCGCGCGCGCCGCCGTCGGGCTCCGGCGGGCTGCGCAATCCTACGAGATCATGCGCCTCCGTGGCGAAGCCACCACCGCCGACGTGCTGGCGCTGTGGGACGAAGCCGCCCGCCTCGATCCGAAGGACTTCTGGACGCAGATTTATCGCGCGCGGCTGGCCTTGCCGCTCGGTGAAACCAGCAAAGCGCTGGACGCTGCGAACCTCGCATTGGGCGTTGCGCAGAGCCCGAGGGAAAAATCAGTCGCGCTCAATGAAATCGGCGGCATCCAGCAGACGCGCGATCCCGCGGCGGCGTTGCGGGCGTTTGAGGAGAGCCTGCGCATCTTCCGCGAACTTCTGGCGAAGGAGCCGGGCAATGTGGAACGGCTGCGGGACGTGGCCGTCTCTCTTGAACGGATCTCCTATGTCTGGCTCCAGATGGGGGACAAAGCCGGCGCGCGGAATGGCTGGGAACAGGAGATCGCCCTCATTGAGCCACTGATGCGATCGGACCCGGCCAATTTGGATTGGCCTCGGTTCATCGCTGTTGTTCGGCTGCGATTGTTTGACCTCCAGGAAGCCGACGCCAGCCGGCAATTGGTCGAGGCGCACCGCCTGCTGAAGTCCTTGGCGGACAGGGGCCGGCTGAACCCGCAGGACAGGCCGTTGTTTGACGCCGTTCAGGAAGCCGTCGCCGGCGGGAAGGCGCCGTGACCGACGTCTTCATCTCCTATAAGCGCGAGGACGAAGTCCGCGCTGGGCGCCTCGTGCGGGCGCTGGAGGGCGCGGGGCTTTCGGTGTGGTGGGACCGCGGCCTTCCCGGCGGCGAGGATTGGCGCGCCAACATCGAGGCCGCGCTCGATGCGGCGAAGGTCGTGGTGGTCTGCTGGACGCACGCCAGCGCCGGCCCCGAGGGCGGCTTCGTGCGGGACGAGGCCGCCCGCGCGGGGGGCCGCCTCGTGCCGGTGTTTCTGGAGCGCGGCGTGCGCCTGCCGCTCGGCTTCGGTAAGCTGCACGCGCTCGAACTCTGGCATTGGCGGGGCGACCCCAACGATCCGTACTTCCAGGACCTGCTGGCGACGGTGCTCGCCAAGCGCGACGGCGCGCCCGCGCCCAAGCCCAAAGGCCCCGCCGCCCGGGCGATGCGCAAATTCCTCTATGGCGGGGGCGTTGCCGCGGTGGCGTCCGCGCTGGCGGGGTTCGCCTGGTCCATGCCCGTCGTGCGCGCGTGGGTGTGCACGCTCCCCGTGGCGCAGCCGGCGCTCTCGGGCTCGTGCTGCCGCGCCGGCTTCACCGAGACGCCGCTGGTCCGCGACGCTGGGTTCACCCCCGCGCCGCTGCGGAAGATCGGCTATCTGCGGCAGTCCGCGCGGGCGTTCGCCACCGAGGCCGAGGCCCGCGGGGACGCCGGGTCGCGGCTCGCCGCGGACGCCGCGCTGCTGTGCGCCGTGGTCGATGCCGAGTTCGAGCGCCTGTCCGGGATTGAGGCTGCGGCGACGCGCTATGCATGCAGCGAAACGCCCGCCGGATGGACCTGCGCCGCCGATTACCGCGCGACCTGCGCCATCGAGCGCCGCGAACTCGTCCAGCGCTGCCCGGGCTAGCGGCGATTCTACTCGCGCATGCTCCTTCCAGGCCCCATCTCCTCCGCCTTCAACGCATCGAGCCGGTCCCACGCGACGCCGCGCTCGCCGGCCCAGGCAAGGATGGCGTTCGAGGTCAGCTCCGCGCCGTTGTCGGAGAGGATCGCCTCGGGTTTGCCGCGCCTCGCGATAGATGCGCTGCACACGTTTCCTGTTCACGGCCCAGCCTTCGCGGCGCAGCAGGATGTGCAGCCGGCGATAGCCAAAGCGTCGCCGCTCCTGCGCCAGAGCTTTCAACCGCGCGCGCAGTTCACCGTCATCGCCCTTGGTCGCGTGATAGCGCACCAAAGCCCGATCGCCGCCGCCGCCCCGACACGCCCGCCGCTCGCTCATCTGATGCGCCGATTTCAGATGAGCGACGGCTTCTCGCCTTTGCGCGCCATTGCCGGGAAATTGATCCCCCGGATCAATTTCTCGCTCCGGCTCTGCACCATTTTTTTCCGAGCAGGTCCTTCAGCGCCGCGTTGTCGAGCATGGCGTCGGCCAACAGGCGCTTCAGCTTGGCGTTTTCCGCCTCCAGGCCTTTCAGCGTCTGGGCGTCCGCCACGTCCATGCCGCCATACTTGGCCTTCCAAGCGTAAATGCTCGCGCTCGACATCCCGTGCTTGCGGCACAGATCAGCCGTCGCCACGCCCGCCTCGTGCTCTCGCAAGATCGCAATGATCTGCTCTTCGCTGAACCGCTTCCGCTTCCTCTTCCGGCTCCCTTACAGCACCGGATCCTAGTTAGAGGTCAACCTTCCGAGATTGCTATCGAGGCTCGCGCACGTCCGATCTACACAATTTGTAAATCAATTTTCGGAGAACGATTTATTTATGCTCGTGCGGGATACTGGCGCAAACAAGAGCACCAGCCGAGCTTATCATGACCGTCACTTGCGAGGGCTGCCGCGACGGGGCGGCGTTTGAACTGCCGATCACAATGGCATTTCATCCGATCGTGAACGTTCAAGAACGACACGTATTTGCTTACGAGGCGTTGGTGCGTGGCGTCGATGGAGAGGGCGCGGGCGCCATCTTGTCGCAAGTGTCCGACACCAATCGCTATGCGTTCGATCAGAAATGCCGTGTCAAAGCAATTGAGTTGGCGTCTGATCTGAAGCTCGCCGACCAAGGAGCTTTGCTCTCGATCAACTTCTTGCCCAACGCGGTCTATGAGCCACGCGCCTGCATCCGGCTGACTTTGACTGCGGCATTGCGCACGGGGTTTCCAGTACAGCGGATCATTTTTGAGTTCACTGAGGTGGAGCGGCTGGATTCGGCGCATGTGCTCAATATTCTGCGCAGCTACAGAGCGATGGGCTTTAAAACCGCGATCGACGATTTCGGCTCTGGCTATGCCGGTCTAGGCCTCATTTCTGAGTTTCAGCCGGACCTTGTCAAACTGGACATGGAACTCATTCGCGGCATCGAAAAAAGCACGGTGAAGCAGGCCATCGTACGCAACACCCTCAATATGCTAGGTGATCTTGGCGTTACGCCAATCTGCGAGGGCGTCGAAACCATTGGTGAGTATGAAGTGCTGCGTTATCTTGGTGTGGATCTCATGCAGGGTTATTTGTTCTCCAAACCCCGGCTTGCTGCCCTGCCTGAGCCGATCTGGCCCGAGAGCGCGTTCGAAAAATCACGTATAGCGTTGTAACTCTGTTCCTCGACTCTGGCAGCGATCAACATGAGTGAGAGCTGCAAAAGCAGGCCGTTACACCCGGTGCTTCCCTTCAGCCGTGCGCATCCCCATCGCCTACCTCCGATCTCTGATCCGACTCCCAACACTCCCTCACGGGAAGGCTTCTACAATCCGCACCGGCTCCACTCCACCCTCGGCTATATCTCACCTGCCGAGGCCGAGCGCCGGATCGCGTAAACCGCGTCCCCTTTTTCGAGGAAAGATCACGACGTTCACTCCGCGAATGAGTGGACTGAGACGCTTGTGAAGTTCGCGCTACGCCCAAAGCTGGCCCTGTGCTGTCAGTGCGCCTGTCGTTGATTTCGGTGGCGCATCGAGACGTGGACGGACTTCCCCGTGCGTCATTGAACTCCGGCAGAAAGGCATTGGCGCAGCTGAGCTAAGTCCTGGTGGTTGACAGCGATGACCTCGCGTTCGCCACCTGCCTCGATAGCGAATGCATCTTGCGGCGTTGCGAGCGCTTCGATAAGCGCGTCACGCCGCGGATCGCTGGACGCGAGCGTGACGCGAAGCACCGACGCGCCCTCCAGATCGGCGGCGGCCTCGGCCGCGAACGTGAACGTCTGGGTGTTGGTGGCGATCGTGAGCGGCCCGCTGGGGGTACCGGCCGGCACGTAGCGGTGGACGATGAAGTCCGCGCTTGTGCTCTCGCAAGTCGCGCCAAACTCGAGGCTGTTGTCGCTCCAACGCGACACGCTGATCGCTGCCTTGTGCGGCTCTCCCTCTGGCGCGTAGCTGATGGCCCATGCGAAATCTAAGGCGTCGGCGGGCGCACTGATCTCCTGCACGGCGGGTGACTCAGCCGCCGGAGGCACGGACGGGGTGCAGGCGGTGGTTACTAGGGCGAGAGCTGCGAGGTGGCGCATTGCCCATTATTGAGTGCGTTATGACGCACTGCAACACCAAGTGATCACGCAAGCACGTTGTATCGTGGGGCGACGGAGAACTCTCATGAATTTTGTGCCGCATGGCCGCCTTCGGCGAGTTCCGGCCTCTCCGCAGACGCAGGCGACAGCAAAGGCGTCAATCCGGGCGTCGGCCTTCACAAAGCAAGGTCGGACACTTTCAGCCGCCGCGAGGCGATGAGTGGGCCGGGGGGAGCAAAAATGGGCGCCGGGTTTTGACGCTTCCCGCGCCGCCCAAGCCGGAGCGCGCGCCGCGGAGGCGCAGAGGCAAATAGGCCGTGTTTGAGACGCGAGCGGCATTCGTACTTTCTTCTCCCTCAGGCGACGATTGGCCCGAAGTCGCTGCTCACTCATTCGGCTTGAACGGCCGGATTGAGCGCCATTCAGGCCTCTGCGCTACGCCCCCTCCGCGCTTCCCGTCGCCGGCGGCCTGTGCTTATCTGCGGCCGGGGGCGCAAATGGGCATGCTGTTCATCAGCCATTCGAACCAGGACAATGATCAAGCGATCAAGGTCCGCGTCTGGATTAGATCGAATGGGTGGGGCGGGGTGTTCTTGGACATCGCCCCCGCTAACGGACTTGCGCAAGGCCAAGTTTGGCAAGACGGGCTGAAACGAGCCGGCGCGAATTGCGCCGCCGTTGTCACGCTTGTTTCTCCGACCGGGTTGGGGTCGCGCGGTGGATGACAAATCTGCGCGCGCCTTAGTCGAGAGCTTGTTGGCGCCGGGCGAGGCGTTGGTTTGGGCTGAAGCCGCGCCCGCGTCCAATCCAGCCGCGATCGTTCATTTCCTGCTGACGATTTCTCTGATCGGCATCGCGATCGGCGCGTTTTGGTACGCGATCCAGCTTTGGGCCGTGTTTCTGCCGGCGACGCGCGCGCACTCGAAGCTCTTATACAAGAGCTTGAGCTTTGCAGCGCTCGGGCTCGTCAGCGCGGCGCTCGCGTGCATCGTGTTGCTATCCGCGGGCGCGGCGCTACTCAATGGCTTTAAGGTGTTGAGCGGCGGCGCTGCCGCCTACGCGGTCACGGAACGCCGCGCGCTCCTTGTCTATGCTGTCAGCGGAGCGCCTTACGCCGAACCCTTGACGCTCGATTTGCTGCGTATCGATCGCGACGGTGACGATCTGCGCCTGAATCAGCCGCTCAGCACCGAGCTCTTCGGCGTAACGTTCGAGCCCGTGTTTTATGATCTTCAGGACGCTGCAGCGGTTGAAAGGATGATCCGGGCGCTGGCGCTGGAGCGCAAACCCACCCGTTCGGCGAATGCACCGAGCGCAGCTTCTTCGCCAGATGCTGGGACAATCAGTGCGCTCGCGCATGTCCTCTACGCCGATGAAACCGTGTTGTGGGCGCAGCGCGCGGAAGGTCGGCCCTATTGGCTCCATGAAACCTTGACCGCCGGGCTTGTGGGATTTTTCGGCCTCCTTCTCCTTGCCGGCGCCGTCTTGCCGAACACAAGATGGAGTGATGGCAGCGACGCAAAAGGCCTCCGGTTGATCATTGGGCCGATCGGGCTGGCCCTGACGCTCTGGGCGCTATCCAGCGCTGGCTGGAGCTTGGGGTCGGGACACATCTATTATGCCGTCACGGACCGGCGCCTCGTGGTGGCGCACACTGAGCCGTGGCTCGACGTCCGTGAGTTTGGACCCTGGTATTTCGACCATGTCACGACGCGTCAGCGCGGGATCAGTTTCTGCTCGCGAGCGGGACGGCGACCCTGCACCAACAAGTACTTGCCAGGGGTGCGCGATCCGGAAACGGTGGCCGCATTGTTACGCGACCTGTATCGCACGCAGGGCGGCGAGGCTCGGCGATCATCGCAATAAGACTTCGATTTCTGCATTTCGATCTCGAGCTTTTCCGCGGGAGGGGGGCGGTATGCGATTCTTGATCGTGCTCGTCGTTCTATGCGGGAGCTTTGTCTCGATCGCGGGAATGATGGATTTCTACATTGGAGGCGGCGTGCTGCGCCAAGCCTTGGCTATGACCTATCCGAGCGCGGAAGGAGTGGTGACGCATAGCGCCGTCGCCGCCGTCCCTCCGGTGAATGGCCGCTCGACGTTCTACCGGCCCGATGTGCGCTACGCTTACACGGTGCGTGGAGAAGTTCATGAAGGCCGCGTGTTGCGTTACACCGAGCCAGAATCGACGCTTCCGGCTAATATTGCAAGCATCATTCGGGCTTATCCGATCGGTGCATCGGTCGCAGTGCGTTACAATGTGGGCAGGCCCAGCGATGCGATCCTGGAGCCTGGGCTCCATGGCAACGATTTGTTCCAGCTGATGATGATTGTGCCGTTCAATATTGGGGCGGCGTTTCTTTTGTATGTAGTGTGGGCGATGTCGCCACTGCCGATGCCGCAGCAGCGTTTCGCGCCTACAGGCGCGCGCACGATGGAGGATGGCGACATAACGCGGGTACGGTTCGCCTTCTATCGGCCGATCCTGAGCGGCGCGCTTACATTCACTTTTGCGACATTTGCGGCTCTTTTGATCGCTGCGTGGTTGTCCCTGTCAGCCAGCCTTTGGTTGATGCTCATGGACTGGGCTGTCCTGCTGGGAGTGAGTGGCTGGATGTACTGGCGCCAGTGGCGAAAGCAGGAAGGTGGCGGGGCGGATCTGGTGATCGACAGGACGCGAAAGACGGTGGAGCTGCCAGCGCACTTTGGGCGAAAGGAACGCGAAGTGTGGGCTTTTGCAGACGTCAAAGAGATTCAGGTTGAAACAATTGAGCGCCGTCACTCACGCGGCGGTCGAAGCTGGACCGACGAAGTGCGGCTCGTGCGTCAGGATGGAAGGCGTGAACTCATCGAAGAACTGGGTGATCGCGCGCGAGCAGATGCGTTCGCGCACTGGTTGCGCGCGCAACTGATAGCTTAGCCGCCCCCGGCCTCGCTTAGGGGGCGGCTTCAGCCGGTAGCGGTTCAAACCGCGAACGAGTATGTCTGGCCCAAATCGGTCGTACAACTCCTCCCAATCTCGGGCTCGCCAACCACTACAGCGCGCACCCATCAAGGTAGACGTCGGTCACGGCTCGAGGTTGGCACGCGCCAGAGAGCAGTCGTTCGATCCGGGAGACGCGTTCGGCGTTCTCGGAAGGATGGCGCTTCGGGTCGAGATCCTTTGGGGCCGGCAACATGGCGACCAGCCCAAGAAATTCCCGGTCGCTGAGCTCTTCGAGCTCTTTGCCATACCAGCGGCGGGCGCCTGCCGCGAACCCGATGACCGGTCCATTGCCGTCATTGCCGAGGTAGGCCGTCGCGAGTGCTGCGTGAAGGATGTCACGTTTGACGACCGTCGGGATGAGCGCAAATCGCGTCAACACCATGAGCTCGATCTTGCCCAGTTTGGCGAAGCCCGGCGAAAAGCGCTGAAAGAAGATGTGTTTGCCGAGCCCCTGCGAGATCGTCGTCATGCCTGCCCCCAGGCTCCCCAGGTCAATGCCGTCATTCTCCCAGAATGTCGCATCTTCGACGCGGATAAGCATGGCCAGCCTCGCGGCTGGAATTGCGCCGATCGAAGGATCCTTCTCTGCAAGAATTTCGCGGACGCGCTCCGGGGCCTTGGCGCGCTGATCGACGACACGTGCGCCGAGATAGATGTCGTTTCCGAGTCCGTTGTTCAGCGTTTGAGCGCGAGCGCGTCGGCTGGTGATTTGCCGGCGAGGCTAGCATGGGGCCGTTTGCGATTGTAGCGGTCGATGAAGGCCGGGAGGGCGGCGTTGCGGCGGCGCGACGACG
>JANNOO010000043.1:0-202274 GCA_031399165.1 Alphaproteobacteria bacterium | reverse complement strand
TTCGCAAGGGGGATTTTCTCTCTATCACCACAATTTTGTTAAGTTCTGCCGTCCTCCCCGCGGGCCCACGGGCCCCTCGTGGGCGCGCCCACCCTTGGGGGGGCCCCCGCCAACGCGTGCCGCAGCTATCTGGCGTGAGTGCTTACCAAGCCTTCCGAAGGCTGACGGCGATCAATCTGCCAGTCGCGCTGGCCGATTGGGGATCGTATCCGCCGCTCTGGTTCACGAAGGGCGGGTCTTCGTCCGCGACGTTCGTCACGTCGAGACCCAGCGAAATGCCGCTGGCAAGGCCGCTCTCGATTGGCACTTCATAGCCAAAGTTCAGATCGACCGTGGTGTTTGAACTGATCTCCACCCGCGGCGTGCGCTGCTGTTCGTATGCGCCGGTGTAATTGATGGTCGCCCGGGCTGTGAACGGCCCCGATCTCCAGCCCACATTGCCGCGTGCGCGGAATTCCTGCGGGAAGTTGATTAGGTTGAGCACGTCGAACGGCGCAGCCCCTTGCACCAGAGACTGCTCGTATTTCGTATAATATGTACCCGAAATACCGAAATTCAGCATGCTTTCGCCAATATCGAAGCGCTGGTTCACGTCGAAGTCGATGCCGCTCACCAGCGTCGAGCCGACGTTGGAGGCCCGCCCGTCCGCGATGAACTCGACCACCGGAGGCAGCTGGCCGACTTGCGGATAACCCAGCGCCAGCACCGCATTGACCTGCGCCTGCGTAGGGTTGAGCGTGCGGTATGACGCATAAAGCGGAGAAGTGAGCAGCCCGGCCGCATTGCGGATGGTGATGATCTGATCCGTGTAGTCGATATTGAAATAGCTCACCGAAGCGTTGAAGCCCGGAAGAGCTTCCGGATGGAAATCAAAACCGGCGGACCAGGTCTCGGCCGATTCCGGCTTCAGATCCGGGTTGCCGCCCGTAATGCTGATGCCCGTGCAGTTTGTAAACCCGGGAAGCGGGTTATTGCACGGAAGAGTGTCACTGTAGATGCCGTAACCGCTCGACTCGCGGTCGGATTCGTTGAGGCCGGGCGCGCGGAACGATTTGCCCCATGAGCCGCGCACGTCGATCGCGCTGAACGGCGTCCAGACGAGGCCCACCTTTGGATTGAGGGTGCTGCCGGCGGAACTGTATTCTTCGTACCGAGCCGCAACCAAAAGATCCAGGCGCTCGATACCCGGTACGGCGTTGCCTTCGCCAACGAAGGGCAGGAATATTTCCGAGAACGCCGCCCATGAATCGCGCGAATTACTGGTCACTGTAGTCACTAATGGAGCAGGCCCTGTTTGTATTCTGGTGACGCCGTCGAGCCTCTCTTCCCGATACTCGCCCCCGATCGCCAGACGCGCCTCGCCGCCGCCCATCGCGAACAGCGGCCCATCGAACTGGACGCCGACATCGGTCAGCTTCGTTTCGCCATAGGTGGTCAGGGACCCCCTTCGAGCGTTGCGCAATGTGGTGGCGCTGTTGGGGCCGGAATTGAATGGATTGAAAATGCTATTGACCGGCGGGGTCCGGACGTTTGTTTCATCGCGGAGCAGCATGTCCTCGCTCTCGCCGAGCGAGGCGTACATTTCCAGCTGCCATTCCGCCGGCAGGTTGGCGCGGAACCCGACGACCGATTGCCAGGACTGCGCATGGCCCGGCTGCCTGATATGGCCCGACTCGGGGAATAGATCATACGCAACGCTGAGGTCCGGCGTGCCGATCAGCCCCCGCAGGTCGACCGGATAATTCGGGTTCGCATTGGGGCCCGCCCTCGATATCGTGAATGTGCCGCCGGTGCCGGCGTTCTGGTCGAACTTCCTCCGCGACCAGAAACCTTCCGCGAACACCGTGAAATTGGGGCTCAGCTCCTGCTCTATCGTGCCCAGGAAGCTGGTGCGCTCAAGCGGCGTGACGATCTCGTCCCGCCCGCTATTGTCGCAACGATTGCTCGTGCCGGGCGTCAGCGTCGCGGCGTTGGCGGAAGTCACGCCGCCGGCAGGGATCGCGTAGGTTACGGGCAATCCGCTCACTGTTTGCTGCACGCCTATCGGGCTTCTACCGGCCACAGTAATCGTGCCGGGACTGCAATTTGTGCCCCGGAAATCCGAACCGCCCTGCGCGCGCAGATCCTGCTTGTAGAAATCGCGGTCTTTGCCGAGCAATTCCGAGTGCTCGTTGTAATTGCCGGCGACCATCGCCCGGCCGCTATCCCACTTGAAACCGGCGATGTGGCCGACCTGCCAATCGGTGTAGCCGTCGGCGAAGCCGTAGCGCGCTGAAGTTTCCTGGCCGACAAAGCGCGAACGCGTGATCATGTTGACCACGCCGGCGACGGCGTCCGAGCCGTAAATCGCCGAGCCGCCGTCGGCGACCACTTCCAGCCGCTCCAAGGCATTGCTCGGGATAACCGACGCATCGACGAGTTGGGCCTGAAGGCCGGCAGCCGGCAGCCGGCGGCCGTTCAACAACGTCAATGTGGACTGAGCGCCAAGCCCCCGAAGGTTCACGTTGGTCGAGCGGGTCAGGTTCGCCGCGCCGTTCTGCGCAAATGCCGCCGCGCTTTGGACTTCGTTGGCGCCCAGGGAGATCACGGCAGGCAATTCCCGGATCAGGTCGCCGGTGGTCGGCGCGCCGGCGGCGACGATTTCCTCACGGTCCAGGCCGATGACTGCCGATCCTACCGGATCGACGCCGCGGATCCGGCTGCCGGTCACGACAATCTCGTCGTCGCTCGCCTGCTGGGCCGCGGCCACCCCACTCAGGCCCAGAACCATGCCGAGCGAAGCGCCGGCGTACAGCGCCAGGCGGCGCCCGCTGATAGGATTTTGAATAGCCGTCTTCAATAACTGCGCGGTCATATTTCCCCCCCTCGACGGCGCCTTTTGGCGCTCGTTCAAATGGCGCCTTTGGCGCTCGCGTAACGAAACCTATACCATAGCTTTCCAGACAAGAAAAGGTGATATCTTCTATTCGGGCGCGGATGCAGGGCTACGTATTTTTCCCGATAGCGAAAGGTAGTCAGCCGGCGTCACGATCCAATTCATGGATTCTGCGCCTCTGAAATGTGCCGGCGCCGTTACGGTACAGCCCGTCCCGCCCCAGGAACTGCGGCGCGCCCTCAGCCGCTTTGCAATCGGCGTGGCGGTTCTGGGCGCTCGTCATGGCCGAGGCGATCCCGTCGGGATAACTGCAAACTCGTTCAATTCCCTGTCCCTTGACCCGCCATTGATCCTGTTCAGCATCGGATCGGGATCGAGCCGGTTGGCAGCCTTCGAGACAGCCGACATTTACTCGGTGAATCTCCTCGCTGCAGAACAACGGTGGCTGTCGAAACATTTCACACGCAGGTTTCCTGGATGGAAAGCCGTCGACTGGCATCAAGATCCGTCGGGCGCTCCAGTTCTGGCCGGCTGCACCGCAACATTCATCTGCCGGCCATGGTCGCAGCAGCCGGCCGGAGATCATGTGCTTTTTGTCGCCGAAGTTATCAACGTCGTGACAAGTGAGCCTGCGGTTGAACCCTTGATCTATTATGCGAGTGCGTATCGGACGCTCGCCTCCCCTTCTCAATAAGTATCGACGCCCCCCAAAGAGTCCGCAAATGCCGTCGATCACGCTGGTGCAAGGAAGCCGGTCACATCTAGTTCGACGACTAAGTGGTTCTCCCTATGTGATCGTCTTGCAACGACCGCCAAAATGTTCATGAAATAGGCAGGAGCCTCAGTGTGATTTCCAGCGACGTTTTGGTGGTGGACGCGACAGTTCACGCATTCAACTTCCGCCTGTCGAACCTCAAGGCGCCGTTCATGATCGACGTCGTGCGCATGCTGCATCAGTTCACGATGCACAGCATCCATCCCCAAGGCGACCAGCGCTATTACCTGTCTTTCGAGGAGTTCCAAGACGCGTTTCAGCATCAGCCTGCCCTTTTGGAACAAGCGCTCTTCGGCGAGAGCGCTACTGACGTCGCGGTCTACCACGGCGTGCCCATGTACGGCCTGTTCGGAGATGGCTCCTCGCCGGTTCACATCGTACGAGAGCTGAAAAAAAAGCTGCCGCACCGGGTGCATGTCTATGGTGATGTCAGTCCATGGATGGACGACCCCATCGGCCGGGTGGATCGAATGATAGATGAAGAACAAGCGATCGGTCTGAAGTTTTATCCGCTTGATATGGTCGAAGGACGGCTCAAGCCTATAGACCTTCGCGACGAAGATCACGTGATCCCTATCATTGAGCATGCACGCAAGCGCGGCCTTAAAGTGATTGCCGTGCACAAGGCCGTGCCTTTGGGAGCCACTATGCCTCGTCCGGCGTATCACGTGGATGACATGGCGTCCGTGGTAGAGGCTTTTCCCGACATGACGTTCGAGATCGTCCACGGAGGCTTCGCTTTTGCCGAAGAAACGGCGGCGCTGTTAGCGCGCTACCCAAACGTGACGGTGAACCTTGAGACGAATCCCTGCTTTGCTATCAACGACGCAGCTCGCTTCGCAGAAATGATGGAGCCTCTGCTGCGCAGCGGCGCGTGGGACCGCATCTTTTATGCAACTGGCGCCACGGGCAGTCATCCGCGTCCGACAGCGGAGGCATTCTGGGCATATCGCGCGCCATACGGGTACACGCCGATGACTGAGGAGATGAAGCGAGGCATCCTCGGCCTCAACTTCGCGCGACAGCATGGCTGGGACGTCGAGGCGGTGAAGAACGCCTGCCGCTCCGACCCGTACGGACTTGAAGACAAAGCGATTGGCGAGCCCTGGGAACTGATCAAGCGCCTCAGGACGAAGGCCGCATGATCACCGAGGCCGCGGTCCGCGAAGCGCTGGATGACGTGATTGATCCATGCTCGGCCGCTGCTGGTGCGCCGGCGGGCCTTACTTCGATGGGAATTGTGTCTCAGGTTGCGGTGTCCGCAGGTGAACATGGAGCAACGGTCCGGGTCCGCCTCCTCTTTACGCACCCATTCTGCATGATGGCCGCGGTGCTCGTGAATGAGGCCAGGGCCCGGATTGCGGCAATGCCGGGCGTGGCCGAGACAGAGGTCGGTCTGGAAGGATCACTGATGTGGACCCCCGATCGAATGACCCCGTCTTATCGAGCCAAGCTGGAATCTGCGCGCCGCGCCCGGGCCTAGGGACGTTCACCGCTCGCACCCGCGTACGCAGTTGTACTAGTACCTGCGTCTACCCTCTAGGCTGCAACTAAAAGCGAGATGACGGATGGATGTTGTCGATACCACTACACAACAATGGCTCGGCCCTCTGGATCACCGGGGCGGCGGCATTCAGTTCAAACCCTTATTTACCGGCGAAGAGGGTCAGCCGGACAACTATGTTCTGACATTGGTCCAGGTAATGGATCGCTACCACGCTCCACCACACCGCCATAATTTCGATCAGGTACGTTATCTTCTGAAGGGAGAGTTCGGCTTTGGCTCCAAAGTTCAATGCGCGGGACAGGTAGGCTACTTCCCGGAAGGCACCGAATACGCGCAGAGCGCAGAAGGCTATTCGCTTACGCTGCTTCTGCAGGCATCCAACGCCAGCCGCGCTCGATATGTAAGTCGCGAAGAGCTTAAGCGCGCCGCGGTCGAGATGAAGAATTATGGCCAGTTCGAGGGCGGTGAGTTTATCACCAGTTCTTCTGAAGGCGAGAGCGTGCGGGACGGATACGAGGCCTCATGGGAACACATCACTGGCGAAAAAATCGCCTATTCCGAGCCCCGCTACACCCAGCCAGTGATAATGGAGCCGGAACGCTTTGAATTCGTACCCCACCCGAGTCTTGAGGGGGTGTTCCGGAAGCCCATGGGAACTTTTTCGGAGCGAGAACTGGCCATAGGCTTCTTCAAAATAGCCGCAGATGCAGAGTTGCCACTTGATGGAGCGGTGATCGGCAAGACTTTGTTTTACGTTATCGAAGGGGACGGCGAGGCCGATGGCAGACCCTACGAACCTGGATTCGGCGCACGGCTCGATGTTGAAGACAAGGGCCTATTCAAGGCTCGCACCCAAACAATTTTACTCTATCTCGCTATGCCGAAGTAAGGGTCTGTTGTTACGCTTAGTCGCTTTCTTCTTAAAGACCGCACCTCGGCTTCCGGTGCATCGCCTGCAGCGGCAAAGTCGTCTGACGCGTACGCCACACGCCCGCTTATCACTGTTTGGACGGACTCCAAAAACCGGATTTGCGCTTCCGGAACGGTGAAAAAGTCGCCCGAAGCGACGACAAGGTCAGCGTCGTCGCAAGGCCGTAAAGCACCGATTTGATCGTTCTGAAGCTGGACCTTATAGCCCGCGGTTTTCGCGTTCAACGCTTCAATGCGGCTGATGCATGGCCCTGCTCCCCGTCTGCGAGGGATACGGCCATTATAGAAGATGAGGCTCGGAGCGGCTCCAGCTTCGCAGCCGCAGCATGTGAAGGCATGGCGGCAAGCTCGCAACAAAAACTTGACGAAGATTACAAAGTTACCAGGTATAGTATCCGTAGAAACACCTAGAGCTTGGCTGCGAAGGCCTCAGGTGACGATAACAGTGGGGAGGGATGCGTGACCAATGCAATGTCAAGGCGAACAGGACACGCACTCGATGCGGTTGAAGTTGCAGCACTAAGTTCCAGTCTGCTTCGCTGCGAAGATCTGGAAAGCTTTCAGCACGTCACACGACATGGCTTCTTACGCACAATGCGCGCCGACGCCGGCATTGTGTGCCTCCTGATAAAAAGCGGGGAGGGCTGGCGCATGGAGCGGATGGTGTACAGCGATATTTGTCCTGACTCGCTGCGTGATTTCAACGAGCGCTACATCTGCAACGATCCGCTGGTCAGCGACGTTCACAAACGCACCAAGCGGGCTGGATGCGCCACTGCAGTGACCAATTTCACTAGTCAGATGTCTGGCTTCCGCGATCACCCGCTTTACGACAAGTTGTACGGCGCCTACGACATGGGCCACTTAACGGCCTCTGGCGTGGACGTTGCGCCAGACCGCCGTGTATTTTGCACCGTGTGGCGACGAGCAGCGGACGCCCCCTTTGGAGAGGCCGAAGCCGCGCGACTTACGCTCCTATCTCCTGCCCTGTCTTTCGCTGCGCGCCACGTGATTGCACGCTCAGACGCTAGCGGCGTGATCCATAGCGGCCTCCAAGCGCTGCGCTGGCTCGCCGGACTATCGCCACGAGAGACAGAGGTCGTTGGCTGCCTCTGCATGGGCCTTTCCGATAATGAAATCGCTGTTCGTCTCGGCGTATCTATTCGGACGGTCAACGCTCACACCGCTGCAATTTTCCGCAAAGCAGGCGTGTCCGGCCGCACACGCCTGGCCGCGTACGTGGCCAAGCTCGCTTCCGCCGATGCGTCGCCGTTGAACTAGACCCTACGCGGCTTACGCAATTCTACTTATGGGCATGGACCCGCTCGGCGCCTAACCTCGACTCATGTCCGAAATCGAAACTGTCTTGGGTGCTGTCGATTCCCTCGCGCCCAAGATCAGGGCTCTGAGCGCCGCGGCGGAGAATGAGCGACGCTTGCCTCAGCAGTTGGTCGATCTAATGATCGATGCAGGTCTCTTCCGCATCCTGCAACCGCGCGCTTACGGCGGTCTGGAGCTAGACATGCTGGACGTTCTCGATGTGATCGAGGCCGTTTCAGCGCTAGATGGCTCAGTCGGCTGGTGCCTTTTGAAGGGCGCCACCACCAACCAACTCGCGTCATATCTTCCCGAAGCAGGAGCCCGAGAGATTTGGGGGCAAACAAACATTGTGACGGCCGGCTCATTCAACCCTAAGGGACGGGCAAAGCCGGTTCCGGGGGGCTATAGGCTGAGCGGTCGCTGGGATTGGGGCACTGGCGCAACCCATAGCAGCTGGATTATGGCCGGGGCGTTGATAGTCGACCCTGCCACCGACGCCCTCGCGGCTCCTCCAATGGCAAGGACGTTTTTCCTGCCGCACAAGGACGTGCAATTGATCGACACATGGCGCGCCCATGGCATGCGCGGAACCGGAAGCGTGGACTTTGAAATAAACGACGCATTTGTACCTGAGCACCGGGTTTTTGAGGGGCTGACGACAAAGCCCACAACGCAAAACGGGCTTACACTGGTGCCGCTCCAGGCGCAGGTAATGGTGCCGCACGCCGCTGTTGCGCTAGGTTTAGCACGGCGGGCGTGGGACGCCTTTCTCGACTTGGCGGTGGCCAAAACGCCATTGATGGCGTCCGCCAAGCTCGGCGATGACCGGCTTGTCCACGACCAGCTTGGACGAGCGCGCGCGGAGATTGACTCGGCCAAGGCCTACGTTCGCGACAGCGTCAGTCGCGCGTGGAAGGCGGCCAGTGAAGGACGCGGCGGACCCGGAGCCTTCGCGCCCATGGCCCTCTCAGCCGTCCACGCCACGCACGCCTGCGTCTCGGCAGTCGACCGCCTTTACACGCTGGCAGGCGGGTCTGCCGTTCAGGAGACAAGCTCCATCCAGAAAGCTTGGCGCGACTTGCACGTTGCAGCCTCTCACTTCCTGGTCGCGCATGACAAGTTCAGCTGGACTGGGGCAGCCGCCATAGCGGCCCAGCGCGTGGCCCTCTCAAACCGGGCTTCGCAATGACAGATCAATCGCTACCTGCTGCTTCCCGCTGGACCAGTAACGCTATCCGCATTCCAGTTCTGCTATCAGGCAACGTGCTACTGGTGATGCTCGTCGCGGCGGTAAATCCGGCGCTGCCTGCTATTGAGCGCAATTTCGCTTCCGAGCCAAACGCTGGATTCCTCGCGCGTCTCGCGTTGACCACCCCGGCTTTGTTCATCGCCTTGGGGAGTCTCCCCGCAGGACTTCTGTGCAATGCTGTGGGTCGCAAGCCGGTGCTCTTGGTGTCGGTCTTTGGCTTCGCCGCTAGCGGGGCGCTCTGCATCGCGTCTCCCAACCTTCTGGTCTTGCTGGCGGGTCGGTCATTGCAGGGCCTATTCGCAGCTGGAGTGGTGACCGCCTGCACCACCCTCATCGCTGATTATTTTTCCGGCGCGGCTCGCGATCGAGTCATCGGACTTCAAGGCGCCGCCGTGTCCGGAAGCTCCATGATTTTCTTACTGCTGTCCGGAGTTCTCGCCACTATGGATTGGCGCGCTCCGTTCGGGCTTTACGTAGCGACGGCGCTGCTCCTACCGCTAATGATGGTCTCTATAGTCGAGCCGCTCAAACGCGACAGCGATATCGGCGCGGCCGTAGGGCCTCGGCGCGCGCGCCTCGCGCTAATGGGCTTCGCCGTATTCTCATCGGTGGTGATGTTCATGCCTAGTGTGCACGCCCCGTTCCTTCTTGCGGAGCTGGGCGTGATCGACCCGATACTGATCGGGCTGGCGCTCGCGCTTATGACCGGAGTCGGAATAGCAACTGCGCTTGGCTATGCAACGCTCCGAGCGAAGTTAGGCGGTTGGGGGACGTTCGCCCTGGCTCTTATATTCGCCGGTATTGGCATGGGCGTGCTCGGGTTCGCTACGAGTTTCAATGCCGCGATCGCGGGCCTCGTGCCGGTCGGTGCAGGAATGGGACTTATGCTGCCCGGCCTCACCACGCTTGCCCTTGACAGGACGTCGCCCGAAGAAAGGGCGGGCGTGGTCGGCGCGGTTATGGCCTCCATTTTCTTCGGCGAGTTTCTTTCACCGCTCGTATCCGAACCGCTCAAAGTCCTTGGCGCGTCAAACATGTTTTTCAGCTTTGCCGGCGTTGCCGTTCTAGCCGCCATTTTGATCCTGCTGGGACCAACCCGGCGAAGCCATAACGAGAAGTAGGTACAATGGACCCGCGACTTAACTTTGCTCTTGAGAAATTGCGCCGCACTCTGGAAGCCGCTCGCCGATATGGACTCGATGTTTCGATCGTAGCGGTGGATGCATCGGGGCACATAATAGCTGCCGCACGCCGCGACCTGACCTCAGCAGCCAGCTTTGAAGCCGCACGCAAGAAAGCTTTCACCGCTGCTGCGATGAAGATGCCAACCGCAGCGCTAACTGAAATGATCGCCAATGACCCCGTGAGCTTGCGGGCACTCCAGGCCAATCCAGATCTATTGGCCGTCCCTGGCGGATTTCCCTTGGTTCTCGACGGCGTGTGCATTGGCGGAATCGGCATCTCTGGCGGCGCCTGGCATGATGACCAAATGGTCGGCGCTGAGGCGATGGATCACGCGGGGCCCTAAAGCCGATCCCGCTTGTTTCCAACTAACGAAAAGGGCCGACGGTAGTGGAGTTCGCTTTAGCGGCTCGCATCGCCCTTTGGCGCATGTACGGTCAGCCAATCTTTCGAGGCAATGACTTCTTGGGCGGGCCGCTACGGGATGCGGCCCCGCCCCTTATTCCGGAGCGCCAGTCTTACGTTGCGAACCGGGAGGAACGGGGCTGCGCGACGGTTATTTTTTTTGAATCTTTGCCAGTTCGACGTCGATCTGAGCGAGGACTTCCGGAGTGAGAGCCGGCTCGAATTGAGCGAGGCCCTCGAGCGGCAATTCGCGGGCCGCGTCGATCATTGGGTTGTTCGCCACCGCTGGAACCAGCTTGACAAGCACCGCTTTTGCTTCCGGATTGTCCAACAACGTCCCGATCAGACTCTTTGAAGAGTAAGCAGCCGCTGCCTGCGCCGCGGCAACCGGGGCAATTGCGAGAGCGGATATCACCGTGGTGAGAGAGAGTGCAGCGCCAAATAGGTAGGCGGCGAACCTGTTCATGATACGTTCCTAAAGGTTTGTCAAACCATTTGACGACCGTACCTGTGCATCGTCGTTCGGGGTGGATAAATACGCGCATTTACCTATGGATTTAGATCCGGAAGAAGCGATCGAGGCGCTGGCCCCTTTACCGCGATGTTCCTCAAGCTTGTTAACGGCCTTTCCAGCCGCAAAGCGAGATGCGAACTCGGCTGGTCCCCAGCGGGCTGGCCAACTCTGCTTTGGGACGTGGCGCACGGAAGCTACGTCAAGGCAGACGATGCGAACCCTGTAGTAGTCTAGCCTGTCACAGTCTAGCGCCCAGCAGTCTAGCGCCCCACCGGCGACCTGTGGCGGAAGGGGTGGGATTCGAACCCACGGTGGGCTTGCACCCACGGCGGTTTTCAAGACCGCTGCCTTAAACCACTCGGCCACCCTTCCAGGGGGTGGGGCCTAGCAGCAGGAAGACTAGGCTTCAATGTAGCGCCAGGGGAACAGCTACCCGGAACCGCCCCTAGTTGAAAGCGTTCGGGCTTCAGGGACAAGGAGTAGACCCATGAAGCTAAAAATCATTGCCGTATCGGCGCTGGCCACTTTGGCCACTGCCTGCGGCACTACGCCGGGTGAGCGCGCTGTTACTGGCGGCCTCGCAGGCGCTGCCGCAGGCGCGGTGATCGGCAATAACACGAACGGCCATCCGGCCACTGGCGCGCTAATTGGCGGCGCAATTGGCGCCGGCGTAGGCGCAGCTACCACGCCGCGCGAACCTGCCTATTCGAGCGATGTAAACCGCCGTCAGTATTTCGATCAACGCAGTGGTCGGTATTACTTCTACGATACACAGACGAACCGGTATTATTACGAAAACGGCGCTCCCTACCCGTGAGAGAATGGCAGAATGGAAAGGCCGCTATGCGCAAGCTGGCGGCCTTTTTTATAGCGCTTCGGAATAATCCGCCTGGGTCTTGGCGCGAACCTCTTCAGCAGTGACACCATCGGCAAGCTCGATCAAACGCATGCCACTTTCGTCAATCGAGAACACCGCCAGATCGGTTATAACAAGATCGACGACTTTCACGCCGGTCAACGGCAATCGGCATTGATGCAGCAATTTGGGCGAACCGTCCTTCGCGGCATGCTCCATCACCACAACGACGCGCTTTACGCCGGCGACAAGGTCCATTGCCCCGCCCATGCCCTTCACCATCTTCCCCGGCACCATCCAATTGGCGAGGTCGCCCCCCTCGGAGACCTCCATAGCGCCGAGAATCGAGAGATCGATGTGCCCACCGCGGATCATGCCGAAGGAATCCGCAGATGAAAAATAGGACGTCTTAGGCAATTGCGTGATGGTCTGTTTGCCTGCGTTGATCAGATCGGCATCGACGTCTTCGTCAAACGGAAACGGCCCCATGCCGAGCATGCCGTTTTCCGATTGCAGGGTAACTTCAACGCCGGGCGGGATGTGGTTAGCCACGAGTGTAGGTATGCCGATGCCCAGATTGACGTAGAAGCCATCGCGCAATTCGCGGGCGGCGCGGGCGGCCAGTTGATCGCGTGACCACGGCATTAGGCCGCCTCCCTCTTAGTGACTGTCCGCTGTTCGATACGTTTTTCGAACGTCCCTTTGGAAATGCGGTCGATAAATATGCCCGGCGTATGGATGTAGTCAGGGTCGAGCGACCCGATTGGCACGATTTCTTCCACCTCAGCCACACAGGCCTTACCAGCCGTCGCCATCATCGGATTAAAGTTTCGCGCAGTTTTGCGGTAGATGAGGTTGCCCTCCTCATCGCCCTTCCAGGCTTTGACGATCGAAAGGTCAGCAACCAGCCCCGTCTCCAGCACGTAGGTTTCGCCATTGAACGATTTCAGTTCCTTACCTTCCGCGACGAGCGTGCCCACGCCCGTCTTGGTGTAAAACCCCGCGATTCCCGCCCCCCCTGCCCGGATGCGTTCGGCAAGCGTTCCTTGCGGGTTGAACTCCAGCTCTAGTTCGCCAGCCAGATACTGGCGTTCGAACTCCTTGTTCTCTCCCACATAGGAGGAGATCATTTTGTTGATCTGGCGGGTGCGCAGCAGCATGCCGAGCGCCCATTCATCAACGCCGGCATTGTTGGAAATGACCGTCAGATTTTTGACGCCGCTGTCGCGTATGGCGATGATCAGGTTCTCCGGCACACCGCAAAGCCCAAACCCCCCGGACATCAGGGTCATGCCGTCAAACAATAATCCCTCTAGGGCCTCAGCGGCGCTGGAACGGAGCTTCTTAACCATTGTTATGCCTCGAACTCTGTCGCTCCCCTCCTACGCAAGCCCCGGTATTTCCGCAATGTGCAGAAAACCTTAGGCGTGGTCCCTGCTCATGCTGCCATTATTTTACCTCGCGGCGGTAGGCTGAACTGGTGGTCTACGATTGCATCATCGTTGGCGGCGGCGCGGCCGGGCTTTACTGCGCCCGCACGGCGGGTTGGCGAGGCCGGCGCGTGCTCGTGCTGGAACATAACCGCGATGTCGGCGCCAAAATCCTGATCTCCGGTGGAGGCCGGTGCAATTTCACTAACATCAACACCAGCCCCGATAGCTTCATCTCGGCCAATCCGGGTTTCTGCCGCTCCGCGCTTGCCCGCCACCCACCGTCCGAATTCATCAGTCTGGTGAAGCGTTACGATATCGCTTTTTACGAAAAGACCCTTGGACAGCTTTTTTGCGAAGGCGCTGGCGCGGCGCACAAGGTCGTTCGGCTGCTGCTGGACAACGCGCCGCAGGTGCAGGTGCTAACGGGATGCCGGGTCAATGCTGTTTCGCGTACCGACGGCTTCCGCGTCGAAACAGACCATGGCGTTTTCACCGCCAAGGCGCTTGTCATCGCCACCGGTGGGCTTTCGATTCCGAAGATTGGGGCTAGCGATTTTGCTTATCGGATCGCGCGCCAGTTTGGCGTACCTGTCACCGGGACCCGTCCGGGTCTGGTCCCGCTGACCTTTGCTGAACAAGAGCTACAATGGATGCGAGGGTTGAGCGGCGTCAGCATTGAAGCAAGTGTCGCAGCTGTCTCATCGTCATTCCGCGAAGCGGTGTTGTTTACGCACCGCGGCCTTTCTGGGCCGGCGATCCTGCAGGCGTCTTCCTATTGGGAAGCGGGCGCGCCAATCATCATCGACTGGTTGGCCGATTTCGTCGCCGACTTTTTCGTTGTTCGAAAGCGCGAGAGGCCGCGCTTGCAGATCAAATCAGCGCTCGCTGAAATTATGCCAGCAAGGCTGGCAGGGACGTTGAGCGCAAGCTTTCCCGGCGGCGCCCTGGCGGACTTTAAGGACCAGGTGCTGCGCGCGGCGGGTGAAAAACTAAAGGCGTGGCCCGTGTCTCCGGTCGGCACCGAGGGCTACGCGAAGGCGGAGGTTACGGTGGGCGGGGTTGATGTGAACGCCCTATCGCAACAAACTATGGCAGTGCGGAGCGTTCCTAACCTTTATTTTATTGGCGAAGCCCTGGACGTCACCGGCTGGCTGGGCGGCTACAATTTCCAATGGGCATGGGCAAGCGCGCACGCCGCCGCTGAAGCTATATAAACAAGAGAGACGTCGGCGGCCATAAACCACCGACGTCTCCTGTCTCGGAGCAGCGTCGCGAGCGAGGGACAGATATCGCGCGCCGTCCGAGGAAGAGTTAACGCCATTCTGGTTGAACGCTGCATGAATGGGGTGCGCCGGCCAATCGCGCGCGCGCCGGGCGCGATACGTTTGCTTTCAAAGCACGTAGCGGCAATAAGGGTTCTCGCCCATCCTGAGAGACCCATGCGCATCGTAGTTCGTAGCCCAGACACCCGCCGCGCGCGGCCGATTGTCGAACAGCTCGAAGGCGCGGGATTAGAAGCAACGGCAATGGTTGGTCCTGCTGCATTTCGCAGCGCCCCGGGCGGCGAAGACGTTACCGTCCTTGATGGCGCAGATGCGGCGCAGGCGATCGCTTTTGCGCAAAATCTTCGCGACGACGGCGCGCCTTCCCTTGCCCTGGTGGGCGCGTGCGCGGGTGACGCGCCACCGCCTAGCATCGCGGCGAGGTTGGACGCGTGGGCTGATCTCGACTCTGCGCCCCAAACAATCAGCCGGCGCATCAAGCGGGTGTTTCGCGACGGCGTGCTTTCAGCAGAAGTAGTCGCGCGAGCCAGCACTGCGGAATCGCTCTCACTTGCGCCGCCCTTGGTGACAGCGAACTACAACACGCCTGCTTCGGTTCTGTTTGTCGGCAACCCCAGCCCTTCGTTCCTTGCCTTGCAGCGGGCCATGCAAACGTGGGGCGGACGGATGGGCGCGACGTTCACCTCCTTTAGCGCATTCGATCACATTCACGACGAAAAGTTCGACGCGCTGGTGTTGTTTGGCGGCGACGATTGCGGTCCGGCGCTTTCCTTAATCGCCGCGTTGCGCCGAAACTCCAGCCTGCACGACATGCCGGCCTATTTTCTGGGAGAGTCCGAGGACGATCGTGCCCTGGCGCTTGAGCGCGGCGCCGATGAGGCGATGCAAGCGCGATTTGAAGCGCCTAAGGCCGCGCTATGGCTGATCGAGGACATCCGCCGCGCCCGTTTGCGCCGCGCGCTCACACGGGCATTAGAAGCCTCCATAGTAGCGCCTGAGGAGACCTTTGCTTTTTTTAGTCGCCATCTGGAAGGACTCGCGCAGATCCACCACGACCACGGCCGTCCTCTTTCTGTTGGTGTTTTGGAAGCCAGATCGGCAGCCGCTGGCGCAGCGGCCTGGCGCGAAGGCTTTGGCGATATTTTGAACCTCTGTTCCAGACTAACGCGGGCGTCTGACTGCGTTGCGGCGATCGACGCGCATAGGATCGCAATCGCCTTCCCCAGCACCCGCGCGCAAGGCGCAGCGGCTGCGCTGGGGCGTGTGATCAGTGTCTGCGAATGCACCGCCTTCGCAGCGGGCGATGGACTGGGCGCACCCGTGCGCCTTGGCTACGAGGTGGTCGAGCTATCGCCCGGCGAAAGCGGCGCGGGCTTCTTGTCTCGCGCGATGCTTTCCAAAGCCGCCTAAGCGACGGCCCTTTCAGCTAACCGCGACAGCGTTTCAAGAAAGCCCCTCAACGCTTTCAGCCGCCCCGGAGCGTCCGGCCAATCACCAGACACAATCAGCTTGCCATCGGGGCGCGCCTTGAAGTCCAGAGGCTTGCTTTGCACATAACGGACGAGCGCTGTGGGATCGGGAAAGCCCGGGTCGCGGAACGTAATCGAGGCGCCCTTTGGACCAGCGTCGAGCTTGGCGATGTTGGCGCGCTTGCACATGGCCTTGAGACCGGCAACGAGGACTAGCTGCTGAGCCTCCAGAGGCAGCGGCCCGAAGCGGTCAATCATTTCCGCGGCGAACGCCTCACGCTCGGCATCGCTGTCGATGTCCGCCAGACGGCGGTAAAGCGCCAGCCGCACCGTGAGGTCCGGGACGTAGTTTTCCGGGATCAGTACGGCGGCGCCAACATTGATCGCCGGCGACCACGATCGCGTATCGGCGGTTTCTTCCCGCCCTTCTTTCAATGCCTGCACCGCTTCTTCCAGCATGGTCTGATAGAGTTCAACGCCCACTTCCTTGATGTGACCCGATTGTTCCTCGCCGAGAAGATTGCCGCCGCCGCGCATGTCCAGATCGTGGCTGGCCAGCGTGAATCCGGCGCCAAGATTGTCGAGTGATGATAGGATGCGCAGCCGCTTCTCTGCGCCAGCCGTCAGCATCTGCTCCGTCGTTGTGGTGAGATATGCGTACGCGCGCACGCGCGAACGCCCTACCCTGCCGCGCAACTGATACAATTGCGCCAGCCCGAACATGTCGGCGCGATGCACGATCAGCGTGTTGGCGCGCGGAATGTCGAGCCCAGATTCGACGATGCTGGTGGAGAGCAGCACATCGTACTGGCCGTCATAAAAGGCGCTCATGATCTCATCAAGCGAGTTGGCGGCCATCTGCCCATGCGCGGCGACGACGCGCACTTCAGGCACGGATTCGCGCATGAAGCGCTCGGCGTCCGCCAGATCAGCGATTCGCGGCACAACATAAAAGCTCTGTCCGCCACGATAGCGTTCACGCAGCACCGCTTCGCGGATCGTAACCGGATCGAATGGTGTTACATAGGTGCGCACGGCCATCCGATCGACGGGCGGGGTGGCGATGATCGACATTTCTCGGATGCCTGAAAGCGCCAGCTGCATCGTGCGCGGAATGGGCGTTGCTGAAAGCGTCAGCACATGAACGTCAGCGCGCAAGTCCTTCAATCGTTCTTTGTGCTTTACGCCGAAATGCTGTTCCTCATCGACGATAACCAGGCCGAGATCCTGGAATTTGACGCTCGCCGCCAGGACGGCATGCGTGCCGACGAGGATATTGACCGTGCCGTCGGTAAGCTGCGCACGAGTTTCTGCCGCCTCCTTCGCGCCGACCAGACGCGAAAGCTGTCGCACACGAATAGGCAGGCCGCGGAACCGCTCTTCAAACGTCTTGAAATGCTGCCGCGCCAGAAGCGTCGTTGGACCGACGACAGCCACTTGCTTGCCGCTCATCGCGACCAGAAACGCGGCGCGAAGCGCCACTTCCGTTTTGCCGAAGCCAACATCGCCACAGATCAAGCGATCCATGGGGGCGCCCGAGCCCAGGTCGCCCACCACGTCGCCGATCGCCGCCAGCTGGTCATCCGTTTCTTCGTATGGGAAGCGGGCGCAGAACTCGTCCCATAGGCCTTCGGGTGGCGCCAACGCCTCGGCATGGCGGGATGCGCGCTGGGCGGCGATCTTGATCAACTCCGCAGCCATATCGCGGAGACGCTTTTTCGCGCGGGCCTTGCGCTGCTGCCAGCCTGCGCCACCAAGTTTATCCAGCTGCACCCCGGATTCTTCGGAGCCGTACCGCGTGACGAGCTCGATGTTCTCCACCGGCAGGTAAAGCTTGTCGCCGCCGGCGTATTCCAACTCGAGGCAATCGTGCGGCGCGCCAGCAGCGTCCAGAGTCTTCAGCCCGTCGTAGCGGCCGATCCCATGATCTGAGTGGACGATCAGATCGCCCGGCGCCAAGGCCGCTGCCTCTGCGATCAGGCCCGCCGCCCGCCCCTTCTTGCGGGGCCGGGCAAGACGGTCGCCCAGCACGTCCTGCTCGCACAGCACGGCCACGTCTTCGCTCTCGAAGCCGTGCTCCAATGGCAGAACCGACAACGCGATTTCGCTGGCCTTCAGGGCTAGCGCTTGCGGCCAGCCGGTTGCTGGCCGCACGTCCTTGAGCCCATGATCGGCCATCACCGCGGCCAACCGCTCGGCGGACCCTTCAGTCCAAGCCGCCAGGATCACGCGCTTGCCGCCCTTAGCCAAGGCGCGAACGTGCTGCGCCGCGATTTCGAATACGTTGAGGTCCGGGGTTGCTCGTTCGGCGGCGAAGCTCCGCCCGACTTTGGCGCGCAGGTCGATGCTCTCGCGTCCGGCCTCAACGAAAGGCGTGAAGCGTCGCACACGGAGCGGCCGCAGGATTTCGTTCACCGCATCCGGCGAAAGATAAAGCTGATCTGGCGAAGGCGCGCGGAACGGCGTGGTTCCCCGCACGGCCGGCGCTGAACGGCGCGCCTCGTAATGTTCCCTGGCCTGATCGAAGCGTTCCTTGCATGAATCTTCAGCCAGATGTTCGAAGCCGATCAGCGCGCTGGGGCCTGCGTAGTCGAAAACCGTTTCAAGCCGCTCGTAGAAATAGGGCAACCATTGCTCAATGCCCTGGCGGCGGATGTGGGCCGTCACGGCCTCGTACATCTGATCAGCCCCTACGCCGAAATTATCGACGAACTTGGCCCGAAAACGTCGCACGCAGTCATTGTCGAGCAGCACTTCGCTGACCGGCGTCAGATCTGCGCGCTTCAGTTGATGTGTGGAGCGCTGTGTTTCCGGATCAAAGCTGCGGATCGATTCCAGCTGGTCTCCGAAGAAGTCGAACCGGATCGGCTCTTTCGCGCCGGGGGAAAACACATCGGTGACGCCGCCGCGAATGGCAAAGTCGCCGGGCGCGCGAACCGTGCCTGCGCGGCCGTAGCCATTGATCTGCAGGTAGGCTTCCAACTCTTCCGTATCCACGATCTCACCGGCCGCGGCTGAGAACGCGGCCGCAGCGACGCGCGCTCGTGGCGCGGCGCGCTGGGTGACGGCCGACGCCGTGGCGATCACCGCGATCGGCGGTTCCCCCTCCTTGCGCTTAACGAGGCGGGCAAGCACCGCTGTGCGCTGTGCGGCGACAGCCGGCGTTGGAGAGATGCGATCGTAGGGCAGATTGTCCCAGCCCGGCAGGCGGACGACTTCTAACTCAGGGACGAAAAACGCCATCACGGCTTCGGCGCTTGCCGCGCGGGCTTCATCGCGCGTGACGAACAAACCCACGCCGCCGCGCAGCCGGAGCGCAGCGGCGAACGCTGTGGCGTCGACTCCGTCAGGGGCGTTGCACACCAGCAACGCGCCCTCGCGGCGGCCGATTTCCTGCAGCGGCTTTGGCGCTATAGGATAGAGTGCGCTCAAGACCGAACCGTTCCCGAAGCTGCGAACGCCCTCACCTCTGCGAACAAGGGGCTGTCATGGATAGCCGGCGCCGGCGCACGGCCCAGTATCCAGTCGTAAACATCCTGATCCGCCGCCTCCAGCAGCGCCTCGAACGTCGCCATTTCGTCCTCGGATAGCGAGGCGGCGCGCGAATCTGCAAAAGACCCCAAGATCAGGTCCATCTCACGGAAGCCCCGCCGCCAGGCGCGGAGGGTGAGGCGTTTGCGGCGGTCGTCCATTGCTCTTCAGATAGGCGTTGGAATCAGGTCAGGCCAGACTTGCAGGGGCGCGGGCTATAGACCAAGTCTCAACGCCTGTCAGTGCGGCCAACTGTGTGGCGTTCTTGTCCGACCAGATACCCGATCTCACAGCCCTGCTGGCCCCACCCGCGGCGCTAAAAGGGGCAAAAAAAGATACCGCCGAGCTGATCGCGCATGTGGCGGGTGGACCGGCCACGCGCGACCTGCTGTTTCTTATGCCGCATGGGGCAATTGACCGGCGAAACCGCGTGCCCATCGCTGATACGCGCGATGGAGAGATCGCTACGCTCGATGTCGAAGTCGATGCGCACCTGCCGTCGTTTTCCGCGCGCTCGCCCTATCGCGTGCGGCTGCGCGACGAGACCGGCTTTCTGTCGGTGGCTTATTTTCGGCCGCGCAAGGAAATGCTTGAGCGGATGTGGCCCATTGGACAGCGGCGGCTCGTGAGCGGCAAGGTGGATCACTACAAAGGTGAGCGCCAGATGCTTCACCCCGACTATGTTGTCGATCCAGAGAAGGGGGACGCTCCACCTGCGATTGAGCCGGTATATCCGCTGACCGCTGGCCTCGCCGGACGAACGTTGCAACGGGCGATCAAACAGGCAGCGCCCCTCCTCGGCGCGCCGCCGGAATGGCTCGATCAGGCGACGCTTTCGGCGAACGCGTGGGCGGGGTTCGGTGAGAGCTTGATGCGCCAACATCAACCGCAGGAACTGGCCGATCTAGCGCCCGAGGGCGCCTACCGCACTCGCCTTGCCTATGACGAATTGTTTCTGCGCCAATGTGCGCTGCATCTTCGCCGCGCAGCGCGGCGCAGTCAGGCTGGCCGCGCCCTTTTGGCGGACGGTGAGCGCGAGAAACGGCTTGGCGCCTCTTTGCCTTATGACCTTACAGCGGCGCAGAAGCGCGCGACTGGCGAAATCGCCAAGGATATGGCGATCGCGTCGCCGATGCTGCGATTGCTACAGGGTGATGTTGGTTCAGGTAAAACGGTGGTCGCTGCGCTCGCGATGGCGCGTGCGGCTGAAGCGGGCGTGCAAAGCGCATTAATGGCTCCTACCGAAATCCTGGCGCGCCAACATGGTCAAAGCATGATCCCCATGCTGGAAGCCGCTGATTTAAAGGCGGTTGTGCTCACAGGCCGAGACAAGGGAAAGGAAAAGCGCGCCATTCTGGAAAAGTTGGCGGCAGGCGAGATAAACGCCGTGATCGGCACACACGCCCTATTGCAAGATGATGTTTCGTTTGCCGAGCTTGGGCTTATCGTCATTGATGAACAGCACCGTTTCGGCGTGTCCGACCGTATGCGCCTGGTGGCTAAAGGCTTGCATCCACATGTTCTGGTGATGAGCGCGACGCCGATTCCACGCACCCTCGCGCTAGCCGTACATGGCGATATGGACATCTCCATACTCGATGAAAAGCCGCCGGGGCGCAAACCCATCCGCACGATCGCCAAACCCACTACCAAGGCTGACGAAATCGTAGAGGCGATTGCCGACGCCGCAGAGCGCGGTGAACGCGCATACTGGGTATGCCCGCTGATCGAGGAATCGGAAGCGCTGGATCTAGCGGCCGTAGAGGACCGCTATGAGCTTCTCAAGCAACGCTTTGGCGACGCTGTCGCGCTCGTCCACGGGCGCATGTCCGCGACCGCACGCGATGCGGAGATGGACCGGCTACGATCCGGTGACGCGTTCCTGCTGGTGGCGACCTCCGTCATCGAAGTGGGGGTCAACATCCCCGAAGCTACGATCATGGTCGTTGAGCACGCCGAACGCTTTGGGCTGGCGCAATTGCACCAATTGCGTGGCCGCGTCGGCCGCGGTGATAAGCCCGGTTCGTGTGTGCTTCTGTGGCGTCCACCCCTGGGACAGACGGCGCGCGAAAGGCTGGACTCACTGCGGCGCACCGAGGACGGCTTCATCATAGCGGAGATGGATTATAAATTACGCGGCATGGGCGACATCATGGGAACCCAGCAAAGCGGTTTCCCTCCCTTCAAGTTTGTAAACGGCGAGGTGCATGCCAACTTGCTCTCCGCAGCGGACAGCGAGGCGCGCATGGCGCTTGATCGCGACCCGGGGCTGACTGATGGCGCGCGGGGCCGCGCCATCGCATTCGGCCTTGCCTTGTTTGGGCTGACAGAACACGGTTACGCTCGCTCAGGCTGATCCAATTCCACGCCCTTGGCGTAGTTAATCAGCCCAAACGCCGGGCGCCAGGACCGGATAATGCGTATTGCAGTAATTGGTGGGGGTGTCTCGGGGCTTGGCGCCGCGTGGGCGCTCCGAAACGTCCATGACGTGACCCTCTTTGAGCGCCACGAACGCCTCGGCGGCCACGCCAACACCGTTGAAATAGACTATGATGGCGGCGTGATGGCTGTGGATACGGGCTTTGTCGTATTCAATCAGAAAAATTATCCTAACTTCACTGCTCTGCTCGATAATCTGGGCGTACAGAGCATCGAGTCAGACATGAGCTTCTCAGTCAGCGATCCGGCCGGGTTCGAGTGGTCGAGCGATGGCATAGCTGGTCTGTTCGCGTGGAAACGGAACCTGACGCGCCCGGCTTTCCTCGCCATGCTGACGGATATCTTGAAGTTCAACCGGGCGGCGCTCCAAGATATCCGTGGGGACACGATAAACGGCGCGACGCTCCAAGAATACATCGAAAGCCTTCGCCTCAGCCCCCACTTTCTTAGCAATTACCTGTTGCCGATGGGCGCGGCGATTTGGTCGACGCCGGAGCGCGACATGCTCCGTTATCCGGCCGCCACATTTCTGCGTTTTTTCGATAATCACCGGCTGCTGAGCAGCACGAACCGCATTGGGTGGCGCACCGTCGCCGACGGTAGCCGGAGCTATGTCAGCGAACTTCGCTCGGCCCTTGGATCACGCGTTCGGAGCGGCGCGGCAGTAAAGGCGATTACCCGCAGTGACAATGTCGTAAGCGTGCGCACCGTTCACGGCGACTTTGATTTCGACCACGTCGTCCTGGCGTGCCACCCGAACGAATCGCTGGAGCTGCTGTTGGACGCGACCCGTGCCGAGCGGGATGCACTTGGCGCTATAAAGTACGCGCCCAACGAAGCATTCCTGCATCGCGATAAGCGTCTAATGCCGAGGCGGACGAAAGCGTGGGCTTCCTGGAATTATTTGCGTGGCAGGAACGAGGGCGCTGGGGTGTGCGTTTCGTACTGGATGAACCGTCTCCAGCGTCTCGACCCGCAGCGACCCGTATTTGTGACGCTGAATCCTGATCAGCCCCCGGAGCCAGCGCTAACCTTTTCGCGCTTCATGTACGACCACCCTCAATTCAACAACGCTGCGCTGGCGGCACAGGATGCGATAGGTCGTCTGCAGGGCGAGCATCGGACCTGGTTCGCCGGCGCGTGGTTGGGCTATGGCTTCCACGAGGACGGCTTGGCTTCCGGTTTGGCCGTAGCCCAGCGCCTGGGCGCGCGCATTCCTTGGAACTCGAGCGTATCTCGTACTCAGGCCGCGCGAGCAAGACCGCACGCCGCTCCCGTTGTTGCGGGAGCGAGCGGATGAATTCCGCCGCCTATAGGGCGCAAACCACGCACCGCCGGGTTCAAGCGGGCGCCCATTGCTTCACCTATTCGCTGTTCTATCTGCTGCTAGACATCGACAACATCGCGCAAGATACGGCCGGGCTTCGCTTTCTATCGCACAACAAGTTCAATCTATTCAGCTTCCATGACGATGATCACGGCGGCGATCAGCCCTTGCGCGCATGGGCGGAGGACGCTTTCGTCAAGGCAGGCGTGAATATTGACGGCGGAAGAATTGAACTCCTCGCCCTGCCGCGCCTTCTCGGCTTCGCATTTAACCCGATCTCGCTGTTGTTCGGATTCGACAAGTCCGGCACTCTGGCCGGCGTAATCTACGAAGTGCGCAACACGTTCGGCGAGAAGCATTCCTACGTGACGCCATACCGCGCCGGCGAAAAGCAGCGCGTGCGCAAAATATTCCACGTCTCCCCATTTTTCGATGTTTGTGGCGAGTACCGCTTTCAGGTGCGGCCGCCAAATGAGCGGTTGGCGCTGGTGGTGGAGAACATTACTGGCGGCGTGCTGGAGCACGTCGCCACGTTGAATGGGCGGCGTGCTCGTTTGTCAGATTGGGCGTTGATCCGCGCATTCTTTGGACTGCCCCTGATGACGGTCGGCGTTGTGACGTCAATACATTGGCAGGCGTTGAAGCTTTGGCTCCGGGGCGCACGGTACCGGCCTAAGCCTCCGCCCCCGGCGCAATCGATCTCACATCCCGACACCGCGCCTCTGCACCATGCACCCTCCCTTTCGCCGGGCGAATTAGTTGAATAGGATTTTGCCGATGAGCGCCGATCCCGCATTTAAGCGGAAGGCTGAAACGGCCTCCGCTGGCTTGATCGCCAGCATAAAGGGCGCGCCGGCAAGCGCCAAAGCCGTAATGTTCGCCTGCCTGCCAACAAAACACGGAAGCCTCGAGATGCGCTTGCCGGGTGGGCGTGTGATCGCCTTCGGGGGAAGCGAGGCCGGACCGGCGGCGCAGATGGATGTGCGCGACTATGCCTTTGCCCGCAAGGTTCTTGCGGCGGGCGATATCGGCTTTGCTGACGCCTACATCGCCGGCTATTGGGACACTCCCGATTTGTCGGCCGTGCTGGAATTCTTCAGCCTTAACGCTGAGCAGATCATGCGCTTGTTCCGCGGAAATTGGCTAGCGCGGGCGGCCAACATGATCGCGCATATACGACGGGACAACAATCGCGAGGGCGCGCGGCGCAACATTCACGAGCATTATGATCTCGGCAATCGCTTCTACCAAGCGTGGCTCGATCCGACGATGACCTACTCATCCGCGTGCTTTAAGCCAGGCGACGATCTAACCGCTGGTCAGATAAACAAATATCGGGCGCTGGCAGATAAGCTCCAGCTCAAGCCTGGTGAGCATCTCCTTGAGATCGGTTGCGGTTGGGGCGGGTTTGCGGAAGTGGCGGCGCGGGATTACGGCGTGCGTGTAACCGGCCTTACCATTTCGAACGAGCAACTTCTGTACGCACGTGAGAGGATCGCGCGCGCCGGGTTATCCGATAGCGTAGAAATAAAGTTGCTCGACTACCGCGATGCCGATGGCGCCTTTGACAAGATTGCGTCGATTGAAATGTTCGAGGCCGTGGGTGAGCGGTACTGGTCTGACTACTTTGCCAAAGTGTCCTCTCTATTGAAGCCGGGTGGCCGCGCCGCGTTGCAGATTATAACGATTAAGGACGACCTGTTTGCCGCCTACCGTCGCCGGGCTGACTTTATTCAACGCTACATCTTTCCGGGCGGCATGCTGCCGAGCCTTTCGCGCCTGCAGGAAGAAGCGACACAGGCCGGTTTGGCGTGGGAACCTGTGCATCGCTTCGGTGAGCATTACGCTGACACCCTTGCCGCCTGGGGGCAGCGCTTCACGGCCCATTGGGAAGAAATACGCAGCCTTGGCTTCGACGAACGGTTCAAGCGCCTGTGGCGCTTCTACCTCAGTTATTGTGAAGCCGGTTTCCGCACCGCGAGAACTGATGTTGTTCAAGTCGCGCTGGCTAAGGCCTAACCCCGTTCAGGCGCTGCTTGAACCCCGTGCGAGGGCCATCTAGACCAGGTCGGTGGACACTCATCACCACCCTGCCCGCAGCGCGCCCAGCGTTATCGAAACGATAGGCAACACGCCTCTCATTCGCCTCAAGCGGGCTTCGACTGAAACCAGATGTGACATCTGGGGCAAGGCCGAATTCATGAACCCGGGGCAGTCGGTTAAAGATCGCGCAGCGCTTTACATTATTCGCGACGCTGAGCGGCGCGGCGTGCTTCGTCCCGGTGGACGCATTGTTGAGGGCACCGCGGGCAATACGGGCATCGGGATCGCTTTGGTCGGCGCAGCGCTCGGCTATCGCGCCACGATCGTCATTCCGCGTACGCAGAGCCAGGAGAAAAAAGACGCAATCCGCTTGTTGGGCGCAGAGCTTGTCGAAGTCGATGCCGTCCCGGCCAGCCACCCGGATCATTATGTCCGCTTTTCGGGCCGGCTGGCTGATGAGCTGAACGCCCGGGAGCCGAACGGCGCCATCTGGGCAAACCAGTTCGACAACACCGCCAACCGCCAGGCGCATTACGACACCACGGGCCGTGAAATCTGGGAGCAGACCGGAGGCGCCGTGGATGGCTTCATCTGCGCGGTGGGAACCGGCGGTACGCTGGCCGGCGTCTCCATGGCGCTGAAGGAACGCAATCCAGCGGTCAGGATCGGCTTGGCCGATCCCGGCGGCGCGGCGCTCTATAACTACTATGCCCATGGAAAACTGAAGGCCGAAGGCGAGTCCATTACCGAAGGCATCGGCCAGAGCCGTATCACGGCGAACCTTGAAGGCGCCGTAGTCGACAGAGCATTTCGCATCGAGGACAGTGAGATGCTGCCGGTCCTTTACGCGCTGGTGCGCGAAGAAGGGCTGTGCCTTGGCGGCTCGGCCGGCATCAACATAGTCGGGGCGATGCGCCTGGCGCAGGCGCTTGGGCCAGGCAAGACGATCGTTACGGTGCTATGTGATCTTGGCTCCCGCTATATGAGCAAACTTTACAATCCGGCTTTCCTTAGGGCGCGCCACCTGCCCTATCCTGAATGGATGGAGTCCGCATGAGCGAAAAGCGAGACCCGCTCGTCTCTGTCGATTGGCTGAAATCGCGTCTGGGCGCGCCTGATCTGCGGATCATTGACGCCACATGGTTTTTGCCGATCGAGCCCTTCGACGCCCGCGACGAACATGCCCGCGCACGAATTCCCGGCGCTTATTTTTTTGATGTCGACACCATTGCCGCCACAAACTCGTCCCTACCGCACATGCTTGCGCCGCCCGAGAAATTCGCGGCCGCCATGCGTAAAGCAGGTATTGGCGATGGGGCGACGATCGTCGTTTATGACGCACGCGGGTTGTTTTCCGCCGCGCGCGTCTGGTGGAATTTCCGTGTCATGGGACACGACGATGTTTTCGTGCTGGACGGGGGGTTGCCCGCGTGGATCGCGGCAGGCGGAGAGGTGGAGGACGGGCCAGATATGCGCCGGCAGGAGCGCCATTTTTCGACGCGCTATCATGCCGGCCTCGTGCGGACGCTGCCGGACATGCGCAAGGCTGTCGAGGCTGGAACTCAAATTATCGATGCGCGTCCCAAGGGACGCTTTGACGGTGTAGAGCCCGAGCCGCGTCCCGGACTTCGGGGCGGACACATGCCCGGTGCGCTGAATCTTCCGCCTGCGCTCTTGTTCGACAAGGACGGCAAAATGAAAGCCCCTCTGACGCTGGCGCGCCTGCTGGCGGACGTCGGCGTAGAAGCTGGCAAGCCGGTGATCTGTACGTGCGGCTCGGGAGTTTCGGCCGCCACGCTGGCGCTTGCCTTTGCGCGCATCGGCAAGTGGGACGTGCCCGTGTATGATGGGTCTTGGGCCGAATGGGGCGCTCATCCCGATACGCCGATCGCAAGCGCCTGACGCAATGGCAAAGATACCGCCGCTCGGAAAATTGCATCCCGAAACGCTCGTGAACATAGCTGGACGCGATTCTTCGCGTCAGGACGGTGCGGTCAACCCGCCGGTGCATCATGCTTCTACCCTGGTGCTGAAAGACACCGACGATCTCTATGACGCGCCGGTGAAAACCTACGCGCTTGAAGGCATGGCGGTGCAGCAGGCGTTGTGCGATGCGCTTATTGCCGTCGAAGGCGGCGCAGGCGCCAGCTTGGCGCCGTCCGGGCTCAATGCTTGCACGCTTGCAATCCTGACGGTGGCGCGGGCTGGCGGTGAATTGTTGGTTACGGATTCCGTATACGGGCCCACGCGGCGGTTCTGCGATAAAATGCTGAAGCGCATCGGCGTGCGCACCATCTACTTCGATCCACGCATCGGACAAGACATCACCGGTTTGATCACAGCAGACACATGCGCGATCATGATGGAATCGCCGGGATCGCTGACATTCGAGATACAGGACGCGCCGGCAATCGCCGCGGCCGCCAAAGCGCGGGGCGTTCCCACGATTATCGACAACACGTGGTCCGCGGGAGTCTATTTCAAGCCATTTAATCACGGCATCGATCTTTCGGTTCAGGCGCTGACAAAATATCAGGCTGGCCACGCGGATGCTTTTGTTGGCGCGGTTCTTTCATCCACGCCAGCTTGGGCGGCGCGCGTGCGCGCCGCTTACAAGGAAATCGGGCTTGGGTGTGCGCCGGACGATGCGTATCTCGCGCTGCGCGGCATGCGCAGTTTGCACGTCCGCTTGAAGCGCCAATCAGAGGGCGCACTCATCATCGCGCAATGGCTAGGAACGCGGCCCGAAGTTGCTTGCGTCCTTCACCCTGCCCTTGCCTCGCACCCCGACCATGCGCTGTGGCGGCGAGACTTCACTGGCGCTGCCGGATTGTTTGGCGTCGTGTTGAACTCCGTGGCGCCTGAGAAATTGAAGGCTTTTCTTGAATCGCTTTCGCTGTTTGCGATGGGTTTTTCCTGGGGCGGCTTTGAAAGCTTGATCATTCCCTGCGACCCGCAGATCGTGCGTACGGCGCGCCCCTGGCGCGCTGAAGGACCATTGCTGCGGCTTTCCATCGGGCTGGAGCATGCAGACGATCTGATCGCCGATCTCGATGCTAGTCTGGCTCATCTTCACTGACTTGGCGCGCCCAGCAGGACTCGAACCTGCAACCGCCCGCTTAGAAGGCGGGTGCTCTATCCAGTTGAGCTATGGGCGCCTAAAAGCAGGAAGGCCGTCAATGCGACCAGGGCTCTTTGCGTCTGAATGAGAAATTGTCGCTGTAAGCCTTGATCACGCGTTTTGTTTCCGGCGGATCATACACTTCATGCGGAATGGCGTGGCGTCGCGCAAAGGCGATCGCCTGCTCTTTGCTTTCAAAATCCAAGCGCACCTGTACGTTAGTGTCCGCCGATGAGGTCCAGCCCATCAGCAGTTCGGCAGGCGGAGCGCGGCCGGGCTCGAATTCGAGCAGCCAGCGGCGCGCGCCGGCTTGCCCAGACTGCATGGCGTTCCTCGCCGGGCGGAAGATTTTAGCAAGCATGGACCCTGCCTAGCGCGATTGCAGCGCTAGGCAAAGCCGATGTTGTGCGCCCTTAGCGAGTTAGGGCGCTGGCGCCGTCGAGCGCGTCCTTGAGTGCTTTGCCGGGCTTGAACCGGGCCTTTTGGCCGGCGGGCACCTTGACCTCTTCGCCGGTTTGGGGATTACGCGCCTTACGAGCGGCCGTGTCCTTGACTTCGAAAACGCCGAAATTCGGGATGCGCACTTCTTCGCGCTTTTTCAGGGCATCGATCATCACATCGAAAACCGCGTCCACGACGTCAGCAGCGACGGCGCGGGCGTGGGGCGCACGGTTCGAAACCTCGTTGATCAGCTCAGCCTTGTTCACAGGCGTCCCCTATCTCTTTTGCAAGGGGCGCATAGGAAAGGCGGCCCCCGCCCTTGTCAAAGCTAAAGGCGGCAGGCCGGCCTAACTTTCTTGTCACAATGTCGTCGCCCAGCGAATGGGCAAAGCGATTCGTTGTCAATGCGGACGAGCCTCCCCGTCGGAACCGCCTTCGCGCAAGGCGTGACGTTCCTCAGCAAGTTGATCTTCCTCGCTCCAGTCGATCGCCTTCAGCGGCCCTGCAAGCGCGTGGGTGAGCACCTCATCCACGATGGAAACCGGAATGATTTTGAGGTTTGTCTTTACGTTGTCGGGAATGTCTACGAGATCCTTCTCGTTGTCTTTCGGGATCAACACGGTCTTGATTCCGCCGCGGAGCGCCGCAAGCAGCTTTTCCTTCAAACCGCCAATCGGCAGCACACGCCCACGCAATGTGACCTCGCCGGTCATGGCGACGTCGGACTTCACCGGCACGCCCGTGAGCACCGAAACGATCGCCGTCACCATGGCGATGCCCGCGCTGGGCCCGTCTTTCGGCGTCGCGCCTTCCGGAACATGCACGTGAATATCACGCGAGCGGAATATCGGCGGGCGAACGCCAAACTGAACAGCGCGCGCGCGAACAAATGAGTTCGCAGCCGAGATGCTCTCCTTCATGACGTTCTGAAGATTGCCGGTCACGGTCATTGCGCCCTTGCCCGGCATCTGCACGGCTTCAATCGTCAAAATGTCGCCGCCGCTTTCGGTCCACGCCAGCCCGGTTACAACACCGACCTGATCCTCCCGATCACTCTCGCCATAGCGATACTTCCACACGCCGGCGTAATCGGGCAGGTTTGTCTCGGTGATCTCGACTTTCGTCGCTTTCTTGCTTTCAATCTCACGCACCGCCTTTCGTGCCAGATTGGCCAACTCGCGTTCCAATGAACGGACGCCGGCTTCGCGCGTGTAGCGGCGCACGAGATCGCGCAGCGCATCGTCGGATAAGGAAAACTCTTCCTTCTTCAAGCCATTGGCTTCAATCTGCTTGTTCAACAGGTGACGCCGGGCGATCTCGATCTTTTCATCTTCGGTGTAGCCGGGGATGCGAATGATCTCCATGCGATCGAGCAAAGGCTGCGGCATGTTCAGGCTGTTGGCCGTGGTGATGAACAGAATGTCGCTCAGATCATAATCGACTTCGAGATAGTGATCGTTGAACGACGAGTTTTGTTCGGGGTCGAGCACCTCCAGCAGCGCCGCTGAAGGATCGCCACGGTAATCGGCGCCCAGCTTGTCGATTTCGTCGAGCAGGAACAGCGGATTGCTGGTCTTGGCCTTCTTCATAGACTGGATCACACGGCCGGGCATCGAGCCGATATATGTGCGCCTGTGCCCGCGGATTTCGGCCTCATCTCGCACGCCGCCAAGCGACATACGAACGAAATCGCGGCCCGTTGCTTTAGCGATCGATTTGCCGAGCGACGTCTTGCCGACACCGGGCGGGCCGACGAGGCATAAAATCGGCCCTCGCAACTTATTCGTGCGCGCCTGCACGGCCAAATATTCGAGGATACGCTCCTTCACTTTCTCCAGGCCGTAATGATCCTCGTCCAGAATCTGTTCGGCCTTGATTAGATCCTTTTGCACTTTCTTGCGCGAATTCCAGGGCAGCGACAGCAGCCAGTCGAGATAATTACGGACGACTGTTGATTCAGCGCTCATCGGCGACATTTGCCGAAGTTTCTTCAATTCCGCTTCGGCCTTGCCACGCGCTTCCTTGCTCAGCTTGGTTTTGCGGATGCGCTCTTCCATTTCGGCAAGGTCGTCGCGGCCTTCTTCGCCGTCGCCCAGCTCCTTCTGGATCGCCTTCATCTGCTCGTTCAGATAATACTCGCGCTGGGTTTTCTCCATCTGCCGCTTGACGCGGTTGCGGATTTTTCGCTCCACCTGCAGCACGCCAATTTCGCCCTCGATCAAACCGAGCACTTTTTCCAGGCGCTGCGGGACGTCAGCAGTCTCAAGCAGGGCCTGTTTGTCAGAAATCTTGATCGACAGGTGTGCAGCCACTGTGTCGGCAAGCCGCGTCGGCTCACCGATTTGACCGACAGCTGAGACGACTTCAGGCGGCGTTTTGCGCGAGAGCTTGGCGAACGCCTCGAATTGCTCGGCAACAGCCTTGGCCGTCGCGCGCGCCTCTGAGGTGTCAGCGTTAGTTTCGTCGATGACTTCGACTTCGGCTTCAAAGAACTCAGTATTGTCGCTGAACTTGACGATCTTAGCCCGGGACCCGCCCTCGACGAGAACGCGCACCGTGCCGTCGGGCAATTTCAGCAATTGCACGACGGTCGCCAGCGCGCCCACCGAATAGATGCGATCAGCGCTGGGATCGTCCTCGGCCGCGTCCATCTGCGCGGCGAGCAAAATCTGTTTGTCGTTGCGCATGACTTCGTCGAGCGCCCGCACTGATTTTTCACGTCCGACGAAAAGCGGCGCTGCCATATGCGGGAAGACCACGATGTCCCTCAGCGGCAACACCGGAAGCGTCTTGCGAACAGCCATCCATGGCTCCTTTCAAGCGCAAGCATTCCATAAGTGGAAGTGCCCGCATATCGGCCGTACAGCCGAGTTGTCAGGGTAAATGTGGCCCAGCGTTATTGCTCCTTCAAGGAGCAACGCCACGGGCCCGCCTTTAGGCTCGTGCCGCTTAGCCCGCGGATTCCTGGCCGCCGCGCCGTTCCGAGTAGATGAGGAGCGGCTTGGCGCGCCCTTCGACTACGTCGGCGGAAACGACGATCTCTTCCACGCCCCGCATGCTCGGCAGTTCGAACATGGTGTCCAGCAGGATCGATTCCATGATCGAGCGCAAGCCGCGAGCGCCGGTCTTACGCTGAATCGCCTTCCGTGAGATCGCTTTTAGAGCATCCTCAGGGAAGTTCAGCTTAACGTTCTCCATCTCGAACATGCGCTGATATTGCTTCGTTAGCGCATTTTTCGGCTCGGTCAGAATCTGCATAAGCGCAGACTCATCAAGATCTTCGAGCGTTGCGAGCACAGGCAAACGACCCACGAACTCCGGAATAAGACCGAATTTGAGAAGGTCTTCCGGCTCGATAAGGCGCAGAACTTCGCCCGTACGTCGATCTTCTGGATCTTTTACGTCGGCACCGAAACCGATCGAAGACCCCTTTCCGCGCTGAGAAATGATTTTATCAAGGCCAGCGAACGCGCCGCCACAAATAAACAGGATATTCGTCGTGTCCACCTGCAAGAATTCCTGCTGCGGATGCTTGCGACCGCCCTGCGGCGGTACAGAAGCGACGGTGCCTTCCATGATTTTCAACAGCGCCTGCTGCACGCCCTCGCCCGATACGTCGCGGGTAATCGAAGGATTGTCAGACTTGCGCGAAATCTTGTCGACTTCATCGATATAAACGATGCCCCGCTGCGCGCGCTCGACGTTGTAATCGGCAGCCTGCAACAACTTGAGAATAATATTTTCGACATCCTCGCCGACATAGCCCGCTTCCGTAAGCGTAGTTGCGTCGGCCATGGTGAACGGCACGTCAATGATCCGCGCGAGCGTCTGCGCCAGCAGCGTCTTGCCGCAGCCTGTCGGCCCGATCAGGAGGATGTTCGACTTCGCCAATTCCACATCGGCGTTCTTCGTTGCGTGATTGAGGCGTTTGTAGTGATTATGGACCGCAACGGAGAGCACGCGCTTGGCGTAGCTCTGACCAATGACGTAGTCGTCAAGAACATCCTTGATCTCTTTGGGAGACGGCACGCCTTCCTTGGACTTAACCAAAGATGTCTTGTGCTCTTCACGGATGATATCCATGCAGAGTTCGACGCATTCATCGCAAATGAACACGGTCGGTCCGGCGATAAGCTTACGCACTTCGTGCTGGCTCTTTCCGCAGAAAGAACAATACAGAGTGTTCTTGCCGTCGCCTGCGTTGGCGTTCTTGCTCATAGGCGCTCCTCAGCGGGGCCAGAGCGTCCGGCTACCCTCGCCGCCCTCGCCCGCCGCGTAAGACTGGACGTGTTCGCCTTACCGAACCGTTGACCAATCGCTTCTAATACCATCACAGCAAGGTCCGCGCCGCAAGCAAACGGGCGATCACCGGGCCAGCCAGCGCGACTTTGCCTGTCAAGAAGCCCTGTAGGCTCAGACAGTTTCGATGTCCTCGCGTCTTTCGTAGACGTGATCGACGATTCCAAAGCCCTTAGCCTCTTCCGCCGTCATGAAGTAGTCGCGGTCCAAAGTCTTTTCGACGACTTCATAAGACTGGCCGGTATGCTTAACGTAAATCTGATTCAGGCGCCGTTTGGTGGCTATAATGTCCTCAGCGTGACGTTCGATGTCACTGGCCTGGCCGCGGAATCCGCCGGAAGGCTGGTGAACCATGACCCGCGCGTTCGGCAGACACACTCGAAGCCCTTTGTGACCGGCCGCCAGCAGAAGCGACCCCATGGACGCGGCTTGTCCCATGCAGAAAGTAGCTACGGGGCTACGGATGTATTGCATGGTGTCATAAATTGCGAGACCGGAGCTGACAACGCCGCCAGGGCTATTGATATACATATGGATTTCGCGCTTAGGGTTTTCGCTTTCAAGGTAAAGCAACTGCGCTGTCACCAGGCTGGCCATCCCATCCTCAACCCCGCCGGTGATGAAAAGCACCCGCTCTTTCAGCAGCCGGGAGAAAATGTCGAACGCCCGCTCGCCGCGACTGGTCTGTTCGACCACCATCGGCACCAGGTTCATCATGCGGTCGATCGGGTCTGCCATGTTTGACTTTCAAGGAGACGCGCGGCATCCGACCGCGCCCGGTGAGGGCCTAGATATTTGGCGCTTCGCGCCTCGCCGCAAGGGCCTGGCCCTGCCGGCGGTCGTTACCGTTCGGCGCCGGGCTCTTCAGCGAACAAGTCTTCCCGGCTGACCGGCTTATCGGTGATCTTCGCCAGCTCAAGAATAAAGTCGACGACCTTTTCCTCGTAAATGGGAGCCCGAATCTGCGCCATCGCGCCTGGGTTCTTCTGGAAGTATTCGATGACCTGGCGTTCCTGGCCTGGAAACTGCCGTGCCTGACGGCCCAAAGCGGCGTTCACCTCGTCCTCAGGAACCTGCACATTGTTGCGGCGGCCGATCTCCGCCAGCACCAACCCGAGCCGAACGCGCCGCTCCGAGATACCGCGATACTCCTTCTCGAGTTCCTCGTCACTCTTGCCTGCGTCCTCCGGATCCTGCCTGTCCGCTTCCTTATCGGCCAGTATCTGGCGCCAAATGCCGTCGAACTCGCTCTCGACCATGCTCTTGGGCAGATCGAACACGTGACCGGCGTCCAATTGGTCGAACAAGCGCCGCTTGGCCTTTGCGCGGGACTGCGCGTTGTGCTCCGCCTCGATCCGCTTGCGCAGCGCATCGCGCACTTCACCCACAGACTTCAACCCAAGCTTCTCTGCAAACGCATCATCAACCGGCGCGTCTTTCGGCGTCTGAACCTTTTTCACCGTCACATCGAACGTAGCCGCCTTACCGGCCAAATTTTCAGCGCCGTAACTCTCCGGAAATGTGACGTTCAGCACCCGCTCATCGCCAGCTTTCGCGCCGATAAGCTGTTCTTCGAAGCCTGGAATGAATTGCTTGGAACCCAATAGCAGAGGGGCGTTTTCGGCGGATCCGCCTTCGAACGCGACGCCATCAACCTTGCCAAGAAAATCAATCGTTAGTGCGTCTCCGTCCGCCGCCGCCGCGTCGGTTTCCTCGAATGGGCGGTTTTGCTTGGCGAGCTCCGCGAGCGCCTCATCGACCTGCTCTTCGGACACCGCCGTAACGGGGCGTTCGAGCGTAATCGTGGAAACATCCACAGGCTCGAAATCGGGCATGACATCGATATGGAAGAAGAACGCCAGATCGGCTTTGCCTTCCCTGACCTGCTCAATGTCGGATTCCAGATGGTGATGCGGTTGCGTCAACGGGCGTACGTCAGCCGTTTTGATCGCTTCCTGCGTGGATTTCTGGATTTCCTCGTTGATGATGTCGTTGAATATCTCCGGGCCATAGACCTTCCGGATATGCGCCGGGGGCACCTTGCCGGGGCGGAAGCCCTTGAGTTGCACCTTCGGGCCCACCTCGACGATTTTGGCGTCCAGCTGGCGCTGCAGATCGGCGGCCGGAATTTTGATGTGAAACACCCGGGTCAAGCCTTCCGAGGTCGTGCTGCACTCCATCTGTCTTACGTCCTGCTTTTGGGGTGGTCCGGGCCTATGGCCCATGGCTGCGGCGGCTTATGGCGCAGGCGCGCGCCGCTGTCCATTTGCCCACATGATTTTCCCGGCCAAACCATTACAAGCGCACCAATGCGGACGTGGCGGAACTGGTAGACGCACCAGATTTAGGTTCTGGCATCGAGAGATGTGCGGGTTCGAGTCCCGCCGTCCGCACCAAATCAGGGGGGATAAGCGCGCCAGGCCCCATCCCGCCCCCGGATAGCACAGGCGCCGTCGCGCCATTCCACGTCAGGCGCTGCAGCCACCGCTTTGGAGACACCGCCCGGTATATCGAGCACGTAGGTAGGCTGGCAAAGACCCGACACCTCGTCGCGCAGAGCGCGCACCAGCGCTTGGCCCTCCTCCAGCCCGAGGCGAAAATGTCCCGTTCCAGGCGCAAGATCGGGATGATGCAGATAATAGGGCTTGATCCGCGTTTCCACGAAGGCCCGCATCAGGCCGGCTAGCGCATCCAAATTGTCGTTTACGCCGCGCAGGAGCACGCTCTGGCTCAGCATCGGGACGCCCGCATCGATCAGCACGGCGCAAGCGGCCCGGGCTTCGACAGTCAGCTCGCGCGCATGATTGGCGTGCAGCACCACATAGACCGCCTTCTCGGATGCCAGCGCTTTCGCAAAATCGGGCGAAACACGCGCAGGCTCCACCACGGGAACGCGCGTATGCCACCGAATGACTTTGACATGGGCGATGGCTGAGAGCCGCTTCATGAGCGCACCGGCGCGGCGTGGCGACAGCAAAAATGGATCGCCACCCGTCAGGATTACTTCCCAGATTTCCGGCTGCGCTTCGATGTAGCCCACCGCCTTATCCAGCGCGCGCGGCGCCAGCGTCGGGCGTTTGCCGGGACCAACCATTTCGCGGCGAAAGCAAAACCGGCAATAGGCCGGGCAAACATGAACAGGCTTGAGAAGAATGCGGTCGCGATAGCGGTGGACGATCCCTTCGACGGGCGAATGGGCGTCATCGCCGATCGGATCCATCCTCTCGTCTGGCGTGATGAGTAATTCGCGCGGATCGGGACGAAACTGAAGCGCTATCGGGTCGCGTGGATCGCTGTTATCGATCAGCTTTTCGATCGTTGGCGTGATCGCAACAGCGTAGCGGCGCGCAACCTCCTGCAATGCGTCAGCGCTCATTGGATGCGCCCCACAGCACGTCTTCAATCTTATTTGCGCCCGTCAGCAGCATAACCAATCGGTCTACACCCAGCGCGCAACCGCTGGCCGGCGGCATATGTGCGAGCGCTTCGATGAAGCTCTCTGGCACGGGCCACCGCTCGCCGTACCGCTTTTGCTTCTCATCCATGGCCGCAACGAAACGCCGGCGCTGCTCAACGGGATCGGTTAGTTCGCCATAACCGTTCGCGAGTTCGACGCCGCAAGCATAAAGCTCGAAGCGTTCAGCGACGCGCGGATCGCGCGCGCACGGCCGGGCGAGCGCTGCTTCTGAGATTGGATACTTGTCCAAAATCACGAGCGCTTTGCGATCCAGACTCGGTTCCACTTTTCCTGTCAGCACTCGGCTGAAAAGGTCAGACCAATTATCGTCTCCGGCGACAGTCACTATTTTTTCGAATGCCTCTCGGCTCGGGTTAAGGATATCGGCCCCCGCTGCGGTGCGAAACGCCTCGGCGACGGTCACCTTGCTGGGCGGCGAGGCAATCGGGGCCTGCGCACCCTGCCATTGAAGCATCGAGCTGCCGGCCGCAGCGCCGGCGGCGCGAACGATCCCCAGACAATCGTCCATGACCGTCTCGTACGGCTCGTTGGCGCGGTACCATTCGAGCATGGTGAATTCGGGCGCGTGCAGCGGCCCGCTTTCGCCGCGCCGATAGACATGCCCCAGACGAAAAATCTTTCTCTCCCCAGCCGCCAGCAATCCCTTCATGGCGAGTTCCGGGGAGGTATGCAGATAACCTCCATCGATCGCATAAGCGGCGATGTGCGTCTCGGCGCCCGGCGTAGGTCCAATTGCGCCAAGGTCGGTCTCGATAAAGCCCTGATCGGCGAACCAATCCCGGATCGCCGCCAGAATTTTTGCACGCGCCAGGAGAAAAGGCCTTCGGTCGGCGTGGCGGCGCGCCCCTTCCCATACGGTCACGCGGGTTCGCCGCGCTTCCCCGGCTGCGCAACGCAGGCTAAGAGGCGGGCCGAAATTTCGTTACACGAGCGCGCGGCGCGCTTCAGGAAAGGCTTCATTGTGGTCAAGGTCATCGCAAGCGACGTTCGTAAGGGCAATGTCCTCGAACACGAAGACGGCAAACTCTATGTCGTGATGTCTGCTGAAAGTTTTCGGCCCGGCAAGGGTACGCCCACCACCACAATCACCATGCGCCGGATTACCGATGGCCTGAAAACCCAGCAAACCTACAAGACCACCGACGGGCTGGAGAAGGCCTTTGTTGAGGAAATCAAGCACACCTATCTCTTCGAGGAAGGGGATCAGGGCTACGTGTTCATGAACCCGGACAATTACGAGCAGATCACCGTTTCCAAGGAAATGGTTGGCGATTCAGCCGCTTACCTTGCTTCGGATATGGAGGTTTACCTCACCATGTTCGATGGCCAAGCGCTGTCGCTTGAGCTGCCGTCGAAGGTCACGCTGGAGATCGTTGAAACCGAGCCGGTGGTAAAGGGCCAGACGGCCTCGTCGTCTTACAAGCCTGCCAAGCTCTCAAATGGCGTGAAAACCATGGTGCCGCCTCATATTGGCGCTGGAACCCGTGTGGTGGTGTCCACCGAGGATGGCTCCTACCAGGAACGGGCGAAAGAATGAGTTTCTCGGGAACCGAAATTCGTCTCGCGCGTTAATGCCAAGGAGAGGGCTTTTCGCCGCGAGGCGGAACCCCAGAAGCCAGCTCCCCGCTCGTCCCGGAAAGAGGGCTGGTGCGCCGGGTAGGCCGCCGGCCCTCGTCCGTTTCAGGCCCAACGCTATACCCGCTCAGCGTTTGGCTGAAGTGAACCCTGCGTCATGGACGCCAAGTCCGTATCGTCTGGCGCTGGCGGCTCAAGAGGCACTGTCAGATAGACCTGGGCTCCGCCGCCTGGCGCCGGTCCAATCGAATTGACCCCGCCGAGCTGCCGGGCAAAGGCAGCCATCAGCGACGCCCCCGTCCGGCCCCCACGCAGGTTCGCCGGCATACCCACGCCGTCATCGCGAATTCTGACCCGCATGACGCCTGCTTCGTGATCCTCTGAAACTTCGATGTCGATGATCCCATCCCGTTCGCCGGGAAACGCGTGCTTGAGCGCGTTGGTGGTGGCTTCAACGATGAACAGCGCGAGCGGCACGGCCACATGTGCCGGCGCCGGCGACGCTTGCACCTGCACACTCACATCGACGCGCTTGCTCGCGCCGCCCGCTGCATCCACCAACGTGCGCACCAAGCCATCGATAAATTCGGCAAGGTCAACAGTGCGCAGATCGTCGCCCTCGTAAAGCGCTTGGTGAACGAGCGCCAGCGCCGTCACACGTGCGCGCGCCTCTTCCAGCGCCTTCCGGCCATCATCGTCGTCGAGAGTGCGCAGCTGCATATTGAACAGCGAGACCATGATCTGAAGGTTGTTCTTCACCCTGTGATGCACTTCCCGCAGCAATGTCTGCTTCTCGTCGAGTGCGCTCTTGAGCGTAATGTCGCGCTCATCAATGCGCCCCGCCATATCGATGAGCGCGCGGCGCAAAGCCTGCAATTCTTCCGGCGCATTCTGCTCAGGTTCACGCGGCGCGGCGGCGTAATCACCTTGCGCATAGGCGCCAGCCAGACGGCGCAAGTCCACCACCGAGCGCAACACCAGCCGATCGGCCGCCCACCATACTGTTGCAAGAGCCAGCGCGAACATCGCCACGGGCAAAACCAGGCGCCCTATAATGTCGATCTGCGTCCAGGCAAACAATGTCGGCGTCGGGCTGGACAGCACAACAAAAATGTCCTCGCCGATTAGTGGCGCTACGGCGATGTTGCCTTGGCGCCCGTCAGCGAATTTGACGAAACCAACGTAGCCAGGCTCGGATTCAGCTCTACGGATCAGGTTTGCCTGGATGCCGCTGGCGCCGCGGAACACGCCGGTCAAAACCTGTCCGGTTTGATCAGTGAGCGCTATTTCTGGCGAACCGCCGCGCGCCGAACCGCCGCGATCGATCGCGCGCACGCGGATTGACAGCGCAAGCACACCGCGCGCCTGACCCGCGCCGACACCCACGGCGGGCGTCGCGAGCATCACAGACGGCTCGCTTGAAAACGGACCCAAGACAGTCAACGGCGCGACAACGAAAGCGCGCCCGCGCCGCGCCCGCTCGAACCAAGATTCGCCGCGCGCGGAAAAGCCCGGTTCAATGTCCTGCGCCGCGCAGATCGCTTTGCCCCCGGGATCAAACAGCGCAAGGTTCGCGGTTTCAGCAACCGACGCATTTACCTCCTGCAGTGCCTCGCGACACGGCTCGCCGCCATTACGCACCGCGCGCAGCGATTGCAGCGTCGCCAGCACTGTGCGGCCCTTTTCGAGCGTGGATTTAGCGTTCTGCCCCGCAATCAGTGCCGAGACGAGCAGTTCATCCTGCGACCGCGCGACGGCTTCGCGATAGGAATGGGCGGCTTGAAAAATAACAATGGCCAGCACCGGGCCGATCGCGAAGGCTAGCGCAAGCAGCAGGCGCGCGCGTAAACCGCGCGGCGCGCGAATCTGGTTGAGCCTATCGAGGAGCGGCGCGCGCATGTGCTTCCTCGATCAGCGCTTCCAGCGCGCCGGCAGCGTTGTTGGCGCCGCCACCGATTTGCCCTTTTGCATAAGCCGCCTCCAGTCGCGCCCGCGCCCGGCTGATACGGCTCTTGATGGTGCCGGGCTTGGTTTCGCAAATTGCTGCGGCTTCATCCACCGAGAAGCCGGCCACCGCTACGAGCACAAGCGCTTCGCGCTGATCTTCTTCCAACACCGACAAGGCGCGGCGCGCGTCATCAAGCTCAACCTTCGCGGCACTTTCCCGCCCACTCGTGGCGCCGCCGACGCCTTCCATGTTCTCAAGCAGGGTTTCGCGCCAATTTTGACGCTTGCGGGAGCGATAGACGTTGCGCACGATTGTAAATAGCCAGGCGCGCAGCGGCGCCGTGGGAGCATAACTCTCGCGGCCAGCCCAGGCGTTCGTCAATGCCTCCTGCGCAAGGTCGTCAGCTTCCTCCTGGCGCCCCGCGCAAAGCGAGCGCGCGAAGGCGCGGACGTGGCTCATTTCAGCAATCAACGCATCGCGAAACGCGGCCTCACTCTCTTGCGGCGCGATCTCCGCCTGACGCGAAAGTTTTTGCGCTGTCATTCCCGCTTCTTCTCACCAGCCGGGCCGACAATGTTCAGCCAGTCCGCGGGAATAGGCTCGTCCAGCACGGAATCGTAGAATTTGCGCAGGCCCTCTCCGAGCGTCTCCCGCACTTTCGCCCTCTCCTCACCGGAAAGCTGCGCCATGCTTTCGTCGGTTAGGTCGGGATTCTCCGAATCCGGTTCTGGCCTGGGCTCAGTCATGACAGCCGATGTTACAGAACACAGGGCGACAGCGCGAGTTCATCCTGTATAGGAATATGCGGAGAAATGGAGATTCGATGGCCGCCAACGACCGTTATGCTTCGCTGCTCCCCTATCTGCGCCGCTATGCAAGGGCGCTGACCGGTAGTCAGCCGGCCGGTGATGCGGCAGTAGCCGCCACTTTGGCGCGGATCACGGGGCCCGATGTTGAAGCGTTGGGTGCGCTGCCCCGAAAGCTGGCGCTCTATCGCGCCTTCCATCAAGCCAATCCCGGCGCGGAGCACGAAGCCAGCGCTGAGGGCGTTGACGCACGCTTGGGCCGACTGGCCCCGCTTTCCCGCCAAGCGTATCTCCTCACGACCATGGAGGGATTTTCCCTGAAAGCGGCCGCGCAAGTGCTTGAGCGGACGGAAAAGGAAACCGCCTCGCTCCTCGCCGAGGCTGAACGCGCGATCGACTCAAGCCTGAAGACCAGCGTGCTGATTATTGAGGACGAAGCGGTGATCGCCGCCGACATCGAGCAGACCGTGCGAGAACTTGGCCACGAAGTTTCCGGCATTTGCGCCTCTGCTTCGCTGGCGGTGAAGTCAGCCAAAGACACGCCGCCCGGCCTTGTTCTTGCCGACATCCAGCTTGCAGGTTCTGGCACTGGCCTGGACGCGGCCAACATCATCCAGCAATCGGTCGATGCGCCGGTGGTTTTTGTCACCGCGTTTCCTGAGCGCTTGCTTACCGGATCCCGGCCGGAGCCAACTTATCTCGTGATGAAGCCGTTCGTTCCCGCCGCGCTGAAAGCGATGATCGCACAGGCGCTGTTTTTTCATCCCGCGCGCGCGCCGCGTTAGGGCCCTCACTTAGCCATTTCGATCACGGGCGCTTCGGGCTCTTCGGCTTGCCTGCGCCAAAGCTCGGCGTACTCGCCGCCCCGCGCCACCAGATCGGCGTGGGCGCCGATCTCGGCCACGCGCCCATCCTTGAGCACCACGATTTGGTCGGCGCCCGATATGGTGGAGAGACGGTGCGCGACGACAATGGTCGTGCGTCCCTGGGCAGCCAGTTCCAACGCATCCTGGACGCCTGCCTCCGTGCGCGAGTCCAACGATGATGTCGCTTCGTCGAGAATCAGAATTGGCGGGTCTTTTACGATCACGCGCGCGATGCCTACGCGTTGCTTTTCGCCGCCGGAGATTTTGAGGCCGCGCTCGCCCACGCGCGTATCCCACCCCTGGGGCAGGCTTTCAATGAACGACAGCAATTGCGCCTGATCCGCCGCCGCCCGCAAACGATCAAAACTCGCTTCCGGAACACCATATGAGATGTTGTAGCGAATTGTGTCGTTGAACAGCACGACGTCTTGCGGCACCAGCCCGAGCGCGTCGCGCAGGCTTGCTTGGGTCACGGACTTTACATCCTGCCCGTCGATCGTGACCTCGCCGCTCGCCGCGTCGTAGAACCGAAACAACAGCTTCAGCACGGTCGATTTGCCTGCGCCACTCGGCCCGACGATCGCAGTCGTTTTGCCCGCCGGGCAAACAAAACTCACACGGTCCAGACTCTTGTCGCGCCCGTCATGCGTAAAGCTGACATTGTCGAACCGAACCTCGCCGCCGGCGCGCCTCAGCGGCAGCGCGCCCGGCGTATCGGCCACCTCCGGCTTTTCATCCAGCAGCGCGAACATTTTCTCGATGTCGATCGCCGACTGCTTGATTTCGCGATAGGAGAAGCCGAGAAAGTTGAGCGGCGTGTAAATGTTGAGCATGTACATAATCACCGCGGTGAGATCGCCCGGCCCCATCCGTCCCTGCAGCGTCATCAATCCTGCCAGGCAGACCATGAGGGCCAGGCCGAGATTCATCACCACACCCTGAACCACGTTCATCAACACCAGAGATGTATTCGACCGAACCGCCGCCGTGGCGTATTGCGCGAGCGCTTGATCGAAACGGGCGGTCTCCCGTTGTTCAGCGGCGAACGCTTTTACCGTTTCGAAATTGATCAGCGAATCGACAGCGCGGCCGGATGCTTCGGTATCGGCCTCATTCATCTCGCGGCGATGCCGCAGGCGCCACTCGGTAATGCCGAATGTCATCCAGGCGTAGAGGACCACAATCGCCGAAGCGATAGCGCCAAATATCCACGAATAATGGACGGTTAGAATTATCGCAGCGAGCACAAGCTCCAGCACTGTCGGGCCGATATTGAAGCCCAGAAAGCGAAGCAAAAAATCGATCGCGCGGATGCCGCGTTCGATAGTCCGGAACACCGCGCCCGTCCGTTTGGTGGCGTGGAAGCGAACCGAAAGCGAATGCACGTGCGCGAACACGGCCGCGCCCGCACGCCGTTGCGCCTCCTGGCTAACCGGCGCGAATATCGCATCTCGCACCTGCGGCAACGCCGTTGCGCCGAAGCGAAGGCCGGCCCACAGCATCACGAGCCCAACAAAGAGTGGCATCAAGCCGGCTGAGTCGCCGCGGGAAAGACGATTTATCGCGTCCGCCAGCACAAGCGGCGAGATCACCGTGATCACCTTGCCGCCGATCGTCAGAGCCAGCGACGCCCAAAGGCGCACGCGAATTTCTGTGGATTTCAGCCCTCCTATCACACTGATGATGCGCTTCAGCGCTACGCCGAGGCTCGGCGACCCGGACGATTCGATCACCTCGCCTGGAACCAGTGGCGTGGCGTCGTTCTTGAACCTGGACTGTTGGGGGCGTCTCATGCCCCTGAGTTAAGCGCGCCGGGACGTGGGAGCAATGCTCGTAAGATTCTCATCTGGGCTAGAATAGGACGAAGCCGGCCCGCAATGCGCCCAAAACACACCCTATATGGACGAAATGGACCACAAAACAGTGCTAACAATACCTCGGGCCAACCGTAAGACGACGTTATTGAAATCGGTCTGCGTCTATTGCGGCTCATCAGACGCCGCAGACCCCGCCTATCTCGATTTGGCACAGCGCTTCGGCGCCGAAGCGGCGCGGCGCGGCGTAAGGATCGTCTATGGCGGGGGCAAGATCGGACTGATGGGCGCGGTTGCGCGCGGCGCTCATGAGGCTGGTGGCGACGTACTTGGAGTCATGCCCCGCTTTCTGGCGCAGCGCGAGGTGGTGTGGGAAACCGTCGAACATCGCATGGTCGATACGATGCACGAGCGAAAGCTCATCATGTTTGAGGAAAGCGACGCTTTCGTAGCGCTTCCCGGCGGCATAGGTACATTGGAAGAGATCATTGAGGTGCTTTCTTGGCGCCGCCTCGATTTGCATGCCAAGCCGATTGCGTTGCTGTCGCACGATGATTTTTGGGAGCCCTTATTCCATTTACTCGATCACACCGTGCAGGCCCGGCTGACACCGGCCAATCTCGCGGGCAAGATCGTTGACGCGCGCTCGGTTGATCATTGTTTCGCGGCGATAGAAGCCCAGCTCGCCGCAGTCTAAGCGCGGCGGCCGGCGAGGCGTGAGCGAACCTTGTCTTCGCTAAGCATCGCAAACAGTTTCGGCATCTCGGGACCGTGCGGTTGCCCCGTCAGCGCGAGGCGCAGCGGCATGAATAGTTGTTTGCCCTTGGCGCCGGTTTTGGTCTTCACGGCGTTCGTCCAGGCGCCCCAGGCGTTCTCGTCATAGGGTCCAGCGGGGAGTAAGGCTGCAGCTTGCTCCAGAAAGCCTGCGTTTTCCACGACCGGCGCGATTTGCCCCTCCACCACGTCGGCCCAGACATGCACATCGGCAAATACTGAGACATTGCCGCGAACGGCCAGCCAGAACGCCTCCCCATGGTCTGCCCCCAGCGCAGCAAGACGCGGCCCGGCCGCCTCATACGAAAGCTGATGCAGCACCTCGGCGTTGACTCGCCGCAATTCCTCTACGTCAAAGCGTGCAGGCGCACGTCCAATTTTTTCCCAACCAAACGCGGCGGCAAGCGCGTCAAGCGAAGCTGCCGCCGCGACCGGGTCGGATGTCCCCAATTTTGCGAGATGAGACGATATCGCAAGCGCCTCAAAACCGTCGTCCCGCAATTCCTCGACCGATAGCGAACCGATGCGCTTGGACAGCCCCTCGCCTTCCGCGCCCACGAGCAACGGGAAATGTGCAAACGTCGGCGGCTCGGCGCCAAGCGCGCGAAAAATCTCGATCTGCACGCCCGTATTGGTCACGTGATCTTCGCCGCGAATGACATGGCTGACCTTGAGGTCCTGATCGTCGACCACCGAAGGCAGCGTATAGAGATAGGCGCCGTCCTCCCGGATAAGCACGGGATCCGAAAGAGAGCCGGTATCAACCGATTGAGGCCCCCGCACGAGGTCGGTCCAATCGGCGCGTTGGCCCGACAGCTTGAACCGCCAGTGCGGCTTGCGCCCTTCAGCCGCGAACGCATCTTTCTGCGCATCGGTAAGCTGCAGCGCGGCGCGATCGTAGACCGGCGGCCTTCCGCGCGACTGGGCAATGCGCCGCTTGCGCTCGAGCTCTTCTTCCGTCTCGTAGGCTGGGTAAAGCAACCCCGCCGCTTTGAGCCTGTCGGCCGCGGCGTCGTAAAGCCCGAAGCGCGCCGACTGTTTTGCGTGCTCATCCCACTCCAGACCGATCCAGCGCAGGTCAGTCTCAATGCCCTGCTCAAATGCGGCCGTCGAACGCACCATATCCGTATCGTCTATTCGCAGCAGCACCTGACCGCCTTCGCGCCGGGCAAACAGCCAGTTCAGCAAGAACGTACGTATGTTGCCGACGTGAAGTTTGCCGGTGGGGGATGGCGCAAAGCGAACGCGAACGGACATGTGTTTTCCTATGAAGGGGCGCTTTATCCGCCCGCCCGGTCAAGGACAAGGCGTAAGCGCCGCGTTGACAGCAAAGGGCCGGTCGCGCCAATGGTTTGCCCGTTCGCCGGCCCGCCCGCCTGGCGATTCAGAACCCAGGAAAGGCCTTTATGGCGCGGTTGTTCGACGCCTACATGATTGTGGATTGGAGCGCCGCTTCGAAGCCGGCCACGGGGTCCGATTCAATCTGGATCGCCATTCTCAAGCGCGACGTGCGCTTTCGCCTGACGCACAGCGCGCACAATCTGGCGACGCGCGCTGAAGCAAGAGCATTTATCAGCCAAGCCGTCGCGGACTTTAAGCGCCGTAGCGAGCGCGTGCTGATCGGCTTTGATTTCTGCTTGGCGTTTCCCCGCGGCACTGCGGCGGCGCTTAAATTATCCGGGCAGCCCGCGTGGAGGGCGATGCTGGAATTCGTTTCGCGCGAAATGAAGGACAAAGCCGACAACACCAATAACCGCTTCCAGGTGGCGGCAAAAATGAACCGTCTGATGACGGGCGAGGCGTTTCCGTTTTGGGGTTGTCCCGCGCGTGACGAACAGACGACGCTGAAAGCAAAACGACAGCGCGATCATCAGCCGGGAGACCTGGCCGAGTTCAGATATGGCGAAGCGGCGCAGCCGGGCATGAGTTCAATCTGGAAACTCTATTATCAGGGCTCAGTTGGCGGCCAGACGTTGACGGGGTTGCCCGTCATAAAGTCGCTGAAAGAAACAGGTGGCGACGCTATAAAGCTCTGGCCGTTCGAAACCGGCTGGCGAGCGCTCGCTTCCAGCGACACCGATGGCATTGACGCCGTGGTCGCTGAAGTTTGGCCTTCGCTGATCCCCGCCAAGCCTGAAGCTGGGGAAACCAAGGACGCCGCTCAAGTCCGTACGCTTGCCGCTTACTTTGCCGCACTGGATGAATCTGGAAAGCTGGGCGCGCTGTTCGGCGCGCGCAATCACGGCGCACCCAGCGACATCGTCGAGAATGAAGAAGGCTGGGTGCTAGGCGTCTAGTCGCGCGCGCGTCAGCAGAGCAAGGCGCGCAACCAGAATGACAAACGAAAGCGCGCTCGCAACGAGAATCGCGGTCATCAGGCCGCGAACGCCCCACCCGCTGGCCTCGCTGAGAAAGAAGGCTAAAGGCGGCATCACGCATACGTAAGCCAGGATGTGACTTGCCGTGGGAAACCAGTTATCACCCCGCGCGCGCAATGCCGACGAACCTACGCTCTGCCCGCCATCGGGCAATGGGATAAGCACAGTCAGCGGAATAACCGCTACAAGTCCGGCCGCGAGGGCCGCATCCGCTGTGAACGCGTGCGCGATTGGGCTTGCCAACAGCACGATTATCCCCGCCGCAAACAGCATCGCGATGCTGTTCAGGGCCAAACCTGTCCAGCCGGCGCGGGCGGCGGCGCGCGGATCATGGCGCCCATGCGCTTCAGCCACTAGCACAGCCGTGCCTGATGACATGCCAAGCGCGATCATGAACACAACCGCCAGCATGTTCAACAATATCTGATAACTCGCCACGGCGTCTGCGCTTATCCGCCCGGCGATCACGGTCATGCCCGAAAACGCGCCGGCTTCAGCAACCTGGCTAACCGCGGCGGCAGCGCCAACCGCGAGCAAAGCCCCGTAACCCGGCGCTCCAGCGGCGGGAGAAGCGACGCCGTGGGCGCGGGAGGATTTCGAGGTCAATATCCAGGCAACTAGCGCGATCATAGTGAACGCCCTGCCGGCCACGGTCGCCCACGCGCAGCCAACGGCGCCATAGGCAGGCGTCAGTCCGAGCGCGAGCGCCACGTTCAGAACATTGGCGCTCCAGATCGCTATCGTTCCTGCGGCTGGGCGCTTAGTCGCTTCGAGGAAATACGAACAAACGACGTAGGCAAAATGCAGCGGCATGCTCAGCGCCAATACGCGCGCAACCGCGGCTGACCCTTCAATCAGGTCAGGCTCCACTCCGAGGACGCGCAAAAGCGGATCCGCAGCAAGGACGAGCGCCAGTCCGGCGGCCGCGCCGGTGGTTAGCGCAACAACCATGCCCTTGCGCCAAAGGGATCCAGCATAGGCTGGCTTGCCTTCCCCGATCATCCGCGCACCGAGCACTTGTACGCCTAGCAAAAGGCCAATGCCCGCAACGAGAAGCACGGCCGTCGGTGCCCAGCCGAGCGCCAGAAAGGGCAGTTCGCGCGGAGCCATCTGGCCAACAATGATCGTATCGGCCACGCCCATACACATTATGCCGAGTCGCGCCAGCGCCACTGGCCCGGCGATCCGCAGAAGCGGCCATGCGAGGTTGGTTGCGGTAGGCTGGGTCATCGGCAAGGCGCTATCCGAAGAGGTAGTTCTGCGCCAGCGAAAGCTCTATCCCGTGAAACACTTTGGAGGCCATATATGCCGCGCACGATCCGATGGTGGGACCGCGACATCACGCCGGGGCTGCTGCTCCTGGCAGCAACGCTGCTGTCGTTTCTGCTCCTGAATGGCCCGACGGCCGACGCGTTTCATCACGCGCTCGAAGCACCATTTGCATTCGGCGCTACAGCGCACCTCGTGATCAATGACGGGCTGATGGCGGTTTTTTTCCTGTTCGTGGGCCTTGAGCTAAAGCGAGAGTTTCAGGAAGGCCCGTTCCGTGACCTGCGCGCAGCCGCGCTTCCCATGGCTGCGGCGCTGGGCGGCATGGTGGCGCCAGCGCTGATCTACCTCTCGATTGCGGGCGCCGCCGATCCCGCGTTGGCGCGTGGCTGGGCCATTCCAGCGGCAACGGACATCGCTTTTGCAATTGGGGCGTTATCGCTGCTGGGCTCGCGGGTCCCCGCGGGCTTGCGGCTCTTCCTGCTGGCGCTTGCCGTGATCGACGATCTGGGGGCCATCGTCGTCATCGCTGTGTTCTACACGCAGAGCATAGCGGGCTGGGCGTTCGCCAGCGCAGGCTTGGTGTTTGTGTTGATGCTCATCATGAACCGCTGGGGCGTCCGCGCGCTTGCGCCCTATTGGCTCGCTGCCGCGGCGCTTTGGGGATTCATGTTGCTCTCCGGCGTCCACGCCACCATCGCCGGCGTGCTAGCGGCGCTGGCGATTCCTATGCGCCGCGAGGATGGCCGTTCCCCGCTGATTGCCGCCGAACATGTGCTGAAGCCGTACGTGCAGTTGGGCGTGATGCCGGTTTTCGCACTGGCTAATGCCGGGGTGTCGCTAAGCGGCGTCGGACTTTCGACGTTAGTTCATCCCGTGGCGCTGGGCGCTGGCCTTGGTTTGATTGTAGGCAAACCGCTGGGAATTATTAGCGCGACCTTCGCAGTGTCGGCTTTGCTGCAACGACCTCTGCCGTGCAGCCTGTCGGCATTGGCAGGCATCTCATTCATTGCTGGAATTGGTTTCACGATGAGTCTGTTCATCGGCGGTTTGGCGTTCGGCGCCGGCGAGCTTGCAGCCCCTGTACGCATCGGTGTTTTGGGTGGTTCTCTTGTGTCGGCGATTGTTGGACTGCTCGTTCTCCGCTTGGCTATACCCGGCCGGACAGATCCCGCGCTCCATCAGCATGAACAGGATGCGCAAGACGTAGGGATTATTGAAGACCGTTAACGGCAAGCCGCGCGGGATTAACCCGCGCGGCTCTAACGCCTTAAGTGGCGCGCTTCCTCCCCCGAAACGCCGTGGTCGCCTGCGCATTATCTCTCGCGCTTGTTCAACCAAGATGCAGTCTGCCTTCAGTTTGTGCGCTGTCAAGGCGTCATTGCAAATCCGTCATCAATACGGCAGGGAGGCGTTGCTATTCGCGGAATATGTAGCTAGGCGCGTCGACGGTGACGTCGCGGGCTCCCAACGCCACAAGCGCAGCCGCTACCGCAGGCGCGTCCTCGGCCCGACACTCAACATCCGGAAAACTTCCTTCAGCAACAATTGTGGCGCTGAACTTGCTCGCAAGTGCAGCAAAATCACCGGGCGCCCCGTCGAGCCGGCCGCGCACACGTCGCCAGGTTTTTGCTCTTAGCCGGGCCTCTACGACGCTCAGCACAAAGTTGAAGGCGCTGCGTGATCCATCATCCCAAGCCGCTGCGCGGCTTGTCGCGATCTGCGCCTGGCTTTTCAGGATTAGGCCATCGTCGAGAATTTTCAGATGATTGGCGGCAAGCGTTGCGCCCGACGTCGTGATGTCGACGATCGCCTCCGCCGCACCGGCGGCTGGAGCGCCTTCGGTTGCGCCTTCGCTGTGCACAACTCGATAATCGTCCAGACCGCGCGCATCGAAAAACGCACGCGTAAGCGCATGATATTTCGTCGCTACGCGCAACCGCGTTCCCGTACGGGCGCGATGATCGTGACAGACCGCGTCAAGGTCAGCCATCGTCCGCACATCGACCCAGCTTTTCGGCGCCGCAACCACAAGATCAGCGGGACCAAATCCGAGCGCGCGAACAAGCGCGATACGCGTCATCGCCGGCTCTGTCTCGCGCAACAGGTCTTCACCGCAAATACCTGCGTGAATGACGCCAACGCGCAGAGCGTCAGCAATTTCGCTTGATGATAGCAGCCGCACATCGACATCTTGCGCTGCTTTTATACGCGCTGAGTAACCGCGCGCCTCAAGCGTAAGCCGAAGGCCACAATCGGCGAGAAATGCTTCCGCCTGCTCCTTCAATCGGCCCTTGGACGGGATGGCGAAAACGAGGGCGGTCATTTCGCTGCGTCCTCCAATCGTTTCGGACGCAGCGCAAAGCCGGCAGCGGCCCAACCGTTGTACCGCTCCGGAGTTGAGCTGCGCGCGGCAAGAGCGGCGAGCAGCCCGTCATAACGTCCACCGCCGCCGACGCTCGCCCGCGGCCCCAACACAGGCGCTTCCAGTTCGAACACCAGGCCATCGTAATAAGAAATGCCCCGACCGAGGCTGAGCACGAACCGCGTGTCAGACGGCGGCTTTGCCAGCTTAATCGCGGCATTCCAGAACTCTCTGACGCGCACGATGCTTTCGGCCAGTTCTGTTTTCGCTCCGGCCAGGCTGGCGATCGATTTGAACGCCGCTTCAGGCTCGTCATCGACGCTCAAAGCTGCGCGGATGGGCGCCCATTGCGCTTCCGTCGGACGGCTGGCCCCCGCACGTGCGCCCTGCTCGCGAAGGCGCGCCGCGATGTCTTCCACGCTGCGTCCACCCACCGGCGCGACGCCCGCCATATCGAGCATTTCAGCCAGCGCTGCGCCCGCGCGCTCTGCAGGCAAGGCGGCCAGCGCTTCGGCGAGCGCTGAGCGCGATGGCTCGGGTGCGCTGGCTTCCGCCATCAGGCCAACCGGCCCGCCAGCGCGCGAGAATGCGCGCACCAGACGCTCGCTCCACGCAGGGTCCAGACCAACTGACCGCGCAAGCGCGGCAAACAATGAAACATTTCCAAGCCGCAAGCGCGGCTCGACCCCCGCCGCGCGGCATGCATCAAGCGCCGCAGCGAGGATCATCGGCTCTGCGCTGCTCATGTCTGCTTGAGGCGCAAACCATTCAGCGCCCGCTTGCACGAACTCGGCGGCGCCAGCGGTGAGCGCACTCTGCCGGCGAAACACAAGCCCCTGATAGCGCACCGCGAAAGCAGCCCTCCACTCGGGTAGCGCCAAGGCGGCGCGGCAGGCCGGCACCGTCATGTCAGGCCGCAGGCACAATTCCTCGCCCTGCGGGTCGTCGATCAGGAATGCGCGCTTGCGCAGGTCTTCTCCGGCCAGTTCGAGATACAGGCCCGCCGGTTGCAGGACAGGCGGATCGATTTTGATCCGCGCTACCTTGGCCAGAACGGCGTCGATGACGTCGGCCTTGCTCATGAGATATCCAGCATGCGCTTGACGGTGGCCACGAGTTCGGCGCGCGGCGCTTCGATCTGCGCGGGACGGCCTTTGCGCCATTCTTCGTTGTCCGCGATCGTTTTCGACATCTCCGCACCGAGCTTGAGGTCTTTGACGGTGACGACGCCCTTCGCGCGCTCGTCGCCGCCAACGATGACCGCCAGCGGCGCGCGACGCTTGTCGGCGTACTTCATCTGCGCACGCATGCCCGATCCGCCGAGATAGACCTCAGCGCGCACACCCGCATTGCGCAGATCGGAGGCCATAGCAAAATATTCAGACATCTGATCGGCTTCGAGCGCGAGGATGACAACAGGGCCGGAACTCGCGGTGTCGGCACTGTCGGCGGCCTCCAGCGCGGCAACGAGACGGCTTACGCCGATAGAAAAGCCCGTCGCCGGAACGCGCTCGCCACGAAAGCGCGCGACGAGATCGTCGTAGCGGCCGCCGCCACCGACAGAACCAAATGAGATGAGCTTTCCGTTGGCAGCAACCTTCGTAAACTCTGCCTCGAAAACGGTTCCCGTGTAGTATTCGAGGCCGCGGACCACAGTGCCATCGAGATATCCTCGACGTGCACCTCTATCGAACCCACTCCTCAACAGCATGATTGTCTCGGCCAATTCGTCGAGTCCGCGCTTACCTGTTTCAGTGTTTCCAACCACATCGCCCCAGGCACGGAGGGTCATTTCGCTGTCTGGCTCAGAATATTCTCCTGGCGGATTGGGTATTGGCGACCTCTCACCGCGTCGAAGTTGATCAACCGCTGTGTTTGCACCCGCGCTGCCAAACCCGAGCACTTGAGTGTGGATGATGAATTGCTCGATGACGCCTACTTGCTCGATCGAAAGTTCCGCACCCAGCGTAAAATCACCGCTTTCGTCCTTTCGTCCCTTCCCCAACAGTTCTTTGACCCCGTCGAGCCGGAGACGATCTAATTTGTCGATAGCGCGCAGAACCTTTAGCCGCTTTGCGAACTGGTCTTCGCCAGCTAGACCGATCGCCTCAAGCGCTCCGTCCAGAATCTTTCGACTATTGATCTTTAAGCGGTAATCATTTCGATCGAGACCTGCGGCTTCGAGTGCATCGCCAGCCATTGCGATCATCTCGGCATCCGCCGCGGGGCTGGCGCTTCCCACCGTATCTGCGTCGCATTGCCAGAACTGGCGATATCGCCCCGGCCCCGGCTTTTCGTTGCGCCAAACGGGCCCTGCCGCCCAGCGCCGGTAGGGCTTCGGCAGCGCGTCGTAATTTTCAGCGACGAAGCGCGCCAGCGGCGCGGTGAGATCGTAGCGCAGCGACAGCCATTGCTCGTCGTCGTCGGCGAAGGCGAACACGCCCTCGTTCGGTCGATCTTGGTCAGGCAGGAATTTGCCGAGCGCGTCGGCGTATTCAAGCGCGGGCGTTTCCAGCGCCTCGAAGCCCCATTTTTCGTAGACTTTGGAAATCGCTTCTATCGCAGCCCGCTCGCGCGCAAGTGCGGGACCGCGCCGGTCTTCAAGACCGCGCGGACGGCGCGCCTTCGGGCGGAAACCCTGCCCGGGCATTGTGGGCGCGTCGGATGGGGGCATGCGCATCGAGCATGAAATTGGGCCTGAGAAGGGCTGAGCGTGTATCGCAGGCCGCCACGCCCGTCCACTCCACGCAAACGAAAACGCCCCCGTTTCCGGGGGCGTTTGACGTTAACCCTTTTGCGCCGGCGGCTATTCGTATTTCACCGTGCAGCCGTAAGACTTGGTAGCAGCGGTTGTCACCGGCTTGCCCGCCTTGATCTCCGTCAAAGCTGTCCGCACGTAGTTCTTCGCGACTGCGATGTCAGCCGCATTGCTAGTGGGCTTGTCGTCTATCGCGCCCTGATAAACCAGGGTTCCGGTCTTATCGACGATGTACATGCCCGGCGTGGTTTTGGCGTCATAGAGGTGGCCGAGATCGCCTTTGGGATCGAGCAGAACAGCTGTCGGAGAAGCGCCACGCTCCTTTGTCACCGCATTGGCCTTTGGGCCGTCCACGTAGCCCTGGGTTCCCGGAGCGGAGGACACAACCGAGAGCCATACCACGCCATCAGCCGTGGCTTCTTTCTGCAGCTTCTGCATGTTGCCAGAGCCATAATGCTTTTTCACGTACGGGCACTCATGGTTGGTCCACTCCAGGACCACCGTCTTGCCCTTGTAATCGGCCAGCTTGACCGACTTGCCGTTGGCATCGATCGCGGTGAAGGCCGGCGCGGCCTTGCCACTTTCGACTGCCGCGTTGGCGGTTGAGGCAATGAGCGCGCCTGCGGTGAGCGCCGCCGTGGCCATAAGAGCGGCTGCGCGCGCCAAAGTGCGGCGATTAAAGGTAAAATCAGCCATAAGGTAAAATCTCCATTTGCAGCGCCCAGCGTCTCTCCACGCTGACATACTTAGCCGGCCTTGGCGCTCGCCTGTTTCAGCTCATTCACGACAATTCCTGGCGTAAGGAGCTGAGGCAGAATACGGGGCGCGCCGCCGCCGGCTGGATAGAGAAGATACAGAGGAACGCCCGCCCGTCCATGGGCGGCGAGAGTTTCGGCGATCACAGCGTCGCGAGCGGTCCAGTCGGCCTCAAGATAGGCGGCATTGGTGTCCTTGAACGCCTGGGCGACATCCTGTGAGCGGAAAGCAAGCCGTTCATTTACCTTGCAGGTGACGCACCAGGCGGCAGTGAAATTTACCAGGACGACGCGCCCCTCGCCGCGCAGGGCGGCTTCGCGTTCGGGCGTCCACGGCTCGCCCTGCAACGGCAGGGTGGCGGCTGCGCTTGTGGCCTGCGCGGGCGTGGTGCGCAGGCTCCAGGCGGCAAACAAAACCAACGCCACCGCCACCGCTGTCGCCGCCCAGCGCGGCGGCGCCCCGCTATATGCCCGCCAAGCCCAAACGCCGAAAGCAACGCCGATGAACGCAGCCAATGCGGCAAACGCTGCGTCCGCGCCCCCCAACCGTCCCAGCACCCAAACGAGCCATGCGGCCGCTACGAACATCGGAAAAGCCAGCAATTCCTTGAATTGGTTCATCCAGGCCCCCGGCTTGGGCATCCAGGCCCGCAAAGCCGGGAAGAAGCTCAGCGCCGCAAAGGGCGCTGCGAAGCCAAGCCCTAAGGCCGCGAACACCGCCAGCGACTGGACTGGCGGCTGCGTGGCGGCAAAGCCGAGGGCGGCGCCCATGAACGGCGCCGTACACGGCGTGGCGGCCACAACCGCAAGCGCCCCGGTAAAAAACGCGCCCGCGTCGCCATTCTTTGCTGCGAGCCCGGCGCCGGCGTTCTGGAGGCCGCCGCCGATTTCGTAGGCGCCAATCAAATTGAGGCCGATGGCAAAAAACAGCAGTGCCAACGCCCCGACAACCAGCGGCTCCTGCAACTGAAAGCCCCAGCCAACGCTTGCGCCGGCGGCTTGAAGCGCAATGAGAACCCCGGCCAGCGCCAGGAACGTCACCATTACGCCCGCGATGAACATCGCACCATGACGGCGGGCCTCAGCCTCTGAACCACCACGCGCCAGACTCAACGCCTTCAGCGAGAGCACCGGAAACACGCACGGCATAACATTGAGAATGAGCCCGCCGAGGAACGCCAGGCCGAGCGCCGCGAGGATGCCAATGCCTGCGGCGGCCGCCGTCCCGTCCGGCGGCCCGGCGCCCGGCGCTTCTATTTCAACAGCGCGAGCCGTCGTACGGCCGTTTTCATTGACTTTGAAGAGGAGCACACCCGCGAGCGGACCTTTGGTGATGTCTCCGACAATTGAGGGGGTCAGTGTAAGCGTGGCGCCATCTGCGCGCTTGACCACGGCCTGTTCGGCAGCGTGGTCGATCCGATCATTCGCATACGGCACAAACACCAGATCGCTGGCTGACACGATCGGCGGGCCCGCCACAGTCAGGACGTAGCCATTGTCCGCCTTCGCGAAGCTGGCGGTGACGCCTTCCGGTTTAGGCAAGCCGTCGCGCACCGCCTTCAGCTTCGGACCCCATTCAGGATCGTCGCGCCCGGTAGCGGCGCCTTCAATGCGCACACTGACCTCGCCTTCTTCAGGTATGCACACGTCAGAGCAGACCAGCCAACGCGCCCTTGCGGTGAGCTCTACCGGGCCAGGCTTCAGATCGGCCGGCGCAGTGACCTGCATCGGCAGGAATACTTCTCGCTCATAAACATAAGTTGTGATCGGGCCGGCGCGGTAAATGCTCGGCGCAGGCCATTCGTTCGGCGCCGCGTTGAACCCTGTAGGCAGCGACCAGGCAATCGTGGTCTTCTCGCCAGAATCGCCTGGATTACGCCAGTAGGTATGCCAGCCGTCGCGAATGGTTTGGCGCAGCGCGACGGTGAAGGTTTCGCCGGGGGCAATGGCGGCCCGCGACGAGAGCAGCTCGGCCTCTACATTGTCCGTCCGCAACGGGGCGGCGGCGGCGGGCGCCGCCAGCGCCAGAGCGGCGGCGGCCAAAACAATCGATAAAATCCGCATGCACGTTGCATAACGGGCGCTTGAGGTATGGCCAAGCGCTTTCGCGCGTTCGTGAACCCTAAGCCAGCGGCGTATTGGCCCGCGCCTGGGACTGAGCGTCCGCAGTGGCGATCATTAGTCCGCGATTGATGATTTTCGGCCAAGTAAGCAAGGACACCAAATGGGCGTAGATCGGGCCCATCATCCCTTGCTCCCGGAGCGTCTGAACCTTATCGATCGGCAAGGCGTTCAGCTTCTCTTCGGAAATCGCGAAATAGTCGGCGATTTTCACCTGCTCCTGCTTGTTATCCGCAGCCTGCTGGGTGAGCGTTACATCCTTTTCCTCGAACAAGCCCAACTCGTCTATGGCGGCGACAAACGCTTCCGTTCCAACGCGGTGGCGTTCGAATTCTTTACAGAATTCGATGGCGTCCTGCGTGTACTGGGAAGGCTGGTCTCCGTTGAAGAACGGGACTTCTGGGTTTTCGCCGATCATTGCCGCCGCGCGGTCGATGCAGACAAGCAGGCGCTCATTGCCGCCGTCCGAAGCAAACACGAACGGGTAGCGGCGGACGAACGCGGGGAGATAAATCTCCGGATCAACTTCGCCGCCGCGGCTGATAAACACGTTTTCTCCGCCGCGGATGCCCATGACCGCCAGAGGGGTCTTCTTGGCGCCCGCGAAGATCACCGGATAGCTGCTTGCGGCCATACCGAACTCATTGACGGTGATCGGCACAACATGACTGCCGCCTAGAAACTCGAATGGGCGGTCGACGCGCTTTGCCCCCAACGAGCGGTGCTTTTCGAGGGAAAGCGGCTCGGGCTGCTTATAGAACATGACGTTGCCGGTCAGCTCAGCTTGTCCAGCGGCGGGCTGCGCATTCATTGTTCGTCGCCTCCTAGAATTCCCCAGAGGGTGCAAACCAGAAAGCGCAGAGGAACGCAACTCCGCGCGCCGGCCTTATGGCGCCTATCGCACAAATGCGGCCATGCTAGACCCAGACGCCATGGCCGAGTCGCGACCGCCCCTGCCTGCTTGGGAACTTGACGGACTACCCGTGAGCCGGCCGAGCCGGCGCGGCGTCCTCTGCGCCGGCGGGGCAGTTTTGGCGGCGGCGTGCAACGCCAAGGCGCCCCCTGCGCCAAGCCTGTTTGAGGGCAAGGCAGCAAGCCTCGCCCCTGAATTGCTCGAAGCCCAGCCAGAGATTGGCTTGTCGATCGGCGCGCCTGGCGCGCCGCGAACGCGCCTGTTCGACCGGACGCCGTCTGCAATCGAGGTGCAGAAAGGCGCAAGTCTCCGGCGCGCGGCGCAGTGGCGGGCGATCGATCGCGCCCTGCTCGATCCATCTTCGGCATGGACGTACGATGCGATTGACGCTCATTTGGCGGCGATCGGGCGCGGCGCCTCTTTTGAATTTGGCCGCTTCGATCCAATCGCCGGCTTTTCCCCTTTCGTCCTGGATCATCGCCACAGCGCATTCGTTGCGTTGCCCGGCGTGCTGAAGCAGGCGCTAGCCGGCGGCGATCTTGCCGAAGCGTCAATGCATGTGCAGCGGCTGAGGAACGTGGCCGCAGCGATAGACGGTGAGCTGGCAAGCACGCGCAGCGATTCTTTGGCCGGGATCGTCGCGCCGGACACTGTCCTTCAGCGCGCGCAGGATATCGCCGCCGCCATGCTGGCGCGCGCGCCTTCTGATACCGTCTTTGTAATCTCACTGCGCGATCGCCTGAGTGAATTAAAACTCATCGGCGATGCGGCGCCAAATGGCAGCGCCGAAACATTAGCCAGAAAGTTGCTCGCGGACGCGGAAACGATTGTTGGCGCTGAAATCTTCCCTGCATACCGCCGCGCCTTTGCACTGCTCGCCGATTTACGTCTGCGCGCTGCTGACGAGCCGGGCGTAGCGCGCTTGCCCGGCGGAACGGATTACTACCGTGCATGCCTGCGCCTTTATACGTCTCTGCCGCTTGAACCAGCGGAAATGCATCAACTCGCGATTCGGCGCGTAGCTGCGCTTTCGGGCCAGCTCGACATGATGCAACGCTCGCAGGGATTGGCCGAGGGTGATGTTGGTCAGCGCCTTGGCGTGCTTACGGCTGAGACGCGGTTCCGGTATCCTGAAACAGGCGCTGCGAGCCAGAGCTTAGTCGCAGATCTGCACCGCTATCAAAACCGCATTGCGGCGCTGCTGCCGCGTATCGTCCGCCAAGCTCCAAACGGCGCGCTGCACATTACCGGCACTGACCCTGGCGACGAACTCGGCTACCGCGCAGGCTCCATCGACGGCAAAAGAGCGGCGGCGCTGATTGTAAATGTTGGCGCAGCTGCGCAGATTCCACGCTTCACGCTCGCCGCCTTTATGCACCGCGAAGCCTTGCCCGGCCGCCATCTGGCGGCGCAGATCGCCCAGCGCGCCAATCCGCCGCTTCTCCGCCGGATACTGCCTGGTTACGCGTTCCGGTTTGGCTGGAGCAGCTACGCCGAGCAACTCGCCGACGAGATGGGCTTGTACGAGAACGATCCCTATCCGCGAATCGGCGCGCTTCGCAGCCTCACATTGAACGCCGCGCGCGCGGTTATCGACACCGGCGTTCACGCCATGGGCTGGGACCGTCAAAAAGCGATTGACTACCTTATGCGCGCAACGGGGATCAGCGCGCTGGCGGCTGAGGATGAAGTGGCGCGCTGCGCGGCCGCGCCGGGGCTTGCCTGCGCTGACGAAGCCGGAAGACAGGAAATCGTGCGCTTGCGTGACGAATCCCGCGCCGCTCTTGGCGCCCGTTTCGATGTCCGCGACTTTCACGAAATGGTTCTGGCGCATGGCGAACTGCCGCTGGAGGTTTTGCGCGCCGTGGTCGCGTCCTCGCATACGCGCATCTGACGGCTGTTTTTTGAACGCGCCGAATTCTCGCCGCTTTTGCGGCGCAGCGGCGCCTGATTGCGCGCGCTCAGATGTTGGCTCAGTGGGGTGATTCACATGCGCGCTTGTTATCCGGTTCTCGGCACGGCTGTTTTGGCGGCGTTGTTGGTTGTCAGTTGCGCATCGCCCCCTGAAAGGCCGGTCGCCGATGCGGATGCGATCGCTACGACGGGCGTTCCTGCGCCGCCGCCGCCGCCGCCTCAAGCGTTGGCCAAGATGGCGCCCGGCGCAGCCTTGGCTGGCGGGATGATGCGGCAGCTGCCGGGACGCCAACCCGGCGATATCGACAGCGAAAAATATCCCGAGGTCAAAGCGAACGCCGTTAAATCCGTCGCCGCCGAACCCGTCTCCACGTTCTCGATTGATGTCGATACCGCGTCTTACGCCAACGTGCGCCGGTATTTGAACGAAGGCGTGCTGCCGCCGAAAGACGCCGTGCGCATCGAGGAGCTGATCAACTATTTCGATTACGATTATCCGCTGCCGAAAACGCGCGAGCGGCCCTTTGAAGCGAGCGTTGCGCTGGCGCCGTCGCCTTGGGGGCGCGGCAAAACACTACTGCATATCGGCCTGCAGGGATACGATGTGCGCCCCTCCCAACGCCCGCCGCTCAACCTGGTGCTCCTGATCGATACGTCCGGTTCGATGAACGAGGAAAACAAACTGCCGCTGGTCAAGAAGGCGATGCGCATCCTCGTTGACGACCTCACGGCGAAGGATCACGTCGCGCTGGTCGCCTATGCCGGCTCGGCGGGCGTCGTGCTCGAGCCCACGCCCGGCGACCAAAAAGCCAAAATCTTTGATGCGCTCGATCGGCTTTCGGCGGGCGGCTCCACGGCCGGCGGCGAAGGGATTGCGCTGGCGTATACGATGGCCGAGCGGGCTTTCGACAAGGCCGCTATAAATCGCGTCATTCAGGCCACTGATGGTGATTTCAACGTAGGCATTGCCGATCCGAAGCGGCTTGAGGATTTCGTCTCGCGCAAGCGCGAGAGCGGCATCTACCTCACCGAACTCGGCTTCGGCGAAGGCAATTACAATGATCTGATGATGCAGAAGCTGGCGCAGGCCGGAAACGGCGCAGCCGCCTATATCGACACACTCGCCGAAGCGCGCAAAGTGCTGCACGACCAGATGCAGTCAGCGCTCCTGCCGATCGCCGACGACGTGAAAATTCAGGTCGAGTTTAATCCCGGGCGCGTCGCCGAATATCGGCTGATCGGCTACGAGACGCGCATGTTGAACCGCGAGGACTTCAACAATGACAAGGTCGATGCCGGCGAAATCGGCGCTGGCGCCAGCGTCACAGCGATCTACGAATTGACGCCGGTGGGCGGCAAAACGCTGATCGATCCGTTGCGCTATCAACCCGCAGCCACGACGAAAGGCGGCGCCGAAATTGCCTTCCTGAAAATTCGCTACAAACCACCAGGCGCTAAGGACTCGATCTTGATCGAACGGGCGATCACCAATGCCGATGCGCGCGACGATTTAGCGGCCGCCTCGGAAGCAACCCGCTTCGCGACGTCCGTCGCCGCCTACGGCCAGCTATTGCGCGCTGAGCCCTATCTCGACAAAGGCTATGGCTGGGACAACGTGCTCACCCTGGCCCAGGGCGCACGGGGCGCTGATGAATTCGGCTGGCGTGCGGAGTTTGTTCAGTTGGTGCGCGCAGCAAAAGCCGCCAAAGCCGCGCCGGACCTAGAGCGGCCCGGCGCGCCGCCGCTTCGCTAAGCGCGGGCGAAACGGGCAAATCCAAAGCCGCCCCTGCTCGCGTTCAGCCGCACAACCTTGCGCGGATCCATGGCGCGGGCCGCGTCGAGCGGGCCGTTGAGCGCCGGCCGCAAAGCGGCGAGCAGATCTGCCTCTACTGCTTCGCGGGCGTCGCGTTCGTGGCGCTGATGGATCAGAATATGCGTCGCGCCCATCTGGCGCGCCTCATCCCACAATTCATGGCGCGCCATGCGCTGCGCTAGATTGGCGGTGCGCGAAAGGAAAACCGGCGTCCATCCGCCCTGTCCGCGCCGAGCGAAGGCGTACACAGCCGGCGAGGCTGGCAAAGGCGCGTCCGGCGAAAACGCGGCAAACCGGTGCAATCGGCCGCTCACACCCTTGAAAATCGCTTCCGCCATCTCGCCCTCCGTTCGCTGAATGTTCCATTTTGTGCCATATTGTTTTGTTCCTGTAAAGTTCCATTTGCGATACCCTATCTTTAGCGAGACGCGACGGGCTTTTCCCGCAAGCCGAACCCTGCGAGCATGAGCGTGATGAACCACTTGGCTCATTTGGATAGGGCCGCTCAGATCGCGGCCGCAGAAGCTGCATGCGCGCAGGAAGGCGAAACGCTGACCCCGCTGCGCAGGCGCGTGTTCGAGCTGCTGCTTGATCACGAAGGCCCTGCTAAAGCCTATGATCTGCTGGACAATTTGAAGCCCGACCACAGCGCCGCGAAGCCGCCGACCGTCTATAGAGCGCTGGACTTTCTGGTTCGCCTCGGCCTTGCGCACCGGATTGAGAGCCAAAACGCGTTCGTCGCCTGCGATGTTGGCGCCTGCGCGCGCTCGACGATTTTCCTGCTGTGCGAGCAATGTGGGGCCTCGGTCGAGGTCGACGCGGGCCATGCTCTTGCGGACATAGCCGAAGCTGCGCAGCGCGCGGGGTTCCACCTGAAGCGCACCATGATCGAGGCTGCCGGCCTCTGCACCGCCTGCCGCGCCGCATAGCCATGCGGCCAACCAGCAGCGCGCTAAGATTGCACCTCTGAAGGCGCTTCGCTCCTGCGCGGGCATAAACCGAGATCGAGCGCGTCGTCCAAAGGATCGTCGCCAAGTGCGGCGCGTACGCTGCCAGTCTGGCTGTCGGTAAACCATCGCGAAACCGGCTTTAGGCGGCCAGTTCGGCTGCGTTCCAGTTCGACAACGCCGCGCCCGAGCGCCGGGTTTACGCCGCCCGGCGTCGCCGGTAATTGATAGTCGATCCGAATGCGCACGCCGCGCACATGCGAGCGGACCTCGTAACGCGGATTGGCAAGCAGGACGAACGTTTCACCCCCGAACCGCGCACGCACGGCGTCGCTGCGAAACGTAACACCAAGGCCAGCTGAGCAGGCCGCCAGACTACGGCTCCACAAACCCTCAAGCTCGACGGGCGCCGTGTTTTCGCCGCAGCCCGATGCCACGCACAGCGCCAGAGCGGCGGCGAATGGGGGCCATTTCTTTGAGCCAGTGTTGCTGGGAAGTGATTGACGCATCGGGGAAGTTCCCGCTTGTGGGGCGCGGCGCGCGGCGTCAGTCCGCCACCTGTTCGTAGGGCCTTGTTGCATGGATTCGGCCGCCAAGGCTTTAGTAGTGACCGGCGAGGCTCCGCCAGCCTCAGTACTGCTGGCTGACTTGCTAGACGCGTTCCCCTCCGATCGCGTGAGCGTCGGCGAAATTCTTCAGCGTCTTGAAGGCAGGGCCGTCGGGATCGTCCTGCTTTTGCTGGCGCTCCCGATGTGCATCCCGAACGTGCCGGGAATTTCCACAATTTTCGGACTGTTGATAATCGCCCCTTCGGTGCAGCTCCTGATGAGCGCCGATCAGTTGTGGCTGCCGCGCACGGTTCGGGCCTGGACGGTCCCGCGCGAGGCGCTCAACAACGCGATTCGCACCGGCCTGCCGACCCTGCGCAAAATCGAACGATTCATCCGCCCGCGCTGGTCAGTGTTCATCCGCCCGCCGGCGGAGCAATGGTTGGGCTTGCAGACTTTATTGATGGCGCTGGTGCTGTTGCTGCCTATTCCTGCGGGCAATTGGCCCCCTGGCATTACAGTCGCAGCCACCGGGCTTGCGCTGGCTCAGCGTGACGGGCGCATGGCGCTCATCACCCTGCCTATGGCGGCGATTTCGCTGTTCATCGCCTATTTGGGGTTCCGCGTCGGAATCGTGGTGCTGAATGAAATCGGCCAGATTCTGACTGGTCTGTTCAGCGGCGCGTGGTTTTAGCACTAGCAGGTCGAGCGCGTCAGCAAGCCTAGGTCGCGTCCGTCCGCCCCCTTCGCAGGCTCCGTCTGATCGCAACCAGCTTTTGCGGGCTTTGGCGCCGCAGTGGGAGCGCGCGTGAATAGCGGATCACGCTCTCCCTGCAGCACGTTCCGGTCCGCAAGCGTGCCGAAATACTGCACCTGACCGCCAGCTGCAGCGACATTGCACTCGTAGCGCCCACCCTCGGCGTCGATGAGCCGAACACTCGTTAGCCCGTTGTCTTGCGGGTAGGCGATACTGACGCGCGCCGGCTTGTTTTCCGCGCGGGCCAGACACGCATCGATCGCCGGAATCATTTCTTCAAGCCGGCTTGCCCAATTGGCGCGGCCGTCCGCGCCATCGCCTCGGCGCGCGCAGCCATCATAGGACACGCCTTCGAAATCGATTTCAGCCTTGTATGGAAATGTCTCGCCGCTTTCGTGCTGGCAGGCGCCGGCGCGTAGAGTGATCACCAAAGGTCCTGCCACGATCCGTGCGCCCTGCGCCCGGTAGTCCCGCCGGGAAGGCAGGCCGCCCACATCCTGAAGACCCGGGCGAGTGAACGAGGCCCATTCGTTCAGCAGATCGAGCCGCCAGAATGGTTCGGCGCCCACGGCTTCGAACTCGCCCTCGTAAAGGCTTTGCACCTCGGCAGATGCAGCAGGGCCGAGGGCCGCAATTTCCTTGTCGGTATCTAAGGGTTTGGGCCCCTCAGCCCCCTGCCCGCCGAGGCTACCGCCATCCGGGCCGCACGAAGCAAGCGCGGCGGCGGCCGCCAGCGCTCCGAACCGTCCGGCAAACTTGCGTCTTAAGAGCTCCATACGCCGCTCCCTTGCACCCGCGACTCCCCGCCGCGCCTATTGAGGCTGCCCCATCCCATCCTATCATACGCCGATGCCAAGTGATTCAAGCATGGCCGGACGCTTTTATGAGTTCTTCGCAGGCGGCGGCCTGGCCCGCATCGGCCTCGGCCCCGACTGGCGCTGCCTTTAAACTATGCGCGCCTAATCGCTGTCCACCTCGACGACCGCTGTTCCTCAGATGCGCGCGAGATAGTCGTTCTCCGCTCGATCTCATTGCCGTTTTGGCGAACCGCAATTCGAACGTAGTTTACATCAGTGTCCTTGCCGGCAAAGGCCTCATGCAGGACTGCTAGAAACTCAACCTCACTCAGTGAGTGAGGGGTCGGTTCCGGATTATTCCGTGGTGTCGGCACCGTGCCTGGCAGGAGATACAAGCACGGTGGTGGAAGGGAGTGTTGGCCAACGTCGGTCCGATTGGTTGTACTAGACACCTTTGGACATGGTCGCGCCTCACTACCGCACATCGTGTCCCAGATGATCAGTCCGTCCACGCAGACTTTTCGGAAAATGATCTCAGCGCTTAAACGCGTGTGAATGCCCGACCATGCGTTTTTTTCCGGAACTGCATTTGGATTTGTGCAGACGCTCCAAATCACAAACTCATGTGCACGAGCAGGCCGCTCAAATATTGTGGTGTTGTTCCCGTCTAAACAACCTTTCAGCTCAATCGCCGCAATTCGACCGGATAGCAACCGCACCTCATAGTCGTAACGGTTTTGACTTCCTGCCGGCTCCCAACCGCTAATGAGTCCTCTGTCCTCCAAGTGATTCAGAACGAGTTTCGCAAAATCGCGCTTCGACGACATTGTCGCAGAGTATTGGCCGCGCATGTGCTCCACCGCGCCGCGTAGAAGACCGCTCTTATAAAATTCTTCTTCCGGAATTTCGGGCATCAGCGTGTGAGAAGCCGTCTTAAGCCTCTCTGCTAACTCCTCAATTCTTTGCTGAAGCGCGGCCCCGCAATTGCACAGGATGCAGCTCACCGGCAGCCTCCACCTTTTTCCCAACCAGAGTGGGCAAAAAAAGAGAATTACTTATGTGGCGAACCACCGGCACGACTACTCCGTCGCCGGTCAGATGATACGCTTCGTTATATCTAGCCGGTAGAATATAGCTGTCCGGCAGCCCCATAAGACGAGCTGTTTCTCGTGCAGAGATCAGCCTAGATCGCACATCTTTTCCATCTATCATCAACAGCGTCTGCCTGCTCGATCCACCTGCTGGAGTTCTTAGGCAGCCAGCAACCTCATCGAATCTAACCTCCGCACGCTGGACCTTTTGCCCAGCCTCATCACGCCTAGTGCGCTTATAAATTGCGCCTACCATCGGGCGTCCAGCTAGTTTGGCTTGTTCGACACGACGACGGTGCGCAGGCGCCATCATGCTAAGCAACGTCCTCGTTTCTTCTTTGGTGTGCCAAGCAACATCAGTTGGATTGGACTCAACAAGGCTCGCGAATGTCGTCTTTCGCTTTTTTGGTAGCGGCATACGCCACCACAACCACGCGGCCCTATCTTCAACTGACAAATTCATATACGCGCGCTTCAAGGGCGCCGGATGCCAAGGCTCTTGCGGGCCGGGTCCAATAAGATCGTCTGGCACTCGATCTCTTGTTGAAACGCCTACAAAAAACAGGCGCGGTCGCGATTGCGGAAGGAATAGCTCGGCATCGATCACCATAGCCCCTACGCTTAGCCCTAGCCTCCTAAACTCGCCAATAATTGCCGCAAAATCCTTGCCGCCATGAGACGTCAGGGTTCCGCAAACATTTTCCAGAACAATGAAATTTGGCAAAGGGCCTCGCTTGCCCATTGCTTCAACGCGTTTCCAAAATGGCCAAAATGTTCCGGAGCGATCGCCCCTTAGACCAGCGCCGCCACCCGCCAAAGACAAGTCTTGGCAGGGGAATGATGCCCAGACGAGATGCGGAGTCTTTGGAAGCGCGTCAGAGTCAATGTTATTGATGTCATCGCAAACAATCTCGTTCGCCCCCCAGTTTCGACAGTAAGTCTCATACTTCCTTCGGTCAAAATCGTTGGCGAATTCGCATGCCCACTCCTGTCCAAGTCCAGCGCGAACCATCCCGCCGCCGGCAAAGAACTCGAAAAAAGTTGGCAAGCGGCACCCCTATTGGCCTTCAAATTGATTGCGGTGCGAGTCTCAATTTCCGCCAACAACTGTTCTTGTAATGTTCTGTTAATATTTGTTTAATGTCAACTGTACGATCTGATCCCCTCACACCAGACAAACGCTCCGCCGTCATGCGCGCGGTCAAGGGCACGAACACGAAGCCTGAGCTTGTCGTGCGAAAGCTGTTGTGGGCGGACGGATACCGCTATCGGTTGAACGTCCGCGCCCTGCCCGGCGCGCCAGACATTGTTCTGCGCTCGCGGAAAGCGGTGATCTTCGTACACGGCTGTTTCTGGCACGGCCACGATTGCGCCCGCGGCGCACGCGTGCCGAAAGCCAACCGCGCCTATTGGCAGGCAAAGGTAGAGCGCAATCGCGCGCGCGATAAGCGCCATCTCGCCACGCTTTCAGGCGAGGGCTGGCGCGTGCTGACGATCTGGGAATGCCAAACCAAGGACGAACCGGCTCTGCGCCGGCGTTTGCTGGGCTTTCTCAAATAATGCGGATCGGCATCATCGGCTGCGGCATAGGCGGCATGGCGGCGGCGATTGCCCTGGCGCGTACCGGGCACGCCGTCACGATCTTCGAACGTTTTTCGGAACCTCAGCCGCTAGGCGCGGGGTTACTGTTGCAGCCCTCTGGACTGGACGCGTTGTCCCTCCTCGGCTTGCGCGAAGAGATTGAGGCGTTCGGCGCCCGCGTTATTGCGCTGCGCGGCGCGACGCCGAAAGGCCGCGTTGTGATGGATATCCGCTACCAGGATTGGCGGACCGGCTGTTACGGACTCGGCATTCACCGGGCGAGTCTATTTGACGTCCTGTACCGCGCCGTCCTCGCTGCCGGCGTGCAGGTGCGCCCGGCTTGCGACATTGTCGCGATCAAGAGCGCACCCAATCCGACACTCGTTGATACCGGAGGCGCCGCGCATGGGCCTTTCGATATGACCATCGTCGCTAATGGAGCGGCCTCGGCGCTGCGCGATGCGATCGCGCCAAAGGCGCGCTCGCCGCTCTATCCTTGGGGTGCGATCTGGACAATCTGTCCCGATCCGGAAGGACGCTGGGACGGCGTGCTCAGTCAGGTTTACGCGGGCGCACGCGTAATGATCGGCGTGCTGCCGGTCGGCGCGGCGCCCGATGACGCGCGCAAGCACGTTGCGCTGTTCTGGTCGTTGCGCCAGGACGAGCATGATGTCTGGCGGGCGCGAGGCCTGGAATCGTGGCGGACGGAAATTGCTTCATACTGGCCTGAAGCCGCCCGCCTGCTACACGGCGCTGAAGATTTTCAGTCGCTGCCTTACGCGCGATACCGCGACGTGCAGGCCTGGCCGTGGGCGGCAGGCGCAACGCTCCTGCTCGGCGACGCTGCTCACGCCACATCGCCCCAACTCGGCCAAGGCGCCAATTTGGCGCTTGTCGATGCCGTAACGCTCGCGGAGGCGCTGAAAGACCGTTCCCCGACAGCTGCGCTGAATTATTATCGCAAGCAACGCGCGGCAAAGGTAGCTTGGGTGCAGTTCATGTCAGCCGCGCTGACGCCCGTGTTCCAGTCGCGCTCGCGCTTTATCGGTTGGGTGCGCGACTGCTTCATGGGACCGCTATCGCGCTGTTGGCCTTTTTCACGGCTGATGCTAGCGACTCTCACAGGGGCCGGCGCTATGCCGTTTGCGATGTTTCTTTCAAATGTCGCCAAGTTTCTTGCGCCTGATCGTCGCGATTGAGAGCGCTAAAGGCTTAAAGGCCCTTTGCGCGAACGCGCACGACAACATCCACGCCCTCGATCGCAAATCCGCGCGGAGGCGCTGGCAAAGCTGTTATCGCCACGCTGTCAGCAGGGATGTCCATCAGCGCGCCGGTTTCCTCGACGTAAAAGTGGTGGTGCTCACCCACATTCGTGTCGAACCACCGCCGCTCGGCGTCGAGATGAACTTCGCGCAGAAGACCCGCATGGCGGAACTGGTGCAGCGTATTGTAAACCGTAGCCAGAGACAGCTCCGCGCCGCTTGCGCGCGCTTCTTCAAACAGGCTTTCACAAGAGACGTGGCGATCCTCGCCGGCAAACAATAATTCGCCTAACGCAAGACGCTGCCGCGTTGGCTTCAGCCCCGCGAAACGCAGCATTTCCAGAACACGGCCGTTAGACCCGCATTCAGCGCGATCCTTCATCATACCCGCACTCTACTTAGGATCATTCTAAATTGCAAGCAGCCGGGCCCTAGGCGGCCTTTTTCTGTTGCGCGCCATAGCGGCCATAGAAGGTCTCGCCCTTCCTGGCCATGTCGCGCAGCAGCGCGTTCGGCTTGAACCGATCGCCATATTTCGCGGCCAGCGAGTCACATTCGGCGACGAACGCTGGCAGGCCCATGAGGTCCATCATGCTGATTACGCCGCCTGTGTAAGGGGCAAATCCCCAGGCAAGGATCGAGCCGACGTCGGCATCGCGCGGAGCGGTGATTACGCCTTCATCGAAGCAACGCGCCGTTTCCAGAGCCTGAATGTAAAGCAGGCGTTTCTTGTATTCGTCTCGCAACGCCGGCGGACATTCATCGACTGTCACCGGCGCAAGTTCAGCGAGGCCTGGCCAGAGTTTTTTCTTCGAGCCATCACCGGGATAGTCGTAGAAGCCTTTACCATTCTTGCGGCCGTAGCGGCCCAGTTTCTCGACCATGGCTTCAAGGATCGCGTCGGCCTTGCTGTCCTCATAGGCGCCGCCAAGCGCTTTCTTGGTTTCGTTCTTCACCTTGAACGCCAGATCGAGCGCAACGTCATCGCTCATCTCCAGCGGCGCGCGCGGCATGCCGGTCATCCGCCCGACATTTTCGATGATCGCCGGCTTCACGCCCTCAGCCAACATCACCATGCCTTCGCCGATATACGTGCTGAACACGCGCGACGTGTAAAAGCCGCGGGAATCGTTGACTACGATCGGCGTCTTCTTGATCTTCAGAACGTAGTCGATCGCCTTGGCGAGCGCTTCCTGGCTCGTCTCTTTGCCGAGAATGATCTCTACGAGCCCCATCCTGTCCACCGGCGAGAAAAAATGCACGCCGATAAAATTCTCCGGACGCGCACTCGCCTTCGCCAGATCGGAAATCGGCAAGGTTGATGTGTTAGATCCAAACACGGCGGTGTCAGCGAGATGGGCCTCAGCTTTTTTCGTTACTTCGGCCTTCAGCTCCATTTTCTCGAACACCGCTTCGATGACGATATCGGCGCCCTTGATTAGTGAATAATCGGCGCTGGCGGTGATGAGCGCCAGCACGCTTTCCGCCTTAGCCTTGTCCATACGGCCACGGCTGACCTGTTTATCGAGAATGTCCTTGGCGTGGGCCTTGCCCTTGTCGGCGCCTTGCTGGCTTACGTCGAGCAGCACGGTCTCAATGCCCGCAAGCGCCTGCACGTAAGCGATCCCGGCGCCCATCATGCCCGCACCAAGCACGGCGGCTTTTTTCACTTCGTATTTTGAAACGTTGGGAGGGCGGTTGGCGCCCTTACCGAGCTCCTGCAGCGACACGAACAACGTGCGCATCATCCCCTTGGCGGCCGGTCCCATCAGCGTATTTGCGAAATAGCGAGCCTCGATGCGCAGCGCCGCATCCATTGGCACTTGCAGTCCTTCGTAGACCGCTTTCAGAATGTTGGTCTGCTGCGGATAGTTGCCGTAGGTCTGCTTGGCGAGCATCGCATTTGCGCCAATGAACACCATCGCGCCGCTCGGCGTGTAAGGTCCGCCGCCGGGAATCTTGAAACCCTTCTCGTCCCAGCGGGCGACCACTTTAGTTTTGCCTTTAAGCCACGCTTTTGCGGCATCGATCGTCTTGCCCGGCGCGGCAAGCTCATCGATGAAGCCGAGCATTTTTCCGTCCGCCGGCGATTTGTTTTCGCCGAGCAGCATCATCATCAGCGCCGGCTGTGCGCCGATCAGGCGCGGCAAACGCTGTGTGCCGCCGCCGCCGGGCAGAAGGCCGATCTTGGATTCCGGCAGACCGAATTTGACCTTCGGGTTGTCCGCCGCGACGCGGTAATGGCAAGCCAGCGCGATTTCTAACCCACCGCCAAGCGCCAGCCCCTCCAGCGCGATCGCCACCGGCTTTCCGTTCGTTTCGAGGGAACGGAGCGCGCGATTGAGTGCGGAAACCTCGTCGAACGCCGCCTTGCGCCCCGCATCAGTGCGCGCATCGATCTCGCCGCTGAACAGCGAATTGAGATCAGCGCCGGCGCAGAAGCCGCTTTCCTTGCCCGATATCAGGACGGCGCCTTTAAGCGCCGCGTCGGTCTTCAGCATCCCGGCAATCTCGCCGACTTCTTTGATCACCTCTGCCGTGATCGTGTTCATCGATTTGCCGGGCGCGTCGAATGTGATGACCGCAATGCCGTCGGCGTCGATGTCGATCTTGAAATTGTTCATGCGCTGGCCCCTCAGACGCGTTCAATGACGGTGGCCGTGCCCATGCCGGCGCCGACGCACAGCGTGATCAGCGCGCGCTCCTTGTCAGACCGCTCCAGCTCATCGACCATCGTGCCCAAAATCATCGCGCCTGTGGCGCCCAGCGGATGGCCCATGGCGATCGCGCCGCCATTGACGTTTACCTTTTCGGGGTCGAGTCCGATCGCACTGATCCAGCGCAACACGACGGCGGCGAAAGCTTCGTTCAGCTCCCAAAGATCAATGTCCTTATTCGTCATCTTCAGCCGGTTCAGCAGCTTTTTGGTAACGAATTCCGGCCCCGTAAGCATGATAGAAGGCTCCGATCCGATCGACGCGCCGCCGACAAAGCGCGCACGCGGCTTCAGTCCCATCGCATCGCCCAATTCCTTAGTGCCGATCAGCACCGCGGCGGCGCCATCGACGATGCCGGAAGAATTGCCGGCGTGGTGGACGTGATTCACCTCTTCGATTTCCGGGTAACGCTGCAGCGCCACCGCGTCGAAGCCAGGCATTTGTTCGCCCTGCATCTTGAACGACGGCTCAAGCGCCGCGAGCGATTGCATCGTGGTGTCGGGGCGCATGTGCTCGTCATGATCGAGTATAGGCAGGCCGAGCTGATCTTTCACTGGCGTTATGGACTTTTTAAACCGGCCTTCCTTCCACGCCTGCGCCGCGCGCTTTTGGCTTTCGACCGCGTAGGCGTCCACGTCTGCGCGCGACAGCCCCCATTTGGTCGCGATCACATCGGCGCCGATACCCTGCGGTGTGAAATAGGATTTCAGCGCGATCGACGGGTCCATCGGCCAGGCGCCGCCGTTTGAACCCATCGGCACGCGGCTCATGCTTTCAACGCCGCCGCCAATCGCCATGTCCGCTTCACCAGAGCGCACTTTCGCCGCCGCCATATTCACGGCTTCGAGGCCCGAAGCGCAGAAGCGATCGATCTGCACACCAGCGACGTTCTCGGCGTAATTGGCATTCAACGCCGCCACGCGCGCGATGTCCGAGCCCTGTTCGCCGACCGGCGCAACGCAGCCGAGGATCACGTCGTCGACCTTGCTTGTATCAAGGCCGTTGCGATCGCGAATTTGCTCCAGCACCTGCGTCGCCAGCGACAACGCGGTTATCTCGTGCAGCGAACCGGAGGTTTTGCCCTTACCGCGCGGCGTCCGCACGGCATCATAAATATAGGCTTCGGCCATCAGGCAGGCTCCTTGTTAAAACGCCTCCGCGGGCAGCGCCATCATCGAGGCTGCGCCGGCTTTCAACTTGGCCAGATGCACACCGGCCTCAGGCAACACCCGCTCGATATAGTAACGCCCGGTGATCAGCTTGCTTTCGTAATACTTATCGCTTGCGCCGCCATTGGCTTTCGCCGCCAGCGCCGCTTCCGCCATTTGCGCCCACATATAGGCAAGCGCCGTAAGGCCGAACAGGTTCAGGTAATCGTGGCTGGCGGCGCCGGCGTTGTCGAAATTGCTCATCCCGTTCTGCATCAGCCAGTTCGTTCCTTCCTGGAGCTGCCCCTTGGCTGAGATCAGCGCGTCGAGGTAAGGCTTGACCGCCGCATTGTCAGCGCGACTCGCAACATAATCGTCGATCTCGTTGAAGAACGCGAACACGGCGCGTCCGCCATTCGTCGCCAGTTTGCGCCCGACAAGATCAAGCGCCTGAATGCCATTGGCGCCTTCATAGATCATCGTGATCCGCGCATCGCGCACGAACTGGCTCATCCCGTGTTCTTCGATGTAGCCGTGGCCGCCGAAAATCTGCTGACAATTGGTAGCTGTCTCGTAGCCCTTGTCGGTGAGATAGGATTTCAGCACCGGGGTCATCAGCGCCATATAGTCTGCGCCCTTCTCGCGGACCTTTTCGTCCGGCGACACATTTTCCAGGTCGCCATGCAGGGCCGTCCAAAGTGCGAAGGCCCGCGCGCCTTCCACAAAGCTGCGGCTGTCCATTAGCATGCGGCGCACGTCAGGATGGACGATGATCGGATCAGCGGCGGCGTCGGGATTTTTGGGACCTGTGAGGGAACGGCCCTGCAAACGGTCCTGGGCGTAGGCGCGGCCGTTCTGATACGCGACTTCCGCCTGGCTCAGCCCCTGCACTGCCACGCCGAGGCGGGCTTCATTCATCATCGTGAACATGGCCGACAGGCCTTTATGCTCCTTGCCGACGAGCCAGCCGATGGCCTCATCGTAGTCCAGCACGCACGTTGCATTGCCGTGAATGCCCATCTTTTCTTCGATTTTGCCGCATGTGACCGCATTGCGTTTTCCCGGTGCGCCGTCGGCGGCGGGAATGAATTTCGGAACAACGAAGAGCGAAATACCTTTGACGCCGGCTGGCCCGCCCTCGATCCGCGCCAGCACGAGATGCACGATATTGTCGGCAAGATCATGCTCACCGGCGGAAATGAAAATTTTCTGACCGCTGATCTTGTATGAGCCATCCCCGGCCGGAACGGCCTTCGAGCGCAACAAACCCAGATCCGTACCGCAATGCGGCTCGGTCAGGTTCATCGTGCCGGTCCATTCACCGCTCACCAGCTTCGGAAGATATAGAGCTTTCAACTCGTCACTGCCGTGGTGGTAAAGCGCGGAATACGCGCCATGGCTCAAGCCCGGGTACATCGCGAACGCCATGTTGGCGCTTGACGCCATTTCGCTGAACGCCAGGTTGACGACATTCGGTAGGCCTTGGCCGCCAAATTCAGGCGCGCAACCAAGCGCGCCCCACCCTGCTTCTACGTGCTGTCTGTACGCTTCCTTAAAGCCCGGCGGCGTCGTCACCGCCCCATCCGCGGCGCGCTTACACCCGTGGTGATCGCCAGCCTGATTGAGCGGGGCAAGCACGCCCTCACAGAACCTTGCGCCCTCCTCGAATATCTGCGTCACCAGATCTAGCGGCGCGTCCGAAAAATGCGGAAGGTTAGCGTAGCGGTCAATCTTGAGCACTTCGCGAAGCAGGAAATCATACTCCCGCAGTGGTGCGGCGTAGACCGGCATCGTTTCCTCCCTGCGTTATTATTCTATCCGTAAGGCCTTACGAGGCGCCCTCCAAGCGGCGCCGCGCTTCTTGTTCATAGGCGCGCGCCGCGCCCGACGCTTTCGCCGGCGCCGGCGCTGCAAGCTTTTCGTCAAGCCATGCAATCCCACGTTCAATCTCTTCGATCGCGTGCTCAAGGTCCTCGCGTTGGGCTTTCAACGCGATCAAACGCTGGCGAAACTTCTTGGCCACCGTCTGCATCTGCATCCGCTCGCCGTTCTCAAGATCGTAAAGATCGAGAACGCCTTTGATCTCCGTCAACGGAAAACCGAGCCGCTTGCCGCGAAGGATTAGCTGTAGCCGTCCGCGCTCTCTGGCGCTGTAAATTCGGCTTAAACCTTCCCGCCGAGGCGCCAAAAGGCCCTTGTCTTCATAAAAACGAAGCGCCCGAGGAGTCACCGAAAACTCCTTGGACAACTCGCTTATACTGTAAGTTTTATCGGACTTCGCCACCGGGACCTCCATGACGCTAGCGTCAGATATATGTGCTTTACGTGAACGTCAACGTAAATTTCCGCACCGCTAGTCTGAGTGCATACGGCCCAACCCTGAGGATAGATCGGGCGCTAGAGGCTTAAGCGCGCTTTAACCGGGATGGGGTTGTCGTTCATGCTGCCTGTGGCGCCGCGATTCTCAGCGGCCACAGGATGTAGCGCCTGAGGGCGGAGGCAAACGCGATGCGGCGGCGCACGAACGGCAGGTTTTCATGAGCGGCGCCGCGCCCTGGAGCGTCAAGGGGATTGATCCCCGCGCGCGTGAGGCGGCGCGCGAGGCTGCCCGCCGCCGGGGACTGACCATCGGCGAGTGGCTAAACCAGGCGATCCTGGCGAATGAGGCGGCCCTAGCCTCCGTGCGGCGCGACGCGCCTCAAACAGAGCCTTCGATTGGCAACAGCACGCTCGATCAAGCACTGATGCAGCTTTCCGAGCGCGTGGACGCCAACGACAGGCGCGCCGCGCTGGCGATTGGCAATATGGACCGCTCTCTCGCCGCCCTCGGCGAACGGATTCACGCTGGCGCGCCAGACGGCTCCCCCGACGGCCGGGTTGATGGATTGCTGGCGGAGCTGCGTGAGGCTCAGGCCGCAATGCTTCAGCGCATGCGCCGGCTTGAGGACGAGGAAATCACCGGCCTAAAGACTGACCGCAGCCGCGAAGTCGGCAAAATCGGCGCGGTCGAAGAAAATGTCGCCCAGCTGGCGGCGCGCGTCACCGGCGCTGAAGCCCAAACCGGCGAAGCGCTGCGCAACCTGCAGGCCTCGCTGGCGACGCTCGATCAAAAGGTGGCGCAGGCGCGGCCGCAGATCGATGAGCAGGCGATCGGCGATCGCTTCGCCGTAATCGCCGAAAACCTCACGCACGAAGTGGAGTCGGCGCGATCGGCGCTGACCGCGCAGCTGGCTGAAGTGTTGGGCGAGCTTCGGCCGGAGGAAATGCGCGCGGCTCTCGGGGACCTTTCAAAACGCATCGCCGCCGCCGAGCGCCGGCACGCGCAAACGATCGAAGCGGTTTCGATCGAGATCAAACGCCTGAACGAAGCGATGGAGCGCCGTTTGCGCGCGGTAGAGGCGCGTAACGACGACAGCGTCGCCGCGCGCGATCAGGCGCGTGAACTCGCTGAGACAGTCGAACAGCGCTTTGCCCAAATGGCGTCGCGGGAAGTTGCTTTCGCCGATCACATTAGCGAGGAAGTCGGCCGCATTGGCGAACGTCTGGAATCGCGTGTAGCGCTTTCTGAGCAACGCGGCGCCGAAGCAATCAGCCATATCGGAGAACAGATATCGGCTGTGGCCGAACGGCTGCAGGAGAGGCAGGATCGCCTCGCCTCGGATGTCGCCGATCGATTGCAGGACAGCGAGGAGCGCCAGGCCGCGCATCTCAACGATGCGCTGCACAACCTATCGGGCTTCCTCGAAGAAATCGAAATGCGCGCCGCGTCGCATCAAGGGCCGGTCCATGGCGCCATGACTGCGTTCGCTGATCGTTTGCACGCGATCGAACAACGCATTGCAGCGCCTGCGCCACTGCCATCCACGCCGACGCCAGCGCCGATCACCGCGCCGGTTTACATAGATTTGCCCAGACCATCGCTGGGGGCGCCAGCGCCCTCACCGCCTGGCCTGGACGAAGAGGCTCTAGCCAATCATCACGACGCGTTGCGCGAAGTTGCTGCGCACCTTGCCGCTAAATCAGAAGCGGCGGCCCAAGTCTTGTCGGAAGATACGATTTTCGTGGAGGACATCGAGGCGCGCTTTGTCGAGCACGCCGAGGGCGTTGAGGTAGGCGAAGACCACTCAACAAAATATCGCCTTGCCGACGACCCATTCGCCGATCTCGACGCCGAAACGTCTGCGGACGATGACAAGGATTTGTTCTGGAACACCGGGCAAGATGAGCCGCAATTAGAAGCCGGCGACGAGCCTGACATGTTTGGCGCGAACCCAGCGGGTACGTTTAATACCGCGCTTGATGACAACATCGGCTTGAGCGAGATCGATTTCAACGAACCGGCGCAGACTGAATTCGAACGCGCCATGCTAGACCAGGGGCTTGATCTCGATCATCCCGCACCAAAGGACGATTATTTGTCCGCGGCGCGGCGAGCGGCGCAGGCGCGCGCAGAAGTGCAGCCGCCCGTGGAAAAAAGCCCTGCCGGTCTGCGTGGCGTGACAAGTCTTGTGCTCTGGACCGCCACAGCCGCGGTGGCTGCGGCTCTTGCTGGCAGCGCCTTTTATTATAGGGAGCACATGGCGGCGGAACCGGCGCGCACAGCCAAGCCGCCGCCTCCGGCTGACGCGCCGGAGGAACAAGCACTGGCGCCCGCGCCCGGTTCAATCGCAGAATCTGAAGCGCTACTGCAGAGCGCGCCACAAGCCGAGCCGCCCACAGAGGCGCAGCCCGCGCCAGCAGAGCCTGCGCCAGCGCGTGCCGGCCCGCTGCATCCAACCGGCGCGCCGGCGGCGCCCACGCGCTTGCCAACGCTTGAGCAAGCAGCGCTAAGGGGCGACCCAGCAGCCGCGTACGAGCTGGCGCTGCTGCGTTTCGAAGAAGCCAACCCGGCAGCCGCCATCGCATTGCTGCGCCGCGCCGCCGATCAAGGTTCGGCGATGGCGCAATATCGGCTGGCCAAGGCGTATGAGCGCGGCGAAGGCGTTGCCACCGATCGTGACCAGGCGCGGCGCTGGACTGAGCGCGCCGCTTTCGCCGGCAACGCCCGGGCGATGCACGATCTAGGCGTCTATCTCGCTTCCGCCCAAGGCCCAGCGCTCGACGAGGCCAGTGCGTTCAACTGGTTCAAGCAGGCCGCCGAATTGGGCGTAGCAGATTCACAATTCAACATAGCTCTGATGTACCAGCAGGGCCGCGGCGCCGCGCCGAACGTTCAGCAAGCCTATTACTGGTTTCAGGTGGCCGCCGCGCGCGGCGATCAGGACGCCGCGGCGCGCGGCGCCATGATTGAGCGTCAGATCGGGGCCGCAGCCAGGGCTGTTCGTGAACGGGCGCGCGCATTCACCGCCCAGCCGCTGATCGCGGAAGCGAATGGCGCGTTCGACCGTTCATGGGCGCCGAGCGGCGTGCTGCAGGCTTCAGCGGCTTCGGATAAGCGGACCTAGCTGTCGCCGACCAGCCGGTCAGGGCCAGCAGGATACACTCGGCTCCGCCCCATCATCAAAGCGTAGCAGTCGTTCGGGAACAATGTGCTGAACGCGTCGTCGCGCACGTTCAAGCCACCGGCGTAGGCCCCGAACGCGGGCATCACCATGCGCACGCCATCAGTTGCAAAACAGCGGCGGCGCACAGAGCCGCTACGCGCCGCTACGCGCGCGCAGGGATGTAGATGCCCGCAAATCTCGCCGGCAGCGCCATGCGCCGGCTCGTGACGGAATGTCAGGCCAAGCACCTTCAGTTCGTTTTCACTGCGTCCACCCAGGCCGTAGGGCGGCTCCGGGTCATGATTGCCCTCGATCCATACCCAGTCCGTGAAATCGACGATTGTGGAAAGGAGCTCACGGTCGGCGGCGTCCAGCCGCCTCATGGCGCCGCGATCGTGGAACGTGTCGCCGAGGGAAACCACAGTGCGCGGCTTGAGCGAAGCCATCAGAGCAGCAAGTCTCTGCAGCGTGGCGCGGGTATCGTAGGGCGGCAAACGATGGCCGCCGCGCGCGAAGGCGGTGCCCTTTTCAAGGTGTAGATCGGAGACAACAAGCAATTCCCGTTCGGCCAGCCACAACGCCCCTTCCGGCAAAGCCGTTACGCGCAAACCGCCAAGCCGAAGGCTGACACCGTCACCGCTGGTTTCCATGGCTGGTTTGAGCGCATGCGCGGCGCGCGTCCCTAGTCTGGCGCGGGGCTGCGTGTTTGCGCCGGAAAGCAAGGCCATAGGCCGCCATTTACCCGGAATTGCCGGCACGGCAATCGCGTCTGATCTTTATCCACAGGCGAGGTCAGCTAGCCGACGATTTGCAGCATGCCCAGGGCAAGGAATGCCACGCCAAGCGTCACGCCCACCGCCCGCCAAGTCCCTATGAGGATCATTTGCATGATTTGAAGCTATGGCGACTCTCGTCCCGGCCAACCTGCTTCAGCCCATCGCCTCAGAGATAATATCCGCCGCGGCTTCCTCAAGGATTGCTTCGCGCGCTTCCCCATCGACGCTTTCGCGGCCGATCTCCATCATCACCGGCACTGCAAATGGCGATATCCGGTCCAGGGCGGCGTGGACAATCCGCCCTTTGGCGCGCGCGAGCAATTCACCCAATCGGCGGATATCAAGCAATCCGTCCCCGGCGTCCTGAAACGCGGCACGCAACAGAATGTGGTCTGGCTCGTGACGGCGCAGCACGTCGTAAAGCAGATCCGTAGAAAAGGTGACTTGCCGGCCGCTCTTTTCCTGACCGGGATGTTTGCGCGTGATCAGCCCTGCGATTATCGCGCAATTACGGAAGGTGCGCTTCATCAAATTGCTTTCAGCGAGCCAGGAATCCAGATCGTCGCCGAGCATGTCTTCGTCGAACAGGTGCGCCATATCGACGTCGTGCAGCGGCGAAAGCGTCCAAACGCTCAACGCATACTCGCTGGCGACGAAGCCGAGCGGCCGTTTGCGTAGGCGTTCGAGGCGGCGTGTCAGCAACATGCCAAGCGTCTGGTGCGCCAGCCGCCCTTCGAACGGATAGCAAACAAGGTAATAGCGGCTGCCGCGCGGAAACGTCTCCACGAGCAATTGATCGGCGTCAGGAATAATCGAGCGCTGCTGTTGCAACATAAGCCATTCGGAAACCTGAACGGGCAGCCCACTCCACTGCGCAGGATCGTGAACGAGTTCGCGTACTCTCGCCGCCAGGAACGTGGAGAGCGGAAATTTGCCGCCGGCATAGGATGGAATTTTTGGTTCGGTATCGCCTTTGGCGTGGGACGCCAGCACGTCATTGTCGGCCAAGCCCTCGAAACGAAGAATCTGGCCGGCGAACAGGAAGGTGTCCCCCGGCGTCAGGCCTTCGATGAAGTATTCTTCGATCTGTCCTAGCTTTCGCCCGGCGATGATCGGCCCTTGACCGGGCTCACCGCGTTTGCGCCCCGCGCGCCGGTCGCGGGCGCGGCCGACCAGCCGGACATCAAGCATTTCGGATTCAATGATCGTGCCGACATTGAGCCTGTGTTGCGTCGCGATCTCACGATTGCGCACATGCCAGAGCCCATCCTGACCCTGCACGATTCGGCGGTAGCGTTCGTAGGCGCGCAGCGCGTATCCCCCCGTCGCCGCGACATCGAGGAGCCGATCGAAATCCTCACGGCTCAAATCCTTGTAAGGCGCAGCGCATGTTACTTCCGCGTGGAGTTGATCGGCCGAGAAGGCTTCGCCGCAGGCAACACCCATAATGTGTTGCGCCAACACGTCGAGCGATCCCCGCTTTGTCGTCGCGCCGTCGAGCGCGCCATGCTCGACCGCCTCTTTCGCAGCCCGGCACTCCAGCACTTCGAAGCGGTTGTTTGGCGCAAGGAGCGCACGGCTGGGATCGTCAAGGCGGTGATTTGCGCGGCCGATGCGCTGCACGAGGCGCGAACAGCCTTTAGGCGCGCCAAGCTGAACCACCAGATCAACCTCGCCCCAGTCGACGCCCAGATCGAGCGTTGAGGTGCAAACGACCGCGCGTAAATCCCCGCGCGCCATCGCCGCTTCCACCTTGCGGCGCTGACTGACATCGAGCGAGCCGTGATGCAGCGCTATCGGCAAGTTATCTTCGTTGATCCGCCACAATTCCTGGAATGAAAACTCGGCCTGCGCCCGCGTATTGACGAAAACAAGTGTAACGCCTGCGCGCTTAATGGCTGCGTAGACGTCCCCCATTATGTGGCGGCCGGTATGACCGGCCCACGGGATGTCGCCCTTAGACGCCAGCACCTCAATTTCAGGTGGCGCGCCGCCCGCACCGCGCACAATCTCCTGCCCGCCAAGCCAATCTTTCAGCGCCTCCGGGTCAGGCACCGTGGCAGACAAGCCAATACGGCGATAACCAGGCGACCATGTCTCCAGCCGCTCCATCGCCAGGGACAGCAAATCGCCGCGCTTAGTCGGCGCTAGAGAATGAATTTCATCGACAATCAGCGCCTTGATGTCACTGAAAAACACGCGGGCGTGTTCCGAGGCGATCAGCAGCGCAAGCTGTTCGGGCGTCGTCAGCAAAATGTCTGGCGGAAACGCGCGCTGGCGCTGGCGGCGCGCCGGCGTCGTGTCACCAGTGCGCGTCTCTATCCGCAACGGCAATTGCATTTCCTGCGCTGGCGTCATGACGTTGCGCGCGACATCGACGGCCAACGCTTTTAATGGCGAGATATATAGCGTGTGCAGCCGGTGCGGCCGCCGCTTCAGCGCCATCACGGGGGATAATTCGATCAGACTTGGTAAAAAGCCGGCCAAGGTTTTGCCGCCGCCCGTTGGCGCGATGAGAAGCGTGGAGCGGCCCGCCTGCGCAGCCTCCAGCAGCGCCAATTGGTGCGCTCGCGGCGTCCAGCCTCGCGCGGCAAACCAAGCGGCGAACGGTTCGGGCAGGCGCGCCGCCATGCTTGTAGGCTTCTCCATACGGGCGTAAGCGCCGTGCTTAGCATTGGCGCGCGGCGGGATCACGCATGTACCGAAGCCTGGAACCATCAAAGATCATCGATACTCTGTCGCGGTTAGAAGCGCGGGTCGGCGAAAGGTTCCCACAATCTGGCCTGTCCCGCGTAGCGATCGAATTGACCGCGCTCGCCCGCTCTAGCGCCGCGCGTGCGCAAGCGCTGGCGCGTCCCAATCTGTCCATCCGCATCAGCGTCATTACGCTGATCGCAGCAGGCCTGGTCGCCCAAATCGCCGCCGCCCGGTTTCTGCGCCTAGCGCCAAGCGACCTCGACGCACCGGCCTTGGTGCAAGGGCTGGAGGCGGCCGTGAACCTGCTGCTTCTATTTGGCGGCGCGATCTGGTTCCTGCTTAGTGTGGAAACGCGCTGGAAGCGCGGCAAGGTCTTGGCGGCGTTACACGAACTGCGGGTCATGGCGCATGTCATCGATATGCATCAGCTGACCAAGGATCCGACCACCCTGCTTTCAGCGCCAACAGCCTCTTCGCCAAAAAGGGAAATGAACGAGTTCCAGCTGACGCGCTATCTCGAGTATTGCGCCGAGATGTTAGCGTTGATGGGCAAGCTGGCGGCGCTATACGCCGAAAATATGCGGGACGGCGTGGTAATCGACGCGGTCAATGATGTCGAAAACCTCACCGCGAATCTCGGCCGGAAGATCTGGCAAAAGATCATGATTATTGGCCAATTGCGGGAATAGGCGGGCTGACGCCGCGCCCCGCGCGCCTATATGGAAAGCGTGCAGTTTTCCGATCTCCTATGTCCCGCGCCGGAGGGCCTCTTTTGTAAGCCTGGAGGGTTTTATATCGATCCGGTCCGTCCGGTGAATCGCGCGGTCATCACCCACGGCCATTCGGATCACGCTCGCGCCGGCCACGGGAGCGTGCTGGCCACCCCCGAAACGCTGGCCATTATGGGCGCGCGCTATGGCGAGGAGTTTGCTGGCCAGACGCAGGCGGCTGCCTACGGCCACCGTATTTCCATCGACGGCGTCGAACTCAGTTTGGCGCCCGCCGGGCACGTCCTTGGATCAGCGCAGGCCGTGGTCCGCTGGAAAGGCATAACCATGGTGGCGTCGGGCGATTACAAGCGCCGGCGCGATCCGACCTGCGCCGGGTTCGAGGTCACGCCCTGCGACGTGTTCATATCAGAAGCGACCTTCGCACTGCCCGTTTTCCGTCATCCCGATCCCAGTGAGGAGATTGCAAAACTTCTGCGCTCCGTCACACAATTTCCAGAACGCACGCATATCGTCGGCGCCTACGCACTTGGGAAAGCCCAGCGTGTCATCGCGCTATTGCGCGAGGCTGGCTGGACGAGCACGATCTATCTGCATGGAGCCGTGCAGCGATTGTGCGACCTTTATCAGGAGTTGGGCGTCGAACTCGGTCCGCTCGCGCCCGCGACTTTGAGCAAGGGCCAGAACCACGATTTCGCTGGCGAGATCGTCATCGCCCCGCCTTCGGCGCTGCAGGAGCGCTGGGCGCGGCGGTTTGCCGAACCGCTCGATTGTTTCGCTTCCGGCTGGATGTCAGTACGTCAACGCGCAAAGCAACGCGGCGTGGAGCTGCCACTGGTCATTTCCGACCATGCCGATTGGGACGAACTTACGCAGACCATCTCAGAGATCAGTCCGCAGGAACTTTGGATAACGCACGGGCGCGACGACGCTCTCGCGCGGTGGGCCGAACTAAGAAGTCTGAAGGCGCGCCGGCTCGACCTCGTCGGCTATGACGACGACGCGGAATAATGCGCGCCTTCGCCAACCTGCTCGATCGCCTGATCCTTACGCCCGCCCGTAACGGCAAGCTGACCCTGCTGCGAGACTACTTTAAAACAGCGCCCGATCCAGATCGCGGTTATGCGCTCGCCGCGATTGCCGGCTCCCTCAGCTTCGCCGCCGCCAAACCCGCGGCGCTGCGTGCGCTCGTGGTCGAGCGCGTTGATCAAACGCTGTTTGAACTTTCCTATGACTACGTCGGCGATCTAGCCGAAACCATTGCGCTGATCTGGCCGGCCAAACGCGGCGCAAATGTTAGCCCAAGCCTCGGCGAAATTGTCGAAACGTTACGTGCTTCGTCCAAAGCAGAAGCCCCGCGCCATATCGAGCGCTGGCTGGACTCGCTTGATGCAACGGGCCGCTGGGCGCTGCTGAAACTGGTCGCTGGCGGTTTTCGAATTGGCGCAGGCGCACGGCTCGTAAAGCAAGCGTTAGCGGATTTTGGCAGCGTGCCCATCGGAGAGATCGAAGAACTTTGGCACGGCCTAACGCCACCCTACGCAGACCTGTTTGCCTGGCTCGAGAGCAAGGGGGAGCGGCCATCAGGCCGCGCGAGCGCGCCATTCAGGCCGGTAATGCTCGCGCACGCGATCGAGGAAATTGATCGTTCGAAGATTGATCCCGCCGATTACGCGGCCGAATGGAAATGGGATGGCGTGCGCGTGCAAGCGGTCAGCGACGGCGGCGTGCGCAAACTCTACAGCCGCGCAGGCGAAGATCTCACTCACGCCTTTCCCGATGTCGTCGCGCATCTGTCATTCGAAGGCGCGATCGATGGCGAATTGCTGGTCCGCGCACCGGACGGGAGCGCTGCGCCATTTAACGATCTCCAGCAGCGCCTCAACCGCAAGAAGGTCGATCGCGGAATAATGGAGAAATATCCGGCCTTCATCCGCGCCTATGATCTGTTAGCCGATGAAGCAGGCGACCTGCGCGCCCTTTCCTTCAAAGAAAGACGCATCAAGCTCGAAGAATTTGTGTTGTGCGCCTCCTCTCCCCGGATCGATCTTTCGCCGCTTTTTCAGGCGTCAGACTGGGAAAGCCTCGCACACGCGCGATCAAATCCACCTCACGAGGTGATTGAGGGACTCATGTTGAAGCGCTGGGATTCAATTTACGAGTCCGGCAGACCTAAAGGCCCATGGTTCAAGTGGAAACGCGATCCGTTCACGGTCGATGCGGTGCTGATGTACGCTCAGCGCGGACATGGCAAGCGCAGTTCGTTTTACTCTGACTACACGTTCGGCGTCTGGCGCGGCGACGAGCTGACGCCGGTCGGGAAGGCCTATTTCGGGTTCACCGACGAAGAACTGGTCCAACTGGACAAGTTCGTTCGCGATCATACGACCGAGCGGTTCGGCCCGGTGCGCGCGGTCAAGGCTGGTCGTGATTTTGGCCTCGTGCTGGAGGTGGCGTTCGAAGGCCTTTCGCGATCGGGACGTCATAAATCGGGTGTCGCCATGAGGTTTCCGCGCATCAAGCGCATCCGGTGGGACAAGCCAGCGGCAGAGGCAGACACACTCGACGTACTAGAAGCCCTCCTTTGAAGCGAATTAGCCTCTCATGCGCTTATGGCGTTACGGACGGCGCAACGCCGTAAGCGCATGAGGCAAGGCCTCGGACAAATCCTCGGCGACCAGGCCCGGACCGAAAGCATTCGCCGCCTCCGCATGCAGCCAGACCGCCGCGCATCCGGCGCTCCACATATCCATGCCCTGCGCCGCTAATCCCGCCGCGATGCCGGCAAGTACATCGCCCGCACCGGCCGTCGCGAGAAACGATGGCGCGTTGGTATTCACGGCCGCCCTACCGTCTGGCGCGGCGATCACAGTGTCCGGCCCTTTCAATAGGATGGGGCACCCCGCGCGCGCGGCAGCCTTCCGCACCCTTTCCAGCTTCGATTCCGACTCCCCGCAAAGGTCAGGAAACAATCTGCGAAACTCGCCTTCGTGAGGGGTAAGCAGGCACTGCGCATGCAGAACCGCAAACAGCTTTTCCGGTTGGTCCTTGAACGCCGTAAGCGCATCGGCGTCGAGCACTAGCGCCTTGCGTGACCCTGCCGCCGCGAGCGCGGCGCGCTGGGTCGCCGCGCCCAAACCGAAAGCGGGACCAAGCACGAACGCGTCAAACGCCGCGGCGCGCGTAGCAAGGACGGCGTCGTCGGCAACAGTCTCAAGCATGATTGCGGTCAGATGTGCGGCGTTTACAAGCGCGGCGTTGGGTGGAGAGAGCACGGTCACTAAGCCCGCGCCAGCGCGCAAAGCGCCACGCGCCGCAAGCCGTGCAGCGCCGGTGCGCAACGGTCCGCCAGAGGCGACACCGACCGAGCCGCGCTGGTGCTTATGGGTTTGGTTTGAGGGCCATGGGAATGCATCGCGCCACAAGTCAGGTTGGTTTTCCCAGGCCCTGACGCCAATTTCAGCAATCGCCGCATCCGGCATGCCGATGTCCGCCAGCACGATAACGCCGCAGCGGGCGCGAGCCGGATAAAGCACGTGAGCCGGCTTCTTGCGGGCAAACGTGACCGTCAGCGCCGCGCTGAACGCTGGGCCTATCAGCCTTCCATCGCCAGGAACGCCGCTCGGCAGATCGACCGCGACCACCCGCTCGGCCGGGAACGCCTCCGCCAGATAAGCGCAAACCCCGGTGAGAGGCTTTGAAAGGCCTGCGCCAAACAGCGCGTCAATGATCGTGCCATCTTCGCCGGCTAGCGCCTCGGTGACGGCTGCCACGGGCCCGGGCCACCGCGCCGCCGCACCAACCGCAGTCCCTGAGGCCGCAGCAAGAGCCGCCACTCTGACGGGCCAGCCGGCCTCGGCGAGCGTGCGGGCAACAACGTACCCATCGCCACCGTTATTCCCGGCGCCACAGAGGACCAGCACGGGACGCGGGCTGAAGCGCACCCGCATCGCCGCCGCCACCGCGACCCCGGCGCGTTCCATTAGGGTCGCGGCCGTCGCGCCAAGGCGCTCCGCCGCCTTATCGGCCATGGACATCTCGTCCGATGTGAGCAGCTCCAACACAGACGACGCCTACCACATCCCGGGCTGCGCAAGCTTGATCCAGGTCGCCTAAATATTCACAGGGCGACCGGCGGCGCGCTGCAATGCAGCAAACGCGGGCGGCCTCTTACGACTCCCCTCTTGTCTCGGCTGTTGTTTCCGTTAAGGCGTTGCCCCGCCGCGCAAGCGGTTTGGGCACGGGCGCCCACTAAAAGAGCAGCGCGGCGTGCGGCGCTAGACGGCGCCTAATAGGCGGGCTCTTTCAGTTGACGCCGGTTGTCGGATCGTCGTTCCAACACCGCGCACGCCCGCGGCGAAGGTCGCCGGATGGTCGTCGGAGTGTTGTTGGGAGATCGGCCGAATGAAAAAGATTGAGGCCATCATCAAGCCGTTCAAATTGGATGATGTAAAAGAGGCGCTGCAAGGCATCGGCCTGCAGGGCATGACGGTGGTTGAAGCCAAAGGCTTCGGACGGCAGAAAGGCCACACTGAACTTTATCGCGGCGCTGAATACGTCGTCGATTTTCTACCTAAGCTGAAGCTGGAAGTCGTCGTCGGCGACGAGCAGCTCGACGGCGCGCTTGAGGCGATCCAGAAGGCCGCCAAAACGGGCAAGATCGGTGATGGAAAAATCTTCGTCACTGAGGTGCTAAACGTGATCCGTATCCGCACCGGAGAAACCGGCGGACAAGCAGTCTAAAATATATCAACCCGCGAGGCGGCGCATCGGGATGTGCCCGGTGCGTCCGGCTCGCCAGGTGGGAGCGAGGAATGTCGGACGAAATCCTTAAACTGATCAAGGACAAAGAGGTTCAATACGTGGACCTCCGCTTCAATGATCTGCGCGGCAAGATGCAACACGTCACCTTCGACGTGTCGATGATTGATAAGGACATTTTCACCGAAGGCACGATGTTCGACGGTTCGTCGATCGCGGGCTGGAAGGCGATCAACGAGTCCGACATGGTCATGCGCCCTGATGCGGCCAGCGCGCACATCGATCCCTTCTTCCAGGCCACCACGCTCGCGCTGTTCTGCGACATTCTCGAACCTGGCACGCTGCAGCCGTACAATCGCTGCCCCCGCGGCATCTCGAAGAAGGCCGAAGCCTATGTAAAATCCATCGGCGTCGGCGACACCTGCTATTTCGGTCCCGAGGCCGAATTCTTTGTATTCGACGATGTGCGCTGGAACACCGATCCGAATAACACCGGCTATTCATTCGACTCGACTGAGCTGCCGATGAACTCGGGCCGCGCCTATGAAGGCGGCAACACCGGCTTCCGTCCGGGTCCAAAGGGTGGCTATTTCCCGGTTCCGCCAATCGACTCGCTGCAGGACATGCGCGGCGAAATGCTGTCGATCATGAACGAAATCGGCCTTGACGTTGAAAAGCACCACCACGAAGTGGCGCCGGCGCAGCACGAACTTGGCCTCAAGTTCTCGACGCTGACGACGATGGGCGACCGGATGAACTTGTATAAGTACATTATCCATCAGGTTGCCGCGTCCTACGGCAAATCGGCAACGTTCATGCCGAAGCCCTATTACAAGGACAACGGCTCGGGCATGCACGTCCACCAGTCGATCTGGAAGGGCGGCAAGAACATGTTCGCTGGCGACAAGTACGCCGATCTAAGCGAAATGTGCCTCTACTACATCGGCGGCGTGATCAAACACGCCAAGGCGATCAACGCGTTCGCGAACTCCACGACGAACTCGTACAAGCGCCTGGTGCCCGGCTACGAAGCGCCGGTTCTGCTCGCCTACTCGGCGCGTAACCGCTCGGCGTCGTGCCGTATTCCGCACGGCACCAGCCCGAAAGCCAAGCGCGTGGAGGTTCGCTTCCCCGATCCGGCTGGCAACATGTACCTCACCTATACGGCCCTTCTCATGGCTGGGCTCGACGGCATCGAGAAGAAAATCCATCCGGGCGATCCGCTGGACAAAAACCTCTACGATCTGCCGCCGGAAGAATTGAAGAACGTGCCAACGGTTTGCGGCTCGCTCTCGGAAGCTATGGAAAGCCTCGATAAGGATCGCGACTTCCTGAAGAAGGGCGGCGTCATGGATGACGACATAATCGACGCCTATCTCGAACTGAAGCGCGAAGAAAACGACCGCTACCGGATGCACCCACACCCGGTTGAGTTCGACATGTACTACAAGTCGTAAGCGTTAACAGCGGGGACGCAATCAGGGCCGGGGGTAACTCCCCGGCCCTTTTTGTTGCTCGCGCTAGAACTTGAATGCGCCGGACAGGCCGTACGCATTCACGCCGTCATCATTGCCTTCGAGGCGGGTGTATTCGGCGCGCACACCAAAGTTTGGCGTAAAGTTCCATTGCACGCCGCCGCCGAAGCCGATGCCGTCCTCGTCCACGCCGGCCGTGAACGGGCCCACACTGCCCTCGGCGTCGATCGCCACATAGCCGACGCGGCCGAACAGCTCGACGCTCTCGCCGACCGGCAGAAAGCCGACGCCATAGATGCCGTATTGATGGTTGAGCTCGACGTCTATCGGCGTGCCCAGGAAGTCCGCCGTGTCTTCATCGACACCAAACGTGGCTTCGCCCTCAACGCCGAAATTCGGATTGAACTTGTAACCGAGGCGGCCCGTGACCCCGCCAACATCGACATCATCGGTGCTGAACTGCGTGTAGCCAAGGCCAACATATGGCTCCGCGTTCGCCGCCAATGGCGCCGCGAACGCCCCCGCCAAAATCGCGGCGACCGAAATTGCTAGCTTTTTCATCTGTCTCTCCTGACCCGGCGCCGGGGGCGCCTCGCTGTCACGCCGGTTGGCGCGACGGGGGAGGAACGATGTTTTTCACCAACTGTTTCGCCCCAAGCTGTATTGGAGAAGCGCTTGACCACGCGCCGTTGCGCCGAAAGCACATATTCGCCTCACAGGCGGCAGCGTCCCGGCCGCATTGCCGAATGCGCGCGAAGCGCTCTAGGAATTGGCCATGCCAGAAGCGCAAAAAAAGCAGAAGCAGGCCGATCTGTTTAGCAAGTCCGCAGCCGAAGGCGGCGGCTACACGGCCAAGGATATCGAAGTCCTTGAGGGTCTCGAGCCGGTACGCCGGCGTCCGGGCATGTACATTGGCGGCGTCGATGAACGCGCCCTGCACCATCTGTTCGCCGAAGTGCTCGACAATGCGATGGATGAAGCCGTCGCTGGCCACGCCGACCGCATCGAAGTGGAATACCACGAAGACGGCACGCTCGAGGTCACGGATAACGGCCGCGGGATCCCGATCGATCCGCATCCGAAATTTCCAAAGAAGTCCGCACTCGAAGTCATCATGACTACGCTGCATGCGGGCGGGAAATTTTCTGACAAGGCGTACCAGACGTCCGGCGGCCTGCACGGTGTCGGCGCATCAGTCGTCAACGCACTTGCCGACAGGTTCGAAGTCGAAGTGGCGCGCGATCGCAAACTCTACGTTCAGCGCTATTCACGCGGTCTGCCGCTTGGTCCGCTGAAGCTCGAAGGCCCCGCGCCGAACCGCCGCGGAACGACCGTCCGCTTTCATCCCGATCCGGAGATCTTTGGCGAAAACGCAGCGTTCAAGCCTGCTCGTCTGTTCCAGATGGCGCGCTCGAAGGCCTATCTGCACCGGGTCGTCGAAATCCGATGGAAGTGTTCGCCGGCGCGCCTGAAGGAAAGCGATAAAACCCCAGCAGAGACGATCCTCAAATTTCCAAACGGCTTGCGCGATTATCTTGGAGAGCTCACTGCCGAGAAACGCGCGGTTCCCACTGAACCATTTTACGGCCGCACAAAAACCGAAGGCCATGGCCATGTCGAATGGGCCGCCACCTGGGTTGAGGATGGCTTTGGCGAGGCTGATGGGCTGCTACGCTCCTATTGCAATACGGTTCCTACACCTGATGGCGGCGCGCACGAAGCGGGCTTCCGTGCGGCGCTATCGAAGGGATTACGCGCTTACGCCGAGCTAAAAGGCGATCGGCGCGCAAATCTGATTTCACCAGAAGACGTTATGGGCACAGCCGCCGCGCTGGTTTCCGTGTTCATCCGCGACCCGCAGTTTGAAGGGCAAACCAAAGGCCGCCTGGTTTCGACTGAAGCCACACGCATCGTCGAGCAAGCGGTGCGCGATCCGTTCGATCACTGGCTCGGCGCCTCGCCGAAGGAGGCAGACCGTGTTCTGCAATGGGTGATCGGTCAGGCAGAAGATCGGCTGAAGCGGCGTAAGGAAAAGGAAGTCAGCCGCCAGAGCGCAACGCGCAAGCTGCGCCTGCCGGGCAAACTGGCTGATTGCTCCCGTACGGACGCCGTCGGCACGGAAATATTCCTCGTCGAGGGCGATAGCGCCGGCGGCTCCGCCAAACAAGCGCGCGACCGCGCGACACAGGCGGTTCTGCCCCTGCGCGGGAAAATCCTGAACGTCGCCAGCGCCGCAGGCGAAAAGGCGCAGGCCAATGTTGAGCTGTCCGATCTGGCGCTGGCTTTGGGAGTCCAAACCAACAGCAAGTTCCGCGTGGAGGATCTGCGCTACGAGCGCGTGGTGATCATGACCGACGCCGACGTTGACGGCGCGCACATCGCTTCCTTGCTGATCACATATTTCCATCGCGCCATGCCGGCGCTGATCAAGGCCGGGCGGCTCTACCTTGCTTTGCCGCCACTCTATCGTCTCTCCAGTGGCAAGAAGAGCGTTTACGCCCGCGATGAGGCTCAGCGCGACGAATTGCTGAAGTCGCATTTCAACGCGCGCGAGAAGGTCGATATCTCACGGTTCAAGGGCCTTGGCGAAATGATGCCCGCCCAGCTCAAGGAAACCACGATGAGCCCCGCCAGCCGCACCCTGGCCCGCGTATCGCTACCCGACGAAGACGCCGCCGATGTAGAGCTGCTGGTCGAGACGCTAATGGGCAAGAAGGCGGAGTTGCGGTTCAACTACATTCAGCAGAACGCCCGCTTTGTTGAGGACGTGGACGTGTGATTTTGCAGTAATCTAAAACCGTTGGCGCGCTGGCCGGCCGCACACTCATTGACTTTCGCGCCAAATTCCACCATGTCACCGGCGTCCGTTGTGCGCGCCGAGAGGGCGTGCGCCCTTTCCGCAAAGCCCCTCGCCTCCACCGGGAGCCGTCCGGGCCAAGCGCCAACTGATGACCGCGCCGGCGCAAGCTGGCGCGCTTGTCCGACAGGAAGTTATAGTCTGAATGAGTGAGTTCAACGCGTCTGACGACGCAAACGCCGCGCAACCGAGCGCGGCTGAAGCCAAGCCTGCATTCACGTTCGAGGATCTTGGCCTTTCGCCCGAAGTGCTTCGCGCGATCGCCGAGTCTGGCTACACGGTCCCGACGCCGATCCAGGAAAAGGCGATCCCGAAAGTGCTGGAGGGCCGCGACGTCCTGGGCATCGCGCAAACCGGCACCGGCAAGACCGCCTCCTTTACCGTGCCGATGATTGAAATTCTTTCTCGTGGCCGCGCCCGGGCGCGCATGCCGCGCACGCTGATCTTGGAGCCCACGCGCGAGCTTGCCGCGCAGGTCGCCGAGGCCTTCGACAAATATGGCAAATATCACAAGCTCACCAAAGCGCTTCTGATCGGCGGCGTATCTTTCGGCGACCAGGACGCACTGCTGAGCCAGGGCGTCGACGTGCTGATCGCCACGCCCGGCCGTCTGCTCGACCATTTCGAGCGCGGCAAGCTGCTGCTCTCCGGTGTGCAGGTCATGGTCGTCGATGAAGCTGATCGAATGCTCGACATGGGATTCATTCCGGACATCGAACGCATCTTCAAGATGACGCCGTTCACGCGTCAGACCCTGTTCTTCTCCGCGACGATGCCACCAGAAATCACCCGCATAACCGAGCAATTTCTGCAGAACCCGGTTCGCGTGGAAGTGTCCAAGCCGGCGAGCACGGCTCTGTTGATAGCGCTTAAGCTGGTTTCGCTTCCGGCTGGCGATCCGCGCACGCGCCGCGCCGCGTTACGCGCCGTGTTGCAACACTCCAACTACAAGAACGGCATTATTTTCTGCAACCGTAAAACCGAAGTCGATATCGTCGCCAAGAGTTTGCAGCGCCACGGCTATAACGCCGCCCCGCTTCACGGCGACCTCGATCAGCGCTTCCGGATGCAAACGCTCGACCGCTTCAAGACCGGCGAAGTAAAGTTGCTGGTGGCCAGCGACGTCGCCGCCCGCGGGCTCGACATTCCGGACGTCAGCCACGTGTTCAATTACGAGCCGCCGCGTCATCCAGAAGATTTCGTTCACCGCGTCGGCCGCACGGGCCGCGCCGGCAAGAGCGGCGAGGCCTATACGCTGGCCGCTCCGGTGGACAACAAAACTATCAATGCGATTGAAAAGCTGATTGGCAAAAGTCTCGAGAAGACCGACGTGCAAGATGCCCCCACAGCCGCGCTAGGCGACAATCACGATACGGGCGGCTGGGGCCGAGAGCGCGAAGAACGCCGCTCGCGCCGCCGCGGCGGCGCCCGTTCAGAAAAGCCGCGCGCCGAAACGCCGCCCGAAGCGCCCGCGCCGGCGGCGCCGTCCGCCAAAGAGGAGCGCGTTGAGCGCCCGCGCCAAGACCGTCGCGAGCAGCAGCCCCGCCAACACAGCGATCGCGCCCGTGAACCTCGCGAACCCCGCCGCGAGGAACGCGACGAAAAGCCAGGCCTTACAGGTTTCGGCGGTGAAGCGCCCGCATTCCTGACGCGCGGCCAGAAGGCCTAATCGCGCAATCGGCTGCGCATCATGTCGCGCAACGCTTGCCCGTAGGGCGGGCGAAGGCGCGCGATCACCTCACTGCGCGCCTGGCGGTACACCGCGCGCTGGTTTGAAAACTCCAGGAACCCCTCGCGTCCCTGATACCGGCCCATCCCCGATGCGCCCGCGCCGCCAAATGGCAGGTTATTCTGCGCCAGATGATAGATCACATCGTTGATCGTTGCGCCGCCTGACTTCGTCTGATGTAAAACGCGCTCGGCCTCTGCCTCGTCTTCGCCGAAATAGTACAGCGCCAGCGGCGCCGGACGCGCGTTCACAAAGCTGACGGCCTCGCCGATCTGCTCATAGGCGCGAATAGGCAGGATGGGGCCAAAGATTTCCTCCTTCATCACCGCCATATCGTCCGTCACGTCGAGCACCAATGTCGGCGGCATCTTGCGGTATTGCTGTCGGCTAAAATCCTCGCGCGCGGGGTTGATTTCAATCACCCGCGCGCCCTTGGTCTTCGCGTCTTCGAGCAGCCCCCTTAACCGCTCGACATGGTGCGGACTAATCAGCGCGCTGTAATCGGAATTGTCCTTGATCCTTGGAAACTGCGCGGCTACCGCCGTCCGCGCCGCCTCTACGAAGGACTCCACCTTGTCCTGCGGCGCCAGAATATAGTCCGGCGCCAGGCACACCTGGCCTGCATTCAGCGTTTTTCCCGCCATGATCCGCGCCGCGGCGACAGCAACATCAGCCGTTCGTGAAAGTATGACTGGCGATTTGCCGCCAAGCTCCAGGGTCAGGGGCGTAAGGTTTTCCGCGGCGGCAGCCATGATCTCGCGCGCAACATGAGCGCCGCCGGTGAACACGAGATGGTCGAATGGCAGCCGCGCAAACGCCGCGCCCGTATCGCGCCCGCCCACAACGACTGCCAACTCCTCCTCGTCGAAATTCACGCGGATCAGCCTCGCAAGCAGGTCAGCCGTGGCGGGGGTCAACTCAGAGGGCTTGATCATCGCGCGATTGCCGGCGGCTAGAACGCCGGCGAGCGGCGCGAAGCAGAGGAACACTGGAAAGTTCCAGGGTGAAATCAGCCCGACCACCCCTTTCGGCTGAAACCTCACCTCGGCCTTTGCGCCCAGGAACGACAGTGGAAACTCAACCGCGCGCCGCTCCGGACGCATCCATCCGCGCAGATGACCGCGCGCATGTTTCAGCGCCGAGATAGATGCGACAATATCCGTCAGCATGGATGCATCACGCGAGCGCCAGCCAAAATCGTCCGCCATGGCTTGGCACAATTCGTCGGCGTGTCCGGATAAAAGCCTGATGCAGCGGGACATGCGCCCGATGCGAATTTCTGCCGTCTCCGCGCGCACGGACGCAGCCTTTTTCTGAAGAGCGAGCAAAGCCGGCAGCTCCCCGATTCGCGCCGAATCAGCGCTGCGCGGTTGACCGCCGTACAATTCGCTCACAGCCATCTCCGTTGTACTCGTTGAGGAAAAACCAAAGTTAACGCCTGATCAGTAATTTACACTGCATGTTGTTGGCGCGCGACGGCTCGCCGCGCAGGCTTTGAGGCACGCCCGTGAACGATAGCATGTCCAGTCTCCGCGGCCCTGCGGGTGTCGCACTCGCGCACACCACGATTGACACGATGGGCGGCCATAACGTGCCTCCCAGCGCTCAGAACTATGAGGTCTGGCTATCCTACAAGCTCGGCGGCCATCCCGATTTGCGCCGCCTGATTGATGAGCGCATCGCCCGCGGCGAGGCCTTCGACGACGAAACCAACGAGCAGCTGTACGAGCACTTCTTTTCCAATCTGCGCTTATCAGCGCAAATGATGGCCACCGGCGAGCGCATCGCCCGCGAACTGTCGGAAGTCGTCGCGGCGCTGCAATCTTCCGGCGACAAGACCGGAGCCTATGCCGACACGCTACAGACCGCAGCCTCCTCGCTCGAGCGCGGCATAGACGGCACCAAGCTGCGAGAAGTCATAGCCGGCCTTGCGGCAGCCACGCTCGATATGGCCGATCACAACCGCCAGCTGACCACGCGCCTGCAGGATTCTTCTCGCGAAATGGACACGCTCCGGACGGCATTGCGCCATGTCCGGGCCGAGGCGCTCACGGACGGGCTTACCGGCTTGGCCAATCGCAAGATGTTTGATGAGACGCTCCGCATGCGCATTCGCGAAGCAGCGGCCCAGCGCTCAGATCTCTGCCTCATTCTTTGTGACATCGACCATTTCAAGCGTTTCAACGACACCTGGGGCCACCAGACCGGCGACCAGATTATCCGGTTTATCTCCTCCTCACTGCAGCGTCATTGCCAAAGCGATCACCTCGTCGCCCGCTATGGCGGAGAGGAGTTCGCCATCGTCGTGCCGCGTGTTCGGCTTGCCGCGGCCCGCGCTATCGCCGAGACAATCCGGTCGGCGATCGAGGGCAAGAAATTGCTGCGTAAATCGACTAACGAAAACCTTGGCAAGATAACGATCTCTATGGGTATCGCGCAGTACCGTCTCGCAGAGACCATGCACGATCTGATCGAGCGCGCAGACACCTGCCTTTACGCTTCCAAGCGCGCGGGCCGGAACCGCATCACCTGCGATCAGGACTCTGGCAACCTTTCCGCTGCGTAGGTACGGGCAAGGGCTTGGGCGCGCGGCCGTGAAAGGTTAGCCTCTCAGAAGGGAGGCGCTCGATGGCGTTCAACAAAATCCGCTACACGTTAGATGGCAAAGTCGCGATCGTTGCACTTGCCGACCCCGCCACGCTGAACGCTGCCAGCCTCGATCTGATTGACGAGCTGCTCGCGGCGATAAATCAGGCAAGCGGTGAAGCCCGATCCCTACTGTTGACCGGGGAAGGTCGCGGCTTTTGCTCCGGCGCCAATCTCGCGGCAGGCTTGCCCGACGGCGGCGCGGGCGCTCTGCTACGGAAATACTACAACCCCCTCGTGCTCGCGCTGCGCGACCTCCCCATACCGTTTCTGACAGCAATTAACGGCCCAGCGGCTGGTTTTGGCTGCGCGCTGGCGCTGGCTGGCGATCTCATCATCGCCGCCGAAAGCGCCTACTTTCTTCAGGCGTTCAGCCGCATTGGCCTATCTCCAGATGGCGGCTCGACCTATCTGCTGCCTCGCATGATTGGCCGTGCGCGCGCGATGGAGATGATGCTGCTAGGGGAAAAGATTTCTGCCGCGCAGGCGCTCGACTGGGGCATGATCAATCGCTGCGTGGCGGACGAAGCGCTTATGCCCACCGCGTTGGCGCTTGCCCGCAAGCTCGCGGAGGGCCCAAAATCACTCGCACTCCTGCGCAAAGCGGCTGGGGCGAGTTTCGACAATTCCTTGGAAGCTCAGCTCGCGCTTGAGTGTACGCTCCAGGAGGAGGCGGCGGCCACTCAGGACTTTGTCGAGGGCGTGACGGCTTTCCTTCAGAAACGCCCGGCGAAGTTTACCGGCGCGTAGCGCGCGCCTTTTTTTTCATGGGTTTGCCTTTAGCAATGGCCAGGGCGCGCAGCGCCCAGAGTGTGGCGTCATCGGGATCGTCCAGGGCGCTTTCTGGCAACCGCCAGTAACCCATTTCGCGCGTTTCGCCGTCGCGCGTATACGTCCACGCAATCGAACCAACGGAACGCAGATCGGTTTTCAGCGCTTCGTCGGCTTTGATGTAGATCGTGTCGTCATCAATCAGCGCGAACATGACGCCGTCGGCGTATATTCCGGCGCCGCCGAACATGCGCCGAACGGAGACCGTTCCGAGGCAGCTGAACAATTCCTGCGCGAAGGCGTGGAACGCGTCCGCGGCCATCAGGCTTCGGCTTTGGCCGGCTCGATCGTGACGCTTTCGCCGCAGCCGCAGGCGTCGGTTTGGTTAGGATTGCGGAAAACGAACTTCGAAGACAGCCGCGTCGTTTCGAAATCGATCACCGAGCCGAGCAGAAACAAGACCGCATCGGCGCGGATCAGCATGTCCACGCCCTGATCCTCGACCATCTCGTCGAGACGCTCCGGGGCGTCGGCATATTCCATGAGATATTCCATGCCGGCGCAGCCGCCATTCGCCACGCCCACGCGCAGGTACGCCTTGCTGCTTTCCGCCAGGATCGCTTTAACGCGATCAGCGGCGGCGGCAGTAAGCGATACAACTTTCGGACGCGGGCGAGCCATGGCGGGCCTTTAAAGCATGTTCAGTTCGAGTTTGGCCTCATCGCTCATGCGCGCGGGAGACCATGGCGGTTCGAACACTAGATTGACTTTGACGGATTTGACTCCATCAACCTTCTGCGCAGCTTCCTGCACCCAGATCGGCATTTCTCCGGCCACGGGGCAGCCCGGCGCTGTCAGGGTCATCTCGACATCGACTTGCCGGTTGTCGTCGATATCGACCTTATAGATGAGGCCCAGCTCATAGATATCAACCGGAATTTCAGGATCGAACACGGTCTTAAATTGCGTCACCAAATCGTCAGTGATGCGGGCCAGCTCCAGCTCGCTCGGCTTTTCAGCAGGCGGCTCGGCGGTGAGCGCTTGGGGATCGACGGGAATTGTCATCTCACTCTATCTCAGCATCCTCTGGGCCTTGATCAAGGCCTCAATGAAAGTATCGACTTCTTCGGCTGTATTGTAGACTGCGAAACTGGCGCGCGCCGTCGCCGTCACGCCAAGACGGCGCATCAGCGGCTGGGCGCAATGATGGCCCGCCCGCACGGCGACGCCATAGCGATCAAGTATTTGGGCGATATCGTGCGGATGGGCGCCGTCGACGCCGAACGCCACGATCGCCGCTTTTTCTGGCGCTCTGCCATAAAGCTTAACCCAATTCAGCTCCGCGAGCCGCCTCATCGCTCGATCACGCAGCGCGCGCTCGTGCTCCGCGACAGCCGCGCGGTCCAGTCCGGAAAGGTAATCGATCGCCGCACCGAACCCTACCGCCTCGACGATCGCCGGCGTTCCGGCCTCAAACCGATGAGGCGGATCATTGTAAGTGATCCGGTCGAGGCTGACTTCCTCGATCATCTCGCCGCCGCCTTCAAACGGCGCCAGCGCCGCCAGCCGTTCCGGCTTTCCATAAAGCGCCCCGATCCCGGTCGGACCGTAAAGTTTGTGCGCCGAGAAGGCGTAAAAATCGACGTCCAGCGCCTGCACGTCCACCGCCTCATGCACGACAGCCTGACATCCATCCAGCAATACCGGCACGCCCTTGGCGTGAGCGATCGCGATCATCTCCGCAGCGGGCGTCTTGACCCCCAGCACGTTCGAGCAATGCGTAATCGCGAGCATTCTCGTCCGCGGACCAGTCAACGCGTCGAGCGCATCGAGGTCAATCTCGCCGTCATCGCTCACCTCGATCCATTTCAGCACCGCGCCATGGCGTTCGCGCAGGAAGTGCCAGGGCACAATGTTTGAATGGTGCTCCATCACCGAAAGCACGATCTCATCGCCTGGCTTGATGCTGTGCGACAACCCGGCAGCAACAATATTGATCGCCTGCGTGCCGCCCTTGGTGAACACGATAGATGAGGCGGACGGCGCATTGATGAAATGCGCAATCTTCGCCCGCGCCGCCTCGAACGCTTCGGTGGATTCATTGGCTAGCGTATGAATACCGCGATGGACGTTGGCGTACGTCACGCCCATCGCCTCGCTCATGGCGTTGATTACAACTGACGGCTTTTGCGCGCTCGCCGCATTATCGAGATAAACAAGCGGCGCGCGGTTTACTTGCCGCGACAGGATGGGGAAGTCTCGCCGCACGGCATGCACGTCAAATCTCGGCTTCAGGACAGGAGCGTTCATGCTGCCGCTCCCAGCCAATTCTGAATACGCACCGTTACTTCGGTCCTGACGTCTTCGGCCAAATAATCCGGCAACGCATCCAGCAGGAAGGCTTCGGTCAGCATGCCGCGCGCGATCTGCTCGGGGATCCCGCGCGCGCGCATATAGAACAGCGCCGCCTCGTCCAGCGCGCCAGCGGTATTGCCATGCGCGCACTGCACATCGTCAGCATAAATCTCAAGTTCAGGCTTGGCGTAAATCTCTGCGCCCTCTTCGAGAAGCAAGCCGTGGTGGTATTGGCGCGCATCAGTTTTCTGAGCACCGCGCGCGACCTCGATCCGCCCTTGAAACACGCCGCGCCCGCCCTTGCGCGCCGCGCCCTTGATCAACTGGCGGGTGGTTCCACCCAGGCGCCGGTGAGTAATAGTCGAAGTAAGGTCCGCATGGCGCGCGGCGCCCGCAAGGTAAACGCCATTCAGCGCGACGTTGGCGTGTTCACCTTCAACGGCGACATGCGTTTCTATGCGGGCGAGGCGTGCGCCTTCCGAAAAGACAAATTGGCGGTAGGTCGCGCCCGCGCCGACGCGCACACGAGCGCTATCCAGAACGAGACCTGCTTGGGCGGGCTGAAGCACTATCCGCGTCATGGCCGCGCCGGGCGCCAAGTCTATCTCAAGCGCGCGCGGATAAAAGTTGCCCGGCCCGATGCGATCGATCCTGATCTCTGACTGGCCCGCAGCCAGGCCTACGCTTGTTGCACTGCCAAAGGCGCCTGCGAGTACACCGATGAAATCGTCTCGTTCTGCAGCGGCGTCCGTCAGCGCCTGATCTGGCGCCGTGCTGACGGAGAACTGCACATTCTCATCGAACGCCGCCCGCAAATCGGTCCACTTCCACTTCTCATTGCGCCGCGTGGGCAGCCCCTTCTCGCGCAGCAGGCGCTCCGCGGCGCGCACATTCGCAGGCAGATGCGCGAGCGCGTTTTGTTCGCCGGCCGAAAGCGCGCGCACCACCATCACGCCGCCTTCAGATATTTGTCGTAACCGTCGCGCTCGAGCGTGAGCGCGAGTTCCGGTCCGCCGCTTTCGGCGATGCGTCCGCCAGCCAGCACATGCACGCGGTCTGGCTTTATGTAATCGAGCAGGCGCTGATAGTGGGTGATTACCAGCATGGCGCGATCGGGCGCGCGCAGGGCGTTGACGCCGTCAGCTACCACGCGCAGCGCATCAATATCCAGTCCGGAATCGGTCTCGTCCAGAATTGCAAAACGCGGCTCCAGCACCGCGATCTGCAGCACTTCCATGCGCTTCTTCTCGCCGCCCGAGAATCCCACGTTCAGCGGGCGTTTGAGCATTTCCGGATCGACTTTAAGCGCCGCCGCCTTGGCGCGGACCAGCTTCAGCAAGTCAGGACTTGAAATTTCTTCCTGGCCGCGCGCCTTGCGCTGCGCGTTGAGCGCCGTGCGCAAAAACGTCAGCGTGGGCACGCCGGGAATTTCCAGCGGGTATTGGAAGGAAAGAAACAGGCCCTTCGCGGCGCGCACTTCCGGCGCGATCTCGATCAGGTCTGCGCCCTCAAGCTGCGCCGACCCTGATGTAACCTCATACCCCGCGCGCCCGGCGAGGGCGTAAGCCAACGTCGATTTGCCGGCGCCATTTGGCCCCATGATGGCGTGCACTTCGCCCGCGGGCACAGCGAGCGTGAGACCGCGAATGATCGTCTTCCCGCTCACATCGACGTGTAGGTTTTCAATGCGCAACATCACGTCCGGCTTTCAAGTAATCTTCGGTGCTCTTGGTCTGGTCGCCTTTCATCGCAACGACCTTGAGCAACGCCATCAACGATCCCCACGCAATCAAGGCAAAGACGATCATGCCAATCCAGAGGGAGCCCCAGATCGCCAGCAGGAGAAACAACAGCCCGCCTCCAACCAGCGTCATTGTAAAGACGGCGAAGGCCGCCCAGCCCTTCCAATGCACAGGGCCCATTGAATTGCGCGGATTACCCTTCGGAAACCGTCGCGCGAACCAATATTCTTCAGTTGTTCTTGCCGCTTTCGAAGCCCCTGTAATCTCGCTCATCCCACACTCCCCTCGAGGCTTACGGCCACGAGTTTCTGCGCTTCCACCGCAAACTCCATCGGCAGCTTCTGCAGAACATCGCGCACGAAGCCGTTCACCAGCAACGCAACCGCCTCTTCCTGCGGAATGCCGCGCTGGCGAAGATAAAACAATTGATCCTCGGAGAGCCGCGTTGTCGTCGCTTCGTGCTCAAACTGCGCGGCCGGCGTTTTGGTTTCCACATAGGGCACAGTGTGCGCACCACACTGATCGCCGATTAGCAGGCTATCGCATTGCGTAAAGTTGCGCGCGCCCTTGGCCTTGGCGTGCGCGCTTACCAGGCCCCGATACGTGTTGTTCGAACGGCCCGCCGCAATGCCTTTGGAGATGATCCGCGAGCGCGTATTCTTGCCGAGGTGGATCATCTTGGTGCCGGTGTCGGCCTGCTGGCGGCCGTTGGTTACGGCTATGGAATAAAACTCGCCCTGGCTGTCGTCGCCGCGCAGCACGCAGGAGGGATACTTCCATGTAATCGAAGAACCCGTCTCCACCTGCGTCCATGAGATGCGCGAGCGTGCGCCGCGGCAATCGCCACGCTTGGTGACAAAATTATAGATACCGCCCTTGCCCTCGGCATCGCCCGGCCACCAATTCTGCACGGTAGAATATTTAATCTCCGCGTCGTCCAGCACGACAAGCTCAACCACGGCGGCGTGCAGCTGGTTTTCGTCGCGCATCGGCGCGGTGCAGCCTTCCAGGTAGGAAACGTACGCGCCCCTATCGGCTATGATCAGCGTACGCTCAAACTGCCCGGTGCCCGTCGCATTCATGCGGAAATAGGTCGAAAGCTCCATCGGGCACCGCACGCCCGGCGGCACGTAGACAAACGATCCGTCCGAGAAGACAGCGGCATTAAGCGTGGCGAAGAAATTGTCGCTCGTAGGCACGACAGTACCGAGATATTGCCGGACGAGGTCAGGGTATTCGCGGATCGCTTCGCTCATCGAGCAGAAGATCACACCGGCCTTTTTCAGTTCGTCCTTGAAGGTGGTGAGCACGGAGACGCTGTCAAAAACCGCGTCCACCGCCATGCGCGGCGCGCCCTCAACACCGGCTAAAACTTCCTGCTCACGCAACGGGATGCCGAGCTTCTTGTAGGTCTCTAGAATTTCCGGGTCGATCTCGTCGAGCGACTTGATCGTCTTCTTCTGCTTCGGCGCCGCGTAGTAATAAGCGTCCTGATAATCGATCTTCGGATAATGGACCATCGCCCAGGTGGGTTCTTCCATCGTCAGCCAGCGCTTGAAGGCGCCCAGCCGCCATTCCAGCATCCATTCCGGCTCGCCCTTCTTGGCCGAAATGAACCGCACGGTGTCTTCGTTCAGGCCCTTGGGCGCAAATTCCTGTTCGACATCTGTGACGAAGCCGTACTTGTATTTGTCCGCCTCCAGCGCGCGGACGGTGGCGACGGTATCCTTCGCGGCCATCAGCTTAATTCCTTTTCGCGCGCGCGCGCGGCTACGCGGGCCGCCGCGATCAGAAGCGCATCGACATCGTCATCGCTCGATCCCCAACCAAAGCTGACGCGCACCGCGCCATCCATGATCGCTGGCTTTACGCCCATCGCTTCAAGCACGCGCGAACGGCGCACCTTGCCGGAAGAGCACGCTGCCCCCGCGCTGAGGCAAACGCCGCTCAGGTCAAACGCAATCACCGCCGTTTCCGCCTTCACGCCGGCAACGGCAAAGACCGCGGTGTTCGCAACACGCGGCGCGTCATCGCCAACGAGTTCAATACCGCGCACCTCCTCGCGCAAACGGCGCTCTGCCCGGTCGCGCAAAGACTTCACGCGCGCGGCTTCCCCCGCCCAGGTTTTCGCCACAACTTCCGCCGCCGCGCCAAAGCCCGCGATCGCGGCGACATTCTCGCTGCCGGGACGCCGTCCCCGTTCCTGGCCGCCGCCGCGCCGGGGCGCTGCAAACGGCGCATCGCAGGACAGAACCAGTGCGCCCGCGCCCGGCGGGCCGCCAATCTTGTGGCTCGACAGCACCAGATAATCGGCGCCCAGTTCCGCCGCGTGAAGATCAATGCGTCCGAACGCCTGCGCCGCGTCACACAAAACAAGACCGTTATACTTCCGGACCAGGTCAATCGCTTGGGCGACCGGCTGAATGGCGCCAGTCTCATTGTTCACAAGCATCAGCGCCACAAGCGGACGCCCGCGCGCCGCGCGCAGAACCGCTTCCAAATGAGCCAGATCGGCAATGCCGCGCCTGTCGACGTTGAACACACCGTCGCATTGCAGTTCGGCGAGCGCGTCATGCTCGATCGCTGAGCGGATAAACGAAACGCCCGGCGCCGCCGCGCGTGCGCCGTCAAGCGCCAAGTGTAGTGCTTCTGTAGCGCCGCTGGTGAGCACGATATCAGCAGGACGCGCGCTGATGGCGGCGCCAAGCGCTTCGCGCGCGTGCTCGACCATGCCACGCGCACGGCGTCCGGCTTGATGGACCGAAGATGGATTTCCGCCCCAAGTCAGGGCCCGCGCAACGGCGTCCAGCGCTTCGGGCCTGATCGGCGCGCCAGCGTTGTAATCGCAATACGCCGTCATGCGCGCGCCTCGGCCGGCTGAGGCGGTAGCGGGGGCGCGACGCGGCCATCGGAGAGATCGGCAAGGGTCACGTCCCCGAGAAAGTCATGGATGTGGCGGCCCAACGCGGCCCAGAGATTATGGGTTAGGCAGCGCTCCTGCCGGCCAGTACAGCCAACCGGCCCGCCCACGCGGCAGGCATTGGTCGCGATGGTCTCGTCCACCGCAGCGATCACTTGGGCGACGCTGACCTCACCCGCCGGCCGGGCGAGACGATAGCCGCCATGGGGACCGCGCACGCCGATCACCAGGCCCGCCCGCTTGAGCCGTGCGAACAATTGCTCAAGATAGGCTTGGGAAATGCCCTGCCGCGCCGCGATCTCTTGCAGCCGCACTACGCCATTGGCGCCATGGGCTGAAAGATCAGCCATCGCCATCACCGCGTACCGCCCTTTTGACGTCAGACGCATGAGGTCGCTTTCACTGTCGCGCCGCCCGATGGCTTATGTTAAGAGCCGCGCCCCGAAACCAAGCTCAGCCGAGCTTGGCCGTCCGAACGCCAGCCGCCCCAAAGGCGTATCGGGGGGCGTCTTTGGGAAATAGGATTTCCGAGTGCTGCAGTCAACAATATCCGCTCCTCGCGGAAGCGAGGTCTTTCCAAATGGCTGAAGTCATTTTTCCTGGCCCGGCGGGCCGCATGGAAGGGCGTTACATTGAGGGGGCAAAAGAAGGCGCCCCCGTCGCTCTGATCCTACATAATCACCCCAAGGCCGGTGGCTCGATGCAGGACCGCATCGCAGTTCAACTTTACAAGATATTCCAGGAACGCGGCTTTGGCGTGCTCCGGTTCAATTTCCGGGGCATCGGCCGTAGCCAGGGCGTGTTCGATAATGGCATGGGCGAACTGTCAGACGCCGCTTCCGCGCTCGATTATCTGCAGGGCATGAACCCCAACGCCGAGCAATGCTGGGTCGCTGGCTATTCGTTTGGCGCCTGGATCGGCCTGCAATTGCTGATGCGCCGGCCCGAGATTGACGGCTTCATCGCGATCTCGCCGCCCGCCAATCATTATGATCTGAGCTTCCTCGCGCCCTGCCCGGCTTCCGGGCTTGTCGTCTACGGCACGCGTGACCAGGTCGCGCCGCCTTCGGATGTCGAGCGGGCGGTTTCTAAAATCCGCACGCAGAAAAACATCAAGGTTGATGCATCGCCCGTCGAAGGCGCCGATCATTTCTATCGCACACCCGGCGACAAGAACTCCGACTTTCTGCCTGAGGTTGAGAAGAAGGTCTCAGTGTATCTAGACAAGCGCCTGGCGGCGCCGCCCCCGCCCGTCGCCGCCATCAAACGCTGAGCCCGCGCATGCGCATCGCGGTGCAGATGGACCCGATCGAAACAATTCTGGTCCCTCGCGACACCTCGCTCGCGCTTATGCTGGAGGCGCAACGACGCGGCCACGAAATCTGGTGGCTACACCCTGACGACTTGTTCTTCGATAAGGACGCCGTCCGCGCCGCTGCCAAGCAGGTCGAGATATTCGACAAGGAAGATGGGCACTATCGTCAGCTTCGCGCTGAAACCGTGCCGCTGTCGCAGTTCGACGTGCTCCTGATCCGCCAGGACCCGCCGTTCGACATGGGGTATGTATCGAATACCTACCTGCTCGAACTGGCAGGGCGCGATACGCTGGTGCTCAACAATCCTCGCGGCGTGCGCAATATTCCCGAGAAGCTCTCTACGCTTGCGTTTCCCGATCTGACCGCCGCAACCTTCGTCGGCCGCAATCTTTCGGCGATCATGGCGTTTTCGCGCGCCTTCGATCAGGTGGTGCTAAAGCCTGCCTTCCTTGCGGGCGGCGATGGCGTGATCAAGCTGAAGCCCACCGAAGCCGATTTTGAGCATCGCGTGCGCGACTTCATCACGGGCGCCGGTAAGGAACCGATCGTCGTTCAGGAATATCTCCCGGCGGTGATGGATGGCGACAAGCGCGTATTCGTGCTCGATGGCAAACCCGTGGGCGTCGTACGGCGCCTGCCGCGCGGTGGTGATTTCCGCGCCAATTTGCACGCCGGCGGTGAAGCCGTCGCCGGTGAAGCCGATGCGCGCGACCGCGAAATCTGCGCCGCGGTCGCCCCGCTTCTCGAACGGGAGGGCATTCTCTTCGCCGGGCTCGACGTGATTGATGGCCGGCTGACAGAGATCAACGTAACCTCGCCGACGCTCGTGCGCGAACTCAATCGGTTTTCCGGGATCGACCTGCCAAAGCTCTTTTGGGACGCCGTCGAGAACAGGATTAAATGAGGTAGTAGCGCGTTTTTCGCTGTTGACCGGTCATTGCTGACAGCGCTGGATGGTTGCGAAACCGCTGACTTGGAATTGCAACTGCTTTCGGAGACACGAATTGCTTGAAGCGCGCCGTGGCTGAGCTTGTATTCTTCGTGGTGCTTTTACTGATCGCAGTCGCCGCTGGCCTGATTGCGCACGTGTCGAATCTGCCCGGAACGTTCCGTTATGAACGCCGCGCGATGATCAACGCGGCGCCCGATAAGATTTTTCCCCTCATCAACGATTTTCACGCATGGCAAACTTGGTCGCCTTGGGAAAAACTCGATCCTGGCCAAAAGCGCACCTATAGCGGCGCACCAGCCGGTCCAGGCGCGGTTTATGCCTGGGAAGGCAACAATAAGGTCGGCGAAGGGCGGATGGAAATCCTGGAAACCACGCCATCAAATCGCGTGCTCGTCAAACTCGACTTCCTGAAGCCGTTCAAGGCGCAAAATTTCACCGAGTTTTCTCTCGAACCTGCCGGCGCGGCGACGAACGTGACATGGACAATGTATGGGCCCAATCCTTTCATGTCCAAGGTGTTGGGGCTGATGATGAACATGGAAAAAATGATCGGCAAGGATTTCGAAGCGGGCTTGGCGAATATGAAGGCGGCGGCGGAAAAGTAAGGGTTTGCGATGCTCCCGAAGAGCCCGAATAAATTGCAGTCTGTTGTGGTGTTGAACCTATGCCGCGCCGGTCTGCACTGGGCCTGCGCTTCCGCTGCATTGGGCATTTCACCCGCCCTCGCGCAACAATTGGAGACGGTAGAAGTGCGCGCCGCGCGCCTCCCCGCAGCTTCGGGCGACAGGGCGTTTTCTACGGTTGAGATCAGTCCTGAAATGCTCGCTGCAAGCGACCGGCTCGATACGGCGCTTACCAGCACACCCGGCGTGCAATTGTTCCGGCGCGTATCGAGCGCCGGCGCCAATCCCACAACGCAGGGCATATCGGTGCGCGGCATAGCCGGCAGCGGCGCCGGACGCGCATTGGTGACGCTTGATGGCGCGCCGCAGAACGATCCGTTCGGCGGCTGGGTGCTCTGGAGCGCCCTGCCGCCGGAAGCAATCGGCGCTGCGCGAATTGTCCGTGGCGCAGGCGCCGGACCCTATGGCGCGGGTGCGCTCACAGGCGTGATCTTGCTCGAAGAAAAAAGCGACGACCCGGGCTTTAGCGGCGAACATGTCGCCAGTGAGAACGGTTATGGCCGTTCAGCTATCGCCGGCGCCCTGCCTGTCGGCCCGGGCCGCGTTTTTGCCAACCTCACATCGGAAAGCGGCGGCAGCTGGACGCCTGTTCGCGAGGGCCGCGGCGGCGCCGATGCTTCGCTTTCACTGCGCGCCCTGAACGGCGCCGCCCGCCTTTCCGCTGACGCCGGACGGGCCACCGCTTCGCTGCGCATCTCAGCTTTCGAAGAAAGCCGCAATTCCGGCCTCAACGGCGCCGAGTCCGAAGCCTCGGGAACTACAGCCAGCTTTTCCATCGCCGCGCCGCCCGAGGACCATGTAATCGGCTGGCGATTCCAGACGTGGTGGCGCGGTTCTGATCTTAGTAACTCTTCCGTATCCGTGCCAATCAACGCAAACCGCGCCACGGCCACGCCCGCGAACGACCAATATGAAACACCGGCCGACGGTTATGGCGCAAACGCCGCCGTGCGTTGGCTGCGCTCCATCTATTCTTTCGAAGTCGGCGCGGACGCGCGCTGGGCGCAAGGCGAAACGCGTGAGCGCTTCCGCTACATGAGCGGCGCGTTCACGCGCAATCGCATCGCTGGCGGCGAGTCGTTTGTCGGCGGCGTCTACGCCGAGGCGACCAGGGATGAGACCGACTGGCTGCTAACAGGCGGAATACGGCTAGACGCGTGGCGCTCAACTGAAGCCAAGCGAATCGAATCCGATCTCGCAACCGGCGCGGTTACGCTTGATAGCCGCGCGCGGGACGCTGATGGCGTCAACCCTACGGCGCGCCTGGCCTTGCGCCGCGCCATCGGTGATAAACTCTATGTGCGCGCCGGCGCCTATAGCGGCTTTCGTCCGGCCACGCTGAATGAGCTGCATCGCCCATTCCGCGTCGGCAATGACGTCACAGAAGCGAATTCAGCACTTGATCCGGAAAAACTCTACGGCGTCGAACTCGGTTTTGGGCGCGATGCGCAGAATGGCGCATGGAACCTCAACTTTTTCGCCAATCGCCTCGAAGACGCGATCGCCAACGTGACGATCGGCGGGCCGGGCACATATGCCATTGCAGGCTTCATCCCCGCTGGCGGCGTATTGCGGCAGCGGCAGAACGCCGGCGAGATCGAAGCGCTAGGCGTGGAGGGTCAGATATCCCAGAATTTTGGCGAAGCGCTGCGCCTGAGCGCTGCCTTCAACTACACCGGCGCGCGGATCGATGGACACGCCGCCGCGCCTCAGCTCACCGGCCTGCGCCCTGCGCAAACACCCCGGTTCAGCGCCAGCGCTGGCGCGCGCTGGCGCGCCACTGAACGCGTAGCGCTGGCTGTCGACGCCGTCTATGAAAGCGAACGCTGGGACGACGACCAAAACACGAGGGCCCTGCAACCGGCGCTGACGGTGAATGCGCGCACGGACCTCTCGGTCTCAAACCAGATGAGCTTGTTTGCCGCCGTCGATAACCTAACCGACGCAGAGGTTGAAATCGCACAAACCGGCGATGGCGTCGAAAGCTTCGCCGCGCCGCGCCGCCTTCGCATCGGATTGGCTTGGCGCAAGTGATGGTGCCCCAGGCCCGAGTCGAACGGGCACGTCCTTGCGAACGGCAGATTTTGAGTCTGCTGCGTCTACCGATTCCGCCACTGGGGCTCCCCTGGGCGCGCGGGCAGCGTTATGAGACTTGCAATGCATCTGTCAAATCTGATCCGAAGGCCATGATGTCATCCACTGCAGGCGCCGTCCGGGACGATCCCAGCCGAAGCTTTATCAATGTGCTTCAGGCTATTGACGGCGCGACCGGCGCGGATGGGATCAAAGTGGCCGGAATCATCGATCGGCTGGATGAGCGCGCCTTCGGCTTGCTTATCCTGCTTTTGGCGATCCCGTGCCTCGTGCCGGCGCTGCCCGGCGCTCAGATCATCGCGATCCCGATCTTTCTGTTGGCGGTGCAGGTATTGGTAGGCAGGCGTGAGCCTTGGCTGCCTGGATGGTTCACGCGTGCGCACGTCAAGAAAAGCTGGATTTCAGCGATAGCGGGATTTGCCGGCAAACGCTTGCGCTGGACCGAGACGCTGGCGCGGCCCCGGCTGACGTTCCTGGCGACGGGCCTCGGAGAGCGGCTGGCGGCTTTGATCATGGCGCTGGCTGCAATTACCGTGATGCTGCCGATCACAAACACAATTCCGTCGATTGCCCTGACCCTGCTCGCGCTGGGGATTATTCAACGTGATGGCGTGTTCGTGTTTGTAGGCGCGATGGTCGCTTCAGGGTGGATCTTGCTTCTTGGCGCTCTCGTGGCAGGGCTCTTTTTTGGCGCCGGATTCGCCGTGGACTTTGTGCGCGAACAGGCGCCGTGGTTGCTGCAATGGGTTGGGCGATGACCGAATTCTCCTCCGCGCAAGAACCTTTTGGCGCAGCCTTGCGAACAGCCGCGATCGACCGCGCCAAGGTGCGCGATATCGCCGCCGCCCTGGGAAGCCGCGCGCACGGCGTGCTCGCGCTTGTCCTGGGGCTGATCCTGCTCATTCCGGTAAAATGGGTGCTACCGCAACTGGCCGGACTGCTGCTGCTCGCCTCGGGCTGGGGCCTGGTCGCCGCCAAAGCCGCCCCGACACCGCTGATCGGCAGCCGGACCATCGCCAAGCCAGACATTGAACGCGCAGCGTCTGCGTTTGAGAAACAAGGTTGGCTCAGCGCAATTACTCATCCGCGCCTGCCTGACTTTGTCTCCGGCCCGGCGGTTTATGCTGCGGCGATTGCGCTTATCCTTGCCGGGCTCGCCGCGCTCTTGCCGACCACCCACTATCTCCTCGGCCTCGCGCTCATCGTGCTCGGCCTGGGCTTGGCGCAAAAGGACGGCGTGGGCGCCATGGCGGGGCTGGCGCTTTGTTTCGGCGCAAGCTGTTACGTCCTGACCCTTACGGCCGGTGCAGCTGCCGGAGCGCCCTTCGCTGGTCCATGGGCCGCAGGGGCTTTGCCCTGGCTGTCTGAATGGCTGGAGCCTTCTCCTCTCTTGCCGGACGACCATTCCACCCGCTAAGCGCGTCGCGACGCCGCGTTTCCGCCGCCTCAGACGCGCTTATGGTGGTGCAAATGTTTGCACCCTTGCTCAGATATTGGCCCGTTGCCGCACTCATCGCTTCGGCAGGGATGCTGGCGGCCGCTCATGCCTTCCAGGCCTTTGGCTACGAGCCGTGCCTGTTGTGCCTGCGCCAGCGCGAGGTCTATTGGGCGACGATAGCTGTGGCCTTGGCGGCAATCGCCGCGCGCAAGCTGCTGAAGACCTTTCCATCGAATGTTCAAGTTGCAGACGTGCTGCTCGGGCTGGTCTTCCTGACCGGCACGGTTGTGGCGGTGTATCATGCGGGCGCAGAGTGGAAATTCTGGCCGGGTCCAACGACCTGCGCCCTCGGCGGGCCGCTTAACGCCGAAGATTTGCTCGAGGCGCTGAACAAGCCGATGCGCCCGCAAAGCTGCGAGGAAGCAGCCTGGCGGCTCGCCGGAATATCGATGGCGGGTTATAATGCGCTCATCTCGGCCGGCTTGGCCGCAATGAGTTTCCTCGCCGCCTTCACGCCGCGAAACGGAGACGACCTTGGCCGAAACGACTGACCGCGCCGCGCCGGCCTCTCCTGGCGAACGTGCGCGCCGCCTGGAGGCCATGATCCGGGTCGATCACGCCGGCGAATTCGGCGCCGTACAAATCTATCGTGGCCAGCGGGCGGTGTTCGAGCGCATCAGCGGCAAGTCAGAAACCGCCGCGCTTATTGCCGAAATGGAAGCCGGCGAGAAAACCCACCTTGAGACGTTTGACCGGCTTGTGCGAGAGCGCGGCGTGCGGCCGACGGCGCTGGCGCCGCTCTGGCGGCTCGCCGGTTTCGGCCTTGGCGCCGCCACTGCGCTGATGGGGGAAAAGGCGGCGCACGCCTGCACGGCCGCCGTCGAAGAAGTAATCGAACAGCATTACGCCGCCCAGGCCGTCGAACTGGGCGAGGATGAGCCGGCGCTGAAATCCACGATCGAACGGTTTCGCGCCGACGAAATCGCGCACAAAGACACTGCGATCGAGAACGGTGCGCAGGAGGCGCCTGGCTATCCGATCCTTTCCGCGGCGATCAAATTTGGGTGTCGAATGGCCATAAGAGCCAGCGAGGCGATTTGACCGGCTGGCGGCGCCTGGTATCTTTGGTTACGATCTGCGTATGAGAAATTCTCGTTGAACGGCCGAGGGCGGCGCCTCGTGCCGGCGCCGGACGAAAAATCCCTGATTTCGATTGCGCAAGACCGCATCAACTTCGTGTTTGGCTCCCTCAATAGAGCAGAAAAGCGCGGCGCTCTTCGGCCCAGGCGGCTTCATCAGGAATGGTCAGCGCATCGAGATCGCCCGGCGCCGCCGCCGCATCATCGACCCACTCACGCAGCAGCGGACTGGCGTTGATCACGTCGATCGGCAATTTGCCGAACGCGTACTCATACGGAAAGTCGCGCCACAGATCGTAATCCGGATAAAGCGCGCGGATCGCCTTGAACGCCAGCGCCTGCACACGCCACGGCTTGAACGCGGAATGATCATAACTGGGATCGTCGGTGTGAATTTGTACGCCGTTGCACAATCTGCCGGCATGCTTGTGGAACGTGGGTTCAAACCAGCAATCGCGCAGGCGGCATCCCGCTAGCCAATGCGGCGCAAGCCGCCGCATTTCGTCGATGATCGCGCGCGCATCAATATCCGGCGCGCCGAATAATTCGAGCGGACGCGTCGTGCCGCGACCTTCCGAAAGCGTGGCGCCCTCAAGCATCACCGTGCCCGCATAAGCGCGAACCATTGAAAGATTTGGCGCATTGGGACTGGGGTTGATCCAGCTGCGCTGGCCCAACGGCCAACCGTACCCGGGCGCGTCATCGGGCCGATAGCTCTCCATCTCAATGACACGGTAATCGACATCAAGTTTGAAGTGGTCGATGAACCAGAGGCCCAGTTCGCCTAGCGTAAGCCCGTGGCGCATTGGCAGCGGTCCGGCGCCAACGAAGCTCTCCCAACCGGCGCGCAGCGTCAGTCCCTCGATTGGCCGGCCGGCGGGATTGGGCCGATCCAGAACCCACACGGCCTTGCCTTCCTTGGCCGCCGCTTCAAGCACGTAGAGCAGTGTCGTGATGAACGTGTAGATGCGGCAGCCGACATCCTGCATATCAACCAGCAGCACATCGAACGTGCTTATCATTTGGCCGGTGGGCCGGCGCTGCTCGCCGTAAAGGCTGAAAACCGGAACGCCGAGCGCTGGATCATCGAAATCCTGCGATTCAATCATATTGTCCTGCTTGTCGCCGCGCATGCCGTGCTGCGGGCCGAACGCTGCGGTAATTCGAACGTGGCTGCATGCAGCCAGGGCGTCGAGCGAGTGGGTCAAATCCTCTACAACGGACGCTGGGTGCGCCAGTAACGCCACCCGCTTGCCAGACAGCGGCGCGCGCAGCGCCGGATCGGCCAGCAATCGGTCGATGCCGAACTTCATGCAGTCGTCCCCGTGGAAAGCTGAAACGCAAAACTGTCGTCGTGGTGGAAGTCTGGCTTCCCCGGAGGATGCGCCAACCCCCAGTAAGACAACGCGCCGTCATCTTGTTGCACCACCACGGAGAAACCGAGCCGCGCCGTCGCGGAGGGCGCCGGAATCGTCGCGCTCAATTCATAGGCGTGCGGTTGTGCGCGCGCGGCAATGTGCGGCGCCTGAACCTCGAGCGTTCGCATGCCTTCACGATAGCGATCAAAGCGGTAGGCCGCCCATTGCGTAGAGGGAGAGAAGTTGAACTCGGTATATCCCTCCTCCTCGCGCACAAACGCCTCAAAACAAGTCTGCGTCCAGAGCTTATCCGCACGCCCGGGAGGCGCCGACTCGGGGAGTTTTAAGCGGGCCACATCGCCCGTCAGCACATAGCGGAGCGCGAGGCGGCCGCTCTCGGGCGTAGCTACCAGGACGTCGATTCGCTCAACGGCCTGGCAGCGCGAGTCAGGATGAAGCGCGAGCCTCAACGGCCCCCAGGACGCCATGCGATTCCCTTTCCCGCCTTGAGTGCCACGAGACGGCGCCGTGCGCCAAGCGCCTTGCCGATTTCCCTTGTCAGACCGTTTCCCGAAACCGCCGCCATGGTCTAGGAAGCGCGCATGTCCGCTTATCAGCCTCGCTCAGAATTTCTCCGCACGATGACCGCGCGCGGACACATCCATCAGATTACGGATCTCGAGCGCCTCGATGAGGCCGCTGAAAAAAGCGTCACGGCCTATATTGGCTACGACCTTACCGCGCCGAGCCTGCATGTGGGCAATCTGGCGACGATCATGATGCTGCGCCGGCTGCAGCAGGCCGGCGGCCGGCCGATTGTGTTGATGGGCGGCGGCACGACGCGGGTCGGCGACCCTTCCGGCAAGGACGAGACGCGCAAAATTCTCACGCCCGAGACCATCGCCGCTAATCGCGAATCGCAAAAGGTCGCCTTCGGCAAATTCCTCAGGTTCAGCGACGGCCCGACCGGCGCGATCATGGCCGACAACGCCGACTGGCTGCTGCCGCTGAACTACATCGACTTCCTCCGCGACGTCGGCCCGCACTTTACCATCAACCGCATGCTAACGATGGATTCCGTCAAGCTGCGTCTGGACCGGGAGCAGCCGCTGTCGTTCATCGAATTTAATTACATGATCCTTCAGGCGTACGACTTCGTCGAGCTCAATAAGCGTTATGATTGCCGCTTGCAGATGGGCGGCTCCGACCAATGGGGCAATATCGTCAACGGCGTCGATCTCGGCCGCCGCATGCATGACGCTGACCTGTTCGGCCTCACCACGCCGCTGCTCACCACCGCGTCGGGCGCCAAGATGGGCAAGACCGCCGATGGCGCCGTGTGGCTCAATCCGGATCTGCGCAGCCCTTACGAATACTGGCAGTTCTGGCGCAACACCGAAGATGCGGACGTTGCGCGTTTCCTGCGCCTGTTCACCGACCTTCCGCTCGATGAGATCGCCCGCCTCGAAGCGCTGCAGGGCGCGGAGATCAACGAAGCCAAAAAAGTGCTCGCTACCGAGGCGACAACCTTGTTGCACGGCCGCGCTGCGGCCGCGCAAGCCGAGGGCGCCGCGCACGCGACATTCGAACTGGGCGGGTCCGCTGCGGGCCTGCCTACGATTGAAATAAGCGCAGACGAATTAAAGACCGGCTTGCGCTTGACCGTTGCGCTCACCCGCGCCGGCCTTACCGCGTCAAACGGCGAAGCCAAACGCTTGATTGAGCAAGGCGCAATCGCCGCCAACAACATGACCGTGCTTGTTTCGGCGCAAACCCTATCCGAGAATGACGTCGTGGATGGCGTGATCAAACTGTCGCGCGGCAAGACCAAGCACGCGCTGATCCGGATCGTCTAACCGGCCTTTTCAGTCGTCTGCCTGCGTGATGGTTCGAAAATGCGCCGCAAGATGCCCGGCGTGATCGCCGACAACGGATTGACGCCGACGCGCGGATTGTTTGCGTCGCCGTTGACCGAATACGTTATGCCGAACACGCCCTCTCCGCGCCTTGAAACCAAAAGATCGCCAAGCACCGGCAAGTTTCCAAGAAACGAGTTAAGTCCGTAGGACGGCACGAGCACGCCGTCGATGTCGATCGCGCCGGAATTGAGATTCACCGCACCTTTGGCGGTGATGCCCAGGGAGGGGCCGGCGGCGCGGCAATCAGAAAACGTGAGCTTGCCGTTCGCCATCCTCATTGGCGCATCAAGATCGCTGAACGTAATGCCCTGACCGTTCAGCGCATCCACCATGCCAGTCAGGGACGCCACCGATGACAGCAGCTGCGCCATCGCTGGCACCTTCGCGACCTGGAAGCCCTTGGCCTTGACGTTAATAGTCGCGCTCGGATTTTCGCCGAACGTCCAGGCGCCATTGGCTTCGACGCTGCCGCCTTTGATATTATCGACACCGACAATGGCGCGCGCGGCGAAACCAGCGTCCTCCGATCTGAGATAGAGCTTACCGGCGGCGGCGCCAGGCGCGGGCGTGATCGCAAGGTCAAACGGTTTGCCCTGCGGATCAACACCGGAGACCAACAAGCGCTGCAGCGACAGGCCATCCGAACCGAACACCAAGCGCCCGCGATTGAGATCGGCCTCCGAGCGGAACCGCAAGCGATCCATGTCGGCGGAGATCACATAATGCGGCGAAAGCGTTCCAGGCTTTACGGCATATGCGCGCGTGGTCGCGAGCATCTGATCAGCCGTCGGCGCCTTGGGCGGCTCAGGCGCGAAGAACGTGCCGATGCTCAGGAACGCGCCTTTCAGATTGGCTTGGAGCACACCGGCGGCATCGCGTTTGGCCGTCACGGCGCCGTCAAAACTCCCGGGGAGGATCGTGCGTGGCAGACTGGCTTCCAGCAGATCGCCTTCGCGGGCTACGCGCGCCTGTCCGCTGACGTTTACGCCGCCGCCGCGCGCCTCCATGTCCGACAGCAGCAGCGATTTGTCAGCCTGCCGCGCGACGTTGAATTTCAAGGTGGCCGGCGCGCCTGGCGCCTTCTTCCAGAATCCCTTTTCGAGATTTACCGCTGCGCCGGTGAAATCCATCCGCACTTCGCCGCGGTTGATATCCAGCCCCTCGCCACTCGACTTGGCCTCCACCAACACCGGACCCGACGCATATTTCAGGATCGGAAACCCAAGACTTATGATATCGTCAGCGTCGAGCTTGCCTTTGAGCGTCACCGTCGAGGGATTGACCTTCTGGCGCACGCGCTCTGTCCAGACGAGGTCCGCGGTTGAGCGCGCGAGCGCGAACGGACCCGACAGAGTAAGCGCCTGATCGTCGCCCAGCACGCGCAACTTCCATTGCGAAATCGCGTAATCGCCACTCTTGGCCGTAGCGCCGACATTGTCGAAGCGCCCATCGACGGAGAAGTTTGTAGCATCACCAGGAACGCCGGCGCCCAGCGGCCGGCGGATGGCGAATTTCGCTTCACCTTTACCGACGATGGAGCCTGGATCGAACGGCAATCGGCCGTCTAGGCCAATAGGGGCTTCGCGCAACAGGTTCACCACGCTCCGCGCCTGCCCGACAGCATGACCTTCATACGTCGCGACAGCGCCCGCGGGAAACAGCTGAGGCAACACAACCCGTCCATTGTGAAGCGCGATATCGCCGATCGCGCCTTGCGTAACATCGGCGCGGAACGAGTTACCACGCAGTTCGGCGCGCCCCTGCGCGCCAGTGATGCGTGTCATGCCTGCTATGTACTCCACCCCGGCCTGGTCGAAATCGAACGCCAGACTGAGCTTTTCGTCAGGAAGCGAACCGCCAGCCAAATCCTTCGGTGAGAAATCGACGCGCAGCGCGAGGTTATGAAGTCTGCCGCCGATCAGCGCGCCGCGGCACCATTCGCGCGCAGCGCTGCCGAGATTGATCGGCCAGAACCGCACGATCGCTTGCGGTGAGAGCGCCCCGGCAAGATCGCCTTGCATTTTCATGCCGGGGCGCACCTTGCCCGCGCCGTCCGCGCCCCAGAACACGCGGCCGGAAACCCGCAGGCGCGCCTGCTCGATATTGGCTTCGAATTTCTCGATCTCGACGGCTGACTCGTCCAGCCGTAGCGCACCCGTCGCCACAACGTTCTCTATCGCCAACGGCCCCGAAAATGCGCCAGGCATTTCAAAATCGATGTGTTGCGCAGCGATCTCGTAGCGCGCCGGAGCGGCGGGCTTCTCATCGAACAGCGCAGAAGCGTGCTGCAACTTGGCCTGGCCGCGCACCTTCGTCTGCGCGCCCGCAAGTGCGACCTCGCCCACATAAATCGTGTCGGCGGCAAGATCGTACCGGCCTGTGAGCTTGCCGCCGCTCAACGCCAGCTTGCCGCCGCCCAGCGCCAATTCGCCAGCGCCAAGGCGAAGGTCGCCGTCGAGCTTGGTGACGCCGGCCTTGCGGTCAAACGCAGCAGATATCTTGAGCGTCACCGGCGTGCTTAGCCCGGCCAGCATCGCCACATTCGGCGCCAGCGCTTGAGGGCGCGCACCGCTGAGCGTGATGTCGACGCTCGCGGCTTGAAAGCCTGTGTCTGCTGTCACCGTGGCTGCAAAAGGCGCTGGACCCTTTGGTCCAGTCAGGCTCGCACGGGTGGAAAGGGTGAGACTGGATTTATTGCGTTGAAGATCGAACGCAGCGTCATTGGCGACCCATTGGGCGCCCGCCTTTTCGTCGATGATTGTCAGCTTGGCGTTTTCGAGGCTGATCGCGCGAAGGCTGCCGCCAAGCCCAACAGGCCGGAAGGTGGCGGCCAGACCATCCAGCACGCGGTTCACCCGCGCCTGCATCGGCTCGTCTTCGGTCTTGGCGGGCGGCAGCACGGCGTCTGGCTGAGACCCGGGCGGACCGAACGCGATGTGAGCCCCGCCATCGCGAAGCACCGTTATGGAAATGTCGCCGCCGATAAAATCGGCTTCGACCACAGCAACCCTGCCAATCAGCAACCGTTCGGGCGCGAGCCCGATCATGACCTCCCGCGACCGGCTCAGCACGCGGCCCTGCGCATCCAGCGCGCGAACGCCCGTGGCGCGCAATTGTAACGTCCCGCCGCCGCGCCGCAGCGCCAGCTCAATCTCGTCGATTTTGACGGGCCGGCCGCCCCGCGCCGCCGAAAGTTGGCTCTCGATATGCTGTTTTACGCTAGCCAGTTCGATGGGGCCCGCCGCCAGGCGCCAGTACAGCAGGCCAAAGCCCAGCGCGACCGTCGCCAGCAGGCCGACAGCCACCTCAACCGCCAGAATCGTCGATCGCCGGATAACCCGCCGCATCGGACGTTTATTCTCCTGCCCTAGACAAGCGCACCGCGCCTTGCGACCACACCGCCATGAGTGAGCTAAAGCCTGGCGACCGGGCGCCTGCCTTCAACTTGATCACAGACCAAGGCGACAGCGTGTCTTTGTCAAAACTCAAAGGCAAACTGATCGTTCTCTACTTTTATCCAAAAGACGATACTTCAGGCTGTACTCTGGAAGCTCTAAATTTCAGCGCCAAGGCGAAAGAATTCGCGAAAGCAGGCACCCTCGTCATCGGCGTGTCGAAGGACAGTCCGGCAAGCCACCAAAAATTCAAGGCCAAACATGGATTGAATGTGCTGTTGGCTTCTGACGAGGACGGCAAAGCCTGCAATGCCTACGGCGTTTGGGTCGAGAAAAGTATGTACGGCCGAAAATATATGGGCATCGAGAGAGCCACGTTCATCATCGACGTTACGGGTAAGCTACTCGCTGTATGGCGAAAGGTTAAAGTGCCTGGCCATGTCGAACTAGTCTTAACTGAGGTTAACGGTCAGTAGTCTAGATTAACGTTAACTGCCTTTTTCTTCAGGTGCGTGATTTTTTGTTGCTGAATACCAGACTTCGTGGCATTGATGATGCTTAGCAGGCATTAAACGAATTTACGCAATGTGGCGCCACAGACTGTTGCAATGTGTGTTCGTTTAGGTTTGGAATAGCTTCGGGTCGGGGCGATCGGAAACTGCAGGCGGGCGGTTGCGAATGAGCCAGTTTGGTACGCGGGCGCGAGCATTTTTCGATCGGGTATTTCCCGAGCGGCAAATCTATCATCGTAGTGGCGGCACTGTCCGCTACGTAGCGCTCTCACCTTCTAAGCAAGCCCTTCTGGCGCTTGGCGCCGTCGGCGTTGCTGGTTGGTGCTCCTACGCTTCGGTCAATGTGCTGATGCGGGGCGAAATTCTTGCCTCTCAGACCGATGAAGCGGGCCGCCTTGAGGCCAAGTATAAGCGCTGGCTATCCGAAGCCCGGGCACGCGAAGCTGCCGCGCAGGCGCAACTCAAAGAACGCACCGAAACGTTCAACAAGACCGCCGTCGAGTTTGAGCGCCGTCACGAAACCCTGAAACTTCTCCTGGACTTTGCCGGCGGCTCTAACGTCGTCGCCGATACGCGTCCGGTTGAGCGGGATGGCGCCAAGCTTCTGGTTCAGGCATCGATAGAAGAAGCCGAACCACGCGTCTCCCGCGAATGGGATGAACCGGCCTACCGGGTTCAGACCGTTGGCTTCAAGGCTCGCGTCGATAAGCTGAAAAGCGAGCAGACCGCGTTCCTGTCAGCTGCCGAGGAAGCCGCTGTCTCGCAGAGCGAAGAAATTCAAGGCGTTCTACGCGCCACAGGCGTGGGCTTTGCTCGCTTGGTCGGCGATACGGCCAATCAAGGCGGCCCCGAGGTCGATCTTTCCGCCGTGCTCGGCGAAAATGGTCAGGTTGACCCCGCTTTCGCTGGCCGCGTGAAGCAGGTGGCCGCCCGCGTCGCCGAGGCGCGCCGGCTCGAGGCGATCGCGGCCGCCACCCCACTCAACCCGCCATTGGCGGTCGAATACCGCGAAACCAGCGGTTACGGCCCGCGTGTCGATCCGTTCTCCAGGCGCAGCGCTTTCCACGCCGGGCTCGACATGGCCGCGTTCGAGCGCGCGCCTGTTGTCGCTACATCGCCCGGCGTCGTCTCGTTCGCGGGCGTGCGTTCGGGGTACGGCAATTGCGTCGAGATTGACCATGGCCATGGTTTCAAGACGCGGTACGGCCACTTGAGAGATATCCAGGTGGTCAAGGGGGAGCGCGTGGCGATCGGCCAGCGCGTCGGCTCGATGGGCTCAACGGGACGCAGTACGGGGACACACCTTCATTACGAAGTGTGGTATAGGGGCATGTCCTACGACCCTATCAAATTCCTAAGAGCTGGCGCACATGTTCACGAACAAGGCTAAATCCGACTCAACTATGCCTGCCGTCCCCGATCCTCTTCCACGCCGCGCACCGCCCTCTCGCCTGATGACGTCGATCATCGCCAACGGCGTGCGGATCAAGGGGGCCATTGAAGCTGAAGACGCCGAATTGCAGGTCGATGGCGAAATCGAAGGCAATGTCCGCGGCGGCTCAGTTACGATCGGCGATACCGGCTTGGTCAAAGGCGACGTGGTCTCCGAAAGTATTCTGGTCAACGGCCGGGTCGAAGGCTCGATTCGCGCGCGTAAGGTACAGTTGGCCAAGAACGCCCACGTTCTCGGCGACATCACACATCAAAGCCTAGCGGTGGAGATGGGCGCGGTGTTTGAAGGCCAGTGCCGTTATCTGCAGGATCCGCTCAAGACCGACACGGTCCAGTCCGCCCCGCAGATCGGCTCCAGCTCGACGCCGACGCCGGCGCCGATGTACGGCGCCCCCTCCTCAGGCTCTCCGGGCGATAGCCCAGAAGAGCGCGCCGAGCCGCGCATGGTTGGCGGCGTGATCGTCACAGGCGCCGCGTCCTAAGGTTCTTCGCAGCAGATGCTGACGAACGGCCCGCTTCGGCGGGCCGTTTTCGTTTCCGGCCGGGGCGGCGCGCTAATCGATGTCCTGCACATCCGTCGCCGTGCCACTCACACGCGCAGCCAAACTTGCCGCCATGAACTTGTCGAGGTCGCCATCAAGCACGCCGCCGGTGTCGGATGTTTCCACGCCGGTGCGCAGATCCTTCACCATCTGATACGGCTGCAACACATAAGAGCGGATTTGCCGGCCCCAGCCGATTTCAGTTTTGCTGTCCTGTTGCGCCTGGGCAGCCGCTTCGCGCTGTTGCAATTCACGCTCATACATCCGCGCGCGCAGCATGTCCCAGCATTTGGCGCGGTTCTGGTGCTGGCTGCGCTCTGACTGGCAGGAAACAACGATACCCGTCGGCATGTGCGTAATGCGCACGGCGCTGTCCGTCTTGTTGACGTGCTGACCGCCAGCGCCCGATGCGCGAAACGTATCGACGCGGCAATCCTTGTCGAGAATTTCAATCTCGATGGTTTCGTCGACGACCGGGTAGACCCACACGCTGGCGAAAGAGGTGTGGCGGCGCGCATTGGAATCGTACGGCGAAATACGCACCAGCCGATGCACGCCCGCTTCGGTCTTAAGGTAGCCATAGGCGTTTTCGCCCTTGATCAGCAGCGTTGCCGACTTGATCCCGGCGGTGTCGCCTTCCTGCTCTTCCAGCAATTGCACCTGATGGCCATGCGCGTCCGCCCAACGCGAATACATCCGCATCAGCATTTGCGCCCAGTCCTGGCTTTCCGTGCCGCCGGCGCCTGAATTGATTTCGATATAGGTGTCGTTGCCATCGGCTTCGCCGGATAGAAGCGCCTCCAGTTCGGCTTTCGCCGCACGCGCGCGCAACGCTTCGATCGCGGCGCGCGCTTCGTTCAGCATCGCCTCGTCACCTTCGCCATCGGCCATGTCGGCGAGTTCGAGATTGTCAGCCAGATCGCGCTCCAGCGCGCGCACGGCCGAAACACCGGCGTCGAGTTTGTTTCGCTCGCGCATCAATTTCTGCGCTGTCGCGGGCGAATTCCAGAAATCGGGCCGTTCAGACAACGCGTTGAGTTCGTCTAGCCGGGCGATCGCATGATCCCAGTCAAAGACGCCTCCGCAGCAAGGCGGATGAAGTGCCGATCTGTTCGGCGGCGGCGGCGATGTCTGGTCTCATGCGCGTGACTGTTTCCGTGCGAATTCTGCGCCGGATATAGGCTGATTTGGCGCGTTGGGAAGTCCGCCAAAGCCCGCGCTAATAGAGCCCGCCGAGCCTCTGCTCGCCCTGGCCCGAGGCGATCATTGGCGGCGGTGGCGGTGGCGGTGTTGCGCTGGTGGAGCTTTCACTCGACAACGGCTCAAGCCCCTGCAGCGCCTTCGGATCGATCACGTCGCCGGCGCCGAAAATCACCGGCTGCGTTTCGGTGTCGCGCACCGGCTCTGTGCCCGGCTTGAACGCTTCCAGAATAGTCGCTGTCGTCGCCGGGCCTGGCAGCAGGCCGGTCTTCTGGTCGATGCGGACGAGGCGCACGCCCGGCGGCAGGCGGAACGGGGTGGCCGGCGTATCCGCCAGCGCCACATTCATGAAGTCACGGAAGATCGGCGCCGCCAGAGAGCCGCCGGTTTCACCATTACCAAGCGAACGCGGCTTATCAAACCCGATCCACACGCCAGCCACTAGGTCTGGTGAAAAGCCGACAAACCAAGCGTCGCGATAATCATTGGTCGTACCGGTCTTACCGCCGAGCGGCTTGCCGACCGAGGCGATCACCGCCCCCGTACCACGTTGCACGACGCCTTCAAGCATCGACGTCATCTGATAAGCGGTGATGGGATCAAGCAATTGCTCGCGTGCATCGGGGATTAGCGGCGCGCCCTGCCCGCTCCAAGCAACATTGCAAGCCTCGCACGCGCGCGTGTCGCCGCGCATCAGCGTCTTGCCCGCGCGATCCTGAACACGGTCGAACAGCACTGGCGTTACTTTCTTGCCGCCATTGACGAACGTCGCGTAAGCGTTGGCCATCTTCATCAGCGTGCTCTCGCCCGCACCGAGGGACATCGCTAGGACGGGCAAGAGATTGTCGTGTGTGGAGAACTTTTTGGCTTCGGCCGAAACCTTGTCCATCCCCATTTCATAAGCCAGGCGCACCGTCATCGCATTGCGTGATTTTTCGAGCCCGAAACGCAGGGTAGAGGGCCCAGAGAACTCGCCCTCCTCATAGTTCTGCGGATTATACAGCTTGCCGTCTTCGCCCATCACCTGGAACGGCGCGTCGTCGATCAGCGTCGCGGGCGTGAGGCCGTATTCAAGGGCGGCCGTGTAGACGATCGGCTTGAACGAAGACCCGGGCTGACGCATCGCTTGCGTGACGCGATTGTATTGGCTGTTTCCGAACGAATAACCACCCACCATGGCCAGCACGCGGCCGGTGTGCGGGTCCATCGCCACCATTGAGCCTTCGACGGCCGGCACTTGCCGCAAACCAAACCCACCGGCTTTCAGCGGCTGCACATAAACAATCGCGCCCTTTGTCAGCGCCGCGTTCTTGGCGCGTGACGCGCTGGCCCACGTGACATCATCACCAGCCAGCGTTCCACTAGCGCCATCGGCGAGCGATACGGTGATCTTCTTGCCAGCAACGGCGCTGACCACCGCTTTGCGCCAGCCAGAACCGGGAGGCGCTGCGGCGGCTTTGTTAAGCGCGTCGATAACATCGCCCGATTCCACGCGGCCCACCGGCCCGCGCCAGCCGTGGCGGCGATCGTAAAGCTCAAGCCCGCGGCGCAACGCATTGGCAGCAGCAATCTGCAATCGAACGTCCAGCGTGGAGCGCACGCTCAAACCGCCGTCATAGAGATTTTTCTCGCCGTACGATTTCAACATCTGGCGGCGCAATTCTTCGACGAAATGAGCCGACGCGACGTATTGGTCGCCGCTCAACCGGTCGATCGACACCAAATCTTCCTTGGTCGCCGCGGCGGCTTCGGCCTCGGTGATGTGGCCGTTCTCCACCATGCGCGCAATCACCCAATTGCGGCGCTCGATGGCGCGATCCTTGTGCTTGCGGGGATCGTAGTTCTCCGGGCCCTTCGGCAGCGCGCCCAGATAGGCGGCCTGCGCGACGGTCAATTGATCCAGCGGTTTGTTGAAATAATTCTGCGCCGCGGCAGCCACGCCATACGAGCGATTGCCGAGATAAATCTCGTTCAGATAGAGCTCCAGAATGCGATCCTTGTTGAACGTCTTTTCAAGACGCTCGGCGAGAAACGCTTCCTTGATCTTGCGCACGACGGTGCGGTCGGACGTCAGCAGCATGTTTTTGGCGACCTGCTGAGTGATCGTTGAGCCGCCCGTCATGCGCCTGCCTTGCAGCGCATTGCCAATCGTGCCGCGCACGATCGCCCAAGGCTCAATCCCGCTGTGCTCGTAGAAGCCCTTGTCTTCGGCGGACAGGAACGCGTTCTTCACCCGCTCCGGAATGGCCGAGGCGGGCACGTAGATGCGTTGCTGGTTAGCGAATTCGGCGATCAGCGAACCATCGCCGGCATAGACGCGCGTCGTCACAGGCGGCTTGTAATCCGCCAGTTGCTTGTAGCTAGGCAATCCCTGCAACGTCAGCACGACGAACGCGCCCACGGCGAGAAGTCCGGCGCCAAACAGCGCGGCGCCCACGATCAAAACCTTCCGCAGCATGGAATCCTTCCGTCCCGCCTTACGGCCAGCAGCAAGTTTCGATTCTCACGCCCGCTGCGGCGCGATTATGGCGGTAGACGGGCTTCGGCAGAAGGGCCAATGGCATTTATGGGCTTACGGATGCGTAAGTTTTGCGGGTCTCGAAATAGTCGTCCACCGAGGCTGCGACTGCGTCCATCAGCACTTTGCGCTGGTTGGCGTCCGCCAGACGGCGCTCATCCTCGGCGTGGGTAACGAAGCCCATCTCCAGCAGAACAGCCGGCACGTCCGGGGCCAGGAGCACGAAGAAACCCGCGCTCGCCGGCGTGCGCCGCGTTAGGGGGGCGCGATCGCCCAGCCGGTCGATCAGCGCTTCGGCGAAACGCGAGGAATGGTCCTTGGTCTCGCGCTGGGTCAGATCGAGCAGGATCGAGCGCGCCGAGCCGCCCGCCTCGCCCACATCGACGGTCCAATCTTGCGCATCCATTACCGTTCGCGTGCGCTGCACCCCCCTCTGCGAAAGGGTGTAGACCGTGGCCCCCTTGGCCTTTCCCTTCGGATCGGCGTCGGAGTGCAACGAAATAAACAGATCGGCCTTGCGGTCACGGGCGATCTTCACGCGCTCGGCCAGCGGCAGGAACACGTCGGTGTCGCGGGTCAGGAACACCGCATAGCCGCGCTTTTCCAACTGCGTCCGAAGAACCATGGCAGCGGCCAGATTATAGTCTTTTTCCCGGCCACTGGACGTGCCGAGAGCGCCCGGATCACGTCCGCCATGCCCGGGATCGACGACAACCACACGCTTTCCTGCGGGCTCACGCGCGGCCAAACCCGCCCGAAGTATGGGCGCTGGCTCGCCGGCGGCGGGCGCCGGCGGCTTGACTTGGGGCGGCTCAGCATCCGAACCTGACGCGGCCGCCAGGTCAAACGTCAGACGCACGCCCTCACCGATGTTCCGCCGGCCCGAAGCCACAAGGCGGCCTTCATGTTTCAGGTCCAGCACCAGCCGGGCGCTGCGGGTGTGTTCGCCATGGCGCACATTGGCGACAATCCCTGCCCCGCGCGGGTCAGTGGCGCGCCATTGGGCCTCAGGTAAATCGATAACGAAACGGGGCTTGGGGGCTCCCAGAAACTGGGTCTGTACCGCCGCGTCCCGGCTGAGGTCCAGCGTCACGCGCGCGCCAGCCTCCGTCCGCGCCACGGTAACGGCCTGAACGGCCAAAGTCGGGGCCGCCCAGCCTGGCGCAACCGCCAGACCGGCAAAGATCATCATTCCGGCCCCGAAATTGCGGAGCCGGCGGCTTAAACGCCGCATAACCACACCCATGGTTTATTGTTGAGGCTCTTATAGCTCAGAGGTGCTTTCAGAAGTCTTCACGAGACGCACTTTCCAGCACGGCCAAATTGTTGCATGGTCCGGCTCGCGGCCTTGCGCCGTATGAGTCGCCCCGGCTTTCCCCGGGCCGCCGCCCCGCCATCGAGGCAAAGGCCATCTCGGCTTTAAGGGCGGCGCAGGGGAAGGGGCGTCTCCCCCGCCTATTCGTTTGGCCCCGGCCTTCCGCCCCTTTTTGCGGCGCCAGCTGGACCAAGCCGGGCGTAATGCAGACCGCCTTTGGCGGCTATCGGAGTTTGACATGGCCTTCGCCGCCCGAACCGCAGTTATCCCGCCTCCGGGCGTGACTGCGACGTTCGCCGGCTTCCATGTCCTTTCACTAACAACACAGCGACGCCGCCCCTCAAGCCCTGCGGGCATGAGCCGGAGACCGCGCGTCGCCGACGGAGCCCAATTACATGGTCAAGAAAATGCTCATCGACGCGGCCCACCCGGAGGAAACCCGGGTGGTCGTGATGGACGGCCAGCGCGTCGATGATTTCGACTTCGAGACGCTGAACAAACGCCAGCTGCGCGGCAATATCTATTTGGCGAAAGTCACGCGGGTCGAACCCTCGCTGCAGGCCGCCTTTGTCGATTACGGCGGCAACCGCCATGGCTTCCTGGCGTTCAGCGAAATCCACCCGGATTATTACCAAATCCCGGTCGCCGACCGCGAAAAGCTGAAGGCCGAGTTTGAGTCCCTAGGCTCGCGAAGCCAGCGCAAGGCTGAGCCCAAGGAGGAAGGCGAGATTGAGGGCGAACCCAGCGCCGAAGCCATCGCCGAACACGATAACGACGACGAAGAAGACGCCGAGGATCGCGCCGAGGAAGAGCGCAAGCGTATGCTCTCGCGGCGCTACAAGATCCAGGAAGTAATCAAACGCCGGCAGATCATGCTGGTGCAGGTCGTCAAAGAAGAGCGCGGCAACAAGGGCGCGGCGCTGACCACCTATCTTTCGCTGGCTGGCCGCTATTGCGTGCTGATGCCCAACACAGGGCGCGGCGGCGGCATCTCGCGCAAGATCACGTCAGGGCCGGACCGCAAGCGCCTGAAAAAAGTCGCCACCGATCTCGACGTGCCGCAAGGCATGGGGCTGATCATCCGCACGGCGGGCGCCAAGCGCACGAAAACCGAGATCAAGCGTGACTACGAATATCTGCTGCGTGCGTGGGAAAACATCCGCGATCTTACGCTGCGCTCAATCGCGCCAGCGCTGATTTACGAGGAATCCAGCCTCGTGAAACGCGCGATTCGCGATCTCTACGACAAAGACGTAGGCGAGATTTACGTTGAGGGCGACGGCGCCTATCGCGAGGCGAAAGATTTCGTCCGCATGCTGATGCCGAGTCATGCCAAACGCGTGCATCATTATCGCGAACCAACGCCGATCTTCGCCAAGCATAGCGTCGAGCATCAGCTCGAAAGTATATACAATCCCGTTGTGAGCCTGAAATCCGGCGGCTATCTGGTGATCAACCAGACCGAAGCGCTGGTGGCTATTGACGTGAACTCGGGCCGCGCAACGCGCGAACGCGGGATCGAGCAAACCGCTTTCAAGACCAATTGCGAAGCCGCCGAAGAAGCGGCGCGCCAGATGCGCCTACGCGACCTTGCCGGCCTCATCGTGATCGATTTCATCGACATGGAAGAAGCCAAGAACGATCGCGTGGTCGAGAAAAAGGTCAAAGACGCGCTGCGGTTCGACCGGGCGCGGATCCAGATGGGCAAGATCAGCTCGTTCGGCTTGATGGAGTTGTCGCGCCAGCGGCGGCGCACCGGCGTGCTCGAAGGCTCGTCGCACATCTGCGCCGCCTGCCAAGGCGCTGGCCGCGTCCGCAGCGTCGAATCCAGCGCTCTGCGCCTGTTGCGCGCGCTTGATGAGGAAGCGATCAAAACCCACGGCGAGATGATCGAGGCGCGCGCGCCCACTGAAGTCGCGCTGTATCTGCTGAACGAAAAGCGCGACGCGATCGCGCACATTGAGGAAGGACGGCGACTACGTATCCGCGTGACCGCAAATCCCGGTCTGTCGCCGCCCGATTTTGAACTGCAAAGCCACGGCGAGCGCCCGCCCGAGGTAGAAGCCGAACTGGCGCGCGAGGCGGCCCGCAGAGCCGCCGCCGACGCGGCCCGCGAGGCGGCGGAAGCCGCCGAAGACAGCGCTCTGGATACCGGCGAGGACGTCGAGGACGGTGAAGAGGATATCGCCGTTGACGCGCCACAATCCGATGCCGAAGCGACCGCGTTCAACTCCAGCGAAGCGGCGCAGTCATCAGAGGCGCAGCGCGAAGAAGGCCGCCGGCGCCGCCGGCGCGGCCGTCGCGGCGGGCGCCGCCGTAATGGCGAGGACCAGAACGGCGCCAGCGAGCAAACGGAGCACGTCGCAGCGCAGACAGGCGAACCAATCGAGGTTGCGGACGCGGTTGAGAATGGCGAACGTGAGCCGCAGGGCGAGCAACCGGCATCTGCCGAGTCGCCGGCCCGCGCGGGCAAGCGGCGTCGCCGGCGGCGCGGCCGGGGCGGCGGCGATCGCGGCGGCCGGGAACGGGACGAACAAGCTGGCTCCGCACCCCTTGTTTATGGAGAAATGCAATCCTCCGATACCGAAGCCTCGCCTGACACCTATGACGACGAGCCAGACGAGCCGGTGTCGCCCGTGATGGCGGCGTTGGTGTCGTTCGACCCTGAACCGCCCGCCCCGCCCGCGCCTGACCCGGAAATGGCGGCCTCACCACCATCTGAACCGGGCGATGATTACGCGCCCGACGCTGAGCGCCGGGCGAAATTCTTCGCCCGCCTGCACCGATGGGGTAAGAAAGAGGCGAGCTAGGGCTGCGGCGGTCATCTTGCCGACGCGAAGCCTTTCCATCACTCTGTGGGCGCTGGGGCGGCGCTAATTTCCGAGGAGACGTAATGTCTTCGCATTTCGTGCGTCGCGTAGGCGGCGCTTTGGCTGGTGCGGCGATTGCGCTGGCAGCCTTCATTGCGCCAGCGCAGGCCCAGGGCGGCTTGATCCGCGACGCAGAGATCGAACAGACCCTGCGCGATTACTCGACGCCGCTGTGGAAGGCAGCCAACCTCGATCCCAGTTCGATCCAAATGGTGCTCGTCAACGATCCGGCGCTGAACGCGTTCGTTTCCGGCGGACAGAACATCTTCCTCCATACCGGCCTGATCCTCGCCGCTGATAGTCCCGGCCAGCTCAAGGGCGTAATCGCGCACGAAACCGGCCACATCTCCGGCGGCCATTTGGCGCGGCTTGATGGCGCGATGAGCAAGGCGATGCGGCCGGCGATCATTTCCATCGGGCTAGGCATCCTGGCGATGGCGGCGGGCGCACCGGACGCTGGCGCCGCGCTGATTTCCGGCTCCTCGCAATTCGCCATGGCTTCGCTCGTGCGTCACACCCAAGTGCAGGAATCCGCCGCCGACCAGGCCGCGATGTCGTTCATGGATGGCAGCGGTCAATCCGGCGAGGGCCTGCTCGAATTCTTCGAAAAACTGCGCTACCAGGAAGTCCTGTCGGATTCCCGCCGCGCACCCTATTTCCGCACACACCCGCTGACCTCAGACCGCATCCAGGCCCTGCGCGAACGCGTCGAAAAGGCGGAAAACTCCAGCGCCAAGCAAAGCGAAGGCGACATCAAGCGTTTCAAGATGATGCAGGCGAAGCTCTACGGCTTCCTCATGACGCCGGCGCAAACGCTAGTGAAATATCCTCTGAGCGATACGTCTCAGCCCGCCCGCTACGCCCGCGCCGTCGCCGCCTACCGCGTTCCGGACATGGGCAAGGCGCTGGTCGAGATCAAGGCGCTTGCGGAAGCCGAGCCAACCAATCCCTATTTCCAGGAATTGTGGGGCCAGATCCTGTTCGAAGGGGGCAAGGCCAAGGAAGCGATCACCCATGATCGTGAAGCGCTGCGCCTGCGTCCTGACAGCGCCCTGTTGCAGGTCAACCTTGCTCGCTCACTCAACGGCGTTGGCGACGAAGCCTCTGCCAAAGAGGCTATTGGCCTTCTGCAACGCGCTTTGGCGATTGAGAACGACAACGCCTTCGCGTGGCGCGAATTGTCCATCGCCTACGACACGACGCAGAACGACGGCATGGCCAGGCTGGCCTCTGCCGAGCAATCGTTCTCGCTGGGTAATTATTCTCAAGCGCTGAATTTCGCGACGCGGGCCAAGAAGGTGCTTCCCGAAGGCTCTGCTTCCTGGCGGCGCGCCTCGGACATCGTGCTCGTGTCAGAAAACGAAGCCCGTCAGAAAAAGCGCGGATGACAAGTCTTGCGAAACTCTGCACGCCGGGGCATCTGCCGCTGATGATGAAAATTGCCGACGCGCTTCGGACGCTCGCCTTGGCGCTTTTGCCCGCTTTCTTCATCAGCGCCGCCCACGCCGCGCCGCTGACGCCCGCTCAGGATGCGCAGGTCCGCCAGATCGTGCGCGATTATCTCTTGAAAAACCCGGAAGTGATTGAAGAAGCCCAAGCGGTTTTGGTCGCCAAGCGCGCTGCCGAAAAGCGCGCCCGGCTGGCGCCTAAGCTGGAAAAGCTCGTGCGGGACGGCCGTCGTTTTGGCATCGGTCCATCAAACGCCAAGATCACGCTCATTGAGTTCTTCGATTACCGTTGTCCGTATTGCAAAGCCTCTTTCGACTGGTCACAGGCGCAGATCAAATCCAGCAAGGACATGCGCGTTGTTTACGTCGAGTTTCCCATTCTCGGTCCGAATTCGCTGGAAGCGTCGCGCGCCGCCATCGCATCCCTGAAGCAGGGCAAGTACTTACCCTTCCACGATGCGATGATGCGCTCCAAGAGCCAGCTCGACACCAAGCAGATTGATCAGATCGCCAAATCGGTTGGCATCGACGTGCCGCGTATGCGCCGCGACATGGGTGACCCGGCGATCATGGCGCTGCTTCAGGAAGACCAGGATTTTGCGGGTGAGGCCGAAGTGAATTCGACTCCGACGTTCTTCATTAACGGCGAAGTCTTCATTGGCTTTCAGCCTGAAGAGATGGACAAAACGATCCGCCGGCTCCGCGGCAAAGGCTAAGCTAGATCAGTCCCGCCAGCGGGCTGGAAGGATCGGCGTAGCGCTTCTTCGGCATGCGCCCCGCCAGATAGGCATCGCGCCCGGCGATCACCGCATGCTTCATCGCACGCGCCATGCGGATCGGATCGCACGCTTCGGCGATCGCCGTGTTCATCAGCACGCCGTCACAGCCCAGCTCCATGGCCACCGCCGCGTCTGACGCCGTGCCCACGCCCGCGTCGACAATCACCGGCACGCTCGCTTGCTCAACGATCAGGCGGATGTTGACCGGGTTTTGAATGCCAAGCCCAGAGCCAATCAGCGAACCGAGCGGCATGATCGCGCTGGCGCCCGCCGCTTCCAGCTTGCGTGCGTAGACCGGGTCGTCGCTGCAATAGACCATCACCTGAAAGCCTTCGGCGACCAGCACCTTCAGCGCCTTCAGCGTTTCTTCCATGTCCGGATAAAGCGTTTTCTGATCAGCCAGCACTTCCAGCTTCACCAGCGTCCAGCCGCCCGCCTCGCGGGCCAGGCGCAACGTGCGCAGCGCGTCCTCGGCGGTGAAACAGCCGGCAGTGTTAGGCAGATAGGTAAAGCGCTTGGGGTCGATGAAATCGATCAGGCGCGGCTGGTTGGGATCCCCAAGGTTCACGCGCCGAACGGCCACCGTCACCATTTCAGCGCCGCTGGCCTCAAGCGCGGCGGCGTTTTCGGCGTAAGTTTTGTATTTTCCCGTTCCGATGATTAGCCTCGACTTCAACACGCGCCCCGCAACGACAAGCTCGTCGCCAGCGCCGCCCGAAACCGTAGCGCCGTCCATCACCCACCTCCGACGAACTGGACGATCTCAATTCGGTCGCCAGGCGAAAGTACTGTCTCGCTGTAGCGCGAACGGGGAACAATCGCGAGATTTCGCTCTACGGCCACTTTGGCCGGATCGAACCCTATGCCGCTGAGAAAACCCGACAAAGTGGCGCCCGGCGCAACCTCGCGCTTTTCGCCATTGACCGTCAGGGGCATTAGCTCTCTCATCGCTTTCCCTTAGACACGATGGGCTGCGCGCGCAACGCGCCTGACCCTCCGCAGGTGGAACGCTCCCATGCTTGACCCGCCAAATGCTTGACGAGGTTGGCGATCACCCTTAACCGCGGCTCGTCACATCTTGCCTGCGCCCCGGCGCGCCCTCGTAAAACACCCAAGCAGGAGCGGCAGACCGCATCCGATGACTGACAAGAAATCGCCCGTCGGCGCGGCCGGAATCGACCCGGACGTGGTACGCGAACTCGCCGGCATCCTCCGCGATACCGGGCTTTCGGAAATTGAGATCCAGCACGGCGATCTGCGCGTTCGCATTTCCGGCGCCGCCGCCCCGGTCGCGCACCACCACCCCGCGCTCGCTGCAGCGCCCGCCGCTGCGCCTGTCCCAGCGGCGCCTCCACCGCCGGTCGATATGCGCACCCATCCCGGCGCCGTCACCTCGCCGATGGTTGGTACGGCGTATCTGTCTCCCAAGCCTGACGAACCGTCATACGTGAAGCTTGGCGACATGGTCAGCGAAGGGCAAACGCTGATGGTGGTCGAGGCGATGAAGACCTTCAATCCGATCCCGGCGCCCAGGGCTGGCCGCCTGACGCAAATCCTGATCGCCAATGAGCAGCCCGTGGAATACGGCCAGCCGCTGGCCGTCATCGAATAGATGTTCGAAAAAATCCTCATCGCCAATCGGGGTGAGATTGCGCTGCGCGTCCACCGCGCGTGCAAGGAAATGGGCATCGCCACCGTGGCGGTCCATTCCACCGCCGACGCAAACGCCATGCACGTGCGCATGGCCGACGAAAGCGTCTGCATCGGCCCAGCGCTGGCGGCAAAATCCTATCTGCACATTCCGGCGATCATAGCCGCCGCCGAGATCACTGGGGCGCAGGCGATCCATCCCGGCTACGGCTTCCTTTCCGAAAACGCCAAATTCGCCGAGATCGTCGAAAAGCATGGGATGACGTTCATCGGGCCCAGGCCCGAGCACATTCGCATGATGGGCGACAAGATCGAAGCCAAGCGCGCGGCCGCCGAAACCGGCATTCCCGTCGTGCCCGGCTCTGACGGCGCGGTCGAGAACGAAGAAGCGGCGCGCAAGATCGCCAAGAAATTCGGCTATCCCGTGCTCATCAAAGCCACCGCTGGCGGCGGCGGACGCGGCATGAAGCTGGCGCGCGAAGCCGGCGAACTTGGCGAAGCGCTGGCAAACGCCAAAGCCGAAGCGCTCGCCGCGTTCGGCAATGACCAAGTCTACATCGAGAAATATCTCGAAAAGCCCCGCCACATCGAAATCCAGGTGATCGCCGACAGCCACGGCAATGTCTGCCACCTCGGTGAACGCGATTGCTCGCTACAGCGCCGGCACCAGAAGGTGTGGGAAGAAGCCCCCTCGCCCGCACTCGACGCTGAAGCGCGTGCGGAAATTGGCCGCGTCACCGCGCAGGCGATCAAGAAACTGGGCTATCTCGGCGTCGGCACGGTCGAATATCTCTACGAGGACGGCGAGTTCTATTTCATCGAAATGAACACACGCCTCCAGGTCGAGCATCCAGTGACGGAAATGATCACCGGCATCGACCTCGTGCGCGAGCAAATTCGCATCGCCGCCGGCCTGCCGCTCAGCTTCAAGCAAAAAGACGTCACGTTCGAGGGCCACGCCATCGAGGTACGGGTAAACGCGGAAAACCCGCGCACCTTCACCCCCTCGCCCGGGCGCGTCGTCGATTTCCACGCGCCCGGCGGCCTGGGCGTGCGGCTCGATTCCGCGATTTATGCCGGCTACCAGATTCCGCCCTATTACGATTCCTTGATCGGTAAGCTGATCGTACACGCGCATAACCGCGCCGATTGCATTGCGCGCCTGCGCCGCGCGCTCGATGAGATGGTCGTCACCGGCATCGAAACCACGATCCCGCTATTCCAGCGCCTCGTTGCCGAAGCTGACATCGCCGAGGGCGATTATCACATTCACTGGCTTGAACACCTGCTGGCCGATCATTCACAATAGCCGTGAAGGCCGTTCTGCTGGTCTTGAAGGTGAGGGATTGTGCTGCCGTTCGGCCCCGCCGAGCTGCTCGACTGCTACCGGCGCGGCGTTTTTCCGATGGCGGAAGCGCGCGAAGACCGCCGCCTGTTCCTGATCGATCCTGAAAAGCGCGGCGTGCTGCCGTTCGATCGCTTTCACATCTCGCATCGTCTGGCGCGCACGATCCGCACCGATCGCTACGTCATCACCGCCAACGAAGATTTCCCCGCCGTGCTGCGCGCGTGCGCTGCTACCGCGCCCGGCCGTGAAGACACTTGGATCAACGATCCGATCATCACCCTCTATGAGCGCCTGCATGCGATGGGCTTTGCCCATTCGGTCGAATGCCGCCTCGACGGCCAACTTGTAGGCGGCCTCTACGGCGTAGCGCTGCACGGCGCGTTTTTTGGCGAGAGCATGTTTTCGCGCGCGCGTGACGCCAGCAAGATTGCGCTGGTGCATCTAGTCGCAAGGCTCAAGGCCGGCGGCTTCACGCTACTCGACGCGCAGTTCTGGACCGCGCATCTGGCGCAATTCGGGGCGGCTGAGATCGATCGCGCCGAATTCCGCCGGCTGCTTGATCTGGCGCTGAAGATCAACGCTGACTTTTCACGCCTGCCAACAGGCCTCAGCGGCGCTCAGCTTCTGCAGTCGATCACCCAGACGTCGTAGGAAGGATGCTCAAGCGCATTGAGCGCCGGGCTTGAAGCAAACATCCAGCCGGAGAAAACCGTATTCTGTTGCGGCGCCGGCTGATTGGCGTCCACCACCGGCTTGTCGTCGATCGTCAGGTAAGCCGATACTTCTGGCGTTTCTTCCGGCGCACGCTTGGCGCAAGATTTCGGCGTGATCGTCAGCGTGCCGAACTTCATCGGCTTGCCAACCGGAATGGCGATGTCTTTGGCGAGGCCGTAGGTCTTGTCGAGCGCGCGCAGCACAACCGTTTCGGCGCGCGCCGCGCCTGAAAAACCGGCCGCGCACGCCATCACCGCCGCGAACATCAAAGCCTTCATGGTGCAGCTTCCTGCTGTTGCGCCCCCGCGCTTTGCTTTTCTCCACTCGATCCGCCGCCGACAGCGCTCGCAAGAACGGTCAGCAGATCGACCGAGCCCTGCGTGTGGGATATTTCGTTGTTCGCCGCCAGCATCGCTTCGGCGCCGCCCGGCTCGACGGCGATATACGCGCCGCCAAGCAAACCGTCGCTGGCGACTTTCGCCGATGAATCCTCCGGCACTTTCACCTTTGGATCGAGCGACAAGGTCAGCTTCGCCATGTAGGTCGCCGGGTCGAGTTCGACTGCGCTTACCGCGCCGACCTTGACGCCGGACATCCGCACGTCGGCGCCGACCGAAATGCCGTCAACGCGATTGAAGCGCGCGCTCAGCGGATAACCGCCAGCGGTTTCGCCGCCGCCCGCGCGGGTAACGGCGTAGAACAGGAATCCCGCCGCGACGAGCGCAACGGCGGCGCCGATAGCGGTTTCAGCGGCTTGGTCTTTCATCTCACGATCCTTCCGGCCGCCAGGCTTGGTACTCGTCCATACGCTCCGCCTGGCCGGTGCGGCCCAAACTTCCCGGCGGGCGATAAGCCATCACGGTTCCGGTCAAATTAGGGCGATGGTCCAGCTCCCACGGCTGCCGTTTCAGCGGCGCCACGGTAGGGGGCTCATCCATCGTGTAGTGCATCCAACCATGCCAATCGGGCGGCACGCGGGACGCCTCGGCGATGCCATTATAGATCACGTAGCGGCGGGGTTTGCCGTCGCGGCTAGCCTTGCGCTCTTCGTAATAGCGATTGCCCTGCTCGTCTGTACCGACCTCCGTGGCGCGCCGGCCGATGTCAAAGAAGGCGCCCAGTGTGGCGCCGCTCCACCAGATGAAAATCCGCTTGAACATCAATCGCCCTGCACGCGCCGAACCTAAGCGCCGCGCACTATGGCGTTTGTGCAGTGCAAAATCCAGCGCGCAGGATGCACCATATTTAGTATGCCTCACAGGCCGTTTAACGCCAGATGTTGATAAAACCTTAACGTCCGCCATAATCTGCGCGACGAAACGGAGCCCCGCATGACGACGTCCGCCGCCGATTCCGACGCCCTAGACTGGCAAAGCCGCCCGCTCGACCAATGGGACGATGACGCCGACATGATAGAGGCGCCTTCGAGCTGGACTGACGCCGCGCTGGCTGACGCGGTCCGCCAGGGCCTTGCCCAGCAAACGGACGGAACGCGCTCTCTCCGTTCCGGTCTATGGACCGTGGCGGAACAGCTTGGCGCCTGGGCCGTTGCGGGCGGCGCGCGGGACGATGAGACCGAAATTTCAAGCGCGATTTTCAAATGGCTGGCCGCCCGCGCCGTCATCCTGCCGGCCCCTCTCGCCCGCGCGGCGCTAGCGGGCGCCGCGGCCGATGCATTCGTGACCCGTTTAGTCGATTGGCCCAGCGCACCTGAATTTGAAGTGCAAGCAGCGCTCGACGCGCAGCGCACGCTGATAGCCGGCGGCCGCCTTGGCATAGCGGGATCGCCCCGCTCCGCCGTCCTTGACCTGCTCTCGGCCGCCACGCGGCTGCGCGGCGAAAGCGGCGCGCCAATGGTCCTGATCAACGCCGCGGCAGACGATCTCGCCCGGCCCGGCGTCGTCACCGCCAGCCGCACGCCCGGCGCCGCCTGCACGCCGCTTTCCGATGCATTCCTAGATCCGGCGGGTATTGCCGCAGAAGCCGGTGAGGGCGTTGCTGGCGTCACCATCGACGCCGCCGCGTTTATCGACGGCGCGATTGATGTCTCGGGGATTGAGCGGGCAGTGCGCACGATCGTGGCGATTCTGGATGGTGTTCATGCGGCCGCAGGGTCCTCCGGCGCGCGTCGCCTGGCGATCGAGATTGTCGGTCTGCCCGCCGCCTTGCAGCGGCTTGGCCGCGCCTATGATAGCGAAGCTGGCCGGCGGGCTGCGGCGGCGCTCTCGGCGCTGATCGGCGGCGCGGCGGCGGCCGAAAGCGCCGCTTTGGCGCGCAAGCTCGGCGCTGCGCCACGCGCCAAGGCGCTCGATACGCAATTGAAAGCCGCCCAACACGCAGCGGACGCGCTCGACACGAGCGCGGCGCTGAAGGAAGCCGCCCAACGCGCTCAAGCGCTATGGCGCGACGCCGCGGCGCCCAAATCCAAGGGGCTTCGCCACGCCGCTTTGTTTTCTTTCGCATCAAGCGAGTCCGGCGATGGCGTCAGCCCGCCCGCTTCCGTTGGATATGGCGCGCGCGCTGGCGGCGGCTTTGGCCGCGTTCTGACCGGCCACGCGCTCAGCGGTCTCGCGGCGCTCGGTTATGAGGCAAAAGCGGTAAGCGCAATCAGCCGCCACATCGAGGGCGCGGGCTCGCTCGCCGAAGCACCGGGCGTCAATCTGGCGGCGCTCCAACGCAAGGGCTTTACCGACCCGGCGCTGGCCGCCGTGGAAGCCGCGGCGCGCGAAGCGTTTGATATTCGCGCCGTTGTCCACCCGGCTGTAATCGGCGCTGATTTTTGCCGCGAAGTGCTCGGTCAGGCGGAAGCGGTGGTGTCAGGCCGCTCCGATCTGCTCACCGCGCTCGGCTTCAAGGAAAGCGATATTGAAGCAGCCAACATCTATTGCTGTGGCGCAGCCGTGCTGGCGCGCGCGCCAGCTCTAAAGCCCGAAGACGCGGCCGTATTCGCCCTGCCCGAAAGCATCGGCGCCGAGCCGCGTCTAGCTTTTGTCGAGGCGATCAGCCCGTTCGTGATCGGCTCGATTTCCGCCGTGCTGCCCTTGGCCGATGAGCGGCAGGCCGCGCCGCTGGCGCTGGCCGCGCGGCAGGCAGGCCTTTCGTTGGCCTATTGGGACCGCCCGCCGGCCCCGCCGATCGTGCAGTTCGATCTGCGCGAGCGGCTCGTCGAACGGCATGTCGAGCTGCGGCCAGAGCGAATAGAGGACGGCGCGCCGAAGGGCGCCGAACGGCGCCGCCTGCCGGATCGCCGGAAGGGCTACATCCAGAAAGCCAGCGTCGGCGGCCACAAAGTCTACCTTCACACTGGCGAATACGAGGATGGGTCGCTCGGGGAAATCTTCATCGACATGCACAAGGAAGGCGCCGCCTTCCGTTCGCTGATGAACAATTTTGCGATCTCGATCTCGATCGGCCTGCAATATGGCGTGCCGCTGGAGGAATTCGTCGACGCCTTTGTGTTCACGCGCTTTGACCCGGCCGGCGAAGTCAAAGGCAACGACTCGATCCGCCACGCCACCTCAATACTTGATTACATCTTCAGGGAACTGGCCGTATCGTATCAGGAGCGCAAGGACCTGGCCCATGTCGATCCGTTCGAGGCCCGGGGCGACGGCATCGGCCGCAAGCCGGTGGATGCGGCGCAGTTCATCTCCCGCGGCTTTGCCCGCGGCGCTGACAATATCGTCGCCTTTGGCCCACGCAATCCGGCGCCGCCAACCGGCCGGGAGCGGAAGTCGGTCACGGAAGGGGGCCCACAAGACCGGGCGGTTCCGGCGGCGCCGCGCTATGAATCGTCCGCGTGCGGCGCCTGTGGACATTTCACCCTGGCCAGACAGCCGGCAGGCGAAATTCGCTGCGCAGCGTGCGGCGCACAGTCGAAGCCGGCTGGAGTCATGAGTTAAGGCTTCAAATTACTTCGTTTTCACTCGCGGAAACGTGACAAACCGGGTAAAGAAACCCACAATGACTTGGACTCTACGCGCAGCCATAGCGGCCGCGGTTGCGGGAGTGATGCTCCCGGCGCCGAATGCGTGGGCTGGTCCGTGGATGATCCCCTGGGAAAACTCTCCTCAGGTTGTCACCCTCGATCCGCTCTATGGCCGCGTTTGCGAGCAATGTGACCTTTCACAGCGCGCCATGTCCGGGGCCCGTCTTGCCGATGGCAAATTCGCCGGCAGCGATTTTTCCCGGTCTGTCATGGCTAGGGCCAACGTCAGCAATTCGGTGTTCAACGAGGCCAATTTCGCCCGCGCCGATCTTAGCCACGCCAAGCTGATGGGCGGCAAGTTCGTTGAGGCCAAATTCTCAGGCGCGGTGATGCTGAATGCGGATGCCAGCGGCGCGGTCCTCGACCGCGCCGATTTTACGAACGCTGAACTCGGCGGCGCACGCTTTGCGCAAGCGTCTCTAAAGGACGCACGCTTCATGGCCGTGCGCGCCAAGGGCGCGAGTTTCCTGCGGGCGCAGATGCGCCGCGCCGATTTCACCCTCGCCGTATTGCAGGAAGCTGATTTCAACGGCGCCGATCTTGAGAATGTGCAGTTCGATCGCGCCGATCTTTCGGGCGCCAATTTCGTCGGCGCGCGCAATCTGAAGCAACGCCAGTTGCGCAATGCCTGCGGCGACGCCCAGACGCGCCTGCCCGCCGGCCTCGCCGTCGCGCCCTGCCACTAACGCTTAAGCGTTTATTAGTGTGCCATCCCCTGCGCCTCGCGAGGCGCGACTGGGCGCATAAACGATAGCGCAATCGTCGCACCCACCGCAGCGCAGGCGCTCCCAATCCAAAAAGCGAGGCTGTAGCCCCCGTTGAGCGCAGTTTCCAGCGGCGCTCCCGACCTCTCAAGCAAGCCGGTCCGTCCCGCCGCCAAACTCGCAAGGATCGCCAAGCCCAGCGCACCGCCCATCATGAAAGCGGTGTTGACAACCCCTGAGGCGAGCCCCGATTGGTCCGGCTCCACGTCGTTCATGGCCGCCAACAGCACCGGATTGAAGGCCATGCCCGCCCCTACGCCAAGCAGAAGCATCCCTGGCAGAACATGCAGGATGAACTGGCCTTCCACCGGCGCAAGCGCGAAAAGCGCTAGGCCTGCCGCCGCAAGGTAGAGGCCGGCCGCGAGCGGTGTACGAATGCCAAAGCGGTTAACCGTCCAGGCCGAGAGGCTGTAGGAAAACGCGCCCATGATCAGATTGGCGGGTAGAAACGCGAGGCCAACCTGAAGGGGCGTGTATCCCAGCACCAGCTGCATATAGAGCGCTGAAAGCATGAACCAGGCAAACATCGCAGCAGCCCACAGCACGCCGATGATATTGGCGGTTGTGACATTGCGAAGCCGAAACAGGCTGAGTGGCACGAGCGGGTCGATGACTTTGGCTTCGATGAAAACAAACAGGCCGAGCAGGCCGAGTGCGACGGCAATCATGCTCAGGGTCTGCGGCGCGTCCCAGCCCGTCTGCTCGGCGCCGACGACCGCGTAGACCGCGAGCATCAATGATGCGGTGATCGTGACGGCGCCCGCTATATCCAGACGCGGCGGTTTTGTCTGGACCTCATCGGGCGGCATGAAACGCATCGCAAGAGCGCAGACCGCCACGCCAATAGGAAGGTTGACCAGAAACACCCAGCGCCAATCCAGCAGCGTGGTTATGAGGCCGCCCAACAGCACGCCAATGCTGCCGCCTCCGGCCATGATGAATCCGAAATAGCCCATCGCGCGAACACGCTCTGGACCTTCAGCGAACAGCCGCATGATCAGCGCCAACGCCACTGCGGAGACTACCGCGCCGGTCAACCCCTGTAAGGCGCGCGCAGCCACGAGAGCGGTGTCGTTGGGCGCTAGACCGCAAACGACCGAGGCGATTGTGAACGCGGCCGTGCCGCCGACGAAAAGCCGCCGTTGCCCGTACAGATCGGCAAGACGTCCGCCGAGAAGCAGAAAGCCGCCAAACGTGAGGAGGTAGGCGTTCACGACCCACACAAGCCCGGATTCGCTGAACCCCAGGCTTTCGCGGATCGATGGCAAAGCGACATTCACAATCGTCGAGTCCAGAACGATCATTAACTCGCCCATGCACACGGTTGCGAAGGCAAGCCAAAGCGCTCGGCTTGAGGAGCTTTGGTCAGTCATTTGATAACTTCTCCAACGTCACAAGGACGAAGCACCCACCACTGCGCGCGACAAAAAGCCAGTGCTGCTCAGGCCGGCTCAAGACCCTTCTTGCGCAATAACTCCCGGGCCCGGGGCGAACGCAGGAAGTCGGCGAATGCTTTCGCCGCAACGGGCTGCTTCGCATCCAGAAAAAGCGTGCTGCCATATATAATCGGCTGTCGCAGTTCCGCGGGGAGCGATCCAACGATGCGAATGCCGCTTACCGGCAGCATTTCACTGAGCTGCTGAACGCCAATGTCGGCGCCGCCCCGCGCCACCACCGCGCCGACAAGCTCACCGGGCTCGGGGCTGACCAGTTTCCCCGCAACCTGCCCGGCGATGCCGAGCTGCTCCATGATCCTGACGAACTGCAGGCCGCTGACGCCGGCGCTGTAGGAAACCGTCTTTGCCGATAGCAAAGCGGCCTTGAGTTTCTCCGGCGTAGTGATGTCCGGAACGGCGGCGCCTTCACGAACCGCCAGGCTTATGGTTGAGCGGGCAAACGCCGTGGTCGCATTGCGCGCAAGTTTGCCCTGCTGGATGAGCGGGCCGGAGAATTCTTCCGGCCCAACAAAAAGATCGCCCTTGGCGCCGTCGGCAATGCGCTGGAACAGCGCCGGCCCGCCATCGACCGTGAGACTGACCTTCTGTTTTGTCGCGCGTTCAAACGCAGGCGTTAATTCCTGCACGACCTCTCGCGTCGCGATCGTGCAATAGACCACAAGTTCGCCCTGCGCGGATGCCGGGCCGCTGACGATCGCGGCCATGCCCCCGATCAAGACACTGATCGTTTGCTTGCGCGTTAGTTGTAATTTGCTCATCGCTTCGTCCGGTAGGTGTTGCATGAGTGCTAGCAGGTCAGCTCGACCTCCGAGAAAACCTGCATGGCAAGCCTCTCGGGATCAATCCAGAATTGACGCGAACCCTGGAACCGCGTCGCCGCAATCGAGCCGCAACAACAGCACCTTGTCCGCTTTTCGCTCGTTTGCAGCGGAGCCTGTCCTACGACCACCAGAAGGAACTCTTCGAAACCCTCTCGCGGAGTTCGCATTACCCTCTCCGGCTCGCTGCCTTGATATCTTTTCCCCGCTGATGGCGCTGATCATTAGGTCGCCGGCTTCTTCGCTTCCGGCGCGACAACCCGCAAATTCAGTTCGCGCAATTGTTTCGGCGTAGGGTCAGAAGGCGCGCCCATCAGCAAATCCTGCGCCTGCTGGTTCATGGGAAACGCGATTACGTCGCGCAGATTGTTGAGCCCCGCGAGCAGCATCACCATGCGGTCCACGCCCGGCGCCATGCCGCCGTGCGGCGGCGCGCCAAAGCGGAACGCGTTCAGCATGCCGCCGAATTTCTCCTCGACCACTTCGGGCCCGTAACCCGCGATCTCGAATGCTTTCAGCATCACGTCCGGGCGGTGGTTCCGGATCGCGCCAGAGGAAAGCTCCACGCCATTGCAGACGATGTCGTACTGGAACGCGGTGATGCCGAGGATCTTGTCCTTGTCGCCGGGATCGAGCGCCATGAACGCGTCCTTGTCGTAATTCGGCATCGAGAACGGGTTGTGGCTGAAGTCGATCTTCTTTTCTTCCTCGCTCCACTCATACATCGGGAAATCGACGATCCAGCAGAAGTGGAAGCCTTCGGTTTTGGTGACGCCAAGCTCCTCACCAATCCGCAACCGCGCCGCGCCAGCGAGTTTCGCGGCGGGCAATTCCTGATCGGCGGCGAAGAACAGCGCATCTCCTGACTTCACACCTGCGCGTTCCGCCATTTTCTTCTGCAGCGCGACAGGTACGAATTTCGCAATCGGGCCTTTGCCTTCGTCGCCCTCGAAGATGATGTAACCGAGGCCGGGCGCTTTAAATTCCTTGCGCGCCCAATCGTTCAGCTTGTCGAAGAACGAGCGCGGCTGCGCGGCTGCGCCCGGCGCCGGAATAGCGCGCACAGTCTTGCCCTTGAACGCTTTGAATTCGACCTCGTCGCTCGCGAAAATGTCGGTGACGTCGACGATCTCGATCGGGTTGCGCAGGTCCGGCTTGTCCGAGCCATACTTCAGCATCGACTCCTTGTAAGGAATCCGCCTGAACGGCGCGGGCGATACCCAGCGGCCCTCCGAGAATTCCTCGAACACGTCATGCATCACCGGCTCGGTGGCGGTGAACACGTCTTCCTGGGTGACGAAGCTCATTTCCAGATCGAGTTGGTAGAACTCGCCCGGGGCGCGGTCTGCGCGCGCATCCTCGTCGCGGAAGCATGGCGCGATCTGGAAGTAACGGTCGAACCCGGCGACCATCAGCAGCTGTTTGAACTGCTGCGGCGCCTGCGGCAGCGCGTAGAACTTCCCCGGATGCACGCGGCTGGGCACTAGATAGTCGCGCGCACCTTCGGGGCTGGACGCCGTCAGGATCGGCGTCGAGAATTCGGTGAACCCCTGCTCGATCATCCGCTTGCGCAGCGAGGCGATCACCTTGGTGCGCAGGATGATGTTTTTGTGCAGGCTCTCGCGGCGCAGATCGAGGTAGCGGTATTTGAGCCTGATCTCTTCCGGGTAGTCCGGCTCGCCAAAAACCGGCAGCGGCAACTCGGCAGCCTCCGATAGCACCTCCGCCGCTTCCACCCGAATTTCGATCTCGCCGGTCGGAAGGCCCGCATTCACGGTTTCCGCCTCGCGGGCCACCACCTTGCCGGTGATGCAGATCACGCTCTCGGCCCGCAGCCGCTCGAACACGCCGAACGCCGCTCCGCCCGGCAGCGCCACCAGCTGGGTCAGGCCGTAATGATCGCGCAGATCGATAAAAAGCAGGCCGCCATGATCGCGCTTGCGGTGAATCCAGCCGGACAGGCGGACCGTTTTGCCGACATCAGCCGCGCGCAGGGCGCCGCAATCATGAGACCTGTAGGCGTGCATAAAAGCTCCCGGCAGGGCGATTTGCCCCCCGATACACAGGCGTGTGTGCCCCGAAACAGGCGGCGGACAGGCCATAAGCGCTTAAGGCTTGTCAAGGAAGGCGGACTGGCCCAGCTACAGGACGGCATGCCGGTCATCACCAATACGGAAAGCCTAGCCGCCCTTTGCGGCGCCATGGCCAAGCAGCCCTTTGTGGCGATCGACACTGAATTCATGCGCGAAACCACCTATTGGCCCAAGCTGTGCCTGCTGCAGGCGGCGGCGCCCGGGACGGAGGCGGTGATCGACCCGCTGGCCGACGGATTGGACCTCGCCCCGCTTCACGCCCTGCTGGCGGACAAGAAAGTTACCAAGGTCTTCCACGCGGCGCGGCAGGATCTGGAAATTTTCTTTCACATGACCGGCCAGGTGCCCGCCCCGCTGTTCGACACCCAGATCGCCGCGATGGCGGCCGGCCACGGCGATTCCATCGCCTATGACGCGCTGGTGTTCGCGATGCTGAAAAAGCGGATCGACAAATCCAGCCGCTTTACTGACTGGAGCCGGCGCCCGCTGAGCGACGATCAGCTCGACTACGCCCTCGCCGACGTCACCTACCTGCGCGAAATCTACCCCGCCCTCACTGACGAGCTTAGGGAACAAGGTCGGCTCAACTGGGTGGCCGACGAAATCGAAAGCCTGCGCGATCCTTCCCTGTATGACACTGACCCGGAAGTGGCTTGGCGGCGCCTCAAGGTGCGCAAGACGCAGCGCGATTATCTCATCACGCTACAAGTGGCCACCGCCTGGCGCGAGCGCACGGCGCAAAGCCGCAACGTGCCGCGCGGCCGCGTGCTTAAGGACGACGCGCTTTACGAGATCGCCGACCAGCGGCCGCGCACGCCCGCGGCGTTCGACCGCCTGCGCGCGGTACCGAAAGGCTTTGGCGGTTCGCGCCACGGCGCCGAACTCGCCGCCCTGATCGACAAGGCGCTTTCCGATCCGGGCGCCAAGGCGCCGCCGTTCGAGCGCGCGCCCCCGCAGCCCGCCGGCGCCGGTCCAACCGTCGAATTGCTGAAAGTGCTGCTGCGTCATCAGGCCGAATTCCACAATGTCGCCCCGCGCCTGATTGCGTCGGTCTCGGAACTGGAAGCCATCGCCGCCTCCGACAAGGCTGACGTGCCCGCCCTCGAAGGCTGGCGGCGCGAGATTTTCGGCGAAAGCGCGTTGAAGCTGAAGCGCGGGAAAATCGCGCTCACCCTGATCAACGGCAAAGTGACGATCGCGGAGACCTAGGCCCCGATCAGCGCCGCGCGTTCGTCAGGCGCCAGCGGCCGCCATTTGCCTTCGGGCAGATCGCCCAGTTCCAGCGGCCCTATGCGCGTGCGGAAAAGATCGGTCACGTCCAGTTCGACCAGTTCGCACATGCGCCGGATTTGCCGGTTACGGCCTTCGCGCAGGATGAAGCGCAAACGGTTCGGCGCGATTTCGTCGACCTGCGCCGGCCGTAATTGGCGCCCGTCCAGTTCCAGTCCATGGCGCAACAGGGCAATCTTGCGCTCGCTAATCTCGCCAAGCACGCGCACGAGATATTCCTTGTCGAGCGTCGATTCCGGCCCAATCAGCGCCTTGGCCAGCACACCGTCTTCGGATAGCAACAGCAGGCCGCGCGAATCCTGATCCAGCCTTCCGAGCGGCGCGAAAGTCTGCTTGCTGCGCGGCATTATTTCCGCATCGCCTTGCAGATTGGCTTTCGTCAGCAGACGCGCGGCCGGAATTTGATCGCCTTCCGGGTGCGCCGATACGATGCCGCTTGGCTTGTGCAGCACGACCGAAACCGCACCATCGAGCAACGCCTTGCCGGTATCAGCGATCGCCAACGTCTGGCCATGCAATATCTTACGGCCGAGGTCGCCCACCGTCTCGCCGTCGATCTGAACGAGACCCTCCACAATCAGCGATTCGGCTTCGCGGCGCGAACACACGCCGCTCTGCGCCAGCCATTTGTTGACGCGCTGGGGTTCGGCCCCGTCATAAACCTTACGCCACGCCATGGCGCTTAGCGCACGAGCTTGGCGGTGACGCCGAGCGCCTGCGCCAGCGGTTCAAGCCGCTTGGCGGTTTGATCCGTGATCAGATGGGCGCGCTGGGGCTTTACCGCCAGCATAAGCACGTTGCGCTCCAGCGTCAGCGTAAAATCGTTCAGTAGCGAACGGGAGCGGCCGGACAGATCAGCACCGAGACGCAGCGCATAGCCAAGCGCGGCGGCGGCGACGCGCTGATCCTCGTTCAGCAGCTTTATGTAGGCTGGCGCCTGCGGCGCGCCCTTGGCATAGCGGTGATGCACCGCCGCCGCCAGAAACGCGCGTTCGGGATGGGCGATGGCCGCGAACGGCGCCCGCAGCACCATGTCGAACATAAGTTCGCTGCGCTGATCGGGATGCAGCGCCCCGCCAAGATCGGCAAGGCGCGAAGCGGCGGCGCGAAGCACTGCATCGCGCTCTTCCGAGAACGCCGCCGGCTGTTTGGCGAACACCGGCTTGATCCATTTTTCCAGCGCGGCGCCGAAGGCGCGCGCCCGTTCGCTCGGCGCGCCAAAGGCTTCGGCGGCGGCGATCAGCGGATGCATCGCCCGCGAGCGCTGCGAAAGATGCTCGTAGATCAGCCCCTCGCGCAGGCCGTAGGATGAGAGGATTACGCGCGCAAAGCCGCCCCGCTTCAGCACGCGTTCCAGCACCACAGCGGCGTAGGGCAACGCATCTGCACGCTTGGCGGCGGCGTCTTCTAGCTTTTCCAGAGACCGCTTGCTTTGCTTGCGAATGAAATCGGCTACACGCAAGGCGTTGGCGCGGCTCATCTCATGATGGTGCAGGACATGGATAGGATGATCGCGCAGCGCGATGTCGATGCGTCCCAGCGCGCGCCAGGCGCCGCCGACCGCATAAAACGTCTCCCCGCGGGCGGGCAGAACTTGCGAGTGACTCAGCGCCTCGTCCGCGATCGCGGCGATGCGCTCAGGATCGAAGCCCTCCCCCATCAGCGCGAACGGGCCAAGTGGAAACGTTTCGCCGGCCGCGGGGCCCTTTGGATCGACGCGCACAAGCTCCAGGCTCGATCCGCCGAGATCGCCGACAATCCCATGCGCTTCCGGCTCGCCCGCCAGTACGCCGAGCGCCGATAGCCGCGCCTCTTCCTCGCCCGCGATGACGCGCAAGCGCACGCCCGTTTCGCGGTCCGCGCGGCGCACGAAATCAGCCCCGTCCGCGGCTTCCCGCACGGCGGCTGTGGCGACGGCGTCTACGTGCGAAACGCCCATCGCGTTCAGCAAGGTTCGGAACCGCCGCATGGCTTGCAGCGCGGCGTCCACACCCGCCGGCGCGAGGCGCCCGGTGCGCGTCAGCTCACGGCCAAGACCGGCCATGACCTTCTCGTTCAGCACCGGCGTCATCGCCCGGCCGTCGATGCGGTACACGACGAGGCGCACGGAATTGGAGCCGACGTCGATAACCGCGGCTTCCTCAACGCTAGCTAAAGCGTCCGTATTCTGAACCCACGCCGCATTGGCGGGGCTGGAGCGATCAGTGCGCGCGGGCGCCGACATGATCGAACGCGGGCGGCAAATCGCCCTTTTGGGCGCGGCCGCGCCCGGAAAGGCTCGGATTACGCATAAAATAAAGGTGGGCCGAGAACGGTTCGGCAAGGCCGCTGACGTCCACGCGCGTGTATGTCCCGTTTGGGTTCATGTACCAGCTCTGCGCCTCATCATTCAGATTCGCCACCATGATCTGATCGAGCACCTGCTGATGAACGGTCGGGTTTTCTACCGGAGTCATAACTTCCACGCGCCGGTCAAGGTTTCGCGGCATCCAGTCGGCGGACGAGATAAACACCTTTGCGGCCGGGTGCGGCAAGGCCTTGCCGTCGCCAAACGCCACGATCCGGGAATGTTCCAGAAACCGGCCGACGATGGATTTGACCTGGATGTTGTCAGAAAGGCCCGGAACGCCGGCGCGCAGGCAGCATACGCCGCGCACGACCAATTCGATTCTTACGCCGCCTTGGCTCGCGCTATAAAGCGCGTCGATGATCTCGGGATCGACCAGCGAATTGAGCTTTGCCCAGATATTGCCCGCACGGCCCTCCGCCACGTGCGAAACTTCCGCATCGATCAAGTCCAGCAGCCGCTTCTTCATCGTTATGGGGGATATCGCCAGCTTCTCCAGCTCCGCCGGTTTGGCGTAGCCGGTGACGAAGTTGAATAGACGCCCCGCGTCGCGCCCCAAAGCCGGGTCGGCGGTGAACAGCGAAAGGTCGGTGTAAATCCGCGCCGTGATCGGGTGATAATTGCCGGTGCCGAAATGCGCATAGGTGCGCAGGCCCTCAGGCTCGCGGCGCACCACGAGGCTTACCTTCGCGTGCGTCTTGTAATCGATGAAGCCGTACACCACCGAAGCGCCCGCGCGCTCCAGGTCGCGCGCCCATTGCAGGTTTGCTTCTTCGTCGAACCGCGCCTTGATCTCGACCAGCGCGGTTACATTCTTGCCCGCTTCGGCGGCCTCGATCAGCGCCGCCACGATCGGCGAGTTTTTGCTCGTGCGGTATAGCGTCTGCTTGATCGCCACGACGCTTTTGTCGGCCGCCGCCTGCCGCAGGAATTGCACCACCGCGTCGAAACTTTCGTACGGGTGATGGATCAGCATGTCCTTGGCGCGGATCGCGGCAAAGCAATCGCCGCCGAAATCGCGGATGCGCTCGGGGAAACGCGGCTCGTACGGCTTGTAGATCAGATCAGGCCGGTCATCGAAGATTAGTTCTTTCAGCGCCGCCAGTCCCAGCAGGCCGTCGGCGATCACAACGTCATGCGGGTCGGCCTCGATCTCCCGGATGATGAAATTGCGCAGACGCTCTTCCATCGAGCTTTCGATCTTCAGCCGCACGATGTCGCCCAGACGCCGCTGCTTCAGCAGCGTCTGATATTCCTGCACCAGATCTTCGGCTTCTTCCTGGATTTCGATATCGCTGTCGCGCACCACGCGAAAAGCGCCTTTTTCCTCAACTGAATAGTCTGGAAACAATTCGTCGAGGAATTGCATGATCGTGTTTTCAAGCGAGACGAAGCGCCGTTGGCGCGTCGCGCCAGCGCCCGTGTCAGGCGTAATTTCGATGAAGCGCTCGACATGGCTCGGCACCGGCAGCAGCGCATTGAGCGGCGCGCCGTCCTCGCTGCGCTTGAGTTTCAGCGCAATGGCGAAGCCCAAATTCGGGATAAACGGAAACGGATGCGCCGGATCGACGGCGAGCGGCGTCAGCAGCGGAAACACACGCTCCATGAACACCGGGCGCAGCCAATCAAGGTCAGCGCGCGACAATTCACCAGGATCGAGCACGCAAAGGCCCGCGCCGCCCAATTCCTCGCGCAGTTTCACCCAGCGCGCCTGCTGCTTGGCCATCAGCGCCGTCGCCTCATCATGCACGCGCGAGAGCTGCTCGGACGGCGTCAGCCCGTCCTGGCTGCGCAGCATCACGCCGGTGCGAATCTGATCGTGCAGACCGGCGACGCGCACCATGTAGAATTCGTCGAGGTTGGCGGCGGAAATCGAAAGGAAGCGCAGACGCTCCAACAACGGATGCACCGGGTTTTCGGATTCCTCCAGAACCCGCGTGTTGAACGCCAGCCATGAAAGCTCGCGGTTGATAAAGCGCTCCGGGCCGGTCAGCGGTGAGGAGGAACCACCGTGGCCGTTGGTCTTGGATTTCTTGCGCACTTGCCGCGTACTCATGTCGATGCGTGCTCCCGCCTGTCGAGGCGCCGGAGCGCCTCAGCCGCGATGTCATAGGGAACCGGCTGACCGCCCTCGACCATCAGGCTGTCTATTTCCGCCACCAACGCATGGGCCGCCGCGAATGAGCGCTCCATATGCTGGACGGCGTATCTGGCAACATTTTCCTTCAATTCAATGAAGCGCGCACGACAAAGACGCCGAATTAGCTCTGTTATTAGCGTTTCATCGGGTTCTCCGAGGGGCGCGGCCAGCAGCGCGACGAACCGCGACCGCAGATCGGGGATGTCCGTCACCCATTCGCCCGGCGGGTTTTGGCCTACCAGCAGCACGGCCCCGCCCTCCGTCCGCGCCAAGTCCAGCAGCAGCATGACCGCCGTGTCGTCCCGGACGCGATCAGCGTTGTCGATCACCAGGCGCCCTTCGCGTGTGGTAAAAGCCTCCCGCGCGGCTGCGGTGTTGAACCGCCCGGAGAACATCAGCGCGCCCGATTGGGCCGCCCAGAGGCGAGCAAGGTGCGATTTGCCAGACCCCGGCGGCCCCGTCAGCGCCAGTGCGCCGCCGGGCCATGCGCGCCACTGCTCTAGCAGGCTAATCACCTGCCGATTACTGTCGGCGACGATGAACGCGCCGGCGCCCTCACCTTTCTCGGTAAAATCGAAGAGGCGCGGCTGATCCTCCATGCGCGCCTTATAGCCGCCCTGCGCGCAAAGTGGCGCCGCCCGCGCCGGGAGCGTATTGCACGCCGTAACGGTTAAGTTCGGCGGCAAGCTGCGCGTCCGACCCCGTATGTGAGAAGGAAAGCGTGGCGCCATCCCTGGCCACGGCTTCCACCTGGATGTCAGACACCAGCGTCTGCGAAGCCTGCGCCAAGGCGCTTTTCACCTGCTGCCATTCCGCCTGCGTCGCGAACGTCACAATTGCGGCGACGCGGGCGCGCTGACCGGCGCCGGCGGCCAGTTTCTGCTTCCATTCATTCTGAACGCGGTCATTGGCGGCGGTCGCCAGCGCCCTGAACAGAACCGCGCCGTTATCAGCGCTGGACGTTTGCCAGGCGGTCGTGAACTGCCCCAGGCCGCGCGGCGGGGCGCCGGCCGCGACTTCCGTGAGCGCAACCGCAAGCGTCGCGCCCTCAACCCGGGCGACAACATAAAGCGCGGTAGAAGCGCCCGCTGCGGCGGCCGCCTGCTGGGCCTGCGCCCAGTCCGGCGCGCCCGTAAGTGTTGCCGGGGCTACGGCGACCGGAACCAGTTCTTCGGCAAAGCCGCCCTGTTCCCAGGCCGTGCGCCAGGCTGCGGCCTGCTCCGGCGTACCGCCCGCCAAAACCGGCGCCACCAGCACGGGCGCGGTGCGGGTTTCGTAAACCGTCAGCCCCTTGTCAGTCAGCAATTTGCGCATCGCCAGGGCGTTGAAGCTGACCGACATCCGCGCAAGATAACGCGTCCCGCTGCGGCCCTCCTGCTGGATGTCGACGCCATCGACATATTGGTCCAGCGGCGTCCCGGCGGAGGCCGGCGCGCCGGCGCGCTGCACATCGGCCGGAAGCGTCAGGCGCTTCACCAGCCGGTCAAACGCGACGGTCTGCGCCAGGCTGAAACCCAGATCGCGGGCCCTGCTGGAATCGGCCGAGGTCACGTCCACGGCCACGTCAGAAACCGAGAACACGTCGCCGCGCCCGGCGGCGAAGGCCGGGGCTGTGAGTAAACTGGCTGCAACGAAGAGGGACGCAAAAAGACGCATGCGCTGATTTTCCTTGTTGGACGGCTACGATCCACCTGATTGAGGCGCTAAGTGGTCCAATCCACGGAATCGCACCACTAAAGCAACGGACTTTGAATTCGCCATCATTGATGGCAGCCGCTGAGCGAATTCAAAGTCCAAAAGTTGCTTTAGAACTCTATGAGTCTAAAGCGTCTTTGGCCTTAAATGCGCCTCCGAGCCCGATCCAGAACGCAGGGCGCATTTAAGGCCCACGCTTTAGCAACCGCAGCCCGCGCCTGAAAGGCGGTTCATGCCGAATAAGCAGCCACTCACCTACGCCGGCGCCGGTGTCGACATAGACGAAGGCGCCCGCCTGATCGATCTGATCGCGCCCGCGGCGAAGGCCACGGCCCGGCCCGGCTCGGAGGCATCCCTCGGCGGCTTCGCCGCCGCGTTCGATCTGAAAGCCGCCGGGTTCAAGGATCCGCTGATCCTCACCACCACGGACGGTGTCGGCACCAAGCTGAAGATCGCCATCGACGCCGGCAAGCACGACACGGTCGGGATCGACCTCGTGGCCATGTGCGTCAACGACCTCGTCGCCAACGGCGCCGAGCCGCTCGTGTTTCTCGATTATTACGCCACCGGCGCGCTCAACGCCGAGGAGGCAGCGGTCATTATCCGGGGGATAGCCGAAGGCTGCCGGCAGGCCGGCTGTGCGCTGGCCGGCGGCGAAACCGCCGAAATGCCGGGCATGTACAAAAAGGGCGATTACGACCTCGCCGGCTTCGCCATGGGCGCGGCCGAACGCGGCGCGCTGCTGCCGAAGCTGGACGAGATCAAGGCCGGCGACGTGCTGATCGGCCTCGCCTCCAGCGGCCCGCACTCGAACGGCTATTCGCTGGTGCGCAAAGTGGTCGAACGCTCCGGCCTGAAATGGACTGACGCCGCGCCCTTCGCGCCCGACAAAACACTCACCGGCGCGCTGCTCGAACCCACGCGCATTTATGTGAAAGCGCTGCTGCCGCTGATCCGCGCCGGCAACCTCAAAGGCCTCGCCCACATCACCGGCGGCGGCCTCGTCGAAAACACCCCGCGCGCGCTGCCGAAAACCCTGCGCGCAGAATTCGACTGGAACGCATGGCAGCGCCCGCCCGTATTCCAATGGCTACAAGAAACCGGCGCCATCCCCGAAGACGATATCCGCCGCACGTTCAATCTGGGAATTGGGATGGTGGGGATTGCCGAAAAGAGCGACGCCGATGCGATCATCGCCTCGCTGAACCGAGCGGGCGAAGATGCTTTCATTATCGGAACGATCAGCGCCTGACCTGACCAAATCTGGGCCGGGCCGAGCCGTTTTTGCGGTTGCTACCAGTTGTTGTTTCCGTTGATCGCGATGTCAGGAAGCGGTACGATTACGGCTACAAGTCGTTGTCGATCTGGCGGGGCCAAAATGAGGTCGGCTTTTTTTGGTTTTGTCGTTGGCGTTTCAGCTGCGCTCAGCGGCGCTGTTGCGCGCGCAGAAACCCAGTCCAGTCAGCGCGTGGATGACCGCGCAATCCAGGGCGCGACGATTGAGTTCCTCAACACAATGGAGATTGTGGAAGACGCACGTCAACGGGGAGATATCACCGCTGCGCGGCAAGCTCTGCAAACTTTGGGAGACTCAGCTGATTTTGATCGGTTGCCCGACGAGGCGAAGTATTTTTTCTGGCAGATTTTTGCGACTTTTGATCGCGCCGCGGCAGATATTCCGGCAATGCTTACGCACACGAAACGCGCCACCGGCTTCCCTGGTGCGGTGGCGCAAGATTGGCAGATGCGTTTCGGAGCCGGCTACGCGCTAAACGATGCCGATCAATTCGTGAGTCTGATGAGCTTGGCCAAGACTTGGCCCGCTGCGCTGTCGGGGGTGCCGGCTGAGATCGTGCTCGATACGCTTCGCCGCGCGCGCCGGGTTTCGGCAAATGAGGATCAGTATTTTGCGGTATTGCAGTCGCTCTTCGCAGCCAATTGGCGGCCTGATCCTCTCATCGCCCGTCCGGATGGTTTTTGGCTGGATTTGACGCGACTGCTTCTTGCACGCGGACAGACCGACGCCGCGCTGAAAACTGCAGCAGCGATCACCGGCGCGAAAACGCTAATCAGGATGCAAATCGACAAGCGATTCGATCCCGTCGTGTCTGGCAACCCAGCCGCGTTCGACCCGGCCCGCGCCGCAAAGCAGCAGGTGATAGAAGCGCAAACGCTTGTCGATTCCAATCCGACGCGCCTCAAAGCCGTTCTCGCTCTCGCGGAAGCATATCTCACCATCGATCGTATCGATGATATGCTCACGCTAACGGAAAGCGCTTTGGCGAAGGCTCTGCCCGCTGACGGATCAAAATCGGCCTACATCGACGCTGAGGACGAAGTGATCTGGATAATGGATTATCGCCAACGCGCCCTTGTTCGAGCGCGCCGTTTCGACGAAGCGGTTGCGCTACAGCAACGTGCCGCCCGGCGGCCAGAGCGCGGTGGTCTGAACGTTAGTCAGGCGATCAACCTCGGCAATTTGCTTTACGGATTGGAGCGTCCAAAGGAAGCTTTGGCGTCCATATCAGAGATAGCTGATCGCAACGTTAGCGATTATGGCGCGCTAGCCCTTCGAGAAGTAGCCGTCTGCGCGGCGGCGCAGTTAGGGGACACTGCAGCGGTTCAACGCGGCCTTAGCCAGATGAAAGAGCGCGCAAGCGAGGGATTTGGCCCTTATTCGACCGCCCTGCTTTGCGCGAATGACTTTGATTCAGCGGCGAAGTTGCACATCGATTCGCTGGCCGATGAATCCAAGCGCGCAGACGCCCTGGCATTGCTTCAGCGCTATTCATGGGAGACCCCCGTCACCGCCTTTGAGATCGAATTGCAGACCCGAAAAAACAAGGTGTTGGAACGCCCCGACGTGAAGGACGCTATTTATAGCGTGGGCCGGTTGATGACATGGAATTTTGGGCAACCGTCGTCAAAGCCATAAGCGGGTCTCGATAGCGACACGACGCCTCCGTCTCGTCGGTCAGTGCAATCCACCTTCCTCGGCAAGGCTAGTAGAGAGCCCCAAAAAAAGTTACCCGACGATCTCTTCATCCTTGAAGAAGAACGCGATCTCGATATTTGCATTCTCGGCGCTGTCAGAGCCGTGCGCGGAATTGGCTTCGATGTTGGAGGCGAATTGGCGGCGGATTGTGCCCGGCGCGGCGTTGTAGGGGTTCGTGGCGCCCATCACTTCACGATATCTCGCCACCGCGTTTTCGCCTTCCAGCACCTGCACGACCACCGGGCCGGAGGTCATGAATTTCACCAGATCCTTGAAGAACGGGCGTTCTTTATGCACGCCATAAAAGCCTTCGGCTTGCTCGGTGCTCATCTTGATGCGCTTCTGCGCGATGATGCGCAGGCCGGCGTTTTCGATGATCGCGTTGATCTCGCCCGTCAGGTTGCGCGCGGTCGCGTCCGGCTTGATGATCGAAAACGTGCGCTCGGCGGCCATGTCGGTTTTCCTTTAGGGGGGATTTGGTGGTCAGGCGGGCGCGCTTCATAACCCTCGCCCCGGCGCGCGCCAAGCGGCTTTTTCCAACACTTGCGTGACGGTTTGCCCAATCGGCCTAAGCCTGCTTTTCCCAGCGGCCGGCGCCGGATTCCTTCCAATAGGACACCGTCATGCCCTCGTCTTTCGCGCCTTTCCAACGCGCGCGGGCGATGGAAAGCGCCGCCTCGTCGCGCCCGTCAAACAGCATGATCGCGCGCTGGAACTCTTTGGCGTCAGCCGAATTGGCGCCGTCGATCACGAACAAGGCCTGCGCGCCATTGGGATTGCCATCGGCGCCCGTAAGCCACACCGGCTGGCCCGCGGGCTCATCGCGCCCGGCCCGCCCATGCGGCAGGAAACTTTCGTCGCGATACGTCCACAGGGCGGCGTCGAGCCCGTCGAGCCGTTCTTCAACGCCGCCGCGCACCAAAGCGCGCCAGCCGCGCTGCAGGCATTTTTCCAGCAGCGACGGCAGCGCCGCTTCAATGTTCGATCGTTCGAGATGGTAGAACCAGAGTTCCGCCAAGGCTCATTCCTCGTAGCGGTTCGCCACCAGGCGGTTCACCAGCCGCACGCCATAGCCCGTCGCCCACGAGGGCGAGATGGGATCATCATACGGCGCCGATTTCCAAGCCGTGCCTGCAATATCAAGGTGCGCCCAGGGCGTGCCCGATTTGATGAAGCGCTGAATGAATTGCGCGCCGACGATCGAACCGGCCACCGGCTTGCCGGCGATGTTTTTCATATCGGCGTTCGGCGTGTCGATCAGCTTGTCATAAGCAGGTCCGAGCGGCAGCCGCCACACCGCCTCGCCCTCGCCGCTCGCGGCCGTTGTGATATTGTGCGCCAGTTCGTCGTCATTGGCGAACAGGCCGGCGTGCTCATTGCCTAGCGCCACGATCACGGCGCCAGTCAGCGTCGCAAAATCGATCACTGCGGTCGGGTTGAACTTTTCCTGCGCGTACCAGACCGCATCGGCCAGAACGAGACGCCCTTCGGCGTCGGTGTTCAGCACCTCAATGGTCTGGCCCGACATGGTGGTGACAATGTCCCCGGGCCGCTGCGCCGCGCCATCGGGCATGTTTTCAACGAGGCCGATTACCCCCACCACATTGGCCCGCGCCTTGCGCCCCGCGAGCGCGCGCATCGCGCCAACGACGGCGGCGGCGCCGCCCATGTCGCCCTTCATTTCGTCCATGCCGCCAGCGGGCTTGATCGAAATGCCGCCCGTATCGAACGTCACGCCCTTGCCGACAAGCACGAGCGGCTGCGAACCTTTGGCGCGTGCGCCGCGATAGCTCATCGTCACCAGACGCGTGCCATTCTTGCTGCCGAGGCCGACGCCGAGCAGCGCATGCATGTCGTGCTTGGCCAAATCTTCTTCGTCGAGGATTTCGACCTCGACGCCGAGCGGCTCGAGCGCCGCCCTCGCGCGCTCGGCAAATTCCTCCGGGTACAGAATATTTGCCGGCTCGTTCACAAGGTCGCGCGCCAGCAGCACGCCCTCGGTCACATGGCTGAGCGGCTCGTAGCGCGATTGCGCTGCCGCAGGACTATCGGTGATGACATCGACGTGCTGGAGCGAAATTTTCTGGTCCGGCTTAAGCCGCGTACGATAGCGGTCGAACCGATAGGCGGCGAGCCGTGCGCCGATCCCGGCGCGCGCAGCGGCTTCAGCCGCCGGGGCATTGGGCAAGCCATCGGCCAGCAGCACAAGCCTCTCGACGCCGGAAGTCAGGGTGCGGCGGACGGCCGCGCCTGCCCAGCGCTCGACGCCGACCGCGTCGGCCTTATCGAGCGGGCCAAGGCCGATCACCAGCAGGCGAGGCGCATCCAGCGCGGCGGCGCCCAGAATCTCCAGCACCTGACCGGCCCCCCCTGTAAACCGCGAAGCAGCCGCCGCCCGGGCGATCGCCCCGCCCAGCTTTTGCTCGATTTCCTGCCCGCGCGCCGTAAGAACGCCCCCTTCGCTCGCCATCACGGCGATCGCGTCTCCGCGGCCTTCCTTAACGAAATGGACCTCCATGCACCCTCGCTCACAAAATAGCGTCGCGCGCATGGCCCGCGCGGTTGGCTTCTACCGGATCACCGGCAGTGGTAACGAGGCCCAACTGCCTTGAAAAGCCAACGCACAAAAGAGGATAACGGGCCTCACAGATGACGGCTCTACAATATTACGTGCTCCGGCAGGTGCTGAAGCCATTGGCCGCCATTCTGCTGGCGCTGACCGCGATCGCCATCCTGACGCAGGGGCTGACGCAACTGGAGATCATCGCCGACCAGAGATCTGGTCTGAACTATTTCATCATCACCATGCTGGCCGTGCCGCAGTTGATCGCGCTGATCCTGCCTTTGGCGGTGTTCTTCGCCGTGGCGTACGCGATCAACCGGCTGCTGACCGACAGCGAACTGGTGGTGGCGTTTTCCGCGGGCATGGGCCACTGGCAGGTGATCCAGCCGGTGTTCCGGCTGGCGGTGCTGGCTGGCCTTTTGCAGCTCGGCCTGGGCCTGATCGCCCAGCCCGCCGCATACCGGCAGATGCGGGAGATCGTCTATCAGATCCGGGGCGACCCGGCTGGTTTCCTGGCGCGCGAGGGGGCGTTCTACAGCCCGGTGAGCGGAATCACGATCTACACCCGCGCGACAGGGCTCAACGGCGTGATGCGCGATCTGCTGATCGAGGATGCGCGCAACGCCAAGGCGCCGGTGACGTATTCGGCGCGCAATGGCGTGGCCGCCATTGTCGAAGGCGAACTGGCGCTGGTGCTGCGCAATGGCCAGATCATCAGCGGCAAAGAAAATGGCGCGGTCGACCTACTCGATTTCGATCAATACGTGCTGCAATTCACCGAAGCTTTGCGCGATCTCGATCCGCTGGTGATGAAGCCGTCAGATCGATATCTGATGCAATTGCTGCACCCGAACATGACCAGCTTCTACGATCAGAAGATGACTGACCGCTTCATCGCCGAAGCGCATTCGCGTCTGGCCGCGCCGCTGCTCAGCCCGGCGCTGGCGATGATCGCGCTAGCGTTTCTGCTGACCGGCGATTTCAGCCGGCGCGGCTATGCGGTGCGCACCGCTTTGGCCTCGGTGCTGGCGCTGGCAACACGCCTGCTTACGCTCGGCGTGCAATCCGCGGCGCGCGAAACGCCCGCGTTGAATGCCCTGCAATACATCCTTCCTGTCGCCGTGGCCCTGATTTGCGCGGCCGCCATTGTGCATTCGCGCAGCCGCCGCGCGACGCGCGGCGCGCCCGCATCGATTACGCTCGGAGCAGCGTGATGGGCTTTTTGTTTACCCGCCTCGGCCGCTATCTGCTCCGCCAGACGCTGGTGTCGATCGGGCTTACGCTCGCCGGCGTTATCGCGACGGTGCTGTTGGTCGATATCGTCGAGCAATTGCGCGCGCTGTCTGGCCGCACATCGCTGGCGTTGTTGGAAGCGCTTTACCTGACGATGCTGAAAACGCCGCTGCTGGTCGAGCAGACGCTGCCGTTCGTCGTGCTGGTCGGCACGATGATCGCCATTGTGCGGCTTAACCGGCGCAGCGAGCTCGTTGCACTCCGCGCCTCCGGCGTCTCGGCGTGGCGCTTCCTCGCGCCGACCGCCGCCGCCGCCGTCGCGCTCGGCGCTATTTCGACGCTCGCGCTCGATCCGGCTGCCACGGCGCTCTATCAGGTTTACCAGGCGCGCGCGAACGCGCTGCGCGATTCAGGCGCGGCGAACGCTGCCGGCGACATCTGGCTGCGCCAGGGCGACGGCGCCCAGCAAACAGTAATCCATGCCGACATCGCCGATCCTCGTTCGGGCGCCTTGGAGAATGTTGCCTTCCTGGTTTTCGACGTGCTGCCGGACGGCGCGCTGAAATTCTCGCGCCGAATCGTCGCGGCGCGCGCTGAGCTTCGTGACGGCTTCTGGCAATTGCGCAAGGTGACGGAGGCAGCGCCCGGGGCGAAACCCGATCAATACGCACAGCTGGCGCTTCCAACCACCCTGCGCCCGCAGGCTCTGCAAGATCGCGTCGTCGATCCCTCGACGCTCTCATTCTGGCGGCTTCCAAGCTTTTTAACCGAATCGCGCCAAGCAGGGCTCGCTCAACTACGTTACGAACTGCGCTGGCAGGCGTTGCTGAGCGCACCGGCGTTCATGGCGGCGATGGCGGCCATAGGCGCGGTGTTTTGCCTGCGGCTGCAAAGGCTCGGCGGCATGGGGCGAATGGCGATCTCGGGGGTTTCGATCGGATTTGGATTATATTTCGCCAATCGGCTGATTTCGGCCTTCGCCTCAGCGGAGTCGATTCCCCCGGTCATAGCGGCCTGGGCGCCTGCTTTGGCCGGCCTGTTCGCAGCCATGGCGTTCATCTCGTATGTCGAAGACGGTTGAGCTCGCTGGACGCGAGCGCCTTGAGAGCGCTAGGAATTGAGCGGGGATATTTTGCGAGACCCGGGGATGGCCCGTTTGGCGCCACATGCGGAAAGACCGTCAGAACGCTCGCGCCTGAAATGGGCCGCCGCGGCCGCGGCGCTCGTGGCGTTTGCGCCAGGCGCGGCGCTTAGCCAGACGCCCGAAACTACCGCGCCAGCGCCTGCGCCGTTTCAGGAAGATCAGCGCCGCTCCGTCGTGCTCGAAGCCGACCGTGTCATTGAAGATCGCGATACGCATCAGGTAATCGCCGACGGCAATGTGGAGGCCAGCTTTGGCGGGCGCACGCTCAAAGCCGACCGTCTGATTTATGACACCCAGAAGCGAACCATCCGCGCGCAAGGCGGCGTGCAGATATTGGATATCGACGGCACAGCGCGATTTGCCGAGGAGATCGAGGTTGATGAAACCCTAAGCGTCGGCGTGGCGACGGATTTCAGCATGCGCATTCCGGGCGGCGGCACTGCGGCGGCTTCCTCAGCCTATCTTCGCCCCGATGGCGTGCGCCAACTCAACCGCGTGGTCTATTCAGCCTGCCCGGCGTGCAAGGATGGCGAGAGCAGCACCATCACATGGACGTTGAAGGCGCGCCGGCTCGATAGCGATCCGAAAGACAAGAAGCTCACCTATCGTGACGTGGTGCTGCAATTCCGCGGCGTGCCGTTGTTCTACCTGCCCTATTTCTCTCACCCCGATCCAAGCAAGGAGCGCCAGAGCGGCCTGCTGTTTCCTGATGTCGGCCAAAGCGAGCGCGTCGGCGCGTATTACCAGCAGCCGATCTATTGGGCGATTTCGCCGTACCAAGATTTAACCGTCGCGCCGCGGCTGATGACCAAAGTAAACCCCCTCTACGGGATCGATTACCGCAAGCGGTTTTGGTCCGGCCAGCTTGAGTTTGATGGCAGCGTCACGCAGGAAGCCAATTTCGACGGCTCTGGCGCGCGCCTTGGCGACGAGAAACTGCGCGGCCACGTGTTCGGCGCCGGCTCGTTCGTGATCGACGATTATTGGCAATGGGGCTTCAACGTCGCCGGCGCGACGGACGACCTTTACATCAAGCGCTATGGCATCACCGATCGCGTTGATTTGCGCGCGTCTTACGGCTCAGATCTAACGCGCCTGTATTCGCAAGTGCGCGTCGTTGGCCAAGGGCCAAACACATATATCGAAGCGGCGGGCATCGGCGTGCAAGGTTTGCGCGCCGGTGATGACGATTTGAACCTGCCGAAAATCTTGCCGCGAATTGAGTACAACCGCGTCATGGCCGATCCGCTGTTCGATGGGCAGCTCAAGTTTCAGGCCTCCACCGTCAATCTCGTCCGCGAAATCGGAATCGAAAGCGCGCGCGTTTCCGGGGGCGTGGAATGGGAAGCCCAACGCATCGTCGGCCCCGGCGTAATCGTCTCGCCGTTCGCGCAGGGGCGTACCGATTATTACCGCGTATCGAATTATCTTGGCGCCACGGAAGATGTATTCGGACGCTCGGTCGGTCTGGCCGGCGTAGAGGTGCGCTATCCGTTCATGCGGCCTGGGCGTAATGTCAGCCTGATCATCGAGCCGATCGTGACGGCCACGGCCGCCACTACTGACCAGGATGCGCGAATCCCTAACGAAGACAGCCTCACCTTCGAACTCGACGATTCAAACATTTTCCGCCCTAACGTAACACCGAATTACGACCTCTGGGAATCCGGTGAGCGCGTAGCCGCCGGCGTCCGCGCATCGGCAATCTTACCGGCCGGGACATTGTCGGCGGTGTTCGGCAGGCGGTGGAAAACCAAGGACGATCCCCAGTTCAGTCCAACCACAAACCTGGACAGCATCACTTCCGATTACGTCGGCCAGCTGACCGCAGACCTTGGGCGGCATTTTGGCGGCGATCTGCGGTTCCGTTTAAACGACGAGACCCTCGACGCCGTGCGGTTTGACGCAGGCTTGAGAGCCGAACTTTGGCGGCTGAAGGCAAATGTGCGTTATTTCAACGTCCAGGAAGGTCTGCGCGGGACCGACCCCAGCGAAGAAGCCAATGTTTCAGTGGGTTACCAGATCACCGATCACGTCCGCATTGGCTACGGGCTGCGCCGCGATCTGGATTCTGCCATAAACTTGTCCCAGGAAATGTCGCTGATCTACCAGGATGATTGCACGTTCGTTGAATTGGTCTACACGCGCAACGAAACCTTCGACCGCCTACTCGGCCCAACCGAGGGCTTCCAGATCAGGATTGGCCTTTCCACCCTGGGCATGTTTGGAAGCGCAGGCGCGCTAGGAAAACAGTGAGGTTTCGCCATGCATGCGGCGAAACGGAGTTTTGAGATGAACCTAAAATACGCCGCGGGGGCGCTGGTTACGATCCTGGCGTTCACCTGCCCGGCCTTTTCGCAAACGGCCGCTCAACCTGCCGCACCGGCGGCGGCAGCCAAGCCTGCGCCCGCCAAACCGGCAGCGGCCAAACCAGCCGCCAAGCCCGCAGCGTCTGCCGCCCAAGCGCCGGCCGAAACGCGCATGCCGGCTGAGGCGGTCGTGGCGATCGTCAACGATCAGCTGATTTCGACCTACGATCTCGATCAGCGCGCCGGCCTCATCCTGCTCAGTTCCGGAATCCGGCCAACGCCGGAGGTTATGCAGCAGATCGAGGCGCAGGCGTTGCGCAGCCTGGAAGATGAGCGGCTGCAGATGCAGGAAATAAGATCGCGCAAAATGTCGCTTGACCCCAAGGACGTCGATGCGGCGCTGGAAAACGTCGCCCGCAATGCGCGTACTACCGTGCCAGTACTCAAAACTCAGCTCGCTGCCGCGGGCGTCAATATCAATACACTCCGCGACCAGATCGAAGCGCAACTGGCGTGGAACCGGCTTATGAGCGGCTTGTACGGCTCCCGCCTGCGCATATCGGACGCGCAGGTGCAGGACACGCTCGCGCGTGTCGCCGCCAATGCGATGAAGCCGCAATATCTGGTTTCCGTGATTTATCTTCCGGCGGAATCGCCCGCCGAGTTGACGGAGGCCCAGACCGCCGGAACCCGTTTGGTGGACGAACTGAAAAAGGGCGCCAATTTCGCGATGGTCGCCCGGCAATTTTCCGCCGCCCCCTCGGCCGCCACGGGCGGCGACCTTGATTGGCTGGCGCAGGATGAACTGAGGCCCGTGGAATTGCAGCGCGTCGCCGCGGGCATGAAGGCGGGCGATCTGGCCGGACCGATCCCGGCGCCCGGCGGCGTCTACATTATTTCGTTGCGCGACAAGCGCGCCGGCGTCGATCCTCAAGCGGCCAGCAAGGTGACACTGAAGCAGATCACCGCTGAACCAAACCAGCAAGCGGCGCTCGATCGCGCGCGCCAGCTTGTCAAGGGCTGCCCCTCCGTCGATGCGGCGATCTCTGGCGTCACCGGGCTGACGGCGGCTGATCTTGGCGAAGTGCAGGAATCTGAACTGACCGACGAGATGCGCAAGCAGGTCGCCGATACCGCCACGGGCGCGGCATCAGCTTCGTTCCAATCGGGCGGAAAGCTGCGCGCGCTGGTAGTCTGCGCGCGCGACACATCCGGCGGGGCGCTACCAAGCCGCGACGAAATCGAAAGCCGCCTGGTCGATCAGGAACTGGCGATGTTGTCCCAGCGCTACCTGCGTAATCTGCGGCGGGAAGCGGCGATCGTCCGGCGCTAGCGCGGCCATGCTCGGACCGCTCGCCGTTTCGATGGGCGATCCGGCCGGCATCGGTCCGGAAATCCTTGTAAGGGCGTGGCTACAGCGCAAAGCGGCAAAGCTGCCGGCGTTTTTCGCCGTTGGCGATCAGCAAGTTTACGCAAGCGCATTCGCTTTACTGGGCGCGCCCGTTGCGATCGCACCGATCAACGATGCGCGAGAAGCGGCCCATTATTTTAGCGCAAACCTGCCGGTTCTCACCGTGCCGCTGGCGGTTGAGGCCGTGCCCGGCAAACCCGATCCGCGAAACGGCGCTGCAGTGATGTCAGCGATCGAGCGCGGCGTTGCGCTGACGCTTACCGGGGCCAGCGGCGCCCTTGTTACATGCCCGATCGCAAAATCGATTTTGTATGAGGCAGGGTTCAAGCACCCAGGTCATACCGAATTCGTCGCTGCACTCACCGCGCAGACGCAATATGACGGTCCACGCGGGCCGGTTATGATGCTGGCGGGCGCATCCTTGCGCGTCGTGCTCGCGACCGTTCACCTGCCTCTGCATCAGGCGGTGTCGAAACTCTCGGCGCAGCGCATCGTCGAGGTCGGGGAAGTCACGCACGCGGCCTTGCGCAACGATTTCGGCATCGAGCGCCCGCGCATCGCGCTGGCGGGACTTAATCCGCATGCTGGCGAAGGCGGCGCGTTGGGTCGCGAGGAGATCGAAATCATTAATCCGGCCGCGGCCGCCCTGCGCGCGCGCGGCATTGACGCCACCGACGCCCAACCGCCGGACACGCTGTTTCACGAAGAAGCGCGGCGCGGCTATGACGCGGTGCTGGCGATGTATCATGATCAAGGTCTCATCCCGGTTAAAACGCTGCATTTCTGGGATGCGGTGAATCTCACAATCGGCCTGCCGATCGTGCGCACTTCGCCCGATCATGGCGTCGCGTTTGATATCGCCGGCAAGGGCGCAGCCCATCCCGGCAGCCTGATCGCCGCCATACGCATGGCGCATGATATCGCCGCGCGCCGTGCGCTGGTTGCGGCGTGAGCGCGCTGCCCAGCCTTAAACAGGGGCTGATCGATCATGGCCTCTGGGCAAAGAAAAGTTTCGGCCAGCATTTCCTGCTCGACCCTTCGATCAACGCGCGCATCGCTGCGTTTGCGGCGCCGTTTGGGCCGGTCCTTGAAGTTGGCCCGGGCCCGGGCGGACTAACGCGCGCGCTGCTAGAAGCGGGCGCGGACCCGCTTGTCGTCATCGAGAAGGACGAACGTTTTCTGCCAGTGCTCGAACCGCTCGTGGCGTGGTCGAACGGACGGGCGCATGTCATCGAAGCCGACGCGCTCGAAGCCAATGAAGACGCCTTGCTGCGCGCGGCTGGCGCCGGCGCCGCGGCGGCGATCGTCGCCAACCTGCCCTACAATGTCGCCACGCCACTCCTGGTGAAATGGCTGAAGGCCGGCGCCTGGCGCGGGCGCATGGTGCTGATGTTTCAAAAAGAAGTGGCCGAGCGCATCGTTGCGCATGCAGGCGATGACGCGTACGGGCGCCTTGCCGTGCTGACGCAAGCGGTTTGTTCGGCGGAAATAGTGATGACGCTGCCGCCCGGCGCGTTCACGCCGCCGCCAAAAGTGGAGTCTGCCGTCGTGCGGTTCGATCCGCTGGCCGCCCCTTTTGCACATTTGAATGTTCTGGAACGCCTGACGGCGGCGGCGTTCGGCCAGCGGCGCAAGATGCTGCGCGCCAGCCTTAAAAGATTGGGCATTCCGGAACAGATGCTCGCCGCCTGCGCCATCGCGCCGACGGCGCGCGCGGAAGAAATTCCGGTCACGAACTTCCTGAAGCTGGCCGCCATGATGGCTGACGGCTGAGGTTCAATGGCCCTTAAGCAAAGCGGTCACGAACTCGCTGAGCCAGCTTTGCCGTGAGCGCCGGCCGCGCTCCACCGTCAGGATACGCTGCAAATCTTCGGCGCTGGCGTCGACATCCCGGTTGACGAGAACGAAGTCGTACTCGTCCCAATGGCGGATTTCGTCGGCCGATTTTGCCATGCGCCGGGCGATGATCGCTTCGGAATCCTGCGCGCGCGTATGCAGGCGCCGTTCGAGCTCCACCATATCCGGCGGCAAAATGAATACCGACACCACATCTTCCGGCGCCGCCCCTCGCAAAGCGCGCGCACCTTGCCAATCGACATCGAACAGCACGTCCTTGCCGCTGGCCAGCGCGCCTTCCACCGGCGCGCGCGGGGTGCCGTAATAATTATCGAACACGCGCGCCCATTCGAGAAGTGCGCCTTCATCGATCATCTTCTCGAACCGGTCGTGATCGACGAAATGATACTCGCGGCCATCGGCTTCGCCGGGACGCGGCGCGCGCGTGGTGGCGGAGATCGAAAGCACCATATCGGTGTTTTGCTGCATCAAGCGCCGCGCCAAAGTTGATTTTCCCGCGCCCGAGGGGCTCGACAGCACGAACATCAGCCCGCGGCGGGCGCTATTCGACATTGGCCGCCTGCTCGCGCAATTGATCGATCGTGGTTTTCAGGTCCAGCCCAAGGCGCGTCAGCGCCAGATCGCTCGACTTTGAGCACAGCGTGTTGGCTTCGCGGTTGAACTCCTGCGACAGGAAATCGAGGCGGCGGCCGGCCGGTTCATCATTGGCGATCAGTGCGCGCGCTTCCTGCGCGTGAGCGGTCAGGCGGTCGAGTTCCTCGCGCACGTCGGCGCGCAATGCCGCCAATGCGGCTTCCTGCGCCAGACGCTGCGGATCGATCTGCACGTCGGCCCCGAGCCCAGCCAAGCGCGTACGAATCCGTTCAATCATCGCCTCAGGTTGTGCGGCGCCGAGTTCGCGCGCCTGTGCGGTGAGTGTTTCGATGCGGGCCAGCGCACCGATCAGCACCAGCTTTGTCTTGTCGCCTTCCTGCACGCGCGCCTTGGTTAAGGCGTCGAGCGCGGTCTCCAGCCCCGCCACCAACGCTTTCTCGAGCGCCGCGCGCGTCTCCGGGCTTTCCTCCTCGGATTCACCGCCCATGACGCCGCGCGCCTGCAGCAATCCATCCCACCTTGGCGGCGCGGCTTTACCCGCGGCCACGTAGGGCGCGCCCGCCGCGATCAACTGATCGACGATTGCGAGATTGACGACGCCGGCCGCGCCCGCGCGCTCTTCGCGCCGCAGATTGAGGCTGACCTGCACCGACCCGCGCTTGAAGCGCTTCTGCGCAGCCTCACGCGCCGCCGCTTCAAGATTGTCGAACCCGTTTGGCAGGCGGGCCCGGAGATCAAGGCCGCGGCCATTAACGCAGCGCGCTTCCCAGATCCAGCGCAGCGCCCCCGAAACACCCTCCGCACGGCCGAAGCCGGTCATGCTGACGACGCTCATAGGTGAGGCAACCCCCGATGTGAGAGGGTTCTATTGCGAGCCGCCCGCGCGCTCAAGGCTACGCCAACGCGCGACGTTCCTATTGTGCTCAGCCACGGTGGAGGCGAAGGCATGCCCGCCCGTGCCATCGGCGACGAAAAACAGCTCGTTGGTCTTCGCCGGGCTCAGCACCGCCTCGATCGACGCCCGCCCCGGATTGGCGATCGGCGTCGGCGGCAGGCCGTAGCGCCTGTACGTATTGTAAGGCGTATCGCGATCAAGCTCGCTTCTTAGAATACCGCGCCCGAGAGGGCGGCCCTGGCTCACGCCGTAGATCACCGTGGGATCGGATTCCAGCTTCATGCCCTTGCGCAGGCGATTGACGAACACGGCCGCCACGCGCGGGCGCTCGGACGCAACGCCGGTTTCCTTTTCCACCACTGACGCCAGGATCAGCGCCTCGCGCGGTGTTTTCAGGGGCAGACCTGGCTGACGATTGGCCCACAATTCCTTCAGCGTTCTTGCCGAAGCGTCCTGCATCTCCCGCAGCACTTCAGCGCGGGATACGCCGCGCTCGAACCGATAGGTTTCCGGCAGAAGTGAGCCCTCAGCTGGCGGCGCCGGCGTCTCACCATCGAGGAAATCGGCGGCCGCGAGGGCGTCCGTGATCATCGCGCTGGTCCAGCCTTCGGGGACAGTAACCGGGTGCAGCACGACGCGGCCGGTGGAGAGTTTTTCGATGATCGCAGCGCTGCTGGCGCCGGACGGAATGGAATATTCGCCAGCCTTCAAGGAGCGCCCGCGCCCATAGATCATCACGCCGGCGCGGAACGCGAGGCCGCTACGGATCACCTGCTCTGCCTCAAGATGCTGGCCGATCGCGGCAATACCAACGCCGCGCGGCACCACGATTGTGGTCTGCGCCGCGCCGTCCGGCGCAGCCGGGCCGGGACGCTGCGTATCGATGATAAGCAGAAACGCCGCGCCAAGCGCCAGCGCCACGAGGGTCACGGCCCAGGACGATATTGCCGTCAACTGGGACCAGAAACCCCGGCGGCGCGGCGCTTCGTCCTCGTAATCGTCTTGGTAATCATCATAGACGCTGCCGCTCATGGCGGCGCCGCAAGGATCAGCGCCGCGTTCGTCCCGCCGAACCCGAACGAATTGCTCATCGCCGCGCGGATCGTACGCTTCTTCGCCATATGCGGGGTCAGATCGATAGGGGTCTCGACCGACGGGGCGTCGAGGTTGAGGGTCGGGGGGACCATCCCATCTCGGATCGAAAGAGCACAAAAAATCGTCTCCACCGCCCCCGCGGCCCCCAGCAAATGTCCAATCGCGGACTTCGTAGATGACATGGAGAGCGCGCCGGCCGCATTGCCGAACACCCGCTCCACTGCCCTCAGCTCAATCTCGTCGCCCAGGGGCGTCGAGGTGCCGTGAGCATTAACGTAGTCGATATCGGCAGGACTGAGACCAGAATCTTGCAGCGCCGCGCGCATGGCGCGGAAGCCGCCGTCACCGTTTTCCTCAGGTGCGGTGATGTGGAAGGCGTCGCCGGAAAGGCCATAGCCCAGCACTTCGGCGTAAATCTTGGCGCCGCGCGCCTTGGCGTGGCCAAGTTCCTCCAACACCACAACGCCCGCGCCTTCGCCCATTACGAAGCCGTCGCGATCCTTGTCGTACGGCCTAGAGCCTTTGGTCGGATGATCGTTGAAGCCTGTCGAGAGCGCGCGCAGCGCTGCAAAGCCCGCCATGCCGATGCGGCAGATCGAGCCTTCGGCGCCGCCGGCGACCATCACATCAGCGTCGCCGTATTTGATCAGCCGCGCCGCATCGCCGATCGCGTGGGCGCCGGTGGCGCAGGCGGTGACGACGGAATGGTTGGGGCCTCTGAAGCCGTAGCGGATCGAAACCTGGCCTGACGCCAGATTGATCAATGCGCCGGGAATGAAAAACGGGCTAACCTTCCGCGGCCCATCCTTTTCCAGAATGAGCGCGGTCTGCGCGATGGAATCGAGCCCCCCGATGCCGGAGCCGATCATCACGCCGGTGCGTTCTCTTTCTTCGTCGGTTTTGGGTTGCCAGCCGGAATCGGCGACGGCCTCGTCAGCCGCCGCCATGCCGTAGAGGATGAAATCATCGACGCGGCGGCGCTCTTTCGGCGACATCGTCTTGTCGGGGTCAAACACGCCTTCCATGTCCGGCGAGCCGCCTGCCCGGCCGTCCACGCGCGGAACTACGCACGCGATCCGCGACGGCAGATCGTCCACCTTGAAGTGACCGATCTTGCAGGCGCCGGATTGGCCCGCGAGCAGGCGCTTCCAGGAGATTTCGCGCCCGTAACCGAGCGGCGTGAGGAGCCCTACGCCGGTGATAACGACACGGCGCGATGCGGAATCGTTCGCGCGCATCGGTTCGGTCCCAGGACTAACCTAGTTTGCTTTGGATGAACGTCACCGCGTCGCCGACGGTCTGAATATGCTCAGCAGCGTCGTCGGGAATCTCGATCGAGAACTCTTCCTCGAAAGCCATGACCAGTTCGACATTGTCGAGGCTGTCGGCGCCGAGATCATCAATGAAGCTGGCTTTCTCGGTTACTTTCTCGGGCGGCGCCTCGAGATGCTTCACAACGATAGCCTTTACACGGTCGAACACATCGGACATCAGGCGCCCTCGCACACCACAAAAAAAGGGAAGAAAACCAAACTCCTCGCCTACCTGGCGAGGTGAAATTGAGCTGACGAAACGGGGCGTAACATATTCGTTTCAGCTTTACCAGCAAGCCGCGTCGGGCCCGAAAATGCGGGTCAGATCATCGCCATGCCGCCGTTTACGTGAAGAGTCTGCCCGGTGACGTAGCCGGCCTCCTCGCTAGCCAGATAAACCGCCGCCGCCGCCACGTCTGCGCCATCGCCCCATTTTGCGGCCGGGATGCGCCCGAGAATGGCTGTTTGTTGGGCCTCGTTCAGAGCGTCGGTCATCGATGAACGGATAAAGCCGGGCGCGATGCAGTTCGCGGTTATATTGCGGCTGACCACTTCCTGAGCCAGCGATTTCTGGAAGCCTATCAGGCCGGCTTTCGACGCAGCGTAATTGGCCTGTCCCGGATTGCCAGTGACGCCGACCACCGACGTCACCGCGATAATCCGGCCCCAGCGCTTCTTCATCATCGATTTCAGCGCCGCCCGCGAGAGGCGGAAATGCGCCTCCAGATTGACCTTCATCACTTGCGCCCAGTCGTCGTCCTTCATGCGCAGAAGCAGACCATCCTTTGTGACGCCCGCGTTCGAAACGAGGATGTCGAGCCCGCCCAGCGCCTCTTCCGCGCGCCCGGCCAGGGCGTCCACTGCCGGGCCGTCGCTCAGGCTGCAGACCAGCACCACACTGCCGGGAATTTCCGCCTGCACTGCTTTGAGCGCGTCTTCACGCGTGCCCGAGAGCGCAACCTTCGCGCCCTGCGCCGCCAGCGCTTTGGCGATCGCGCCGCCAAGGCTGCCGGAAGCCCCGGTGACGAGTGCGGTTTTGCCGCTCAGATCGAACATCTGGATCGCTCCAATCTTCAAACAGTTTTCGCGAACGCTTCCAAATCGGCCGGTTCGTTCAGCGCCAGCGCTTCGGCGTCCGGCGCGTTGCGCTTGACCATGCCGGAAAGCTGCTTACCTGCGCCGATCTCAGCGAAGCGCGACACGCCGCCCTCTTTCGCCATCCATTCCACGCTTTCGCGCCAGCGCACCCGGCCGGTGACCTGCTTGACGAGCAGATCTCGGATCGCGCTCGGCTCGCGCACCGGCGCGGCGGTGATATTGGCAATGAGCACCGAAGCCAGCGGCGCGATTTCAACTTTCGCCAGAGCATAGCGCATCGCCTCGGCGGCGGGCGCCATCAACGGCGAATGGAAGGGCGCGGACACCGCCAGCGGCACTGCCTTTACGCCCCTCGTTTTTGCTGCGGCGACGGCCGCATCGACGCCGGCTTTGCTTCCGGAAATAACGACGTTGCCGAAGTTATTGTCGTTGGCGACGACGACAACACCAGCGGCCGCGCCCTCTTCTGCAATGGCTTCGGCGATGGCCAGATCGACCTTGCCGATCAGCGCGGCCATGGCGCCCTCGCCCACCGGCACGGCTTTTTGCATCGCATCGCCGCGAATGCGCAGCAGCCGGGCGGTGTCAGACAGGCCGAACGCACCGGCGGCGGCGAGGGCTGAATATTCGCCAAGCGAATGGCCGGCGACGAACGCAGCTTTGGAGATGGGGACCTTGAACTCAACTTCCAGCGCCCGGATGGCGGCCATGCTGACGGCCATCAGCGCCGGCTGGGCGTTGGCGGTCAGCGTCAAATCCTCGGGCGGGCCCTCCCAGATCAGGCGGGAAAGCCGCTGACCGAGCGCATCATCGATCTCCTCGAACACCGCGCGGGCGGCCGGAAAAGCCTCAGCCAGAGCCTTGCCCATGCCGACGGCCTGGGCGCCCTGTCCCGGAAAGATGAATGCAATCGCCATGGGCGCGGGCGTTAAACAAACCCGGCCGGGAGGGCAAGGCGGCTATTCGGCGGCGGGAGCCTCAGGCCAGAAATCTTCATCCATGGACTGCTCGACGCTGAACGGAGGTCCTTCAGGAAAAGCTTCTTCCGGCAAATTTGTCTCTGCGGCCGCGTCGATCCGTGCATTTTCATATGAGTCAGCGAACGTTTCCCCGAGCACCGGCTGCAGGCCGGGATTTTTGCGTATCACGCGCTTTATGGCTTTACGCTGAGTGCGAACCGTGGCCGACCATGAGCGACTGCGCATTTGGGGCTGATAAGCCCATTTCAGAAGATGCATAAGCAGTACGCTAAAACGCGAGTAAAGCTCGCTTTCCTGGCTCCGCCCCACGCTTTCGATCTCCTCGGCGACGTTCTCCCAGTCGATTTCATTGGCCGAGCGGCGGCGCAGGGCGTCTGCCTGGCTCAAGGCCCAGGTGTAGGTGTCTTTGTCGTAAAGGTCGCTCATCGAGCCATTCTAGCAGGTTTGAGGGCTTTTGGCTTGCCTTTGGAGCCCGCTTCGCCTATCTCCCGCCGCTTCCAAACGGGTTCGCGGTCCCCGGACATTGTGTCCATCAGGGATCCATCGCTTGGCGGGACCTTCCCCCGCCCCGGCGCCGCGGCCCACGCGAAGGACTTTTGAGGCTTATGGCCAATTACGAACACGTGCTTATCGCGCGGCAGGATATCTCGCCGCAACAAGTCGACGCCCTCGTAGAAGACATCACCCGCACGGTCACCGAACTCGGCGGCCGGATAGGCAAGAACGAATATTGGGGCCTTCGCAATCTTTCCTACCGGGTGCGCAAGAACCGCAAGGGGCATTACTGCCTCCTGAACATCGAAGCGCCCGCCCCCGCGATCCACGAACTGGAGCGCCGTCACCGCATCAACGAAGACGTGCTGCGCTACATCACGATCAAGGTTGAGGAACTCGACGAAGAGCCCTCGCCGATCCTGGCCCGCCGCGACCGCGACGAACGCCGCAGAGCCCGCCGTGAAGGCGGCGAAGGCGATGACGGCGATGTCCGCGGCGACCGCGACGATGTGGAGAACTAGGTCATGGGCGACAAGAACGCGAAAAACAAAATCAACATCGCCAACATTCCGGCGCGCCGTCCGTTCGGCCGGCGGCGCAAGGTGTGCCCGTTCTCCGGCGCCGAAAGCCCGAAGATTGACTACAAGGATGTTAAGCTGTTGCAGCGCTACATATCCGAAAAAGGCAAGATCGTGCCCGCTCGGATCACGGCGGTTTCCGCCAAGAAACAGCGTGAGCTCGCAATCGCCATCAAGCGTGCGCGTTACCTCGCGCTCCTGCCCTACGCGGTGGTATAAATGCAGATTGTTCTTCTTGAGCGCGTCGAAAACCTCGGCGCCATCGGCGACGTCGTCAAAGTAAAGGACGGCTACGCCCGCAACTTCCTGCTGCCGAAAAACAAGGCTCTCCGCGCCACGGAAGCGAACCTGAAAAAGTTCGAAGCCCAGCGCGCTGAGCTAGAAAAGCGCAACGCCGCCGCGCGCGCCGAGGCCGAGAAATCGGGCAAGGCCTTTGACGGCAAAACCTTCGTGCTGCTGCGTCAGGCTGGCGAAAGCGGCCACCTCTACGGTTCGGTTTCCGCGCGCGACGTAGTTGACGCTGCTGGCGCCGAAAAGATCGAGCTTCCCCGCGCCGGCGTGGTGCTCGACAAGCCGATCAAGACGCTTGGGGTCTATGACGTGAAGGTGCGTATGCACCCGGAAGTCGTGATTACGGTAAAGCTCAATGTCGCCCGCTCGGCGGACGAAGCCGAGCGCCAGGCGCGTGGTGAAAACGTCATCGCCGCCGCAGCAGCCGAACAACGCGCGCAAGACGACGCGCAAGCCAAGACGCTTGCTGCGTCGTCGATCGCCAACGATCGGCCTGCCGGGGACGAATAAACCTGCCGCGCTTGTGGTTTTGAAGAGGGCGCTTTCCGGCACCGGAAGGCGCCCTCTTTTTTTGGCTATTTCGATGTGATCTAGGGCTTATCCAGAGCCGCGAATCCAGCTCTGCTTCTTCTGGATTAGTGCGTCCGTGCTGTGCATGGAGCAGCGTCTCGCGGTTTCGCGCCGTCTGCGAAAGTGGTGAGGTGGACCCCATGTCCGCAGATGGAAGCCTCCCCGCCGCCCCGCGCGTCGCGCCGCATAACCTTGACGCCGAACAGGGCCTGCTCGGTGCGATCCTCTACGACAATGAAACGTTCAACCGCATCGGCGATCGGCTGAAGCCGCATCATTTTTACGATCCCGTACATGGCCGGATTTTCGAGGTCTGCGTCGGTCTGATCTCGCGCGGCAGGCTCGCCGACGGCGTCACCCTGCGCGAACATTTCACGCGTGAAGCGGCGCTCCAGGAAATCGGCGGCGCCGCCTATCTGCTGACTCTGGTGCAGAACGCGGCCAAGCTGATCAGCCACGCGCAGGAATATGCCGAGATCGTCTACGATCTGGCGCTGCGCCGCGAACTGGTGCGAATCGGCGAAGACATCGCCCGCGAAGCCACGGCGCCGGTCACGCATGAAACCGGCGTGTCGCAGATCGAGGCGGCTGAACGGAGCCTGTTCACGCTAGCTGAAAGCGGCGGAACCAACAGAGGCTTTGACGAATTCGCCGCCGCGCTGGCCGTCTCGATCGAGATGACGGCGGCCGCCTACGAAACCAAGGCCGGCATTTCCGGCATCGCCAGCGGGCTTGCCGATCTTGATCGCCAGATGGGCGGCTTGCATCCGTCTGACCTCATCATCCTCGCCGGCCGTCCTTCGATGGGTAAAACCGCGCTCGCGGCGAATATTGCGTTCAACGTGGCGCGGTCACGCCTGATCTCGAAGCGCAACGGCGCGATCGGCAAGGAAGCGTCGGGCGGCGTCGTTGGATTTTTCTCCCTCGAAATGTCGGCTGAGCAATTGGCCACGCGTCTGCTCTCGGAATTCGCCGAGATCGAATCCAGCCGCATCCGCCGCGGTGAAATCCAGAAGCATGAATACGAAAAGCTGAAAGACGCCGCCGCAGAACTGCAGCAATTGCCGCTGCACATCGACGAAACGGGCGGCATTTCGATCGCGGCCCTGGCGGCCCGCGCGCGCCGCCTGCAGCGCACGCATGGGCTCGATCTGCTGATCGTGGACTACCTCCAGCTCGTCACCGCCAACAACCGCCGCAGCGAGGGGCGCGTTCAGGAAGTCAGCGAGATCACCCAAGGCTTGAAGGCGCTGGCGAAGGATCTGAAGGTGCCGGTGATCGCGCTGTCGCAGCTCTCGCGTCAGGTCGAATCGCGCGACGATAAGCGCCCACAGCTGTCGGACCTGCGCGAATCCGGCTCGATCGAGCAAGACGCGGATGTTGTGCTGTTCGTTTACCGCGAAGAATATTATCTTGCCCGTCAAGAGCCGAAGCTGAACTCGCCCGAACATGTGGCGTGGCAGATGGAGCTCGACAGCATCCGTAACAAAGCCGAAGTGATCGTCGGCAAGCAGCGTCACGGTCCGATCGGCAAGGTAGACCTTCTCTTTGATAACCGCTTTACCAAATTCTCCAGCGTCGCCCGCGGCGCCTGAGGCGCCTCGCCGCCTCGCGCGGCTGAAGGTTTCGGCTGACGCGGCGGCGGCGAACTGGAAATTCTTTGATGCGCGGTCTGCCGGCGAATGCGGCGCGGTCGTCAAGGCAGACGGCTATGGCCTCGGCGCCGGCATCATCGCGCCTGCCCTCGCCGCCGCCGGCGCGCGAACGTTCTTTGTCGCAACATTAGGCGAAGGGCTCGCGCTGCGCGCGCTTCTGGGCGCCGGCGTTGCAATCATGGTGTTCAACGGCCCGGCGCACGGCGAAAGCGAAGCATACGTGCAGGCCGATCTTATTCCGGTGCTGAATTCGCCAGCGCAGATCGCGGCGTGGGACGCTGGCGCGCCGCACGCGCTGCATGTCGATACCGGCATGAACCGGCTGGGCCTCAAGCCACACGAACTGAACGCGGCAAGAGATTTGCGCCCGCTCGTGGTGATGAGCCATCTGGCTTGCGCATCGGACCCGGCGCACGCGATGAACGCGGCGCAGCGCGCGCGCTTTATCGAGAGCGCCGCGCATTTTCCCATGGCCAGGAAAAGTCTCGCCGCGTCCGGCGGCGTGATGCTCGGCCGCGATTATACGTTCGACCTGACGCGGCCCGGTATCGGTCTCTACGGCGGCGGGGCGCTGGACGAGGCCAATCCGCAACTTTTCACCGTCGCGACGCTAGAAGCGCCGATCCTGCAGGTGTTCGATCTGCCGGCCGGCGCCAGCATTGGCTACGGCGCAACCTTCACTGCCGCTTCGCCGATCAGAGCGGCCACGGTCGCCCTGGGTTACGCAGACGGCTGGTTGCGGTCGCTCTCCGGAAGCGGCTATGGGCACATTGGCGGCGCGACATGCCCGCTTCTGGGACGCGTATCGATGGATCTGGTGACGATCGACATCTCCGCCGCGCCAAACGCACGCGAGGGCGATTTCGTGGAATTCCTCGGCCCGAATGTGAAGCTCGACGATGTCGCCGCGCGCGCGGGCACGATTTCCTATGAAGTGCTGACCAATCTTTCCGGCGTGCGCCGGGCATGAACGTTCTTGCGCAAATCGGGCGCGCCACGCTGGCCATCGTGCGCGAAGCCGGCGCGCTGGCGATCTTCGCGACGCGCGCGGCGGCCGCCTGCGTTCGTCCGCCATTCTATTTTGATCAGCTTGCGGGGCAGTTTCTGCGGCTGGGCTATTTTTCGCTGCCAGTCGTCGGCCTTACAGCGATCTTCATCGGCGCGGCGCTGGCGCTCAACATCTATGTCGGCGGCGCCCGGTTCAACGCCGAGACATTCGTGCCGCAGATCGTCGTGCTCGGCATTGCGCGCGAATTGGGGCCGGTGCTCGCCGGACTGATGCTGGCCGGGCGCGTGAGCGCGGGCGTGGCCGCCGAAATCGGCACGATGCGCGTTACCGAACAGATCGACGCGCTCTCCACGCTCTCCACCGATCCGTTCCGTTTCCTGATCGCACCGCGCGTGCTGGCGACGACCGTGTCGATGCCGATCCTTGTGCTGATCGCGGACATTATCGGCGTGATGGGCGGCTGGCTGATCGCGATCAGCTCGCTCGGCTTCAACGGCACGATCTATCTCCAGAACACGATGAAATTCCTCCAGCCCGAAGACGTGTTCCTGGGCATGACCAAGGCTGCGTTTTTTGGCTTCATCATCGCCACGATGGGCGCCTATCAGGGCTACCGCTCGCAGGGCGGCGCGCTCGGCGTTGGCCGCGCCGCGACCAATGCGGTGGTCGCCTCGGCCGTGCTGATTCTGGCGAGCAATTACGTCATCACCTCGCTGTGGCCGAGCCCATGACCGCCAAACTACAACTCGCGGGCGTGAAGAAAACGCTTGGATCGCGCGACGTTTTGCGCGGCATTGATCTCAGTGTTGACGCGGGCAAATCGCTGGTGGTGATCGGCGGATCGGGCTCAGGCAAATCGGTGACGCTGAAATGCGCGCTGGGCCTGATGACGCCTGACGGCGGCAAAGTGCTGGTTGACGGGCAGGACGTGACGCATCTGTCGCTACGCAAGCGCCACGCATTGGCCGAGAAATTCGGCATGCTGTTTCAGGGCGGCGCGCTGTTTGACAGCCTGACCGTCTGGGAAAACATCGCGTTCCGGCTGATCTACGCGCAGCGCGTTCCGCGCAAGGAAGCGCGCGCGCGGGCGATCGAGACGATGGGCAAGGTGCGCCTCGCCGCCGAGTTTGCCGAACGCTATCCCAGCGAACTTTCCGGGGGCATGCAGAAACGCGCCAGCCTTGCGCGCGCGATCATCGCCCGCCCGGAAATCATTTTCTTCGACGAGCCGACCACCGGCCTCGATCCGATCACCGCCGACGCGATCAATGATCTTATCATCGACATGGTCAAAGACCTCGGCTGCGCGGCGGTTTCGATCACGCACGACATGGCCAGCGCCCGCAAAATCGCCGACGAAATCGCCATGCTTTACGAAGGCCAGATCATCTGGCGCGGGCCGGTGAGCGCGCTGGATAACAGCGGCGATGCGCGCGTGGATCAGTTTATCCACGGGCGCGCTGAGGGGCCGATACAGGCCGTGGTTTAGCTTCTCGCTCTCCCGCTGCTGCAGGAGAGGGGTTATGTCGTGTATCAACCGATCGGGAGCGCTTACGAGAATAGGTCGTGCCATTCCTTCACATCGCCGGGCTCGTGTTTAAAAACCGAAAGCCCAAGATCGTTACTGCGCTTCAGAATATATTCGCCCGCGAGCGACATGAGGCGATAAGCGACGTTCAATTGATCATCGCCAACCGCATCAGTAGTCAGAGTAATTCGATCGCTCTTCACAAAGACCACGCCCGTCGGCATGTCGATGAAGTCATTATCGCCGAACTCGAAGCGACGAATTTCGGTAAACTCGATGCGAATGAATACAGGTTCTTCCTCGCCTGCCTTCGTTACAAGAGTGACTATGCGAGGGCCCAAGTCACTACACGCTCAAGAAGGCGGTGCCACCTGCTGCGCGTCGTCAAACCCTCCGGCTGGCGCGCTCGCAATCTTATATTCGCCTACCGACCGCGGCGTACCCTTCGCCTTGAACGCTGCATCCAGTTCTTCCCAAGACATATGAAGGTACTGCTGCGAGCCCTTTGAACGCCAGAAAGCCCCACCTACTGAAACGCGAAAGTCACCGACAATCTTGTTGTCTTCAGTGACGCGAAACTCGGGGGCTGTAGTGACTGTCGCCACTTCGAGCTTCACGGTCGACATTGAAACCTGTTTCGCCATGCGACAGCCCTTTCGCCTCTTATGAAGCCTCGTACTTGGTCCCGGTCCCAATACCCGTCTTTTTCAACTGAGATGTAGCGACCAGCGCCGAAACAACCGGGCGCACCTTGTTTACATCGGTAGAAACGCCCGTTGCGATCCCCGCCATCGGCGAAGGTCCAAACCGTTTCAAATGTTGAATGATAGTTTTCGCTAGCGGCATGACTTCCGGCTTGCTCGGAAAGTATTGCTCCAGCGTGCGAACGAGGCTCTGACGCAAGTCAAAGGTGTTTTTATAATGGGTTCTGACAATACCTGTAAGGTCAGCAGGAATTTCTAAAGGCTCAACGGTTTGCTTTCCCAACATGTTCTTGCTGACGCGCACATGCTCATCTTGGTTGAGAAGAATAAACGTTGGCTTGCCTTCAGCGTAAGCCATACCCAGCTCAATCAACACACTTGGATTTAAGCCCGTCACATCAAAAAAGGCTGCGTCGCAATCGTCGATACACTCGTTGACGTGCTGCAAAACATGTCCAGCCGTCGGAACAGCGCTCGCAAATACCGCATCGTGTTTCTGATCGCGGCAAGCCTCGCGCAACGCGACACGATAGTTAGGGTGCTCTTGGTCAAAGCGATGCGGAAAAGCGAAAAAGATCTTCGCCATGCTTCCCCCCCGGAGGAACGGCACCATTGTTAGCAACTTCTCAACCAATAGGCGAGTCGATTCTTAGGATGCGGCCAGCATTCGCTCCCGAGCCCATGCATCGGTTATCCTCCGAATCACATGGCCAAGCCCGACACCATTTACGTCTGCCAGTCCTGCGGCGCGATCTCTCCCAAATGGGCCGGCAAGTGCGAGTCGTGCGGGGCGTGGAATACGCTTGAGGCTGACAGCGCGCGCTCGGCGCCGAGCTCTCTAAAGCCGGTCGGCGCCAGTCCGCGCTCAAAAACAAAACTGGAATTCGTCGATCTCTCCGCATCCGCCGCAGCGCCGCCGCGTCTCGCGAGCGGCATTGCGGAATTCGATCGCGTCTGTGGCGGCGGCCTTGTACCCGCTTCCGCCGTGCTGATCGGCGGCGATCCGGGGATCGGCAAATCGACCCTGCTGTTGCAGGCAGCGGCAAGCCTCGCGCGCGCCGGCGCCAGCGTCGCGTACATCACCGGCGAAGAAGCCGAGGCGCAGATCCAGGATCGCGCGCGCCGCCTCGGCGCGGCAAGCGCGCCGGTGCATCTCGCAACCGAAGCCGATCTGCGCAAAATTCTCGACGGGCTGAAAACGCTGAAGCCCGACGTTGCGATCATCGATTCCATCCAGACGCTGTGGTCCGACCAGGTCGAGGCGACGCCCGGCACGGTCACGCAAATGCGCGCTTGCGCGCACGAATTGGTGCGCTACGCCAAGAAGAGCGGCTGCGCGGTGCTGCTGGTCGGCCATGTCACCAAGGACGGGCAGATCGCCGGGCCGCGCGTGATCGAGCACCTTGTCGACGCCGTGATCTATTTCGAGGGCGAGCGCGGACACGCCTTCCGCATCCTGCGCGCCGTCAAAAACCGTTTCGGGCCGACCGACGAGATCGGCGTATTCGAGATGGTCGAGGCGGGCCTGCGCGAGACGCCCAACCCCTCGGCGCTGTTTCTGGGCTCCTCCGGGGAGAGAGCCAGCGGCGCCTCCGTATTCGCCGGGATGGAGGGCACGCGGCCGGTGCTTGTGGAAATCCAGGCCCTCGCCGCGCCCAGCGCCCTCGGCACCCCAAGGCGGGCCGTGGTCGGCTGGGAGCCGCAGCGCCTGGCCATGATCCTGGCCGTGCTGGAGACCCGCTGCGGGCTTTCCTTCGGCGGCCGGGACGTTTACCTGAATATTGCGGGGGGTCTGAGAATCTCGGAGCCCGCCGCAGATTTGGCCGTGGCGGCGGCCTTGATCTCCGCGCTTGCCGATGTCGCGCTGCCGAAAGACAGCGTGGCGTTCGGGGAAGTGGCGCTTTCGGGGGATGTGCGGGCGGTGGCCCGTACGGATGCGCGCCTGAAAGAAGCCGCGAAGCTGGGGTTCAAGTCTGCCTTCACGCCGGAAGGTGCGGAGGGCGCGGGATTGTCCGTGCGCCCCATCGCCAGAATTGGCGATCTGGCCAATGTTCTCCAAGGAAGTGTCCTTGGGGGCGAGCAGGCCAGCGATCGAAGGAGGCGGTGATGGAATTCACGGCGTTCGACTTCGCGGTGATCGCGATCGTTCTGATCTCGAGCATCATGGCGTTCGCGCGGGGACTGCTGCGGGAGGTTTTCTCCATCGTGGCGTTCATCGGCGGCGCCATCGCCGCGCTTTACGTACGCCCGCTGGTGACGCCGCTACTGACCGGGTTCATCCAGCCGCAAATCCTCGCCGAGCTTGCCGCCGCCGGCATCCTGTTCCTCGGCGTGTTCGTGATCATCACCTTCCTGACCTCCACCGCCGCCAAGGCGATCCATCGTTCGGGCGAGATCGGCGCAGTTGATCGCGCGGCGGGGCTGGCCTTCGGCGCAGCGCGCGGGGTGCTGGTGCTGGCGCTGTTTGTGCTGCTAATGCGCCACATCACCGGCGAATCGGCGCCTATGCCCGATTGGTTATCCAAAGCGCGCACTTATCCTGTGCTGGAAAGTGCGGCCAAGGGACTTGAGACCTTCGTTCCCAAGGCGCGCGACTATATAAACGAAAGACGACAGCCTGAGTCGGCCCTGCCGCCGACCTGACCCATCGAGGTTTCGCATGGACGCCGACAATTCCTGGCACACGGAAGATGATCGGCTCCACGAGGAGTGCGGCGTTTTCGCCGTCTTTAGCTCTGAAGACGCCGCGATCCTTACCGCCCTCGGGCTCCACGCCCTCCAGCATCGCGGCCAGGAAGGCTGCGGCATCGCCACCTTCGACGGCAAGCGCTTTCATACTGAACGCCATCTCGGCCTCGTCGGCGACAACCTCAACGGCCCGGACCTGCCCAGGCGCCTGCCAGGCTTCGCCGCCATTGGCCACACGCGCTACGCCACGCAGGGCGGCACGCTGATCCGCAACGTCCAGCCGCTGTTCGCCGATCTCTCGACCGGCGGCTTCGCGATCGCCCATAATGGCAACCTCACCAACGCCCGCGCGCTGCGCGAACAATTGGTCGCCGACGGCGCGATATTCCAATCCACCTCCGACACCGAATGCATCCTGCAACTGATCGCCCGGTCGCGCCGCATGGGCGTGGTCGAGCGGTTCATTGATGCGCTGCGCCACATCGAAGGCGCCTACGCGCTGGTGTGCCTGACCAACGACATGGTTATTGGCGCGCGAGATCCGTTGGGAATCCGCCCGCTCGTGCTGGGCGATCTTAATGGCGCGCCGATACTCGCCTCTGAAACCTGCGCGCTGGACATGATCGGCGCGCGATTCGTGCGCGAGATCGAAAACGGGGAAATCGTCACCATCACCCGCGGGGCCGACGGCACGGGCCGCGTTGAATCACACCGCCCGTTCGGCCGGCGCGATCCACGCCCGTGCATTTTCGAATACGTCTATTTCTCGCGCCCTGACTCTGTGGTTGGCGGACGCAGCGTGTACGAAATCCGCAAGCGCATGGGCATTCGCCTGGCGCAGGAAACCAAGATCGCGGCTGATGTGATCGTGCCGGTGCCCGATTCCGGCGTGCCTGCAGCGATGGGTTTTGCGGAGGCCTCCGGCCTGCCCTACGAACTGGGCATCATTCGCAACCATTATGTTGGCCGCACCTTCATCGAGCCGAAGCAGGAAATCCGCCAGCTCGGCGTGCGCCTGAAGCATTCCGCCAACCGCGCGGTGATCAAGGGCAAGCGCGTGATCCTGGTGGATGACTCGATTGTACGCGGCACAACGTCAGCCAAGATTGTGCAGATGGTGCGCGAAGCGGGCGCCAAGGAAGTGCATCTGCGCAGCGCCAGCCCGCCGATCAAGTATCCCGATTTCTACGGCATCGACATGCCCAACAAGCAACAATTGCTCGCCGCAACGCATACGCTGCCGGAAATGACGAAATTCCTCGGCGTCGATAGCCTGGGCTTCCTCTCGGTCGAGGGACTCTACTGGGCGATGGGCGAAACCCGCGACGCCAACGCCCCGCAATTCACCGATCACTGTTTCACCGGCGATTATCCGACATCGCTGGCCGATCTGAAGGCCGACCGCGCCCACAAGGATCACCAGCTCTCGTTCCTCGTCGAAGCGTAAATGTCCGCGTCAGAAAAGAAGGTGGTGCTGGTCACTGGCGCATCCCGCGGCATCGGCCGCGCCGTTGCCTGGGCGCTCGCTGCTGATGGCTGGCGCGTGATTGCGACCGCGCGTTCACAGAAAGCGCTGGAACAGCTTGACGATGAAATCGGAAAAGCCGGCGGCGAAGCGACGCTCGTGCCGCTCGATATCAAGGATTTCGACGGCATAGACCGGCTTGGCGCGGCGCTTTACGAGCGCTTCGGCCGGCTCGACGGGCTCGTTTCCTGCGCTGGCGTGCTGGGCGACCTCACGCCCGTGGCGCAGGCGCGTCCCGCGATGATGACCGAGGTGATCGCGGTCAATCTTGTCGCCAACCAGCGCCTCATCCGCGCCATGGACCCGCTGCTGCGCGCCGCGCCCGCCGCGCGCGTTGTGTTCACCACATCAGGCGCCGCGCGCGATCCACGAGGCTTCTGGGGACCATATGCGGCGAGCAAGGCCGGGCTCGAAGCGCTCGTCATCGCCTACGCCAAGGAAATTGCGATCACGCCGGTCAAGGTAAACCTGCTCAATCCCGGCCCGACCAAAACCGCCATGCGCTACAAGGCCTTTCCGGGCGAGGATCAGAATACGCTGGCGCTGCCGGAGGATGTGGCGAAGCTGTACGTGGAATTGCTGTCGCCTGCATGTAAACGGCACGGAGAGACTGTCCGTTTCGAAAAAGCGCTTTCTTCATAACTCGCGTCAGCGCTCAGCGCTTTCATCTGCATACGGATTGCGGCTTTCGCGCACGATCAGCCGGATCGCAGCGCCGCCGAGCTTGAACGCGTCGCGGATGCCGTTGATCAGATAGCGGCGGTAATGCTCGGGCAATTCCGTGCCGCGCGACGACATCAGCACAAACGTCGGCGGGCGCGATTTAATCTGCGCGATGTAGCGCGGCTTAATCGGGCGGCCGTGAACCGCGGGCGGCGGATGCTTTTCGATCGCATGGCGAAGCCAGCGGTTGAGGTCAGGCGTTTTAACGCGCGCGTTCCAGTCGCGATGGGCCTCGCTGACCGCGGCCATCAGCTTTTCCAGCCCCTGCCCGCCGAGCGCTGACACCCGCACGAGCGGTGAGCCGCTCAATTGCGGCAGCGCATCTTCCAGCCGCTCCTTCAATTCCTTGAAGCGCGCGTTACCGTCTTTCGCCTGATCCCATTTCGCCAGCACGAAGATCAGCGCGCGACCTTCGCGTGAGATGAGATCGGCCAGCACCAGATCCTGTTTTTCAAACGCCTCGGCCTGATCCATCACCAGCGCACAGACCTGCCCGAACCGGATCGAGCGAATGGAATCCATCACCGAGAGCTGCTCCAGCTTGCCCTCGACCTTTGCTTTGCGCCGGACACCGGCGGTATCGACGAGTTCGTAACGCTGGCCGCCCCAATCGAAGAACGCCGAGATCGCATCGCGCGTTATGCCTGCTTCAGGCCCTGTAAGCATGCGGTCTTCGCCGAGCAGCGCATTCACCAGCGTGGATTTGCCGGCATTGGGCCGGCCGATGATCGCCAGCTTGATCGGCTTGTCGCCGAGTGGCGCTTCATCTGTTTCAGCGTCCGGCACGGCCTGAACGAGCGCCTGAAACAGATCGGACAGGCCATCGCCCTCTTCTGCCGAAATCGCCAGAGGATCACCCAGGCCAAGCGAAAACGATTCATAGACGCCCGCATTACCGGCGGAGCCTTCGCATTTGTTGGCCGCCAGGATTACTGGTTTATCGGTGCGGCGCAGCAGCGAAGCAAAATGCTCGTCAAGTGGCGTTATGCCCGCGCGGGCATCGATCAGAAACAAAATCACGTCCGCTTCCGCGATCGCCGCCTCGGTCTGTTCACGCATGCGCGCTTCCAGCGAGGAATCGTGCACGTCCTCGAACCCGGCGGTGTCTATCAATTCGAGATCGAGATCGCCCAAGCGTCCTTTCGCGTGCTTGCGATCGCGGGTAACGCCGGGCGTAGCGTCGACGATCGCCAGCTTGGCGCCAGCGAGGCGGTTGAACAGCGTCGATTTGCCGACATTCGGCCGTCCGACGATCGCGAGCTTTAAAGGCATCGGACTAATTCTTTGTGCGAACCGCTTGGCCCGCTTAGCGAAGCGCGATGAGCGTTCCACCGTTGTTGACGAGATAAACCGTCCCGTTGGCTGCGATCGGCGGCACGAACACCGCGTCACCAAGTTCGATTTGCCGCTTCACCGCGCCGTCAACCGGAGAAACCAGAAGCGCCTTGCCATCGGAGGACGCCAGAAACAGGTTGCCGCCAACCATGATCGGCCCGGTCCAGACGATGCGGTCTTCTTTCTTCTTTTCGTTTTCGTAGCGCGGCAATTGCTTCACCCAAAAGGCGCCGCCCGTGGCTTTGTCGATCGCAGCCAGATCGCCTTCGACGGTGACGACATAAACGGTGTCGCCGGCGACAAGCGGCGTCTGGGTCGAGGCGACCAGGCGCGACCAGATCCGCTGCCCCGAACGCTCATCAACCGCCGCCAGCACGCCAGAATGGCTGGCGGCGTATATCACGCCTTCAGAAACGACCGGACGGCCAGCAATATCGTTGATCGCCGACAGAGAGGTAAATTTCGCGGGCCGATTCAGCTGGTCAGCCCAAAGCCGCCGGCCATTGGCGGTGAGAAACGCCATCAGCTCGCCTGACGCGAACGGCGCGACAACCGTATCGCCAACTACGGCGGGGCTGGAGGCGGCGAGAATGCGGGCGGGCTCCGCGATGGCCTGGTAATTCCACTGCACCTGGCCCGTGGCCCCGTCGAACGCCTGCAATTCGCTGTCATTGGTGACGGCGTAGACGCGGCCGCCAGCGGCAGTCGGTGCGGCATGGAACGGCGCGCCGCTCTGCACGCTCCAAATCTGCTCGCCCGTATCTGGCTTGAACGCCGAGACGCTCCCGAAACCGCTGGTGACGTAGACGCGTCCATCTGCAACAGCCACGCCGCCGCCAATCGCATTCTTGTCTTCACTCTTGGGCTGACGCAGCGATTTCGACCACAAACGTTTGCCGGTATTGGCGTCCATCGCGCGCAGATTCTGACCGGCGTCGATGATGAACAGGCGGCCATCGGCGATCACCGGCGGCGCGGACAAATGGGTCTTCCTGGAAGACCCATCTCCCGCACTTTGGCGCCATGCAACCTTGATGGTCTCGCCCGTTTGAATATTTCCCGGCGCATTGCTGGCGGTGCCGCCAGGCTGGGTCCATTCCTTCACGTCTACCGCCGCAGGCACAGCCGGTGTCCTGCCGGTCAGCTTGTCATCGGCAACCAGCGTCTGCTCGAACGCGAGGATGGAAATGCGCCCCTCTTCGGGCACACCCGAAACCTCAGGTTTGCTCTGGAGCATGCTGCATCCCGAAACGAGGACGAGCGCTACGGCCGTGGATGCGCGCAGCAGGTTCATTTCTTTTCTCCCGGTATTGCAGAGGGCGCCGGCGCATCGGCCGGAGCAGCGCCTTGCGCTCGCGGCCCGATCACGGCCAGCGCGCTCTGCGCGCGTCCCCGCAGTGATTCAGGCGCATCGAGCGCGACGGACAGGAACTCAAAATCTTCTCTGGCGCGCGTCAAATCATTCGCGCCGTACGCCTGCATGGCGCGCAACTCGCGCGCCTGGAAGGAGAATGGACCACCGGCGTCGATCAGCGGCTTGAGGCGTGCATCCAATTGCGCTTGCGTTTCCAGATCAGCTGCGATGTACGCGGCCTTCAACTGCGCGACGGCTTTGTATTCACCCGTGGGCGAAACGGCGGCGGCGCGATCGTACGCTTCCAGCGCGCCTTTGAAATTGCTCTGCTCCGTACGCGCAGCGCCAAGCGCCAACAACGCCGAGGCTTTGTAGCCAGCCGGCCCGCTCTTGGCGATTTCATCGAGTTGCTTTTCGGCCTCGGCGTATTTCCTGGTGGTGATCAGCGCGGCGGCGTCTTCCATACGCGTGGCATAGGTTCCGCCAACGTTAGCGCTGTAGCCGCGATAGTATTGATAGCCGCCCACAGCGCCCAGAATCAAGACCACGCCCGCGATGATCGCGACGGCGTATTTCTGGAAAAATTCGGCGTACTTATCGCGCCGTAGCTCTTCCTCGACTTCTTCGAATGCGTCGCTCACCTGGGGCCTTTCGGTCTTGCCTACCCAACCAGGGCCGGCGGGCGCGGGAACCTAGCCGCGCTCGCCGTCCCCGGCAACGCGCCTTGGGGCGGGGCGCAAGGCATAGGTCTCGGCTGCGGCGGGAAAACGGCGGGCCCGGACATCTTCGGCATAGGCCCGGACAGACGCCTGGACCATGCCCCGGATATCGGCGTAGCGGCGGACGAATTTGGGACTCCAGTCGAACAAGCCCAGGAGATCGTCGATCACCAGAACCTGGCCGTCACAGGCGGCCGAGGCGCCAATCCCGATCGTGGGGATGGAAACGGCCTTGGTAATCTCTTCAGCCAGCCCCTCGGCCACGCCCTCGATGACGATTGCGAACGCCCCGCCGGCCTCGGCCGCCTTGGCTTCAGCCAGCACCAGGGCGCGCTCCTCCTCCGTGCGGCCCTTGGCCTTGAACCCGCCGTCCACGTTGATCGCCTGGGGTCTGAGGCCGACATGGCCCATGACGGGGATGCCGCGCTGGACCAGATATTCGATGGTGGACGCCACGGTCAGGCCGCTTTCGACCTTGATTGCCTGGCAGCCGGTTTCCTTCATCACCCTCACGGCGTTGGCATAGGCCGTCTCTGGGTCCGCCTCGTATGAGCCGAACGGCATATCAACGACGACCAGCGCCTTTTGTGAACCCCGCATCACGGCCTGGCCGTGCATGATCATCATATCCAGGGTAACGCCTACCGTGGTCGGCAGGCCGTGGACGACCATGCCGAGGCTATCGCCGACCAGCAGCACGTCGCACTCAACATCGAGCAATTCGGCCATTGGCGCGGTGTAAGCGGTGAGGACGACGATCGGCTCGGCGCCCTTGCGCGCGCGAATATCGGCCGTCGTCACCCTGTGGGTCTGGAGCTGCTTTGACATGGTCCTAGTCTAACCTACCGCCCGGCGCGCGCCAAACTCACGCCCGTTCGGCGGCTAATCCCGCAGCTGGGCGCCACCGAACGCGTGCAGGCGCGACTTTAACGCTTGGCCGCGAACGCCTCTTCGTAGACTTCGGGCTTGAACCCGACGATCAGATTGCCGCCCACCTCGAGCAGCGGCCGCTTGATCATCGAAGGCTGGGCAATCATCAGCGCGATTGCTTTGCGTTCGGTGAGGTTGTCCTTCTCGGCGTCTGGCAATTTGCGGAAGGTCATGCCCCCGCGGTTGAGCACGCTTTCCCAGCCAAGCTCTGTTACCCACGTTTCAAGCCGCGCCTTGTCGATTCCTTCGACCTTGTAATCGCAGAAGCCGTAAGCGACGCCGTGCGTTTCAAGCCAAGCCCGCGCCTTCTTGATCGTGTCGCAATTCTTGATGCCGTACATCACCGGCGCCATTGCTTGCGCCATGCTCAGGTTCCATTCACCTTTGCTCTACTATCTCCCCGTCGGTATATTGCTTCGTTTTCGCTCATGATCAGCCGGATTCCGCCTTCGAGTACACCGCCCCAAACGACCGTTTCAGGGAAACGCTCGAGATAGTTCCCACACACTGCTTTTGGACGAATCTGGCCATAAATAAAGCCGGACTCTAAGGATGTGGAGGCGATGCGCGCCCCTAGACCCAAAATGAATGGCTCTGGAGTTTTGATGACTGCGACACCCGAGGCACTAATGCCGCTCCTCTGGGAGCCCAAGAATTTGGTGCGCGCCATCGAAGCGGCTGGGGTCGCGCTTTGGTCATGGCATGTCGATACTGACGCCTTGGCGATGGACGACCATGCCTATGACCTGTGGGGTATCCCTCGAGGGATCGACGTTACGTTCGAAGATCTCTCGGCCCACATACACCCAGCCGATCGCGACAGGGTGCGCGCGGCCTTTACTGCGACGCGCGCGATCATTGGCGCTTATGAGATCGACTTTCGCATCATGATCGGTGACGAGCTCAAGTGGATCTCCGCTCGCGGCCAGGGCGATGACGCCGGGATGGTCAAGCGGATTATGTTCGGCATTTTCATCGATGTCACCGGCCGCAAGCAGGCCGAAGAAGGCCGCGAACTCTTGGCCGGCGAGATGAGCCACCGGGTCAAAAATCTGCTCGCGATCGCCTCCGGCCTTACCGCCATCACCTCTCGATCGACGACAACCGTTGAGGACATGGCGCGCGAACTGACCCTCAGGCTGACAGCGCTAGGGCGCGCTCACGATCTCGTGCGGCCTGTTCCGGGACAAACCGAGGCCCCTTCGGCGCTGCTAGGAGATTTGCTAACCGTACTGCTCGCTCCCTATGACGATCTCGGCGCCTTTAGCGGGCGTATCCGGGTCTCCGTTCCGCGAATGAGCGTCGGCGAGTCGGCAACGACCATCATGGCGCTGATAGTTCACGAACTGGCGACGAACTCTCTAAAGTACGGCGCTCTGTCCGTTGATACGGGCACACTGGATGTCTCATGCTCGGCGCACGACGAAGCTGTCACCGTGGTTTGGACCGAGAGCGGAGGACCGAAAGTCAACACGCCTGAAAGCGTCGCGGGCTACGGAAGCAAGCTGGTGGAGCGTAGCATCGCTGGGCATCTGCGCGGCTCGATCAACTACCATTGGGCTGAGGACGGCGTAGTCGTTACGTTAAAGGTCGATCCAGTACGTCTTGCCGCCTAGGCGGCTCGGAAGCGCACCCTCGCGCGTTCTCACGCGATTGATTGAAGGCCTCCCTTATTGCGAGTCAGCAAGCGCTCAAGAGGAGCCGGCCTGTCGCCGCGCTGAGCCGCAGCGACCATGCGGATGGCATCGAAATGCGCTGCGGCCGCAACAGGCGTATCGAACTTGCGAACTGAGCTGATCCGATAAGCAATATCCTCGGCCGTATTGGGCGACGTGGCGAGTTCGATCATCGCTGCGGCAAGCGCGCCGGGATCGTTCACCCTTACAACGCGGCCGGCGCGGGCGTCCGGTACAAGATCACGCGGACCAAAATCGCAATCGGTGGTCACGGCCGGCAAGCCGCAACCAAGCGCCTCCGCTAGCGCGACGGCGAACCCCTCCCATCGCGACGAAAGGACAAAGTAATTCGCCGCCCGCAGAAACGGGCCGGGATCGAGCTGATGACCATGGAACGTCACGCTACCCGCTATACCGAGCTGGCCGGCGAGCGTCCTGAGGACAGCCTCGTCGGGACCCGCGCCGACAAGATCGAGGCGCGCTTCTGGTAGTTTTTGAAGAACCTGAGCGAACGCGCGGAGCAACACGTCCTGCCCCTTCTGATAGGTAAGGCGCGCTACCGAGAGATAGCGCAACGGAGGCTCGATGGACGGCCCGGAGCTGGGAAACGAGCGCACTGGATTGGGAACAAAATAGACCGGCCGCCCTCCTGCCATCGCCTCGCGTGCATAGGCTGCCAGCGCCTCGGACACCGCGAAGGTGGCTGAAATCCGCGGCGCCACCAACCAGTCGTAGATCGCAAACGTGAACCGGCTGGTGAGTGAAGAGGCGCGCTCGACCCTCGGATTGCCATGCAGATGGGTCACAAACAGCGCGCGCTTGGTATTGCCCGCCATCGCCATGAAACACAGCGCCGCCATCTCGCACTGAGCGACGATGACCATGTCGGCAGCGGTCTTTTTAAAGAATGATCGTAAAGGCCAAAATCCGTTGCGCAGCCGCAGCCCTTCGAAATAATGCGCGGTGTAGGCCAGCTTACGGTTCTCCAGTTCGCTAAAGCGCGCGCAGTAGACAACGTGAATGTCCAAGACATCGCCATACGTCCCGGCCAATCTTTCCGCGATCTCGTGGACGACGCGCTCCACACCGGCGAACACAGTCCCTGGGACGACGTAAACAAGGCGAAATTTTTTCGATTCCACGCCGGCGCGGTCGTAGATCATGGGCGGACGCGCGCGCGAAGGGCGCCGCCGCGGCTGCGAACGGGACGCGCTTCGACTGTAAGCTCAACAGGCCGCCTGCCCGGCGCAGCCGACAAGCCCGCCAGAGCGCCCAGCATGGCGCTGACCAATAAACCAAAATCGGGGCTCGTCGCCGATATCGAAGCCATTGACAAAGAAATGATCGCCGCAAGTTTTAGGCCGGTAACAGTCTCGCGCGATTCAACACCCGGGTCGGCCGGGCGGCGTAGGGACGTTAGCGTCAAAAACACCGCCATCATCAGGCTGCCGACAATGCCGACGCTGCACAACGTCGCGACCAACCAACTCGATACGCTGTGGGAGCCAACGCCAACGCCCCACCCGTTCGTCTGAGCAAATAGATTAAAGCCGATCTGTACCGACATCATGCGGTCGTTGAATGAAGACGTGCCCGCCTTCTCAAAGACGATCTGATTCACGTTTTCCACGGCTGCGGTGAGCAGCCCTGGCTGTAAGATAAGTGATAGGCCGCCGAACACCGCCGCGATGAAAACCGCCAAAAGATCAGCGGAAAGCGCGCGTCGGGGTACAGACGTGGGATGGCGAAACACGCGCCAGGCCCAATTCGCCACGGCCAACAGCATAAAAAGCGCGAGGCCGACATAGGCTGTAGACGACGTGGACAGCGCCGCCATGACCAGCAAGCCAGCGACTATTGCAAACATCATCGTGGCCTGGCCGCCACGCGGCGCGAACCCGCGGCGCAGGAAATAAATCAGCGCCGCGGTGGTCACGCATAAAGGACCAAAACTGGACGCCTCGGCCATCAGGCCGACGACCCTACGTGAGCCGACAACAACATGGTCGGTTAGCAGGGCGTAGCTCGCTGTACGGAACGACGACAGAACCGGCGTGCCGGCGCTGGCAATATCGGCGAGGCCCGTGGCGACGACAATCGCCCCGCTCCATAGCACAGCGCGCAGCACGACTTGCCGCATCCGTTCTTGCTTGCACAGCAAGCAGAGAGCGACCGCCGCAATCAAAGATATCGCCAAATAAAGCGGCTGAGTGATGTTGGCAGCGCTGGGCGCAAGCGCGGTAGGCGCGCTTGTGGTCTGCCGAAACGCGATAACGTCAACACTGCCTTCGAATATTCTCGGCAGCAAAATCGCTGTTACCGCCCCATAGACTACGAACATCGACAGCAAACCGAGTTGGCGGGGATTTATTGCGATTGCCACAAAGGCGGCAGCTGCGCCTCGGCGACGCAGAGTCCATAGGGTCAAGAATAGCGCCGCCACCGGCTGTGGCAATATAGTGACGCCGCCGGTCAACGCAGTCGGAATCACCGCCAGCGTTCCAAACGCGCCCGCAGCGAAGAAGGCATAGACAAGGATCGGCCGCTTCGACGCTAGGCCGAACAGCATGACAGCCCAAAAGACGATGCAGGGAACGGTCATGCGCTTGCGGGGCCGGCCGAAAACATCATAGCTCAGACGCCCGCTCCGGACGCCAAACGCCGCGTACGATATCGCGAATTCCGATTAGATTTCCTTTAAGGCGCCCCGCGCGATCGACATAGGGTTCGGGCATCACAGCGCCAACCACATTCGACATCAGATTGCGCAGCATTAGAGCGCCAGCCGCGCCATAGCGCATCGTACCCTTGCTGTTGAGGTACCAGGGATTGACCATTTGCGAGTAGCCGAACTTTATGCCGGACACGCGCCCGCGCTTGGCGCCGAGGTGCACGCCCCAGACTGCGTGCGACTCGATCATGCGCCAGCCCCGCGCGACGACTTGCGCACCGAAATCGCGATCTTCCTGCCAAGAGTAAAGTACGAGCCGTGTATCGAAGGCGAGACCATGAATCGCCGCGCGCCGGTAGGCCATATTACATCCATAGGGCGTCTTGCCGTTTATGAGCGCCGCCGTTTCAGGCGCACCAGGACCCGTGGCGCGTTCATCAGCGTGATCAACGATGGCGGCGCCGTAATCCCATTCCAAGCCCGGCGTTTTGATGCCGTCTTTAAGTACCGCGCCGGTAACGACCGCGACGTCCTGATAGGCGGCGAAGATCGCCTTCACGCCCGCGAGCCAGTAGCGGGAGGCAACGAAGTCATCGTCAAAAAACACCACCACGTCGAACGATGCATCAACGAGGGCCAGACCTGCATTGCGCTGCGCCGTCATACCGGCAGGACTGAAAATAACCTTGAGGCGCGGGTCGGAGCGATCCATCCCCGCCACGTCTTCCTCGCGGCACGCTGAAACGATAATCGCATCGGGTGGGTCGGTCTGATCGAACATGCGCGCCACCGCGAGGTGCATGATCGGCGCGCGGCCAAGTGTGGCGTAAATCACTGCAACTTTCATTGCCGCGCCCTTTCGAACAAAGGTGGGAAAGCGTTTGGAACGACAGACGCTGGCGCAGCGTTGTTCGTGCGCCCACGCAGCGAATAATTTTTACGCTGATAGACAGGCCGGATATTCCGGCGTCTAGTTGCACCAAGGTCAGCGGCGCTTGCTGGAGACGATCGATGGAAAACGGTCCCGTGGCGAAGACGATGCCGGAAACCGGCGGCGTAACGTTTACGATTATAGTCCCAAACTACAATTATGAGAATTACGTCGGCCGCACGATCGACAGCGTGCTCGCTCAGGGCTTTCGGGATTTCGAACTTATCGTAGTTGACGATGGGTCGACGGATCGATCTTGGGAGATCATCTCGGCTTATGGCGATCGCATTCAGGCATTGCGCGGCGCCAATCAGGGTGCAGCGCGAATTTGTCTCATGGCCGCCCGCCGCGCCCGCGGGCGCTATATCTACATCCTGGATTCGGACGACGAACTCAAACCGGACGCTCTGGCGACAATCGCGCCCCACCTTGTTTCGTCTCCCGCCAAGATCCAATTTCCTCTGACGCCGATTGATGCGGCCGGCGCCGTTATCGGAAAGAGCTTTCCGGCATTTCCTGCCCAATACGATCGCGCCAGAATGCTGCAGGAAATCGAGCGCAATGGCTGCTACCTGACGGGACCCACCTCGGGCATCATTTATCGCGCCGACGTGATCGCAGCTATCAAGGATGTCGAATACGAGCGTTATCTGGATGGCGTCGCCTACCTTCTCTGCCCGTTCATGGGCGAGGTGGTGACTATCGATACGCCGCTGGCCAATTATCGAATTCATGGAAAAAACGCATCCGGCTTCAGCGCCCCCTCGCCCGAATGGCTCGCGACGGAGCGCGAGCGCTTTACCGCGCGGCTCAATCATCTGCGCGATATCTGCAACGCGCTGGAGATCGATTGCCGCAGCGTGCCTGACGGGGAGTCCATGGCGTACGTCCTCGAGCGCCGCATTCTGGAGCAGATTGCCAGCGAGCGCCCGATCCCAGGCGTCCTTGTCGCTCGCTACCTGCGCCGACTGGCGCACTCGCTCTACCCGGTCAGAACAAAGCTGGCCGCCAGCATCTGGGCCGTTGGCGCCTTGGCCACTCCGCGACAATTGCGCAAAAAACTTTTGCAATGGCGTTACAATCCTTGGTCTCGACCGCCGCTATTGCGGCGTATGGTTTCTGTGTTCCGTTAGCGCGCCTGAAGTACCTTGCCGCGCCGTGGCAACGGCACTTTTTCCAGCAGCTGGCCGAATAGGCGCAGCAAATCGGCAAAGGTCGCAGGCCCGGCCAATCGCACCAATCCGATGTAAAGCGCGCCTGAGAGCAGCATGATTGTAAGTGCCCGCGCCAGATATTGTTCAGGCGCAAAAAGCACGCTGGATGCGAGCACACCGGCGCCAACCGCGGCAAGCGAGACCAGCATCGGCGCAACGAAAATACGCATAACGTCGCGCAGCAAATGGCCTCGCGCAGGAAACACGCGGAAAAAAATCGACGGCTGCGTCACCAAGTAATACGTCGCTACCGCAGTGGCCACGCCAAGCGCCCCGCCCCACGCTGCGCCAATGGTAACCAGACCGAAAAACACCGCAGCGCCGGCCAATGTGTATTTCAAGGTGCGTCCAAACGCGCCCACAGCGTCTAATTGCGCGCGCGCAACCGCCGCAACGGCCTCGGCCGGTAAGCCAAGGCTCAGCACTTGAAGTAATATGATCGAAGGCGCCCATTTGGCGCCGAACAACATGACCAACACGGGCTCTGCCAGCGCCGCCTGCAAGATGCAGAGCGGCGTCACCAGATAGGAGAGCATTTGCGCAGCATTGCGGGCTGAGACGGCCTGGCGTTCGGGGTCGCCGCGCATGCGCGCCAGCATAGGAAATAGAATGTTCTGCACGTTCGCGGCGATGATGCGAATCGGAACAGCAGCGAGACGAAACGCGAAGAAGTAAAAGCCTACAGCCTGTTTTGCGGCAAACAGCGCAAGCACGAAATAATCGCCCTGCGTCATAAACGTGGAGAATATCCGCGACCCGAACACCATAGAGCCACGGTGAAGAAGGATATTTATTTTCCGCCGGGTGATGCGCCCTCGCAGCCGCTGCGGCCGGTTCGACCAGAACAACGCCGCGCGCACGGCGAACGCGATTGGAATCGGGAGGAAGAACGAAAGCGCGCCAAAGCCCCAAAAGGCGAACAGCACCGTCAGGATTTGTGCGACCAGCAGGTCCACGATGTTGATCGTCGCCACCCAGCCGAACGCCAGCCTGGCAAATGCCCGCGCCGTCGGAACAAGAATGATGCCGGCGATGGGCATGCCCAGCGCAAAAAGGAGCAGCGGTGCGATAAGCTCAGGCGATTTAAATAGGAACGCAAAGAACGGCGCGGTCGCCGCTACGACGACAAGCGCGAGTATCCCTTGACCAAGTCCCACGGCGAACGCCGTTTTTTCCCAGATCTCCATCGTCCGCGAGCGCTGCAGCAGGACACTATCGACGCCGAAGCCAATAATGGTCCATGCAAGCGAGGTCACAATCGAGGCGATGGCGACGATGCCGAAATCGGCTGGCGTCAGGAGCCAACCCAGTGCAATCTGGCTGCCGAACAGCACTACGCGGGAAAGCATGCTTTGCGCCGCGAGCACCGCGAGGCCCTTGGCCGCCACCACGCGCAACGAGCCGTCCGGCTGAATCGTTTCCGGCGCGATCTCCCGGGCGGCGGCAGCGCCGTAGATGTCCGGTCTTTTCATCTCGACCGGCGCAGCCGCAACAGGTGCGCGGTCTCCCGACAAAGCGGCCTTAAGCATTTGAGCATAGGCGGCGCCGGTGTCCCGCCAGCGATAGGCCCCCGCGCATGTTCTGCCTCGGGCGACGAGGCTGGCCCGTAATGCCGGGTCGGCGCCAATCGCTTCGATCGCTGCAATCCATTGATCGGGCCGGTCAGGGGCGGCGTAAAGCGGCGCTTCGCCGAGAATTTCGGGCATGACCGCGCTGCTTGAGCTCACCACGGGACAGTCGAGGCTCATCGCCTCGATTGGTGGAAAACCAAAGCCCTCCGTTCTGCTTGGGAACGCAAGGCACAATGCGCCTTGATAGAGCTCCCGCAGGCGCGCGCCTGATACGTAGCCTTCGAACCGCACATTTGGCCCGCACTGTTCGCCGCCGCCCGTTGCGAACACCCCCGCGTCGGCGGCGCCGACAACGACAAAATCCAGCCGTTCCTCGAAGGCTTTGGCGACATTGCAGAATAGCGCGAGGTTTTTGTGGGCGACGGGCGAGCCGACAAACAGAACGTAAGGACGGGCAACGTCTGCCGGTTTGTCGGCTCGCTCGCCTCCTGTCAGATGATCGCCGCCATTGTAGATCACCATGGCGTCCGCGCCGGCGGGGGTGACGCCATTGGCGCGCAAACGCTGCGCAGAAAAACGCGACACCGTTACTACACGCAGCGCACGGGCCGCTAGCCTCGGCAATAACGCCTTGTACCAATAACGAAACCCGATCGCATAAGATTGGGGCTCATCGAACACCAACGCGTCGTGCATTACCACAATGTTGCGGCTATGCAGTGCAGGCGCCGTGTTGCATAGATTTACAATGATGTCGCCGCGATAAGCGGCGGGGAGATCGATCTGCTCCCACAGAACACCCGACAGAAACCCCCGCTTCTCGATGCCGATGTTATCAAATGAAGGGGTCTCGCGAACGCGCGCCGGGGCGGCGATCACGACGTCGGCAAACGGATCCGTCGCCAAGATTTTGTCTAGCTCTGCAAGAACCCGCGAGGCGACACGATCGACGCCGGTAGCGCGCCGGTCAAGAAACCGCCCGTTGATTATGATGCGGGGTCTCGTCCGGCTAGTCATGCCTCCTCACGCCGCAAAATACTGCTTATGGGCGGCGGCATAGTAAGTGTAATCCCCGTATAGAAAGCCCCCCGGAGCCCTTGGATTCATCTGGTTAAGCGCAACGCCCATGATCGCGCCGCCGGCGGCTTCAATTCGGCGAACCGCATGACGCACCGCGCGCGCGGGCGCTCGATCGACATTCACAACAAGCATGGTTGCATCGGCTTGACCGGCAAGTTGGCCGCCATCAGCGAGCATCAAGACAGGCGGGCAATCGAGCACAATCAAATCGTAATGATCACGCGCCTTGTGAAGCAGCGCCGCCATCGCTTCGCCGCCGAAAACGTCAAGCGCCGTGGCGCCGCCAGATGCTGGCAGAAGGTGCGCCGTGGTGCTGGTGTCAGGCACAACAGCCTCGCGCCAATCCTGGCGCGCACTCAATACCTCAATGATCCCCGCCGCGGGCTCGATGTCGAACATATGAGTGAGGCTTCTCCGCCGCACGTCACAATCCACCAGCAGGACGCGCTGACCTGCCAGCGCTGAAATGCGCGCGAGGCAAAGCGCGGTGGTGGTCTTACCCTCGTTGGGCAGAGCGGATGTGATGGCCACGACCAGGCTTTTGCTGTCGTCCACTCGACGCCGTATGGTCGAGCGCAACACCCTGAAGGCCTCAGCGAAGGCCGAAGAGGGATTTTGCACGATGTACGCCGCCGGATTTTTGTCCCACGGATCCAGTCTGGAATAGGCCGCCTTTCCCAGCGCTGGTATGGACGCGATTGTTGCGACGCCGATGCGCTGCTCAACCTCTTCAGCGCCGTTAAGACGATCAGCCAGTGCATCCGCGCCGAACGCCAGACCCACCCCCAAGATCAAACCCAGCGCCGCCCAGAGCCCGACCATCATTGCGGCCCCCGGCCCAGCCGGCGTGCGCGGAACTGGCGCGCGCGCCACGATCTGCGCATCGAGAGTCTTGAGCGAAGCCTCGTCGCTGATCTCCTGGAAGCGCTTGAGATAGCTTTCGTAGACCGATCGGGTCGCAGCCGCATCGCGCTCCAGTTCGCGCTGCCGGATCATTGAGGAATTGTCGGACACCAACTGTCCGCGCACGGAAGAAAGCGAACCTCGCAGGGTCGCAAGGCGCGTTCTGGCGACGTCCACCTCATTCTTCAGATTAGCCTGAATGCGGGATATCTCCGCCTTGATTTGGGATTCAATTTTGAGATGTTCCGCGCGGGCCTTGGACAGCTCAGGATGCAAGTCCCCGTAACGGGCCTCCATTTCGCTTACCCGGCGCGCCGCATCGGTTTCCCGCGCGCGCAATTCGCCGATAACGCTTGAATTCAGCGCCGCTCCAATCGTTTCAGCCGAACCCCCACTGGCGATAAGCTGCTCTACCTGAGCAAGACGCGCGCTCTTTTCGGCAAATTCGGTGTTCGCCTGAAGCACAGCGCGCTGCACCTCATTCATTTGCTGCTCGGTAAGCGTCGAGTCACCACCCGTACTCAGAAGCCCGCTGGTGGCGCGATAGGCTTCAACCGCCTTCTCCTTGGCGTCGACTTCCAGCTGAAGCGTTTTCAATCGATCGGCGAGCCAGGCATTGGTTCGGCCCGCCCGCTCGAAGCGGGTTTCCAATTGCCATTCGAGGTAGAGGTCGGACAGCGTATTGGCTATCAGCGCCGCATCGGCCGGGCGCGCCGCCGATGCGGAAACGTCGATAGCATAGCTCCCCGTCCGTCGTTTCACACTGGTCGATCTCAAAACATCGTCAATCAAGCCTTCGCGGCGGGCTTCTTGCGACGCCGCACTATTTTTGCCGGCAAAGATCCGCTTGATCGACGCAATAGCATCTGCGACGGGACTAGCTGGCAACAGCGGTGCGCTATTGGCGGTGAGATTGAGCTCGTCGACAACGCGGGCCGCTAGCGTACGCGATCGCAGCACCGCCACTTCCGACTCAATCAACGTGGAGTCCGGGGACGCCTCCGCAGCGCCACTCTCACCGGCGCTGATGCGGTCTTTTTCCGGGAGGAGCATGACAAGCGCGCTCGTTGAGTACGCGCGCGGAGCAAGGATGGACGCCGCCAGGCCAAGGACGGCGCACGCAAGCACGCAGCCCAAAATCAACCCTTTACGACGCAGCAGCGTAACCAGCACGCGGCTGAAATCCATCATTTCAGGCTCGGGCGCGTCGATAATCTCGGCACGCCGGCTTGCGATTTCCGGGAGCATCACGCGGTTCATAGCTTGATCGCCCTAGTCCAGCGGTTGCCGAAGGTGTGCTTAACGCGCGCGCGCGCAACACGATCAGGGTCGCCTTTTCCCACCTGAAGAAGCGTGGCCGAATCTGCTTCAAGGCGAACGGCGCTTAACCGCCCGCTATGATAGGCGCCGGTGTCGAGGCCGATACGGTGATCATCGGCATAAGGCTTGGGTTCTGCTGTGTGGCCGTGCACCACCCGGTAATTCCACACCGCACGATCATTCTGATATCGCGTCCGATTCCAGAGCAAGTCGCGATCAGTCTGATGAACCATGGGCCGGCGCGGATTTATGCCCGCATGGACAAACGCGTAATCTCCGTAGAGCGCATATCGCTCGAGGCTGCGAAGAAACGCCATATGCTTCGGCGGGATCGCCCAATGCAAAGCCTTCGCCGCTTCAACCAGGTCATGGCGGCTTGCGCCTATCGTCGGGGCCGAAACGCCGTAGGACGCCATCGTTTCAAGGCCGCCCATTGCCAGCCATGCACGGTTACGCAGCGGTTCATCAAGGAAGTTGAGCAACGAAAGCTCATGATTGCCGAGAAGATATCTACGCTCGAATCCACTGAGATTGTCGGCGCATAGAAGATCGAGGGTTTGGCGCACTTGCACGCCGCGATCTACATAATCGCCGAGGAATACGAGAACCGGGGGCGCTGTTCCCTGGACCTTCTCACCATCAATAAGAGCAAGCATTTCAGCAAGCAGATCGGCGCATCCATGGATGTCGCCGATAGCAAACCCGACCCGGCCTTCCGGAAAGCACGCATGCTTCTTCCGAGGCCGCTGCGCCTGAGCAAGGTCGGCGGCGCTCATAGGTGGGCCGGCAACGCCACGCGGCGCGGGCGCCGTTCAAACCGCGCGCGGTTCTGCTCGCCGTTCATCAGGTTATCGACTTTGGCGAAAAACTTTTGCTTGAACACCTCACGACGGAATTTCGCCGCATGCGCCGCCAATTTGTGCGGCTCAAACATGTTTTCCATCATCTCGAATAGCACGATTGCCTCGACCAGCGACCCAACGGTCTGCTGCGTGAACATGATGCCGGTCTGCTGATGTATCTGCGTGTCTCTGGCGCCGCCCCGATCGTAGGCAATGACGGGCCGTCCGGACGCCATCGCCTCAACCGGCACGATCCCGAAATCCTCATAGGTCGGAAACAGCAATGCGCGGCAGGTCGATAGATGCTCGCGCAAAACTGAATGCGGTACGTGACCAAGGAATTCGATCGTCGGCCCTGCGATGGCGCGCAGCGCCTTGGCTTCAGGCCCATCGCCGATGATGATCAGCGGACGCTGCAACGCGTTACACGCCGCGATGGCAAGATCAATGCGTTTATACGGCACCAATTCACTGACACACAGATAGAAATCGTCATGTCCTTCGGAAACGTCGAATTTATCGACATCAACGGGCGGCGAGATGACTTCGCACTCACGACGCCAATACTTGTTTATGCGCGTAGCCACATTGGCAGAGTTAGCGATAAAGTAATCAACGCGCGCCGCGCTGGTTACGTCCCAGCCGCGAAGGTTGTGCAACAAGTAAGGCATACTCATGCGCGCCAAGGCGCCGGCGCTATTCCGGTAGGTGTGATACTGGTCCCACAAATAGCGCATCGGCGTGTGGCAATAGCAGATATGCAGGGCGTCTGATCGTACGATTACGCCTTTCGCTGGGCCAGACTCGCTGGAGATCACCAGATCGTAGTCGGTAAGGTCCAGCATCTCCAACGCCATTGGCATCAGTGGCAGGTACTGCTTGTAAAGCTGGCGCGCGAACGGCATTTTCTGAATGAAAGTCGTCTGTACACGGTGACTGCGGATGGTTTCAGATACACGCCGCGGATCGTAGACGTGCGTGAAAATGTCGGCGTCGGGATAAAGCTCGCAAAGCGCTTCGAGCACCTGCTCACCGCCGCGCATGTGAAACAGCCAATAGTGGACAATCGCAACTTTCATGCGCGTCTAGCCTTCAGCAACGGCTCAGGAGGCCGTATCAAATTCGCAGCGCGGGCTACCGGCACGCTTAATATGCGCCCTTGCGCCAAAGAACGACGCCGACGGTTCGTAGACAGATCGAGATATCCTGCCCGATCGACCACCGGCGTACGTATTCCTTGTCGAGCGAAACCCGCTGCGCGTAGGAAGCGTTAGTGCGGCCGGCGACTTGCCAGAGCCCAGTCAACCCAGGCCGCGCGCTGAAATAATAAATTCGATCGCGCCCATAACGGGCAAGCTCCTCTTCCACGACGGGGCGCGGCCCGACGAGACTCATTTCGCCGGCGAGAATGTTGAAAAATTGCGGCAGTTCGTCGAGGCTGGTTGAACGAAGAACCGCGCCGAGCGGCGTGATGCGCGGATCGTTCACCAATTTCCGGCTCCGCCGCCACTCAGCCGCAGCGTCCGGGTTACGCGACAGATGTTGCGCAAGGCGCGCATCAGCATCCGGCACCATGGAGCGAAACTTCAAGCAGCCGAACGGTTTGCCTAGGCGGCCAATGCGCGTCTGCCGATAAATCGCGGGGCCGCCATCCTGCGCCCGTATCAAAAGCGCGATCGTCACAAGTAGCGGCGCCAAGGTCACAAGCGCGATGGTAGCGCTGACCAGATCGAAAACCCGCTTCGCGCCGCCGCCCAAAACGGGCCGCCGCCACGTCAGAATATCAGGATGAATCGCTACAGTTCGCCGCTGCGATTCTGTGCGAATCGGCGCGATGTGCGCGTGCGAAAGATCGCTCACGGGAGACGTCGCGTCCGCAATCGGCACGGCCATACTTCCTCGAACCAATCTGCGACGGACCAGTTATCCCGACAGCTTGTTAACGAAGATGAACGTGAATGGTTCCAAGCAAAAACTGAAAAACTTCAGGCAAATGAAGTCGTCTGATCGCAGATGCAGACAAACAGTACAGTGAAGGTAAGTCGTAACACTATCAAAACCGACCCACACTTCAAAGCAATATTGGATCGTATACCTCAAGTTATACTTTTGTTAGCCAGTGATTAGATGTTTTAATTGCTTGTGGCCATAATGCGGTCATCATTGGCAAAACGAAAAAGTCAGATTCAGTTCTTGGCAACTTCTTTAGATCGCTGGCGATATGGCTTTGCCGAGCTAAGCTGACTCTTCGCACCTGCGGTAGAGAGTGCGTCTTTGGCTAATTTGTTTTCGTTGCCGCGAGCCATGCAATCACTGGATAATGGTCGGATCCAACATCTGGCCCGCGCTCAACGCGAACCACGCGCCACGCTTGGCCAATGTAGAGATGGTCGATAGCGATCAACGCAGGCGTCAAAGGACCGAACCGGGACGGCGTGGGCCATGTCGGCAGCAGATGAGTGATGCGGCGCACGCCAACACGCCCATCGAAGTCGCGCAGCGCGTTTGACCAAGGCGTGGTATTGAAATCGCCAGCCACGATCGCATGATCCTTCGCTCCTCGTAGACGCTCGGCCAAAACCGGCAACTGCCTTGCTGAAGCGCCTACGATGCGGCCCCGTTTCATATGCACCGCATAGATCGGCACAACGATGGTCCCGCCAGAACTTGGCGCCGCCAGCTCTACCGCCGCGTAGCGCCAGGTAAACGCGGGATACGGCCTGGAGGGCTGCTCAAGTGCGTCGATGCGCGCACCGCCGGGCAATAAACGCCCTGGCGCCTTGGCGAGAATGACGACGCCGCAATAGGGGTATTCCGAGCAAGTCACCCGCGTCGGATACAAATCGGCGAGCGCACCCAGCCGGGAGATGAAACCGGCTCGCGCCTCCTGCAGGATTATGACATCGGCTTGAGCGTTGTGGAGGAACTCGATCTCTTTCTGGCGATTAACGCCCTCGTCCCATACGTTTAGCGTGACAACCTTAAGCGTCGCCTGCCCCGGTTTCGCTGGCGCTGCCTCTCCCTGAGGCCACGCCCCGGCAAGGTCGGGAGCGGCTAACCACAAACCAGCCCCAACGCTAATGCACGCAAGCGCAGCCCGAACCGTGAACGGCGTGCGTAGAGGGCGCGCAACGAATAGCAGTAATGGCGGCGCCAATATCAGCGCCGGTGCCAAGGTTGTCAGCACGTCGAGCGGCGCTACCACGCCGCCGAAAACCGCCAGGGCGCCAATTGCGGCGCACATCCAAAGCGCCCAAACCGCAAGTAGGGCGCTTCGCCGCGTAGGCATAGGGGGCCGCCTCCTTCACCGTGCGCACGGACGTGTGGCGCATGCCCGCTGTTCCATATGAACGCGCGGTGCTTGCATCGCGCATTCATATGTTAGACTTGCGTGAGCGTATGATACCCGCATTGCGGCAAGCAATGTGACATCGGCGTACGTAGCAAACGCGCGCTAGCGTGAATGATTTTCCGTCAAAATTACATCACATAACCGGCCTGTGTCGCGCAATCGGGCTTGGACCCGCGTCGAGCATCATGGCGCGACGCGGCCTTAACCTAAAACGGCCGGTCACTGTCGCGTGGAAAAGCAGGCGCTTCCTGATAAGGCCAACCGATAGCGATCTGTTTGTTGCGTCTCTACCCGCCGGTAACATCCGCCACCGTGCGAAATCCGATGTGGCCGGCGGAAAAATCCCGCTCCATCGGCTGACGCGCGGAAGCGCGATACCGCGCGCAATAATTTTCGGCGCAGAGAAATGATCCGCCTTTGATGACGCCGCGTCCAGCGTCGCCCTGGAAGCTGTCTGAGGTCCACTCCCATACATTGCCTACCATGTCGTGAAGTCCAAAATCATTGGCGTCGAAACAACCGACCGGCGCCAAGCCAATAAACCCATCAACACCCGTATCCCGCACGGGAAACGGGCCTTGCCAGGCGTTTGCGCGCCACTGCGCTTTTGCCGCCGTCTCCCTGCCCCAGGCGGAAACCGCTTGCCCGCGCGCGCCGGCGGCGGCGCGTTCCCATTCGGTCTCGGTGGGTAACCTGCGCCCGCGCCAACGCGCGTAAGCCTCCGCGTCGTCATACGCGATATGTACAACCGGATAATCGCCGGCGTCCTTATCTTCACTAGAAGGCAATGGCGTGCGCCAACTGGCGCCGGCCACGAAACGCCACTCCCCGGAATCGCTCGCAGCTTCCGGCATGACGAACACCGCCGAGCCCGGCACGAGCTTGTCTGGATCGATGCCCTGCACTGGCTTGGGTTTGCGCTCGGCCGCGGTTACATAACCAGTCGCGGCGACAAACGCGCCGAACTGCGCGCGGGTGACTTCGTAGCGATCGATCTGAAACGCCTTGACCTGCTCGGTTCGCTGCGGACGCTCTTCGGGATAACCCTCGTCCGAGCCCATCTGGAACGCACCAGCGGGAATGGTGATCTGATCACCAGCGACGGGCTTGTGACACTTCGCCGAAGCACGAGGGCCGGACTCTACCGTAGCCGCACTCGCCTTAACGTCAGGGTGCTTGAGCAAAAAGATCGCGGCGGCAGCAGCCCCAACCACCAGCGCTGAAACAAGTAGAAGCCCCCGAAAGCCAGTCACCGCCGCGTTCTACCTTGCCGCCGCGCCCTGTTTGACGATGACGCCGTTTTCAGCGACGTAACGATCCCACGCAGCCAGCATCTCCTTCATCATCTCCGGCTGCCTGTTCGACAGATCGTGCAATTCCGCTGGATCTTGGCGCACGTTGTAGAGCCGCCACGGTCCGCCCGCCCCGACTGGCGTTCCGGCCGGACCGCCTGCGGCGACAACGGCGCGCGCCAGCGGTTGCGCCCCCGCGCCGCCAGGTCCGCCGGGACCTGCCGGCGGTGCTCCCGCGCCTGGCGGTGTGGCGCCCGGCGGGC
>JANNOO010000024.1:0-1813 GCA_031399165.1 Alphaproteobacteria bacterium | reverse complement strand
TATTGAGGAAAATTCATGCTCAATTATTACTTTTGTCGATTGCTCTGCTTTCTGTCGGGCACATAAATCCGATTTCGGCTGCCGATGATCTGGCGCCCGTTCAGGGTGAGGGGTTAACCGCAGATCAGTCGATCTGGTACGCGATGTCGCTGGAAAATCCGGCATGGCTTGGCCGCCTCGTGAAAGAGGGCGCGAATCTCAATATCGTCGAACCGCTGTCGGGGATGACGCCGCTGATGGCGGCGGAAACCTACGAGATGGCTCGAATTCTCGTACAGGGCGGCGCCAATGTCGCCGCGCGCGATATCTATGGTCGAACGCCACTCCACTACGCTGTCCAAATGCGGGATGCGGAGCGGATCATCCCTCTTTTCATCGGGCGCGGCGCGGACGCCAATGCGCAGGCTGACGATGGCTTACGGACAACGCCACTACTGGCGGCGGTGGAGCATTCGGTCGACGCACCCGACAAAAAGGGAATGATCAAGGTCATTCGCCTGTTGGTGTCGCTTGGCGCGCAGCTGAATGTGAAAGGCAATGACGGGCAGACCCCGCTGGCCATCGCAGCCGCACGCGGCGATGCTCCGCTCGTCAGCGCCCTGATTGAACTGGGGGCCGATCCAGGCGCGGTAGTTTCAGGCGACAAGACGCTGATCGATACCGCTCGCGAGCGCGGAGAAACTGAGATCGTCGCCGTCCTCAGCCGGGCGCTCGCCGCACGCCGCGTATCGCAGTAAACATCAATGATATTCGGTTGAAAGCCGCTGCTGCGCCGCCTTGCGCATATAGGTGATCGGCAAATCCACACCGTTCGGCGTTGCGAAAACACCGTGGGAGGAAATTCGGTAGCCGAGCCGCTTGTAGAACGCGATCGAGGACACGCTGGAGCGCACGCTGAAATCGAAAAAACCAGCGCGCGACGCCCGCGTTTCCGCGTCGAGCACGAGCATCCGGCCAATCCCGGCTCCGCCGAACATGGGCCGCACGAACACCTTGCGCAAACGCGCCGCCGTGCCGCGATCGTCCGCCCCGACCCACCCGGCTGTTCCGACAATCTCGCCGCCAATCATGGCCACGCACAGATGACTGCTGAGAATTTCCAGCCCGTAGTCCGGGTGCTTAAGCATCTGCAGAAACGCCTCCATTTCCTGGGGCGTATGATACTCGGCCGAATAACTTTGAAACGCCGCCTCATGGACGTAACGGATCGCGGCAATATCATCGACGGTGACGGCGCGCAGCGTTGCCACGCGGGACAATTGGAGAGTTGCCAAACAACGGACCTGAAACATCGTGGCTGAACGCGGGTACATCCAAACAAGGTCTGCCGCAATCTTGTCCGAATTCTGCGCGGGCACAACTAAACCTGTGCAAAAGTGCGCGTCGTATCGCCAACAACTGTTGAGAAGGAAAAAGCTGGCGTTCTGGCGGCTTTCAGAGGAATTCGCCTGCGGTTATTTACGCCCGAGGTTACTCCGGCCTTAAAACCGTGCGCGACCGTAGCTTGCCGCCTCGCAGCGAAAAAATGAGCAACTCGCGCTCGTCGCCACGCTTCACATCGACGAGGATTGCGTCTCCCGAGACTTGCGTCGATACCACCTGCCCGCCCGGCCCTATCCCAACGACATCCGACAGAACCGCCCCGCCCGGCGCGCTTGAAACCGGCGCCGAGGGCGCGCTCGTTCCTATTTGCGTGGACTGGTAATAAAGCCCTATGATCAGCGCGGCAACGCCTAGGATCAGCATTACGCCCATGCCGATGACCGCGATTTTGAGGTTCCGTATCTGGCCCGGCGTCCATCCGCTCTGTAAC
>JANNOO010000020.1:0-1871 GCA_031399165.1 Alphaproteobacteria bacterium | reverse complement strand
GCCAATGCCGCCGCGTGCTGAAGCCGGACGGCGCGATCTGGGTCATCGGCTCCTATCACAACATTTTCCGCCTCGGCTGCGCGCTGCAGGATCTCGGCTTCTGGCTGCTCAACGACGTCGTGTGGCTGAAAACCAACCCGATGCCGAACTTTCGCGGGCGGCGCTTCACCAACGCGCACGAAACGCTGATCTGGGCGGCGCGCGGGCCCGACACCCGCTACACGTTCAATTACGAATCGCTGAAGGCGTTCAACGACGACCTGCAAATGCGCTCGGACTGGCTCATCCCCATCTGCTCCGGCCCCGAACGGCTGAAGGACGATGACGGCCGCAAGGCGCACCCGACGCAGAAGCCCGAGGCGCTCATCACGCGCATCCTGCTGGGCACCACGAAGCCGGGCGATCTGGTGATCGACCCGTTTTTCGGCACGGGCACCACGGGCGCCGTCGCCAAGCGCCTCGGCCGCCGGTTCATCGGGATGGAGCGTGACGAGGATTACGCGCGCGCCGCGGAAGAGCGCATCGCGGCCGTCGAGCCGCTGAAATCGCACGAGGTTAAGGCGCTGCGCGGCAAACGGTCGGAGCCGCGCGTGCCGTTCGGCGCGCTTCTCGATCTCGGCATGCTCAAGCCCGGCATGTGGCTCACCGACGCGAAGGCGACGCTGCGGGCCAGCATCGTAGCCGACGGCACGCTGTCATGCGGCGGTGCGCAAGGCTCCATCCACAAGATGGGCGCCCATGTGCAGGGCCGCCCCGTGTGCAACGGCTGGACGTTCTGGCATTTCGAGGCGAGCGGCGCCTTGCAGCCGATTGACGCCCTGCGCGATGAGGCGCGGCGCCAACTCGGTCTGTCGGCGCCGGGAGCTTAGGCGGCGGCGGCCCCTGCCCTTTTGAGGCTGACGACATTGAACGCGCCGCAGTCCGCGCACATCAGATAGCGCTGAAGGCCTTTATCCGTGCCGTAACCATATTCCATGTCGCGCACGGAGAGGCCATGGCGGCCGCAATCCGGGCAGTGAACCTTGTTCGCGGCGCTGCTAACCAGGGCTTCGGCCGTTACACGCCAGCGATCCGGTCCACCTGGCTTCTTATCGTTCATGATTGCGTCTCCTCGTATTTTTTATTGTTAGCCTTTGCATAGGTCGAGCTTTGCTCAGGCAATAAGCTTTCATAATCTCAAAACTTTTGACCGCGAGCAAGGGCGTCTCCCGCAATAATCCCATCAACTCGCGCCGGTGATTCGTAATAAAAAACACGGCTTGGGGAGTTATTTAGCTACAGTTTTAACGATCTGCGGAAATAGGCGCCGGCGTGACGCAAAAGCCATAGTCAACGGAAGCAAGGCTCGGCATTATGCAGCCAGCTTGGCCGAGGCAGTTCTCTGACGCCGGTCTGCTGACGCCAGTTCACTGATGAAGGAGCATACCCCCGTGTCCACCCCCCGATCGTCTTCCGCCAGATTTTCCGCAGCCCTCATATTTTTCGCCGCGATCGCCTTGCCGATCTCGTTGAAGGCGCGGGAGTGCAAGAACATGGGCTTCTCGGTCAACGACTTTGGCAAGGACGGCCCGACGCGCGACGCGCTGGCCCTACTCGACGTGCACATCAAAAAGCAGATGGACGAGAAAGGCGTGAAGAAATACACGACCGGCAAAAAAACCGTTTCCTGCAAGCTCTATCTCGATCTGATCGTGTTCGATGAGTACACATGCACGGCTTATGCCAACGTTTGCTGGGGCCTCGGGCCGGTAACGCGGCAAGCCGAGACGGCGCCCTCGCCTCTCAAGCAGCAATAACGGTCCTAAACCCTATTTTGTGAAGCGAACGCGGGAAACTCCAGATCGCCACTTTCAATCTGCGCGGGATCACAA